>DASWNA010000047.1:0-3349 GCA_036399475.1 Allosphingosinicella sp.
GGCCGCCCGCTGAATAGCGGCGAGGGGAAGGTGATGAACCCGTTCGACCGGCTGGTCGTGTGCACGTAGCGCACGCCGATATTGCCATCGACCGTGACCCCGCCGAACAGCGGATCGTCGCTGCCGAAGGAGAGCATGACATAGCCCGCCTTGGTCGCCTCGGAAATCGCGTTGATCTCGTTCGGGCGGAAAGGGGTGCCTTCAATCACGTCGGGACGGGTGATGCTGCGCACGGCGAGCGGGGTCCAGCCGGCCTGGTTGGCGCCGCCGGCATTCCACTGGCCGACGATGGAGCGCGCGAACTCGGTCATGTGGGCGTAGGTCTTGACCGGGTTGTGAGCGTAATAATGGCCGCCGACCGGGCCGTTGGTGTCGCCCTTGAAGAAGTTCGGGAAGCCGTAGAATTCGCGGTTCGCGGCATCGGTCTGGTCCATCCAGACCGGGCCCGAGCCCCCCCAGACTTCGCTCAGCGCACCCCAGTTATAGGCCGAGGATCGGACCGTCTGGTCGCGGTCGGCATAGCGCGCGCCGAACTTCACACGGCGCAGGCCCGGAATGTCGTCTTCGAAGTCGTAGGCGACGTCCGCCTTGAACGCCCATTCAGTGCCGTCGCTCTGTTCGATATGGTCCATCGCGGAGCGCCAGAAGTAGTTGGCCGGATCCGAGAAGTAGGCCGCGTCGTCCTGGCCGTTAATGCGCTGGTTGGGGGTGCACATCGCCGGGCTCTTGGTGCCGCACTGCGCACCCGACCAGGTCGCCGACAGGAAGGTCGGGCGGTGCAGGGTCGACTGCGGGAGATCGCCGGTGAGGTCGAGCTCGGTGTCGGCAAAGCCGGAACCCATGATGCTGACGTCGAGATTGTCGGTGGTCGCCTTGACGTACTGGCCGTCGAGATTGACCGACCAGCGATCGGACGGGTTCCACTTGAAGTTCAGGCCGTAGTCGGTGGTGACGGTGGTCTGATCGACGCCGCGGGTGGCGAGCTCGTGCTGGACGCCGCCGGTGGGCGTGCGCCAGGTGCCGCCGCTGTCGGGCGAGCGCCAGCCGGTGCCCGGGAAGGTGATGTAGCCGCGCTCGAAGACGCCTTCGTCGTCATATTCGTAGTTGGTGAATTCGCCGGGGCGGCAATCGGCCGCGCCGTTGCCGGTCTGGCGGCAGCCGACCGGATAGGTGTTGTATTCGGAAAGATCGGGCGATGCGGCGAAGGTGTGCTCGGTCCAGCGCGAACGGGCGTGGGAGCGCAGGAACTGCGCGGTGAGCAGCATCGTGCGGTCGTTGCTCTCCCACTGCGCGGCACCGGCCATGCCGAGGCGCTCGCGGTTATATTCCTGCGTGGTGTAGCGCACGCCGAGCGGGGCGTAGGCGAGCGCCATGCCGGGCAGCGGGTTGCGGGTGCAGATGTCCGCCGCGGGATCGTCGGCATTGGCGCAGATGACCTGGGTCGCATCGCGGGTCTGGAAGTTCTGGATACCGAGGCCGTCCGCGCGGCTCTTGAGCTGCGAATAGGTGACGCTGCCGAGCAGACCGAAGCGGCCGATCGCGGTGTCCCAGGTGTTGCTGAGCAGGGTCGAGACGACCGGCGTCGGCTCCTTCGCGAAGTCGCCGTAATTCACCTCGGCACCGAAGCCGAAGTGGAAGCCCTTGTTGTCGAAGGGAACGCGGGTGTTCAAGTTGACCGTGCCGGCAAGGCCGCCTTCGATCATCTCGGCGGTCACGTTCTTGTAGACTTCGACAGAGCCCAGCAGCTCGGCGGGGACGTCGGCGAAGCCGAGCTGGCGGCCGTTATTCGCGCCGAAGGTATCGCGGCCGTTGAATTCGGAGCGGACGAAGTTGAGGCCGCGGACGACGACGCCCGAGCCTTCGACCGAGAAGTGGTCCGGATCGTTGCCCGCAGCGAAGCGGTTGATCGCGACGCCGGGTACGCGCTGCAGGGCTTCGGTGACCGAGCGGTCGGGGAGCGCGCCGATATCTTCGGCGGTGATCGCATCGACGACGGTGTCGGCGTTGCGCTTCAAATTCTGCGCGTTGGCGAGGCTCTGGCGGATGCCGGTGACGACGATCGCATCGTCATCCTCGGGGCTGGTCTCTTCCGCCGCGACTTCCGTCTGGTCGGCGATGCGGGTTTCCGGCGCCTGGGCGTCTTCGCTGCCCTGCGCCTGGCCGGCGCTGTTTTCGACCTCCTGGGTGCCCGCAGTCGGAGCGGACTGCGCAAAGGCGGGGGCCGCCGCGGCGAAGGAACAAAGCGCTGCGACGGACGCGCCGCACCGCAGGAACGCACCGAATTCAGACTGCTCACGCGAACAAAATGCCAATGCGGCGAACGAAGCCATTCCAACACTCTCCAATATGGTAGCGCTAACAACAATGCGCGCGCCACTCTCGTTTCGAGCCGTCCCGTAGCCGCTGATTTTGGGATCCCGCAAGTGTCCTGCGGTGTCATTTTTTTGCTGCCGAGCGCAAAAATCATTTGTGTGTTTTCGCTGCAACAGTGCGCATGTCGCTGTACTCCCACGAGAAAATCCGGCGAATTGACCCGCATGGAATGGCGGTCGTAAGAGGGCGCACGGGAGAGGGACCAGGCTGCAGCAATGGCAGATGACACCAGACTGAAAGTCGTAATCGTCGGCGGCGGCACCGCCGGATGGATGACGGCCGCAGCCCTTGCCAAGCTCCTCCCCGCGCGCTGCACGGTGCGCCTGGTCGAATCGGAGGCGATCGGGATCGTCGGAGTCGGCGAAGCGACGCTCCCCCACATCCGCGCGTTCAACGAACGGCTCGGCATCGACGAGCGCGAGTTCATGGCGACCACCCGCGCCACCTTCAAACTGGGCATCGAATTCCAGAATTGGGGGCGGATCGGCGACAGCTACATCCACCCGTTCGGCGCCTTTGGGCGCGGCAGCGACGATGCCATCGATTTCCATCATTACTGGCTGCGGATGCGGCACGCAGGCGTGGACGTGCCCGATCTCGAGCAATTTTCGATGGCGTGCATGGCGGCCCGGCTCAATCGCTTCGCCCTGCCCGGCGCGGATCCGGAATCGATCGGATCGAATTACGGCTATGCATACCAGTTCGATGCGAACCTGTTCGCGCCCTATCTGCGCGCGCTGGCCGAGCGGCTGGGCGCGGTGCGGACCGAGGGAAAGGTGGTGGGCGTCAACCGCGAGGGCGAGAGCGGCGACATCGCCTCGATCGCGATGGAGAGCGGCGAGATCATCGCAGGCGACCTGTTCATCGACTGCTCGGGCTTCGTGTCGCTGCTGCTCGGGCGGACGCTGGAGGAGCCGTTCCAGGACTGGTCGAAGTGGCTGCCCGCGGACCGGGCGGTGGCGATGCCGTGCCGGAC
>DASWNA010000048.1:0-38000 GCA_036399475.1 Allosphingosinicella sp.
AAACGCGGGCGCAGGCGAGGGAGGGGTAGGGGTGGGTGTTATGCGGCGGGTGGCATCCGCGGGGTGTCGCGCGCTGGGCGGAACCCACCCCCGGCCCCTCCCTCTCCGCCGTTTGCGTGCACGTGCCTAGGCTGGCGTGCAGGGAGGGGAGTTGGGGCGGGAGGGAAAGGGGGCGGCGTGCTCTTTGTCCGGATACTCCCCTCCCTTCGAGCCGGAGCGTTCGGACAAACGCGGGCGCAGGCGAGGGAGGGGTAGGGGTGGGTGTTATGCGGCGGGTGGCATCCGCGGGGTGTCGCACGCTGGCGGAACCCACCCCCGGCCCCTCCCTTTCCGCCGTTTGCGTGCACGTGCCTACGCTGGCGCGCAGGGAGGGGAGTTGGGGCGGGAGGGAAAGGGGGCGGCGTTTGCCCTTCGGAGGGTCTTGCGGCGTGTTTACCGGGCGGCATATCCGCTGCAGAGTGAGCAACCCACGACGGCCCTTCGCCGCGGCAAAACGGCGCCGCACCAACTTGGGACGACGACGTTCAAATCGGTGGCAGAAAGCCACCTTTAAGCGGAAACGCTACTCGACTTTCGTTGCGGATGAGGTACATTCGTGTGCGGCGGCCGTCCCTTCGCGCCTCATCGCCCGCATGCTTCTGACCACGGGATGTATGCGGGAGCCCCTTTGGGCGTTGAAGGGCTCGATTCACCATGCCCACCATGGTGATCGAGCCGGCAAAGAATCAGTTACCCTGCTGACCTTTGAAAGAGGCGGTCGCCACCTCTCCCTGCCCCCTACAGTCCCAGCCCGCCGGCAATTCAGTCGCACTTTCTGCACGGCGTACAAAAATTATTCCGCGAGGGCGCCGCAAGACGCTAGTCCTGGGCGATGAGCAGTCGTGTCTACTTTCGCCCCACCGCCTTCGTCGATGCGCCCTTCGGCCTCGACGGGCAGGTCGCCCGCCTGGCCGGCGGCCTTCTGTTCTTCGCGGCGGTGGAGGCGATCCGCATCGAAAACGGCCGCCGAACGATAGAGCTGATCCCGGTGGAAGAGATAGAGGGCGCGCTGCCCCGGCTGGGGAGCGCGGCCGAAGCGGCCTGGCGCAACCTCACCGCCGCCCGGCCCCCGCTGCGGCTCGGCGAGCGGGTGATCCGGCTGGACCAGCCGCAGGTGATGGGCATCGTCAATGCGACGCCCGACAGCTTCTCCGACGGCGGGCAGAATGCCGATGCGGAGGCGGCGATCGCGGCGGGCTTTGCGATGTCCGAAGCCGGCGCGGCGCTGATCGATGTCGGTGGCGAGTCCACCCGGCCCGGCGCCAAGCCGGTGTGGGAGGTGGACGAAATCAAGCGCGTCGAGCCGGTGATCCGCCGGCTGGCCGCGGGCGGCACCGCCGTCTCGGTGGACACGCGCAAGGCGGCGGTGATGGAGGCGGCGCTCGCCGCCGGCGCAGGATTGGTCAACGATGTTTCGGCGCTGACCTGGGACGATCGCGCTGCCGCCGCGGTGTCGCAGGCGGGCTGCCCGGTGATACTGATGCATCACCAGGGCACGCCCGAAACGATGCAGGACGCACCGTTTTACGATCGGCCGGTGGTGCTCGAGGTGTATGATTGGCTGGAACTTCGCATCGCCGCGGCGGAAGGCGCGGGCATTGCCCGGCACAACATCCTGATCGATCCCGGCATCGGCTTCGGCAAGAGCGTGCAGCACAACCTTCAGCTCCTCAACAACCTGGCGCTTCTTCACGGCCTGGGTTGCCCGATCGTGCTCGGCGCAAGCCGCAAGCGGATGATCGGGGCGCTGTCGGGCGAAGCGCCCGCGGACCAGCGCCTCGCCGGCTCGCTTGCGCTGGCGCTGAAGGGGGCGGAGCAGGGCGTGCAGATCCTGCGGGTCCACGACGTTCCGGAAACCGTGCAGGCGCTTCGCGTCTGGCGCGGCCTGCGCGATTCGGCGCTTACTCCTTCCTGAGCACCACCAGCATCGGACCAAGCCCGGCATAACCGTCCTGCCGGCCTGCCGCGGGGTGCCAGAGGCTGGACACCGTCCCGTCGAGAAAGAGCGCGTCGGGGCAGCCAAGCGCATCGCGGAAGAAGCGGGCAAAGCGGCCGAACGACACGGCATCCTCGCTGATCACGAAAAAGGCGGTGCGCGGGTCCTTCACACCGACGCCGTTGCGGATCAGGCGCGACGGGCCGTCCGCATCGAACTTCGGGTGGAGCTTGCCGCCGATCACCAGCATCGGGCCGGATTGCGTGGCCCAGGCCGCCGCTTCCGGCTTGGCCTTCGGAGTGGCGGTGACGGAGACGCGGCCTTCTTTGTCCACGGCGAACACGCCGTTGGGCAGCAGGTGGAAATTGCCGGGGCCTTTATTGGTGTTGAGGCGCTTCACCCTGTCGCCGTTCTGGACGAACAGGCCGACGGGGTCGCCGTGTTCGTCATACATGCCGGCGTTCATTGCGAAGCGCACCTGCCGCGCCTCGGCGCCGAGCGCGCCTTCCAGCGCGGGGAAGCTGCGCAGCGGCTTGCCGTCGGGACCGTTCAGAACGAGGCGAAGCGTGTCGCGGCGGGCGTCGAAGCTGCAGACGGTGAAGCGGCTCCCCTCGAAGCTGCGCCCCTCGCACGGCGCCGCTTCCTGCAACGCGGCGGGATCGAAAGCTCTGTTGCCGCCGTTCTCCCCGTCACGGCAGCCTGCCCCAAGCAGGAGGCCGGCAAGCAAGGCGGTTTTCGCCGCATCTCGAATCCAGTGGAGCATAGTCGCCAAATGGTCACCGATAATCGCGCCGAAAGCCAGTATGAGCTGATCGTCGACGGTCACAAGGCGCTCGCCGCCTACAGCCGCGAAGAGGGCAAGATCAGCTTCACGCACACCGAAGTGCCGGAGGAACTGGAAGGGCAGGGCGTCGGCACCAAGCTGATTGCCGGGGCGCTCGAGCAGGCGCGGGCGGAGGGGCTGAAGATCGTGCCGCTCTGCTCCTTCGTGCGCCATTATGTGGAAACGCACCCGGACGTGCAGGACCTCGTCGCTTAGTCCTCGCCGCCGTAGAAGCGCAGGCCGACCACGACGCTTTTGCCTTCCGGGTTCTCACCGGCGGCGCGGGCGTAATCGGCGGTCCGGCCAAGTGCCCGCTCCCAGCTCACGCCGACATAAGGCGCGAAGCCCTGCGCAACCTCGTAGCGCAGGCGCAGGCCCAGCTCGGCATACGAGAGCCCGTGTCCAAGGCCGAGTTCGGGCGCGTCCTCCGCGGACGCGTTGAGTTCAAAGCTCGGCTGGGCGTAAAGGCGGGGCAGCAGGCGGTGGTTGTAGATGCCGCCGAAGCGGGCGCTGAGCTCGCCTTCGTGCGACAGGTAGCCGAAGCCGCCGAGCCACAGGTCGTTCTCGCCCCAGGTGCGTTCATACTGGCCACCGGCGGTGAAGTAGAAACGCTGCGGCGCCGGCCTCGCGTCCCAGCGCAGGCCGGCGTTCAAGTACACGCCCTCGGCTAGGGTGCGCGAATAGAGCGCCTGAGTCTCGATATAGTCCGGCCGGCTCCACAGGCCGCCTTCGCCGACGCTGCTCAGCCACACGCCGTCGCGGCCCCCGCCCCAAAGCGCCGAAAAGTCCCAGGAATAACCATCCGCCCCGCGTTGCGGTGCCCATTCGAGGCGGTCGAGCAGCGCATAGTGCAGGCGCGGGCCGGTGCTGGCGGGGGCGTCCGCCTTCTGCGAGGTGAGCACCGGCTCTTCGTCGCTCAGCGGCGCATAATCCAGCCGCTGCGCTCCGGCCGGCGAGGCCAGGCTTCCAAGAAGCAGAAAAGGTGAAAGGGCGCGGCGCATCGCGCCTGCCTTAAAGCGCCCTCGCTAAAACGAGGTTAAAGCGAGTAGCCGCCGTCCACGACCAGGCAGGTGCCCGTGACGAAGCTGGATTTGTCGGAGAGCAGAAAGGCGATCTGGCTCGCGATCTCCTCGGGCTTGGCGAAGCGGCCCATCGGCGTTGCCTGCGAACCCACCGCTCGGAAGGCGGCTTCTTCGCTGCCCATGGTTTCGACGAGGTTCTGGAAAAAGGGCACATTGGACCAGATCGGAGTCTCCACCCCGCCCGGCGCGATGGCATTGACCCGGATGTTGCTGGAGGCGCCCTCCTTGGCCGCGATGCGCGCCAGGTGGATCACCGCCGCCTTGGACGCGCCGTAAGCGGCGATCCCGGGCTCGGCCTTGAGCCCCGCCGCCGAGGCGGTGAGCACGATCGAGCCGCCATTGCCCTTCATCGCGCGCATTGCGGCCTGAAGGGTGAGAAAGGCGCCGTCGAGGTTGACCGACATGATCCGGCGCCATTCGGCAAAGGGCATTTCGTCGATCGGCTGGCCGGCGCCGACCCCGGCATTGACCACCGCGTGGGTGAGGCCGGTCAGATCCGCCTTGGTCCAGACCTCCTCGTCGGTGACGTCGCCGATAATCACCTGCCGCTCGCAGGGGAGGGAGAATGCGAAGTCGCGAAGCCGGTCTTCGCTGGTGTCCATCAGGATGAGCTTGCGCGCCCCCGCCGCGGCGAGTTCCGTCGCGGTCGCCGCGCCGATGCCCGACGCGGCGCCGGTGATCAGGATGGAGGCGTTGGAAAACTCGGTCATTCAACCTGTGTAACGAGCGGGTTGGGGCGCGTCACGCATGTTTCCCTCTCCCATCTCGGGAGAGGGAAGGGGCCCGCGCCAGGGTGCCCATCGAAGTACTACTTCGATGGGCACCCTGTAGGCGTGGGAAGGGTGAGGGCAATGCGTTCTAATCGGGAACAAGGGCGGTCGAGCCAAGTCGTCTTACCGTGCCCTCACCCTCCCACCCGCTTCGCGGGCGGGCCCCTCCCTCTCCCGAGATGGGAGAGGGGTAGGTCAGGCGGCGTCGCTGATGCCGAGTTCGCCGAGTTTGCGGTAAAGCGTCGAGCGGCCGATGCCGAGGCGTCGGGCGACTTCGGTCATTCGGCCGCGGTAATGGCCGATGGCGAGGCGGATGACGTCGGCCTCGATCGCCTCGAGGCTGCGCATGTTGCCGTCGTCGCCATACAGGGTGATGCCCGGGCCGCTGTGCATTGCCGCGCTTTGCGAAGCGCCGTTGAGCGCCTTGCCATGGTGGTCGCTGGAGCGGCGCGAGAGGGTGGATTCCTGCGCGATCTGCGGGAAATCGGCGGCGGTGAGGGCATTGCCCTCGCACAACACGGCGGCGCGGAAGAGGGCGTTCTGGAGCTGGCGGACGTTGCCCGGCCAGCCATAGCCGAGAAGCACGGACAGGCCGTCATCGGTGATCGACAGCCGCCGCATGCCCGGCTGCTCGGCGATGCGGCCGAGGAGGTGACGGGCGAGCGCCGGGATGTCGCTGGAGCGCGCCCGCAGCGGCGGGATGCCGACGTGGACGACGTTGAGGCGGTAATAAAGGTCTTCGCGGAAGCGGCCTGCGGCGACTTCCTCCGCCAGGCGGCGGTTGGTCGCGGCGATGATGCGGACATCGACGATCTGGATCGAGCGGCCGCCGATGCGCTGCACCTCGCCGGTTTCGAGGACGCGCAGCAGCTTGACCTGGGTGTCGAGCGGCAGCTCGCCGATTTCGTCCAGGAACAAGGTGGAGCCGTCGGCATCCTCGAAACGGCCGATGTGGCGGTCGAAAGCGCCGGTGAAGGCGCCTTTCTCGTGCCCGAACAGCACCGATTCGACGAGGTTTGCAGGGATTGCGCCGCAATTCACCGTGATCATCGGCTTGCGGCCGCGCGGGGAGGCGGTGTGGATCGCCTGGGCGATGACTTCCTTGCCGGAGCCGCTTTCGCCTTCGATCAGCACCGAGACGCGGGCGCGGGCGGCCTTGGCGGCAACCGCCATGGCGGCACGAAACAGGGGCGCCGAGCCGACGATCTCGTCGAAGGCAAGCGGCGTGGAAATCTTTTCGGACAGCGGCCGAAGCTCGCCGTTGCGCTGGCGGCGGTCGGTCGCGGCGTTGAGCGCGGACAGCATCCGATCGGGCGCGATCGGCTTGACCAGGAAGTCGTTGGCACCAGCGCGCATCGCCTCGACGGCCACCGCGACGCTGGTCTGCGCGGTCATGACCAGGAGCGGCAGGTTCGGCCACGAAGTCCTGATCTGCTGGATGATGCGGGTGCCCTCGGCGCCCGGCATCCAATGGTCGAGCAGGATCGCGTCGACCGGGGGGCCTTCCGTTTCGGCGAGGATCGCCGCCGCCGCGTCGACATCGGACGCGCCGCGCACCGACCAGCCGGCGCGGGCGCCGATGGCGGTGACCAGGCGGCGCTGGGCCGGCTCGTCGTCGATCAGCAACAGGCAGCGGGTGGGCTCCGGCCGCATGGCATCCCCTTTTGTATCCATGGCAGGGCTGTACGATCGGTTCGGTAAAGGCGCTCTTAATCGGCGCGCGGATTTGGGGCTTGGGGCGGTCGGCGACTGTTGATATGGGTGCCCTCACTTTCGCAACATGCCACGAGGATGCACATGGCCGCCGAACTCGACCTGGAAAAGGAAACCGCCGTTCACAGGAAGGGGTATGTCGGGTTCATCGCCATGATGAAGTGGGGCACGATCATCTCCTTGATCATTGCCGCAATCGTCGTGCTGATCATTCGGGCCTGAGCCTGAGATGAAGATAGCCGTCCTGAAGGAAACAGCGGACGGCGAACGGCGGGTCGCCGCGAGCGCGGAAACCGTCAAGAAATACATAGCCCTGGGAGCGACCCTTGCCGTTGAGGCTGGGGCAGGGCTTTCCGCCTCGATCGCCGACGCGGATTACGCCGCTGCGGGCGCGACCGTAGGCGCGCGTGCGGAGGTGCTTGCGGGCACTGACGCAGTGCTTGGCGTGCAGGGGCCGGACCCCGCCGCGCTGCAGGGGCTGAACCCCGGGGCCTTGGTCGTCGCGTCGCTCAACCCCTTTGGCCAGCGCGAGCGGGTCGATGCCTATGCGAGCGCCGGCGTCGAAGCGCTGGCGATGGAGTTCATGCCGCGCATCACCCGCGCGCAATCCATGGACATCCTGTCCTCTCAGTCGAACCTGTCCGGCTACAAAGCGGTGCTCGACGCCACCCAGGAATATGGCCGCGCCCTGCCGATGATGATGACCGCGGCCGGCACCATTTCGGCGGCGCGCATCTTCATCATGGGCGTCGGCGTCGCCGGCCTGCAGGCGATCGCCACCGCCCGGCGGCTGGGCGCCATCGTTTCCGCCACCGACGTCCGCGCGGCGACCAGGGAGCAGATCGAGAGCCTCGGCGCCAAGGCGATCTTCGTCGAGAACGTGAAGGGCATCGAGGGCGAAGGCAGCGGCGGCTACGCGACCGAGATGTCCGACGAATACAAGGCGGCGCAGGCCGAGCTCGTTTCCGCCCACATCGCCAAGCAGGACATCGTCATCACCACCGCTTTGATCCCCGGCCGCCCCGCGCCGCGGCTGATCACCGACTCGCAGCTCGCCACCATGCGGCCGGGCAGCGTCGTGGTCGATCTCGCGGTGGAGCAAGGCGGCAATGTCGAAGGCGCGGTGCTCGGCGCGGTGGTGGAGCGTCACGGCGTCCGCATCGTCGGACACCGCAACGTGCCCTCCCGCCTCGCCGCCGACGCCTCCGCTTTGTATTCGCGCAACCTCTACAACTTTCTCTCCGCCTTCTGGGACAAGGAGGCGGGCCGGGTGGTGCTCCCCGACGACGACGAAATCGTCAAGGGCGTGCGGCTGACGCAAGGCGGCAAGGTTGTAAACGGGAGGCTGCTTCAAGGATGAGCGTGGCTGATGCCCCTCATCCTCCCCGGAACGGGGAGGGGGACCGCGCGAAGCGTGGTGGAGGGGGCTCGGCATCCCTTCGGCGCCCCGCGGTTTACACTGCCCGAAGCCTCCGGCGGTCGATGTCCCCACCGGAAGCGTTGCTGTGGCGGCAGCTTCGAGGGCGCCCGGCCGGATTGAAGTTCCGCCGACAGCATCCCGTCGACCCCTACATCGTTGATTTCTTCTGCCGTGAAGCCTCGCTGGTGGTCGAAGTCGATGGAGAGGTGCACGGCTCCGAGGAAGCCCAGGATCGGGACCGCACGCGCGAGGCGCACCTGATGCGCAAGGGTCTTAAGGTACTTCGCATTCCGGCGAGCGACGTGATGCGCGACTGCGATGGTGCGGTCGCGGCGATCTTGGCGCGGGCGGGGAGCCCCCTCCACCAGCCTCCGGCTGGTCCCCCTCCCCGTACCGGGGAGGATATCTAAATGGACTTCATTTCGATCCTGACGATCTTCGTCCTGGCCTGCTTCATCGGCTATTATGTCGTGTGGGCGGTGACGCCGGCCTTGCACACGCCGCTGATGGCGGTGACCAACGCGATCTCCTCCGTAATCATCGTCGGCGCGCTGGTCGCGGCGGCGGCCGCCGGGGTGCCGGGGGCCAAGTGGCTTGGCCTGCTTGCGGTGGTGCTTGCCAGCATCAACATTTTCGGCGGCTTTGCGGTGACGGCGCGGATGCTCGCGATGTATAAGAAGAAGGAGCGGCGCTGATGCACGGGGCCGAACTGCCTTCCTGGGTAATGCTTGCCTACCTCATTTCCGGCATCTGCTTCATTTTCGCGCTGCGCGGCCTATCCAGCCCTGAAAGCGCGCAACGCGGGAACCGCTTCGGCATAGCGGGCATGCTGATCGCGCTGGCGACGACGCTGATCCACTATGCGCCGCGTGAATTTCTTTCTCTGGAGGAACAGCGCAACGCCTACTCTGTGGGGTACCTCCCCCCCATCGACCTGCTGACGTCGCTCGAGATCGCGGCGGCGATAGCGGTGGGCGCGGTTATCGGGTTGATCACCGCAAGGCGGATCGCGATGACTGCGATGCCGCAATTGGTTGCTGCATTCCACTCCTTGGTCGGCCTCGCCGCCGTGATGGTGGGGGCCGCTGCTTTTCTTAATCCCGAAGCCTTCGGGATCGCGCTGGCAACGCGGCACGGCATCGACGGTTACCTGTTCTTCGGAAGCGAAATCAATCCGGTCAGCCGCGTCGAGATGGGCCTTGGCGTCGCGATCGGCGCGATCACCTTTTCGGGCTCGGTGATCGCGTTCCTGAAGCTGAACGGCAACATGTCGGGCAAGCCGATCCTGCTGCCGATGCGCCACGTGCTGAACCTCGGCCTGCTGGCGCTGATTCTCGGCCTGATCGGCTACTTCACGGTTGATCAAAGTGCGTGGGTGTTCTGGACGATCACCGCGCTTTCGTTCGTTATCGGCTTCCTGCTGATCATCCCGATCGGCGGGGCGGACATGCCGGTCGTGGTCTCCATGCTGAACAGCTATTCCGGCTGGGCGGCGGCGGCGATGGGCTTCACGCTCGGCAATACCGCGATGATCATCACCGGCGCGCTGGTCGGTTCCTCGGGCGCGATCCTGAGTTATATCATGTGCCGGGCAATGAACCGCAGCTTCATCTCGGTGATCGCCGGCGGCTTCGGGGGCGACGCGGCGGCGGCCGGGGCGGGCGGCGGTGCGATCGACCGGCCGTACAAGCGCGGCTCGGCCGAGGATGCAGCGTTCCTGATGAGCCAGGCGGAGCAGGTCATCATTGTTCCGGGCTACGGCATGGCGGTGGCGCAGGCCCAGCACGCGCTCCGCGAAATGGGCGACCTCCTCAAGAAGGAAGGCGTTTCGGTCAAATACGCCATTCACCCGGTCGCGGGGCGGATGCCGGGGCACATGAACGTCCTCCTCGCCGAAGCCAACGTGCCGTATGACGAGGTATTCGAGCTTGAGGACATCAACTCCGAATTCGCCCGAACCGACGTCGCCTTCGTGATCGGTGCGAACGACGTCACCAACCCCGCGGCCAAGACGGACAAGACGTCGCCGATCTATGGCATGCCGGTGCTCGACGTCGAAAAGGCCAAGACGGTTTTGTTCATCAAGCGCTCGATGGGCGGCGCGGGCTATGCCGGCGTCGACAACGAACTCTTCTACCGCGACAACACAATGATGCTGCTGTCGGACGCCAAGAAGATGGTCGAAGAGATCGTGAAGTCGCTGGGCTGAGCGGGCACAGGTTCCCCCACAGGCAGTTGTGAATGGGCCCAGCTTTCCATTAGAGCGTCACCCCAGCGAAGGCTGGGGTCCATGCTGACTCCGTATGGATGCCAGCCTTCGCTGGCATGACGGAGAGGTAGACGGCGTCGCATGCGCAAGCTGGGCCTGATCGGCGGGGTGAGCTGGGTCTCCACCGCCATGTATTACGAGCAGATCAACAAGGGCGTCGCCCGCGCGGGCGGCGGGCTGACATCGGCGCCGCTGCTGCTCGAAAGCCTCGATTTCGCGGCCGTTGCGGAGCTTCAGTCGGCCGGCGAATGGGGAAGGCTTGCGGATCTGATCTGCGACACCGCCAGGCGCCTCGAACGGGCCGGCGCGGAAGGGCTGATCCTGTGCAGCAACACCCTGCACAAGGTTTACGACGAGGTCGCAGCCGCGGTCTCGGTGCCCATCCTCCACATCGGCGACGTGACCGCCGACAAGCTGGTCGCCGACGCTTGCAAGCGCGCCGGGCTGATCGGCACGCGCTTCACCATGGGCGAAAGCTTTTATCGCCAGCGGCTGGAGGAAAAGGGGATCGCCGTGACGATCCCCGATCCGGCCACCGCGCAGGAGATCGACCGGATCATCTTCGAGGAGCTCGCGCGCGGGCAGGTGCTCCGCCAGTCCGAGCGGCGGCTCAAGACCTGCCTCACCGAAATGGGCAAGGCGCGTCAGCAGGCGGTGATCCTGGGCTGCACCGAGCTTGTCATGCTGGTCGATCCGGGCGCCAACGTGCTTCCGGTCTACGATACCACCGCGCTTCACGCCAAAGCGGCGGTGGATTGGATCCTCGGCTGACCCCGCCAGGCGCGGCAAATCGCTGAAGGTCCGCGATCCATCGCAGGCGCCTGCAGCGGCGATTGCCTCCGAAATGGAGGAATATGCCCGACTGATCTGGGCACAATGCGCGACTAATCCAAAATCGATGGATTAATGGGCGGGATGCCGCCGTTTCGGTGTGCGGGGCATCGGCATTTCAGTCGAGAATGGCCGGGTTCGGCGCTGGGTACGGGGCGAGTGACATGGTGACGGGGGCAGGAACGAGCAGCGACAGCTACGAGGCGCGTCCGCGTCTGTTGCTGGCGGATGACGACGCGCACGGCCGCGCGCCTGCGCTGGGGGCGATGGCCGCGCTCGGCTACACGGCGCACGATCCGGTGCCTTTGTCCGAGGCGGTGCGGCGGCTGGACGAGCAAGTCGCCGCGGGCGGCCTGGTGCTTCGGCTGGCGGGCTCGGCGGACGCGGTGCCGGCGCTCTGGCCGACCCTCTGCAAGGCGGCGGAGGATGGGCGTTACAACAGCCTGGTGGCGGCGCCGCGCGCGCTTGGGCCCGCGCTGGCCGCCTTGCCGCGGCCGAGCGGTATCGTTCTTCTCTTTGATCCGAACGCCCTCGACTGGCTTACCGCGTTGACGACCTGCTTCGCGCCAACTCCGCACCGCTTGCACGACATCAAGGACAATGGCACGCCGCGCCTCCAGCAGCTCAGCGAGGAAGTGGGGCGGATCGCCTCCGCGCTTGCCGCTTTGTCGGAGGAGGACGCCGCCGCCTCTGAAGCCGCCAACGGCAAGATCCGAATCGATGCCGGCCTGGTTCGCGCGATGATCCGCGCCCGGCGGTTGCGCGATCACTTCTTCCGAAGCGAGCTGTTCGCCGATCCGGCCTGGGACATGCTGCTCGACCTCTTCGCCGCGCGGCTGGAGCAGCGAAAGGTCGCCGTCTCCAGCCTGTGCATCGCCGCCGCGGTGCCGCCCACCACCGCCTTGCGCTGGATCAAGAGCCTGGCCGACCAGGGCCTGCTCGTCCGAGTCGCCGATGCGGAGGACGGCCGCCGCGTGTTCATGGAACTCTCCGATGAGAGCGCCCACGCGATGGAAGCGTACCTCCGCGCCGCCCAGCGTGTTTCGCCGCTCGCCGTCTGAGGCTTGCCCCGGCGCGCGCGGGGTGGCAGTGGGCGGGAGAGGGCGCTTAGCTCAGTTGGTAGAGCATCTCGTTTACACCGAGAGGGTCGGCGGTTCGAGCCCGTCAGCGCCCACCACTCCCCTCCTCGCTAGAAGCGCAGCATGCCGGTCAGCCAGAGCAGCAGCAACGACGCGCCGGCGGTGATCAGCAGCGACGTGCCGCAGCCCATGCGGTTGGAAAAGAACAAAAACACGGACCTTGGCCTCCCTTGAGCAAGCCGGCCGATAACGCCCCCGGTCGCGCTTCCGATCCCTCCCACGCGGCGGTGATGGAGCCGCAGCGCCCCCCAGGTGTTACGCCGCCATGACCGAAGCCGACGAGAAAGTGGTCAAGGCCGAAGTGATCGCCCTCCAGGCGGTGCTGATCGCCGTGTTCCGCCGCATGGCAACGGACCGGCCGGACCTCGGGCCGTTATTCTGCCAGGCCTTCGACGATGCGGAAACCATCCTGTCGGGCGTGGCGGTGAAGATCGGCCTCGACGCGCCGCCGGAGACCACGCTCGACGCGCTTCGGGTGATCGAGGAGCTGCGTTCGGCGGTGATCCGCGACGAAAGCGTCTGCCGGAGCGACTAAGCGTCAGCCCTGCCGCTTGCGGACCGGCAGGAATGTGGGGACGAGCGTGTCCGCCGCCTGTTCGAACCATGTCTCCAGGAGTTGGTAGATCGACCTGGCAAGCGTCCGCTCCAGCGCAACCGTTTCGGCAAGCGAGACCAGCCGGAACGAGCTCGCGGCTTGCTCCGGAGCGAGCCGCAGGGCCAACCAACGTTCAGCCGTCGGTGTTCTGCCGTCCGCGCGGCTTCTTGGGTTTCCAGACGATCTTGCGGCCTTCCGGCACGTGCCAACGCCCGGAGGCGGTGCGCACCAGATCGGATCGGCAGCGCACGCAGGTGGTGAACCAATAGCCGCGGTTCCACACCTCGCCCGGCGCGGGGCGGTGCAGGCCGAGGCGGCACATCAGCGGCATCGGGTCTCCTGGGACACGGCGCGTTCTCCTTTGGCGAATGGCCTAAGCCAGCCGCCGCGCCCCGGCAACCGTCAGCAGCGCGCGGCATGGGACACCCGCGCCTAGAACTTGGTCCCGAGCCGCAGCCCCACCGTGCGCGGCCGGGTGACGTAGGTGTAGATCTTCGGCCCGATCGCGGTCTGGCCGAGCGGATCGCCGCAGACCTGCTCGTTGCACTGAATGCCGTTGCCGAGCTTGCCGTTCACGTCGAACAGATTCTTGACGTACAGGTCCACCGTCCAGCGGCCGTTGGTCAGGCCGGTGCTCAGGTCCACCGTCGCGTATGCCGGCAGATTGCCGAGGATCGCGCGCTCGGACAGGCGAAGATCGCTGGTGCGGCGGCCTTCGTGGATGAGGTTTCCCTGGATGTGCGCATCCTTGCCCATCAGCGGGAATTCGTAGCGAACGAGGGCATTGCCCTTGAACTTGGCGGTGATCGGCAGGCGCGTACCGGCGGGCGCGAGCTCTTGGTTGCCGGGTGTCGTGCAATCGAAGCCGGCATTGGCGATCAGGCAGAAATCCTTGGTGATCTGCGCGTCGTTATAGGCGGCGCCAAGGCTGAGGTTGAGGCCGCGCACCGGCCGGAAGCCGAGGTCGAACTCGGCGCCGCGGATTCGCGCGTCGCCCGCGTTGCGGATCTCGGTAAGCCCGTTGGCGCCGAGGAAGGAGAGCTGGATGCCCGACCAGTTGAGCTGATAGATCGCGCCGTTGAAGCGCACCTTGTTGTTCGCCCAATTGGTTTTGAAGCCAATCTCGTAGTTGTCGATGAAGTCGGGCCCGTAGGGCGGCAGCGTTCCGCGCCGGTTGAGCCCGCCCGGGCGGAACCCCCGCGACCAGGTGCCGTAAAGCAGCACGTCGTCATTGGGCTTCCAGGTCGCGTTGAGGCGGTGGATGAAATCGGTCGCCGACGTGGTCTTGTCGAGGTTGGTGCAGGGCGATCCCGCTACGGTCGCGGGCCCGAAGCAGCCGCCGACGCCGGTGCCGCTGCTATAGCCCGCCGAATAACCGAAAAAGCCTTTAAGCGAGTTCTTGTACTTGAACACCCGGCCGCCGGCGGTGAGGGTAAGCTTGGGCGTGATGTCCCAGCTCGCCTCGCCGAACACCGCATAATCGCGGTCGGTGCGAAGCTGCTGGGTCAGCCAGATGTCGCTGTCCGTGCCCGGCACGGTGATCGCGTCGGCGATATTGTCGATGACGTAGTTCTGCTCGATGCCGTGCGTCTGGCGCTGGTAGAACAGGCCGGCGATGACCCGCACCTTCTTGTCCGCCGGAGACGCGAAGCGAAGCTCGTGGCTCTGCTTGGTGTAGGTGTCGTCCGAGACGATATACTGGTTCGGATTCACCAGATTGCCCGCATTGTCGTAGAAATAGGCGCCGTACCCGGCCAGCGCGTCGTAGAAATAGGAATAATCGACGTAGTCGGACTGGCCGTCGACCTGGCGCTGCATGTAGGCGCCGGCATAGGTCATGTCGAAATTGCCGATCTTGCCCTCAACGGTCAGCGCCGCCTGGTACCAGCGGTCCTCGAAATGTTCCGGATTGAACTGGCGGACCTGGAGCTCGCCGAGGCCGGATTCCTGCGCGAATGTGCCGTCGCTGACCTGCTTCTGAGCCATCAACTGCGGCAGGATCGTCCAATTGTCGTCGAGCTCGATCTTCAGCGCGGCGCGCGCGCCGAAGGTCTCGACGTCGTTATAATCCTCCTCGACCAGATCGTCGTTGTCGAACGTGATGCCCGAGGTGGGGAAGGTCAGCGAGCCTGGGATGTTGTCGATATAGCCCGCATCCTTGCGGTACCAGCCGACCACCCGCACGGCGGCGCGATCGGAGATCGGAGCGTTGATGAACGCCTCGCCCATATGGCCGAATTCGCCGTGGGAAACCTTGTTCAGCTCGACATTCGCTTCGCCGTAGAAGCCGCTGGTGTCGGGCTTGTTGGTGATGATGCGGACGGTGCCGGCTTGGCTCGACGCGCCGTAAAGCGTGCCCTGCGGCCCGGCCAACGCCTCGACCCGGGCGATGTCGAAGACGTGGATGTCCAATGCGCCGGTGATGGTGGTGATCGGCTGCTCGTCGAGGTAGGTGCCGACGCTTGGCAGGGAGGCGGAGTGGTTGGCGTTCTCGCCGGACGCAACGCCGCGGAAATAGACGTTGGAAAAGCCCGGCCCGGCGGTCTGGAACGAGATGCTTGGCACCTGCCGGGCGTAATCGGCGAAGTCGTTGACCTGGAGGTTCTCGAGGCTCTCCGTACCGATCGCGGTGATGGCGATCGGGACGTCCTGCAGGTTTTCCGAGCGCTTCTGGGCGGTGACGACGATCTCGTTATAGTCTTCGAAGAACTCCCTATTGTCCGGATTTCCCTCCTCGTACGCGTCCTCGGTCGGGGCCGGTTCGGTTTGCTGCGCAAAGGCGGCGCCGCCCGGGACGAGGGTGGTGGTCGCAAGCAGGCCGGCGACGAAGAGCTTCGAGCCGCTGGTGACGGGCAGGCGCATCCGATCAATCCCCCACAGATTTGTCGTTCGAAGTGCGAACCTGTGCGGCTTGCCGGCTTGCGTCAATTCATTTTGCTAGCGGAATGAAACCTTGCCCGCCTGGTGTGGCAGGATAGCAATCGAGCACCGGGCCGAGCGCCTGCTTGAGTGGCCCGAGCCACGCTTCGAACGGCCGCCACTGGTCGAAGCCCTCGCGGTTGATCGGCCGGCGGACCTGCTCCGAACTTGCGGTGCGCACGGCGCGGTCGTTCTCGTGGAAGCGCAGGCAGGCGGCGTCGAAGGGCAAGCCAAGCGCGTCGAGCAGGCGGCGGATCTCGGCCTCGGGTTCCTCCACCAACTGCTCGTGGATCACCCGGTGCATCCGTCCCGGCAGCACCGCATCGAAATGGGCCATCAGCCGCACGTAATCGGCATAATAACGGCCAAGCTCCGCCTGGTCGTAGCTGAACGCCTGGCCGCGGGCGAAATGCTGCTTGAAGTTGGAAAAGCAGCAATCGAGCGGGTGGCGCCGCGCATCGACGATCCTGGCGTTGGGCAGGATCAGGTGGATGAAGCCGGCATGCGCCCAGTTGTTCGGCATCTTGTCGATAAAGAAGGGGCGGTCCGTCTTGCGCTGCACCTGCGTGCGATCGAGATACTCCTCGCCGAGCGCACGCAGTTCCTCCGGCGGCAGGTCGGCAAGGCAGTCGGGGTAGAGCGATGGCTCGCCCCGCAGCTTGCGGCCGGACAGGCGCTTCACCAGCGCGGGAATGTCGGGCAGCTCCATCGTCCCTTCCACTAGCGGGTGGGAGGCAAGGATCTGCTCGATCAGGGTCGATCCGGCCCGCGGCATGCCGAGAATGAAGATCGGGTCCGGGGCAGGGGAGCCGCTTCCCGCACGCTCTGCGAAGAAAGCGGGCGTGAACAGCGCTTGGGAGCGGCGGACATGGGCGCTGATCTCGTCCGGATCATGGTCGATGCCTTCGCGGCGAAGCCGGTTGCCTTGCGCATAATGCCCGAACGCGCGCTCCGCCTCGCCCGCATCCTCGAGCGCCTTGCCGAGCGCAAAGTGGAAGTGGAAGCGATCCTCCGCCGTTACTTCCGGGCGCGCCAGACCCGCTTCCATCGCCGCGATGTCCTCCGGCCCGAGCCGCACCGTCTTGAGGTTCGCGAGGCTCCAATACGCCTCGCCAAGCGCCGGCGCCTCGGCCAGCGCGCGCCGATAGGCGGCAACGCTGTCCTCGCGGCGCCCGACGGTTTTCAACACATGGCCGTAGCTCATCCACACCTTGGCCTGGGCCGGGACGCGCGCCAGCACCTGTTCGTACAGCGCCAGCGCCTCCTCATAACTGCCGATCCGGCCAAGCGACGCCGCCTTCAGATTCTGGTGCGAAGGATTGTCCGGGTCGTCGCCGAGCAGCCTGTCGAGCACCGCCACCGCTTCCATCGGCTTGCCCTGGCGGTGAAGCACGGTGGCGAGGTTCGCCCGCGCCGCATGATACGCCGGCGCAAGCTCCAGCGCGCGGCGCAGCAGGTTCTCGCTGTCCCCGAGCCGGCCCAGCCGCGCCGCAAGCTCCGCCATCATCCGGATCGCGGCGACATCGGTGGGCTTCTCCTTGAGGTGCGGCCGAAGCGCCGCTTCCGCTTCCGCGAGCCGACCGCCCGCCAAAGCCGCGCCCGCCTCCATCAGCCGCGGGTCATGCACCGAAGCTGCAATCGCCTGCAGTTCAGCAGCCTCCGCTTCACTGTCCTCCCGGCAGGCGCGCAACGCTTCGCCAAGCAGGCGCCAGCCATCCGCGCTTTCCGGCGCGGTGCGGACGATCTCCCGGGCCTGAAGCGCCGCCAGCGTCGGATCGTCGCGCAAGCGCCGCCGGGTCAGCGACAAAGCCTGGGCAACGCTTACTTCCACCGCTTCCCCTCCCATCGGGGGCCGAGTGTAGGGGCGTTGCCGGGCAGGACAAGCCCATCGGCGGCCCCCGCGGGCTTGCCCCGAATTGACCCTTTTTGTCTCCGCCGTGCCGCCCCGGGACAGCTCACGAAGATGGGTCCGTGGCGGCTGGAACTTATAGTGAAGAAAACGTTAATGCCTCTTCATGACAGCCGCGCTGATTCGCCCCTCGCTTCGCCCCCATCCGCTCCGCGCCGCGCTCTCCGCCGGCTTCCAGGTCGAGCTGCCGGACGCCCCCTCCGGCAGCGACCTGCGTCTCTTCCTCACCGCCTGGCTCGGCGGCCTCGTCTTCTTCGGGACGCTCTTCGCTTAGGCTCAGTCGCACGCCTTGTGCAGGCGCCAGGCAAGGTAGGCGGCGATCACGCTCGACACCGCAACCATCAGCAACGTTTCCTCCACCGACACGCCGATCTGGACGAGCCCGGTGAGGATCAGTGCGGCGAGCACCATGAAGCCTGAATTGACGATGTTGTTGGCGGCCACCGTCCGCGCGGTTTCTGATTTGGGAACGGTGGTGGTCAGGAACGCGTAAAGCGGCACAACGAACATGCCGCCCGACACGGCCACCCC
Organism: Allosphingosinicella sp.; assembly: GCA_036399475.1. Taxonomy (GTDB): domain Bacteria; phylum Pseudomonadota; class Alphaproteobacteria; order Sphingomonadales; family Sphingomonadaceae; genus Allosphingosinicella. Next base: position 17,977 of record DASWNA010000048.1, read on the forward strand.
GAACAGGTCGAACAGGATCCATTCGGCCCGCGGCATGGCGACGAATGTGCCGAGGTTCATCAGCGCCTCGCCCGGCGCCGGCCAGGCGCGCACGTTCCAGTATAGGTGGCAGATGAAGGCGCCCATCGCGAGCGATGCGGCGGGCGAGTAGACCGCCAGCACGCGGCCCTTCAGGAGCCGGTTGATCAGCACCGACCCGAGCCCCACGCCGACCGAGAAGATGGCCAGAAACAGCGTCGCCACCTGCTCGTCGGCATGAAGCACGTTCTTCACCAGGGGCGGGAACTGCGCGGCGAGGATCGCGCCCATCATCCAGAAGAAGCTGATCGCAACGATCGCCAGGAACAGGCGCGGGATGTGCAGCGTCGCGTTGACCAGGGTGATCGAGGCGCGAATGATGTGCCAGTCCATCTTGCCCGGCGGCGCGTCGGCCTCGGGCGGGGCAGGGGGCACCTGCCGCCCGGCGAACCAGCCGAGCCCCGCCACCACCAGCACGCCGACCGCGGCATATTGCGGGTGATCTGCGCCGAGCAGCCCCCCCGCAATGGTGCCGAGCAGGATGGCGATATAGGTCCCCGCCTCGACCAGGCCGGTGCCGCCCAGCACTTCGTCATGCTTCAGATGCTGCGGCAGGATCGCGTATTTGATCGGCCCGAAGAAGCTCGAATGCACGCCCATGGCGAACAACACGGCGAGCAGCAGCGGGATGTTGTGGAGCAGGAGGCCGAGCGCGCCGACCATCATGATGACGATTTCGGCGGTCTTCACGATCCGGATGATCCGCGCCTTGTCGCCGCCGTCGGCAAGCTGCCCGGCCAGCGCCGAGAACAGAAAGAAGGGGAGAATGAACAGGCCGCCGGCGATGGCGTTGAACGTCGCCTCCTGAACCGGGTCCTTGTAGATGACGTAGGTGACCAGGATCACCATCGCCGACTTGTAGAGGTTGTCGTTGAAGGCCCCAAGGAACTGGGTGACGAACAAGGGCAGGAAGCGGCGCTTGCCGAGCAGGCCGAGCGACGGCGTCATGCTTCTTCGGTCTCCGCCCTTTTCGGCTCGGCACGGGCGCAACGCATAGTCATCCTTTTCGGCAACTCGGGGAATTCGCGCCGCCGTCATTGCCCAGCTTGGGGTGCCGCACAAGCCTTTGACGGCGCGGCGGCGACACGCCCTCCCATTTCGGGCGCAACCGCGCTAAGGGCTGGCCACGCATGCTGACCCTGCCCAACATCCTCACCCTGTCCCGCATCCTCGCGGTGCCGCTCCTGGTCTTCCTGCTGTGGAAGCCAAGCTGGTGGGATTATGCCTTCACCTTCGTGCTTTACTGCCTGGTCGGCATCACCGATTATTTCGACGGCTACCTCGCCCGCGCCCAGAAAACCGTGTCGAAGCTCGGCATCTTCCTCGATCCCATCGCCGACAAGATCATGGTCGCCGCGGTGATCGTCATGCTGTGCGCCAGCCGCCGAGCGAACGGCGAAGATCCGATCATCTACGATTGGCACATCATCCCCGCGCTTGTGATCCTGCTGCGCGAGATCGCGGTTTCGGGCCTTCGCGAATTCCTGGCCGGGCTCCAGGTCTCGCTGCCCGTCAGCCGCCTCGCCAAGATGAAGACGACGCTGCAGCTCGTCTCCCTTGGCGCGCTGATCCTCGGCGGCGCCTTCGGGGTGCGTGGCGCGGACCTGCCTTACTGGCCCTGGGTCCACCAGGTCGGTCTCGCCTCCCTCTGGGCAGCGGCGGTGCTGACCCTGGTGACCGGCTGGGATTATCTACGGACCGGCCTCAAGCACATGGATTGAGGCGCGGGGGCGATAAGCCTAGGCTTGGGCTCGCAACTTCAGGGGGAAGCTTCCATGATCCTGTACGGCTCGTCCATTTCGCCCTTCGTTCGCAAGGTACTCGCATTCGCCGCGGAAAAGGGCGTGGAGCTTGAGCATAAGCCGCTCGGGCTGGGCTCGGAGGATCCGGATTTCCGGGCCGCAAGCCCGTTCCGCAAGATGCCCGCGCTGGTGGACGAGGATTTCCACCTTTGCGACAGCTCGGCGATCGTCACCTACATCGAAGCCAAGCATCCCGATCCTGCCCTCATCCCCGCCGAGCCCAGGGCCCGCGCCCGAACAATCTGGTACGAGGAATTCGCCGACACCATCTTGATGGCGGCCGGCGCCAAGATCTTCTTCAACCGCGTCGTCGCGCCCCGCTTCCTCGGCCGCCCCGGCGACTCCGCCGCCGCCGACAAGGCCGAGAAGGAAGACCTGCCGCCCGTGCTCGATTACCTGGAAGGCGTGGTGCCCGATGCGGGAGGCTTCCTGGTCGGCGACGCGCTCACTCTCGCGGATATCGCCGTCGCAAGCCCGTTCGCCAACTTCACCTACATGGAGATCGCGCCCTTCACCGGCACCCACCCGCGCACTCGCGCTTATGTGGAATCGATCCTCGCCCGGCCGAGCTTCGCCGTCTGGCTGGAGCGCGAGCGCGCCCTTCTGCAGCGCACCGCCGCGGCCTGACCCGGTGGGCGAATACCGGGCGGTTGTGGAGTGGGCAGGCGAGGGGGACTTCGCTTCCAACCGCTACAGCCGCGCCCACGTCTGGCGCTTCGACGGCGGCGCCGAAGTCGCGGCCTCTGCCTCGCCGCAGGTCGTGCCGGTGCCGCTGTCGAACCCGGCGGGCGTCGATCCGGAAGAAGCGCTGATCGCTTCGGCCTCGTCGTGTCACATGCTCTGGTTCCTTCACCTCGCCCGCGACGCCGCCCTGGTGGTCACCCGCTACGTGGATGAAGCGACGGGCACGATGGGCAAGGACAACCGCGGCCGCACCGCCTTCACCCGCATCACCCTGCGCCCGCGCATCGACTTCGCCGGCGACGCACCCGACGCCCAAGCGCTCGACCGCCTCCACCACGCCGCCCACGACGCCTGCTTCATCGCCAACACCCTGCGCTGCGACATCGTGGTGGAGGGCGGGTCCGCCGGCGTAGCCTGAGCCCCCTACGCTCATCCTGAGGAGGGACTGAGCTCGTCGAAGGCCCGTCTCGAAGGACGGTTCGCAAATGTGCTGTGCGTCCTTCGAGACGCCGCTTCGAGACGGCTTCGCCTCCTCAGCGGCTCCTCAGGATGAGCGGGGGCTGCGGTTCGAAACCCCTCACCCGTTCAGCGTATGCTCCAGCGTGATTTCCGCATTGAGCAGCTTCGAAATCGGGCACCCCGCCTTCGCGGCCTGCGCCAGTTCCTCGAACTTCGCGGGCTCTATCCCCGGCACAGTCGCCTCCAGCACCAGGTCCGACCGGCTGACCTTGAAGCCGTCGCCATCCTTCTCGAGCTTGACCTTGGCCGTCGTCGCCAGCGTCCCGTCCGAATAGCCGGCCCCGGCAAGCTGGAACGACAAGGCCATCGTGAAGCACGACGCATGCGCCGCGGCGATCAGCTCTTCCGGATTGGTCCCCGGCTCCTCGCCGAAGCGGGTGCCGAAGCCGTAGGGCTGCTCGCTGAGCACGCCGGACCCGAGCGACACATGGCCGCGCCCCTCCTTGCCCAAGCCTTGGTAGCGCGCCGAAGCGGTTCGCGTGGTCATTTGCCGTTCCTTCCGATGATGTCGGAACGGCAAGTGGGGCGCCGCCGCCCCCGCGCAAGCCCTACGGCCGGCGGAAGCGGTAGACGAACCGGTCGGTGCGCCCGCGGATGGTCGGGTCGAAGACGTTCTTCATATGGTCGTCGCCAGGCACCGCGAGCAGATCGGATTGCGCCTCCAGCACGAAACCGGCGCGCTCAAAATCGGCTCGCACCACCGCCGGATCGATGCGGTGGAGTTTCTCCACCACCGCCCGCGTCTCGCCGCCCGGCGTGGCGGCATGATCGATCACCGCAACGATCCCGCCCGGCTTAACCGCCTGAAACAGCGCCTTCACCACCGTGGAGGGCTCGATCCGCGGCACGCCAAATTCGGCGTTCTCCCAATAGGCGTCATGGTAGACGAGGTGCAGCATCGCAAAATCGTAGCTGGCGGTGGGGAAGGCCAAGGCAGTGGCCGGCGTCGAATAAAAAGACAGGTTGGGATCGCCCTGGCGGATGGCGGCAAGCTTGTCCTTGGCCTTGATCGCGAAGGGCGTTGCGTTCCAGCCGATCACGGTGCCTTTCGGGCCAACCGCCTTGGCCATGACCTCCGCATAGTAACCGGCGCCGGTGAAGTAATCGAGCGCGCGGTCGCCCTTCTTCAACCCCAGAAAGGCCAGCACTTCGGCGGGCTTGCGCACTTCGTCGAGGGCGACATTCTCCTTGGCGCGGTCGGCCGCGGAAAGGCCGCTGCGCACGTCGACAGGGGCGGCGGCGAGAGTGCTCGCGGATAGCAGAGCGATCGAAGCTGCGGCAAAGGCCCTGAACATCGTCTTGTCTCCCCCAAGTTGCTTGGCGCTTCGCCCGATCACAAAAACGGCAGGGCGCTGATTTGTGTGACCAGCCCAGTCACCGAATTCACCGCCTTGGCAATCCCCGCCACCGTCTTTGTCGCGCCCGCGATCACGTCCGCCTCGCTTTTCGCCTTGGCTGCGGCGGCATCGAGTTGCTGGATCTGCGTACCCTCGGCGATCGCCTCGTCGATCTGCTTCAGGCCAAGCACGGCAAGCCGCTTCGCTTGGGCGGCAAGCGCCTGCGCCGCCGCCTTCGCCTGCTGGTAGGGCGAGTCCGGATCGGCGGAATAAGGCGCGTCCTGAAGCAGGGTCAGCGCCGATTGCAGATTCTGGACCAGCGCCTGGTTGGCCAGCGTCCAGGCGGACACACAGTTCAGATTAACGGCCATGTCTGCCATTTCCCCTGTCGCCCTCGAGCGTGTGGATTGTGGTGCCTGCGGTGGCGGCAAGCTGCACCACCGCCGAAATGGCGTCGCGAAGCTCGGCCGCAGACGCCCCGCGCCCGGCGGCGGCGGCAAGCTTGGCATGCGCCTCGCCGATCGCCTTGTAGCGCAAGGTGTCCGCGCCCTGGTTGTTGTAGGCGGCAAGCGCCTGGAACAGTGCATCCTGCGCGGCGCGCACGTCCTGCGTCGAAGAGCCTGGCGTTCCGGCGACCGCGCTTGCACTGGCCTGCGCGCTCAGCAACGCCGAGGCGAGTTCGGATCGGTAATAAAGCTGCAGCCGGTCATCGACGCCGGAAAGCAGCCTCGTCGCATCCTGCACCACCGGATCGGAGGCGATCACGATCCGCTTCAAGGCCGCGGCCCGCCGCTGGGCGAAATACAGATTGCCGGCGTCGGCAAGCAGCGTGGCGACCGCGCCGATCCTTGCGCCGTCCTGCCCCGGCGGCGCCTTGGCGGCGGCCCGCACCGCCCCATCGAGATTGCCGACGGAGGTGCCGAGCGCCTGCATCGCGTCGCTGAACGCCGCTTGGTCCGCGGAGGAATCCGCCGCCAGCACGATGAGGTTGTCCGCGTAATTGGACAGCGCATCGGTCAGCGCCAGGATATTGGAAAAGCCCGGCGCCTGCTCGATCTGTGTCCCGCCGACACCCACCAGCGTACAAACCGGCGCCGCCCCGCCCCCCGCCGGATCGGTCAACAACCGCGCCGCGCAATCCGGCTTGAGCCGCAGGTCCACCCGGTTCTCGGCCAGGCCAGAGCGAATCCGCTCCTCTTCCTCCGCCGCAACCGTGGCAATCCGCTTATTCTGCTGCCCCGCCGCCGCCTTGGTGAGAGCACCGTACTCGCCGATGCTGTCCCGGAAGGCCGGATTGACGCACGCCGAGAGCGCGAGGACCGCGGCGAGCATGGGCGCGGCGCGGCAAGCATTTCCTGTCTGAGAATTCGTCATTCGGCTGAGCCCCCCAAAGCCGCGTGGTTGCGACAGTAGTTCCAACGATCGTCGCCCTTGTCCAGCGCAATCACGAACGGATCCAAGGCGTAAGCATCCGATGTGGATCGCTTCACCCCGCACGGCTGTCGGGCGTCGGCAGCCTCTCGGTCGGGGCGGAGCGCCGCAGACGATCGGTGGCGGCTCGGCGTAGACTGCGCAGCAGCCTCGCTTCGGACAAGGGACGTGCGGCCCGCCCGAGGCTGATGAAGCGATCGGTCTTGCCGTCGTCGCGGCTGCGGAGCCAGAGCACCGGCTCCCCAATCGGGTGAACGTCGAGAACGCGGATCTCATAGCTCGAGGCGCTGGCCGCGATCCGCTCCGCGGCGAGCGCTGCGCGCTTCAATCTTTCTGCGATCCGCCCGCCCCGCACGACGCGGGGGCCGCCGCGACCTTCGGGAATGTCGACGACGAGAGCTTGCCCCCCGTCCAGAACCAGAAAGCGCCACCCGGTGCGACGTGCTTTGGCGAGAGCGCCGGTCCCGCCTGCCGCGAGGGCTCGGAGCGAGGGCGAGTACAGGGGAATCGGCCGCGCCGTACAGAGTTGGGCCGGCGCGCGCTGCCGGGCATCCGGGTGGGGGCCGGGGGGCATCACGGCGGCGAGTGCCTCGAGTGCGGCGGCAGGGGCCGGATCGAGATGGAGCGCCATGTTCAAACCACCCCATAGCTTTCGGTCACCCTGCCGGTTCCCAAGGCGAACGGATAACGGCGGAGGAAATCCGCAAAAGGCAGCTCGGTCGACGGGACGGGTCCGCCGACTGCGCCCGTCGCAGGATCGAGTATCTTCACCCGTGGTCCATCCGTGCCCACCGACCATCCCGCGATCAGCACGAAGTGCCCGGTGCCGAAATGGTCGACGCGGCAGGCTATCGGACGCCGCGAGCCGATCTCGGACTTGACCCGGGCGAAGTCGAGATAGGCTGGATAGAGGCTGAGATCCGTACGAAAGATTCCGCGCTCGCTCATGACCTGTCGGAGCGAATGGAAGTCGTTGCAATCCCCTTGGCAACGGCTGAGGAGGCAGTCGTAACCGTTCCTGTGTCCCGCGTGCGGGGCGGTGCACGCGGGCCGGCCGGAAGCCCGGATATGGTCCACGGCGATTTCTGCCTGGGTGACAGGCGGTCCGGCGTTCCGGTTGACTATGGCCGCGACCACCGCAGCCCAGCACCAATTGTCCTCCAGCTGCCTGGTCATTCCCAGGCCGGGAACCTCCTGGCCGGGATCCGTGGCGTGCCCCGCCGCACCGGGGGGGCCTCCCCCCGGCGCCAGCGCCTGCAACGGACCCAGGAAAGCGGCGACGGCGGCGGGCATGTCAGCTACCGGCGTTGGCCAGGATTGTCGTGGTCGAGCTTCCCCGCTCGCCCTGGCAATAAGCCTTCTGGGCGTTATCCATCGGGTTCTTCCAGACCCCGCGTTGCACCGCCTGCAATGTCGTGAACGTGGTACGGCAGCTCAGCAGATCGAACGCGATCTGCTGCCCGGTCGACGGGTCCGTCAGGCTGTAAGACGCGACGAGGCCACCCGAAATCTTGACCGGAGTGGCCAAGGTCAAGGTCGTCCCGATGTTCTTCCGGGTGACGCGGCTTCCCCCGACCTTATCGACATAGACCCTCAGGATATGGGGCTTCAGCCGCCAAATCTGCTCCAGCCGGACCGTCTTGACGATGGCAAGAGCGCCCTTGTCGTCGGCCGTCGTGACGCGCGCGAAGAAAGTGTCGAACCTGGCCAGCGCCCCCGTGAACGGGGCGAGGGTCGCCTGCTCCTCCTTGGTCGGCTTTTCCGGATCCTTCGGCTTGTGCTCGGCCATCTCGTCGAAGACCTGACGCCTGATGTCCACGAGTTCGTTGAGCCTTTCCATGAGCGTCATGTCATCCCACGCAACCCTCGCAGGCCTGGTCGAGCCCGCCTCGGTGCGGGTCGGGGCGTCGACGCTGCCCATCGCTGCCGAAGGAATGATCGCACGAGTTCCGAGCTGGGCGGCGACCATGCTGGCCAGCACGCGGTTCGAAAGGGCGCTGGTGTCGAGCGCAGCCACCTCGGTGTCGGAGCGGAAGAGGCCCGCCGCGGCGGTGGCCGCGGAGATCACGGCCGCGGCCCCGGCGAAGCCGCCCGTCGAGGAGGGCTTCAGAATCCTCAGCAACATGTGGCGGATCGCACTCATTTCCGCACCAAGGGCGCCAATGCTGCTGAAGTCCAAAGCCTCGTCGCCGGCAAGGACGACGATGGACTTGCTTTCCTTGGGCACGCCGCGTGCGATCATGGCCGCCGCCGCCCGAACCGCATGGCTCGCGAGCATCGTCGCTTCCATCGCGCCCGCCCCGTCTCCCATCGTGGTCTTGCCCTCGAAGCTGGGCAGGCCGAGGGCGGAGATTCGGTCGGCGGAGGCACGATCGCGGTCGGCGCGCGCGCGCTCCAGCTCCGCCTGAGCCTTGAGCCGCACCGTCTCCGACTGGACGGTCGTTTCCGTCTCCTGGGCCCGCGCGGACGCCGGGACGAGGGTGGAGGCACCCGTGAGAAGAATGACGGCCGCTGCGAGCTTGCCCGATCGTAACATGTTCGGTCCCCTGGTTGTTGCGCAGCCCTTGTCGCGCAAGTCCCCGACGGCGTCCGTGACGGCCGTCACGCCGGAACGGCTTTCCGCAGCATTCCCCGCACCTTGCCTTCCGCCCCCCCGCACCCCATCTCGCCGGGTGCCGCGTTGCGCCTGCGCCCCGGCCTTGCACCCATAGAACAAATCTGGAACAAGCCCGGCCATGCTGACTCACCTTTCCGTACGCGGCGCGCGCGAGCACAATCTCAAGGGCGTGGACGTGGATATTCCGCGCGAGACGCTGACGGTGATCACCGGCCTGTCTGGCTCGGGAAAGTCGAGCCTCGCTTTCGACACCATCTATGCGGAGGGGCAGCGGCGCTACGTCGAGAGCCTGAGCGCGTATGCGCGCCAGTTCCTGGAGATGATGCAGAAGCCCGATGTCGATCACATCGAGGGCCTCTCGCCGGCGATCTCGATCGAGCAGAAGACGACTTCGCGCAACCCGCGCTCGACGGTCGCCACCGTGACCGAAATCTACGATTACATGCGCCTGCTCTGGGCCCGCGTCGGCGTGCCCTACAGCCCCGCCACCGGCTTGCCGATCAGCGCGCAGACCGTGTCGCAGATGGTCGATCGGGTGATGACGCTTCCCGAAGGCACGCGCCTGTATTTGCTGGCTCCCGTCGTCCGCGGCCGCAAGGGCGAGTATCGCAAGGAGCTCGCCGAGTGGCAGAAAGCCGGCTTTACCCGGGTCCGCATCGACGGCCAAATCCACGAGATCGAGGACGCCCCCGCGCTCGACAAGAAGTACAAGCACGACATTGAAGTCGTCGTCGACCGCCTCGCCGTGCGCGAAGGCATCGAAACCCGCCTCGCCGAGTCGCTCGAGCAGGCGCTGAAGCTCGCTGAAGGCCTCGTCTACCTTGACCCCGCCGATCCTCCCCGGGACGGGGAGGGGGACCAGGCGCAGCCTGGTGGAGGGGGCCCCGAGGCCCGCACTGTCCTTGGCGACAACGCCCCCCCCGGCCGAATCGTCTTCTCCGAAAAGTTCGCCTGCCCGGTTTCCGGCTTCACCATCGCCGAGATCGAGCCGCGTCTGTTCTCCTTCAACGCCCCGCAAGGCGCCTGCCCGGCCTGCGACGGCCTTGGCGAAAAGCTGCTGTTCGATGCCGAACTCGTCGTCCCCAACGAAAACCTCAGCATCAAGAAGGGCGCGGTCGTGCCGTGGGCCAAGTCCAACCCGCCGTCGCCTTACTACATGCAGGTCCTCGGCTCCCTCGCCCGCGCCTACGATTTCAGCCTGGAGACGCCCTGGAACGAGCTTGGCGAGGAAGTGCAGTCGATCATCCTCCACGGCACCAGGGGCAAGCCGGTCACGCTCACCTTTATCGACGGCCGCAAGAGCTACGACGTCAAGAAGCCCTTCGAGGGCGTGATCGGCAACCTCAACCGCCGCATGCTGCAGACCGAATCCGCCTGGATGCGCGAGGAGCTCTCCAAATACCAAAGCTCGGCGCCGTGCGAGACCTGCGGCGGCGCCCGCCTCCGCCCCGAGCCGCTCGCCGTGAAGATCGCCGGCGAGGACATAAGCATGTCCACCCGCCGCTCCGTCCGCCACGCCCTCGACTGGTTCTCCACGCTCGAGGACAAGCTCACCGGCCAGCAAAAGGAAATCGCCCGCGCCATCCTCAAGGAGATCAACGAGCGCCTGGGCTTCCTCAACAATGTCGGCCTCGAATATCTCAACCTCGACCGCACCTCCGGCACCCTGTCCGGCGGCGAGAGCCAGCGCATCCGCCTGGCCTCCCAGATCGGCTCCGGCCTGTCGGGCGTCCTCTACGTCCTCGACGAGCCCTCGATCGGCCTCCACCAGCGCGACAACGACCGCCTGCTGATCACCCTCAAGCGCCTGCGCGATCTCGGCAACACGGTGATCGTCGTCGAGCATGACGAGGACGCCATCCGCACCGCCGACTACGTCATCGACATGGGCCCCGGCGCCGGCGCCCACGGGGGCGAGGTGGTTGCGTTCGGCACCCTGGACGACGTGCTGGCGAACGAGAATTCGCTAACAGCCGATTACCTAACCGGCCGCCGCGCCGTCGCCGTCCCCGCCACCCGGCGCAAGGGCAACGGCAAGAAGCTCACGGTCCGCGGCGCCCGCGCCAACAATTTGAAGGACGTCACGGCCTCAATCCCGCTCGGCACCTTCACCTGCATCACCGGCGTCTCCGGCTCCGGCAAGTCGAGCTTTACCATCGACACCCTCTACGCCGGCGCCGCCCGCCAGCTCAACGGCGCCCGGGTCGTCTGCGGCCCGTGCGAGAAGATCACCGGCCTCGAATATCTCGACAAGGTGATCGACATCGACCAGTCCCCGATCGGCCGCACCCCCCGCTCCAACCCCGCCACCTACACCGGCGCCTTCACCCAGATCCGCGACTGGTTCGCCGGCCTCCCCGAGGCCCAGGCGCGCGGCTACAAGCCCGGCCGCTTCTCCTTCAACGTCAAGGGCGGCCGCTGCGAGGCCTGCTCGGGCGACGGCCTGATCAAGATCGAGATGCACTTCCTCCCCGACGTCTACGTCACCTGCGACGTCTGCCACGGCCAGCGCTACAACCGCGAAACGCTGGAAGTGAAGTTCAAGGGGAAGAGCATCGCCGAAGTCCTCGACATGACGGTCGAGGACGCGGCGGAATTCTTCAAGGCCGTCCCCCCCATCCGCGACAAGATGGCAATGCTCGCCGAGGTGGGCCTGGGCTACATCAAGGTCGGCCAGCAGGCGACGACCTTGAGCGGCGGCGAAGCCCAACGCGTAAAGCTCGCCAAGGAACTGTCGCGCCGCGCCACCGGCCAAACCCTCTACATCCTCGACGAACCCACCACCGGCCTCCACTTCGAGGACGTGCGTAAGCTCCTGGAGGTCCTCCACCAGCTCGTCGAACAGGGCAACAGCGTGGTGGTGATCGAACACAATCTCGAAGTCATCAAGACGGCCGACTGGGTGCTGGATCTAGGCCCCGAAGGCGGCGACAAAGGCGGCGAGATCGTCGCGGAAGGCACCCCGGAGCAGGTGGCGCAGGAGCCGCGCAGCTACACGGGGCATTACCTCAAGCCGCTGCTTGAGGGCGAGCGGGGGGAGGCGGTGGCGGCTAAGCCGAAGCGTAAGAAGAAGGCCGCGGTGCAGGAGCGTGAGGCGGCGGAGTGAACAGAAGGCCGCATCTGGAGGACCTGCCCTCTGTGGCTCGAACTACACACGTGAGAGAGGCGGTTTATTGATTTGGTTGGTCGGGCGCTGAATACGCTCGGAGGGCAGCTATGGGAGATCAGCCGAGGGACGCCGAGCAGGGGTTTATGGCTGAGAGGTATCATGGCGTATCACTTGGCACATGTTCGCCAGCGTTGGTCGTGTTGGCTCCTTTTCAGGAGCAGCGGCGCAGTAGTCGGAGAATCCTCTACAGATACCGGAGTGCCGAAGTTCTCCCTAGACTCGCTGCTTATTCCCGGACTAGCGATATCGGGCACGCAAAAGGGGTGAAGAATGCCATCATCAAGGCTAAGCGATCTGACACAATGGTCAGCCATCGTCGCGGGCGGCGGCGCAACGACGCTGTCGAGTCCGTTGGACGGGTGGTCCATCCCCAGCAGCGGCTTCGAGAGCTTCATTGTTCCCCAGCTGAAGCTGCGGGATGACATGGCGCAAAGTGGGGCTTCGATCACCCTCGTTTCAGCGCCTGGCGCGGTAGGCAAGTCTACGTATGCCCGTCAACTCGCTTACGAGCTTGGGCTCACGTTAGTCGATCTCAGCGTCGCCAGTCCGGTGGCAGGAAATTATCTTTCCGGCGGCCTAGTTCAGACCGGCCTGATATCGGCTTTTCAAAGTGGCAGTGCGAGCATTGTAATTGACGCACTCGACGAAGCTAGAATGCGGGTCACTAGCGCTTCATTCGCTGCCTTCATTGCGGACTTAGCCCGGATTTCTCAAGGTTCTTCTTCTCCGATTGCGCTTTTTGGTCGCGAGGGAGCAATCGAGGAGGCTTGGCTGATGTTTGATCAGCACGGCATCCAGCCAGCCATCTATGAGATCGAACGCTTCGATGAGCTACATGCGCTGCAGTTTGTAACGGCGCGACTGCTCGCTCGTCCAGACGCAGAGCGCGATCGATTTCTACAGTTCAAGGAGGCCTATGAAGGTAAGGCGGCTGAATTGATTAAGCAGCTGGCAGCGGTCACGAGCGGCCAGGATGCGGCTGGGCCTTTAGAATTTGCAGGCTACGCTCCTGTTCTTGAAGCCGTTTCGGAGTATCTCGCTGGCTTAACGAACCCGAGTGGCCCGCTCGAGGTGGCAGAAACTGGTTCGGCATTGATCAACACTATCGTGGAGCGTATTCTAGAGCGCGAGACCGGTAAGGTGATCCAGCCGTTAAGGGCACGGTTTCCTGAGTTCGAGTCTACAAAGCTGTACTCGCCCGACGAACAGCGTGGGCGGTTGGTGGCCCGGCTGAGCGGTCTAACATATCCGTCACCAGCCACGAACCTGCGAGAGGAGGCGCGAGAGGCATTCGAGGAGTCGGTGGCAAGCCTTCTGCCTCAGCATCCTTTTTTGGACGGTTCAGGTATGGGCACGTCCAGCGCAGTTTTCGAGGCCGACTTGATCTGCACGTTTCTTACGGGTGCGAGGGGTTTAGTCCCGGCAAATCTGCAGCGGTACTCGAAGCCCGGGAATCCGTTTGTGATTGATCTTTATCGAGCGCGGGCTGAAAGGCTGGGGTCGGCGCATTTGACACCTCCTGAGGATATCGGTCACTTGTTTGCGTCAGCTCAGGCTCTAGCGTCGGCTGGTCAAGGCGCTGAGCTGCTTTTTGATCAGAGTGAAAGTGACGAAACTGCTTGGGTTGCGATTGAACTCAGGGAGCAGGGAGAAACCGAGTCACGCGCACGCAGGTGGGAATTTAACTCCCATGTGGCGGGCAAAATCTCTCTGCTCGGAAACGTGGGGAACATCGAGATCTATGGTGAGGTAGACGTTGAGATTGGTGACGCGCAAGTGGGAGCTCGGCTCACCGCCCCTGTCGATGTCATCTGCACCGGCCTAACTATTCTGGGAGATGAATTGCTCGCTGCCGGCGATCCCTTAGCGGCACGGGCGAAGGTCGGCTCCGGCAATGCTATTAATCTCACCTCAGAGAATGTTTCGGCCAATCAGCTGACGCGGATTAGGTTGGTTGGTCATCCAATCCTCACGGTGGAGTTCGAAGGGGCGGATCAGTACCCCTGGTCGCCATACGCCGTGACCACACCTTACCAGGATCGCACTGATTTATGGAAAGCGAAGTTCGCTCTCCGCCGAACCTTGGGCGTATTCCGTGCGAACAATCGTGGCGAACTTTCTCAATCAGAGAATAAGCTTGCGAGCAGACGCATGAGCAAGGGTTTCGGAACTGAAGTTCAAGCAGGGCTCGTGCGCGATGGTGTGCTGATAAAGAGTGGTAAAATGTACTTGTTAGACAGCGATAGGCTGGGGGAGATCGTCGGAACCAGCTACATGGACGTGGCCCGACGGAATTTCAGTGACCAAGCCGAAAAATGGCTTTTGGCGGTGCTTGCGAGCACAGCTACCGGAGAATAGTTCAGTCGGCAGAGCTGCAGACTCAAAGTTCGGTAATGATGGGCGCTCTGGGCGCGATCAATCATTCACTTAACCCGCGTTCGATTAGCCGTCTAATCGCGTCCGAGCGTGACGGCCTCGGCTGCGGTTGCCGCTCGATCCAAGCTGCTATCCCCGCCTCCAGCTCGTCTGACCAGCGGACCGTGCGCACGGGGTCGCGGCCCGTTCGGGGGCGGCCGCGGGGTCTTTTTTCTGTTTCGGCTATTGACCCGCCCCCGGAATATGGTAGTACCAATAACAGAAGGAGAGAAGGCACCCGCCTCGCTCCGGCTCTGACCAGCGAACACCGCCCTGAAAGAGGAGGCGAAGGATGGCTGTTGCGCAGCTTAACCTGTCGCGCCGCGCGCTGCTAGGCGCTGCGTTCGCCGCGCCTGTGTTGGCCGTTGTGGGAGACGCGGTGGCGCAAGGGGTAGGGCAGGGGCCGGTCCTCTCCCGTCACCCCGGACTTGATCCGGGGTCCACCTTCTCCCTTCTGCCCTCCCCAACCGCTGAGCAAGAAAGGTGGATGCCGGATCAAGTCCGGCATGACGTAGATGCTTGGGACCGCGCAAAGGCGCGGTTCGGGCAGGCCGATGCCGAACTCACCGCCCTCGCCGGAGGGCCGGACGACAACCCCTACAACCGCGCCGGCACCCGCCACGACCGCGCCCTCGTCCGCCTCCTCCGCACCCCGGCCCCCGACGCCGCCGCGCTGGTCGACAAGATCGACCTCCTCATCGCCCACCAAGCCTGGGAATTCCGCGCCGCCGACGCCTGCCTCGCCGCCCTCAGCGCCGACGCCCACCGATTGGCAGCCCCTTGTTCTCCGCTTTCACCAAACTCACCGCGCGAGCACGCGCTCCTCTACCACGGCAAGGTCGATCGGGAGCGGGCCTGATCGCAGCGCGATGGCAAGCCGGTTCACCTCCTCCTTGGTGAAAGTGCCTGCGATCTGAACCTGGCCGCCCAAGATCGGCTCTTGTATCATAGGCGCTGATACGACCGTACCGTCCACCACCACCGCCATCACCCGGCCGACATTGTGACGCGTCGCCTCTGCGAACCGGCGGGTGCCCGTAGCGTCGAGCGTGACGAGGACAGCGGGTTGCCCAGCCGGGTCGAACCCGGCCTGAGCGTCCGTGATCATCGCGCCCGTGACGATCGGGCGCCTCAACACGGGGATTCTGTCCTCCGGCCTTCCTGCCATCGCAAGGATCTCGGTACCGATCGGTGCCCGCCCGGCCCGGATCTGTTGCGGATCGGCGAACCCGTTGAGCAGTCTGAACTCGAGCCGGGCAGACCGATTGATCAGCGCCTTGACCTGCTCGACGTCCTCGAGTCCGCGCAGAGTGACAACAATCCGCTCGGAGCCTTGACGGGTAACGGCCGCGCCCGGCGAACCCAGGTCACCCATGCGCCGGTCGATGATTTCGCGCGCTTTTTCCATCACCTCGGCGGTTGGCTTGCCGGATCGTGCCTGGAGAGCAAGCTGGACCCGATCGCCTCGGTCGCACCCGGCCAGCAACGGTGCCGAACTCGCGAGACACAGCAGGCCCAGTACGCGGACGACGGCGGATCGGAGCATTGCGGCTTCCCCCAGATGTGTCCCGGCAGAGTTCAGGACGTGACGCTCAGCTCCTTGTCACGCAACCGCGCCGAACTTTCCAGTCCTGGCGCGGGGGAATATGCCTGGCCTCGGGTTTCGCCACTTCGCTTCCAGGCAAGCGCTCTGCAAAGGAACGTGCGACCCGCAACATCGCTTCTCCCTTCCGACCCATGAGGATGCCAAGAACGAAGCACGAACAAAACTCTTGAAATTTAGGAGTTCATTTGATCTACCGTGGTAGATGGCCACGAATCCAACACCAGCGCTAGGCCGCCTATCCGCCGATGCAGTTGTTCGCCCCCGCACCGCTTGCGCTGCCTCGCTCACCCAGACACCCCAAACAACGTCGTGGCCCCTGCACGGCGCGGCTCGGTTCGTACGCGAACGCGGGGAGGTACCCCCCGCGAAACCATGTGACATTCGCGACATTCGCAACGTGCACGTCCTTGGGCGGCGCACGTTCCGCGCCTCTGCGCGCTCAGCGCCGGCGCGCGCCGCCTCTGCCGCGGGTAGGGCGCGGCGGGCGGCTGAAAGCCCCGCCGCGCCTCACGCGCTCCCGTTATTCCTCGCCACTAACCGGCGCGTTCAGCGCGCGGCCCATCTTGGCCGACACGCCGCCGCCCAGCACGTTGCCGACCGCCACCTGAAGCTTGTTCTTGAAGCTGTACACTTCGCTGCGCTCGCCCTTCATCATCGCCTTGTAGCCAGCCTTGGCGACGTCGGCGGGATCGTCCTTGCTCATCTTGCCGACGCGGGTGTCCTCCATGTCGGCGCGCTCGAAGAAGTTGGTGTCGGTGGCGCCCGGCTTCAGGCAGGTGAGGGTGACCGGGCTGTCTTTCAGCTCCTCGTGCAGCGCGTCGCAGAAATTGTCCACGAACGCCTTGCTGCCGTGGTACACCGCCTGGAACGTCCCGCTGAGATGCCCGGCGATCGATCCGGTGACCAGCACCCGCCCTTCGCCCCGCGCCACCATCGCCCCCAACACCTTCTGGAGGAGGTAGACGGTGCCGACGATGTTGGTGTCGATCACATGCCGCCACTCGGCCGGTTCCTGATCCAGGAAGGCGTGGCCCAAACCGTGGCCGGCATTGGCGAGGAGGATGTCCGGCGTCCGCCCGCCAAGCGCGTCAAGCAGCCTGTCGACGCCTTCGAACGTGGAAAGATCGGTTTCCACGCTGTCTACGGCCACGCCCAGGCCCTTCAACACGGCCTCGGCTTCTCCAAGCGGGGTGTCGGCAGCGGCGATGATGTCGTAACCGTCCTTCGCGGCCAGCCTGGCAAGCTCCAGCCCGATGCCGCTCGATGCGCCGGTGACGATGGCGAGTTTGGTCATGTTCGTCCTTTCTTCAGATGGTTTCGCAACGCGCCGGGTCCGCCCCAGTGCCGCGCCCGCCGTCCTTGTTCTATCCCAGTGGCAGGGCACCAACCGCGCCTTCCCGCCGTCCGCGATCCCCCATCCGCCGCAACCTTTATTCGCTCCCGCTCATTGATCGGCCGAACCTCACCGCCGGGCTGCCCCGGCAACCTGTATCGGAGCGTAACAATGGGTATCTTCAGCAGCATCAAGAACGCCATCTTCGGCAAAGCCAAAGCCAAGCCCGCTCCACAGGCCGCGCCCGCACCGCAGGCCCGTCCTGCTCCGCAAGCACAGCAGGCGCCCGCCCAGGCCGCGCCCGCGCAAGACGCGCCCGTTCAGCAGCCGGTCGACGTCGAACAAACGCTGACCGAGATCGCGGGGGAGAAGGGCAATCCGGACCTCAACTGGCGCACCTCGATCGTCGATCTGATGAAGCTGCTCGATCTCGATTCCAGCCTCGCCAACCGAAAGGAGCTCGCCACCGAGCTTGGCTACACGGGCGAAAAGAACGGCAGCGCCGAAATGAACATGTGGCTCCAGAAGGCCGTCATGAAGGAGCTGGAGAAGAATGGCGGCAAGGTGCCCGCCGGTCTCAAGGACTAAGTCCGGGCGCGCGCCGGCCAGCCCGGCGCGCCCCGGCATGCCTCAACTTCCTCAACTTATTTGGTTGGTGCGTTTTCGCCGGGCGTTGGGAGCGGACCCTGGTGGGGGCAGGGGCGTTCTCCACCGCAGCGGTTTGGCTTCGCCGGAGGTGTGCGTGAAGAAGATCATGGCCGTGGCCGCATCCGCCGGGGCGCTGCTCCTCCTGGGCTCCGCCGCGCCGTCGGGGACGCGGTTCGGTCCGGCTGGGATAGCAGGTGCCGATGGGCTGGATGCCACCGCCGCGGCCGCCGCCAATCCCTTCGCTGCCCCAGCCGATCTCGCCTGGGCGCCCAATCCTCCACCCCCGCCGGCCGCACCGCCACCCCCGCCGCCCCCTCCCGAGCCGCCGACGCCTGGCGAAGCCCTTGCCGACGGCGTTCTCATCGTCGTCAGCATCCCCTCGCAGCGCCTCTACGTGTTCCGCGACGGCGATCTGTGGGACAGTTCAAAGGTCTCCACCGGCAAGCGCGGGCACGAGACTCCCACGGGCACCTTCCCGATCCTTCAGAAAAAGGTCGAGCATCGCTCAACCCTCTACGACGACGCGCCCATGCCCTTCATGCAGCGGCTCACCTGGGGCGGCGTGGCGCTGCACGCCGGCCGGGTGCCCGGCTATCCCGCCTCCCACGGCTGCATCCGCCTGCCGCGCGCCTTTGCCAAGAAGCTCTACGGCGTTACCCGCGCGTCCACCACAGCGGTGATCGTCACCGACGCGCCGCTTGGCTCGGCGAAGCAGGCGCTGGCGATAGTGTAAGGTGATGCCGCCTGCCTGCGCGGGAGCCGGTCCTTACTCCGCTTGCACTTCCGCCTCGTCGCCGTCCTCAGCGCCGCCGTCCTGCGCGCCCTGGAAATAGGGCTCGACCTCGCCCTTGAGCTTCACCGTCATCGGCTGGCCGAATCGGTCGAGGCTTCGGCCCGCGGCGACCCGGATCCAGGCTTCCGACACCGAATATTCCTCAACATCGGTGCGCTCCTTGCCCTTGAAGCGGATGCCGATTCCGCGGCGAAGCAGCTCGCCGTCGAAATGCGGGCTGCGCGGATTGAGGGACAGGCGGTCGGGAAGGGTGTCGGTCACGTGAGGTAATCCTGTTCTGTGGTGCGCGCGCTCAGCGCAGCTTGGCGATGTTGACGCCGTCCGCCTTGGCGCGGTCCTGCACCGACTCCTCCGAGCGGGTCAGCGCCTTGGCGATGGCTTTCAGGCCCATGCCCTTCTTCGCGAGGGTGTGGAGTTTGGCCACTTCCTCGCTTTTCCAGGGCTGGCGGTGGCGGACGAAATTCTCGGCCATCAATCCTTCGCCACATTGCCCTTGGTGGAGGGGTTGGCGGCGATCGTCTTCTTCACTTCCTTCTTGGGCTTGCGGGCTTCCTTGCTGTTGCGAACCTGTCCTTTGGCCATGTCTTTCTCTCCTTCTGTCAGCGCTTCGAGGCAATATAGGCGTCGATCTGGCTCTCCAAGATGTCGAGCGGCAGCGATCCGTTTTCCAGCACGGCGGCGTGGAAGTCGCGGATGTCGAACTTGTCGCCAAGCGCCTTTTGCGCGCGCTGGCGAAGCTCGACGATCTTCAATTGGCCGATCTTGTAGCTCGTCGCCTGGCCCGGATTGTTGATGTAGCGCTCGACTTCCTTGACGATGTCGCGCTCGGACAACAGCGAATTGTCCTGGAAATACTTGATCGCTTTCTCCCGGCTCCAGCGCTTGGCGTGCATGCCGGTGTCGGTGACGAGGCGAACGGCGCGCCAAAGCTCGAGGGAGAGGTGGCCGAACTCCGAATACGGGTCCTGATAGAAGCCCATCTCGCGCCCAAGCCGCTCGGCATAGAGGCCCCAGCCCTCGATATACGCGCCGTAGCCGCCGAAGCGGCGGAACATCGGAATGCCCTCCAGCTCCTGCTGAAGCGCGATCTGGAAATGGTGGCCGGGCGCGCCTTCATGGTAGCTGATGCCCTCGATCTGAGGCTTGAGCACCTGGTTCATGTCGGCGAGGTTGACGTAGTAGATGCCGGGCCGCGAGCCATCGGGGGAGGGCGAGTTGTAAAAGGCGACCGAGGCGGTTTCCTGCCGCCACTTCTCCACCGCGCGAACTTCCAGTGGTGCCTTGGGCAAGCGGCGGAAATATTGCGGTGCCTTCTCCATCACCTGCGCGATGAAGACGTTGGCGTCCTTCAGATACTGCTCCCGGCCGGCATCGGTGTTCGGGTATTTAAACTGCGAGCCAGTTTTGATGTGGGCGAAGAAGGCCTGGAGATTGCCCTTGAACCCCACCCGGTTCTTGATCGCCTCCATCTCCTTCTGGATGCGCGCGACCTCAGCCAGCCCGACATTGTGAATTTCGTCCGCAGACATGTCGGTGGTGGTCGAGTTACGCAGGCGGGAGGCGTAGAATTCGCCGCCGTTGGGAAGGCTCCA
>DASWNA010000049.1:0-31980 GCA_036399475.1 Allosphingosinicella sp.
ATGCCCGCGAAGGCGCCTCCTCGCCGGCGTGGGCCCGTCGAGCGCCAATCCGCCCGCCCTTGCGAAAAAGGCGCCCTCGCGGGCATCGAGCCCGCTCAGTCGCTACCCACCCCCTCCCCTCCCTAACCAGGGACGGGTGCCTCCCCCCTCCCTTACAATCGCCTGTCACACCGGTTCAGCCACCGCTCACCTTCCCGATGGCACATGTCGTCCCATCGCTGGAGGCGTCCCCCGTGGGCCGCTCGGTGGCAAGGAGTGAGAGATGCGTAAGGTCCTTTTCGGGATTTTGATGGCGGCAACGGCTGGCACGGGCATCGCCCCCGCCGCCGCGCAGGACAACAACAACAACCGGATCATGCAGCGCTATGAGCGCCAGGCGGTCCGCAACCAGGCACGCTCCGAGCAGCGCCAGGTGCGCCAGGAAGCGCGCCAGCAGCGCTCCGTGCAGGTGCAGACCCAGCCCGCGCCGGCTCAGGCACGGCCCGAGCGCGTCCGGGCCGAGCGCCCGGCCGCCCAGGTCGACCGCTCCGCCCAGCGCGCTGCCCGCCAGGCCGACCGCGCCCAAAGCCAGCCCGTGTTCGAGCAGCAGGTCCAAACCGCCCCCGCCCGCACCAACCAGCGGGCAGAGCGTCAGGCCGTCCGCCAGGATCGCCGCGAAGATCGCCGCGACGACCGCCAGACCGGCAACATCTACACCGATCGCGACGCCTACCGCGCCCAGATCGAAGCGACCCGCGAAGCGTCGCGCCGCAGCGCCGAGCAGACGATCGGCGGCAACTACGCCCGCCAGGCGGCGCGCAACCAGCAGCGTTACGAGAATAACCTGCGCGACGACCGCCGCGAATATCGCCAGGATCGCCGCGAGGATCGCCGCGACTACCGCCAGGACCAGCGCGCCGAGCGCCGCTGGGACCGCAACTGGCGCCAGGACAACCGCTACGACTGGCAGCGCTACCGCTATTCAAACCGCAACCTGTACCGCGGCGGCAGCTATTACTCGCCCTACCGCAACCACAGCTACAGCCGCATCTCGATCGGCTTCTCGCTCGGTTCGCTGTTCTACTCGGACCGCTACTGGCTCAACGATCCCTACCAGTACCGCCTGCCGGCCGCCTATCCGGGCACCCGCTGGGTCCGTTATTACGACGACGTCCTGCTGGTCGACACCTACACCGGCGAAGTCATCGACGTGATCTACGACTTCTTCTGGTAGGGTGCTCGAAGGGACTGGCCCGGGCGTTTTCCGGGCGGTCCTTCGAGACGGGCCTTCGACGACGGGACCCCATCAAAGTAGTACTTTGACGGGGTCCCTGCTCACTCCCCCCTCAGGATGAGCGGCGGGAGGGTGGCCTCACCAAACTGCATGGCTGTCTTCCTGGAGCGGTCCTTCGAGACGCCGATGAGCGGCTTCGATTCCCCCGCTCATCCTGAGGAGGGACTGAGCGAAGGCAAAGGCCCGTCTTAAGGGCCAGGCGCGGGTGTCCACCGCCACCACCGCCCCACCGGCCAACTCCCCTCCCTCCCCCCGGCCTCTTCAGCCAAGCGCCGGCGCACGAAAGGGAGGGGCCGGGGGTGGGTCCCCCTCTCCCCACCGCGCGAACTCCAGAGCCCCGCAGCCACGGTCATCGAGCCAAACCCACCCCAACCCCTCCCTCTCAGCCCTCACGGCAAACCCCACCCGTCCCGCAAAGGGAGGGGAGCCCACCACCACCGCCGCCCCGCCGACCAACTCCGCTCCCTCCCCGCGGCATCGTCCGATGACTGTATCCCCGAAGCGGTCCTTCGAGACGCCGGATGAGCGGCTTGGATTCCCCCGCTCATCCTGAGGAGGGACTGAGCGAAGGCAAAGGCCCGTCTTAAGGGCCAGGCGCGGGTGTCCACCGCCACCACCGCCCCACCGGCCAACTCCCCTCCCTCCCCCCGGCCTCTTCCGCCAAGCGCCGGCGCACGAAAGGGAGGGGCCGGGGGTGGGTCCCCCTCTCCCCACCGCGCGAACTCCAGAGCCCCGCAGTCACTGTTATCGAACCAAACCCACCCCCAACCCCTCCCTCTCATCCGTCACGGCAAACCCCACCCGTCCCGCAAAGGGAGGGGAGCCCACCACCACCGCCCCGCCAACCAACTCCGCTCCCTTCCCGCGGCATGTTCCGATGGCTGTCTTCCTGGAGCGGTCCTTCGAGACGCCGGTTCGACACGGAACCCCGCCAAAGGTAGTACTTTGGCGGGAACCCTGCTCACCGGCACCTCAGGATGAGCGGCTCCGATTCCCCCGCTCATCCTGAGGAGGGACTGAGCGAAGCCGAAGGCCCGTCTCCAAGGACCACGCCCAGGTGTCCACCACCACCGCCGCCCCACCGACCAACTCCCCTCCCTCCCCGCGGCCTCTTCAGCCAGGCGCCAGCGCACGAAAGGGAGGGGCCGGGGGTGGGTCCCCCTCTTCCTTCGCCGCGCGAAATCGAGAGCCCCGCAGCCACCATCACAGGGCCAAACCCACCCCCAACCCCTCCCTCTCAGCCCCCAGGGCAAACCGCGCCCGCCACGCAAAGGGAGGGGAGCAGCCCCCCCCCAAACGTTTAGCCCCAGGCTTTTCTCTTGCCAGCACCCGCGGCGGCGAAGCATGGAACGGGGGACCATTCAGGGGATCTCCGCTTATGCGCTTACGCTTCCTGCTCCTCCTCTCCTCCGTCCTGCTCGGAGCCGCGCCTGCCGCCGCCGAAACCGTGGTCATCCATGCCGGCCGCCTGATCGCCGATCCGTCGCGGCCCGCCGCCGGCCCCTCCACCATTGTCGTCGACAACGGCCGGATCGTCTCGGTTAACGAGGGCCTCGCCCCGCCCCCGGCCGGCGCGCGCCTCGTCGATCTGTCCACCAAGACGGTGCTGCCCGGCCTGATCGACACCCACGTCCACATCTCCGGCGAGCCCGGCGGCGATTATCGCGACGAGGCGGTGCAGAGCGACGAATTCACCACCCTGGTCGGCGCCCAGAACGCGCTGATCACCGCCCGCGCCGGCTTCACCACCGTGCGCGATCTCGGCTCCCCATCGCAGGTCGGCTTTGCGCTTCGCCGCGCCACCGCCGAAGGGCGCATCCCCGGCCCGCGCATCCTGTCGTCGGGCCCGGCCATTTCGATCATCGGCGGCCATGGCGACGTGTCCGGCTTCCGCCCCGAAGTCGTCGCCGTGCTCGGCGCGAACAACACCTGCACCGGCGTCGAAGCCTGCGCTGCACGGGTGCGCGAATTCTCCCGCGCCGGCGCCGACGTCATCAAGTTCACCGCCACCGGCGGAGTGCTGTCGCAGCAGGCGCGCGGCCTCGGCCAGCATTTCACCGACCCCGAAATGAAGGCCATCGTCGACACCGCCCACGGCCTTGGCCTGAAGGTCGCCGCCCACGCCCACAGCGCCCGCGGCATCGAGGCGGCGGCCCGCGCCGGCGTCGATTCGATCGAGCACGGCACCTTCGCCGACGCCGCGTCGATCCGCGCCATGAAGGCCAGCGGCTCCTCGCTTGTCCCCACCCTGATGGCCTTTACCGGCATCCGCGAACGGCTCGGCAAGGGCGTCTACACGCCCCAGGTCGAAGCCAAGGTCCGCGAAACCCTGAGCGAAGTCGGCAAGGCCGCCCGCGCCGCCCGCGCCGCCGGGGTGCCCGTCGTGTTCGGCACCGATTCGGCGGTCTACGAACATGGCCGCAATGCCGAGGAATTCGCACTCATGGTCCAGCATGCCGGCATGACCCCGGCCGAAGCGATTGCGTCGGCCACCACCGGCGCCGCCAGGCTGCTTGGGCTGGAGCGGGAGATCGGCCGGATCGCGCCGGGCTATTCCGCCGACCTGATCGCGGTCACCGGCGATCCGCTGCGCGACGTCCGCGCGCTCGAGAAAGTCGATTACGTCATGGTCCGCGGAGTGACGATCCGATGACCGGCCAAGCGAGCGATCCCGGCGCCCTCTACCGGATGCAGATCGGCGCCTGGGTCAAGGACCGGATGAAGCGCACCCCCAACACCATCCAGATCCCGGCCCAGGGCCTCGACATCTTCGTGGTGCGCGATTTCCTCGGCAAGGCGGAGTGCGACCAGGTGATCGACAAGATCGACCAGGACCGCGTTCCGTCCGGGCTGCTGGCGGCCACCCCCGACCCCGAGTTCCGGACCAGCGAAAGCTGCAATCTGCGCCTCGCCGACCGGATCAACCAGCTGGTGGAAACCAAGATCACCGCGCTCACCGGCATTCGCCCGGCCCAGGGCGAGACCATCCAGGGCCAGCGTTATGCGGTCGGCCAGCAGTTCAAGCCGCACCACGATTTCTTCTACAAGTCCGAACCCTATTGGCCGGAGCAGGAGAAAAGCGGCGGCCAGCGCACCTGGACCGCGATGGTGTTCCTGAACGAGCCCGAAGCGGGCGGCCAGACCTTTTTCCCCAAGGCCAATGTCCGGGTCACGCCGCGCACCGGCAACCTCCTCCTGTGGAACAATCTCGACGCCTATGGCGAGCCCAACCCGTATTCCCTCCACACCGGAATGCCGGTGGAGGCGGGCACCAAATACGTCATCACCAAATGGTATCGCGAGCGCGACTGGAGCTGGTGGAAGATGAACAACGCCAAGCCGCCAGGCACCTGATCTAAGGCGCGCCCCTGATCCGCCAGGCGGGCACCTGATCGGCGAGGGCGCGCGGGCATGGCGCTTGCGGCCCGGTGCTTCTTCTCCCTAGGGTGCGGGAATTCGCTCTTTCGGGGGACTTTCATGAACCGTGTTTCGCTCGCCGCCGCCTCCCTGCTCGCCCTCGCCGTTGCGGGGTGCGCGCAAACCGGCGCCCCGGCCGAGGTTGCGGCCGCATCCGCACCGCCCGCCGCCGCCGCTCCAGTCGCGCCGGCCGACAGCGAAGGCGTCCGCCTCGCGCGGCTGTTCGCCGAAAGTGACGAAGCCGAGCTCAAGCGCAATCCGGTCGGCGCCCTGTTCCGGGGCGACATGCGCTACGCCGACCGCAT
Source organism: Allosphingosinicella sp. (assembly GCA_036399475.1). Taxonomy (GTDB): domain Bacteria; phylum Pseudomonadota; class Alphaproteobacteria; order Sphingomonadales; family Sphingomonadaceae; genus Allosphingosinicella. The sequence continues at coordinate 4,996 of DASWNA010000049.1, forward strand.
CGGCGACTTCATCACCGACGAATATTATGCCGGAGAGAAAGCCGCGGCGCAGGGCGATCTCGCCCGGCTTGCCGCCATCGACCGCGCCAAGCTCAACGCCACCGACCGCATCGCCTACGACGTCTTCAAGCTGCAGCTCGAGGACGGCCTCAAGAACTTCGCGCCCGAATTGATGGCCGTCACCAAGGTGCGCCCGGTCAACCACTTCTCCGGCTTCCACACCTTCTACCCGACCTTCGCGTCGGGCCGGGGCGCGGCGCCGTTCAAGACGGTCGAGGATTACGAGAACAACCTCAAGCGCCACGCCGATTACGTCCGCTACCACGACCGTGCGATCGGCCGCTTCCGCGAAGGCCTGGCGAGCGGCGTCTTCGAGACCAGGCTCACCATCCAGAACGTGATCGACCAGCTCGATCTCCAGCTCAAGGAGAAGCCCGAGGCCTCGCCCTTCTTCCGCCCGGCGCTCAACTTCCCCGCAAGCTTCAGCGACGCCGACAAGACCCGCCTGCGCGCCGCCTACGCCGCCTCCGTCACGAACGACATCTACCCGGTCTACACCCGCCTGCGCGACTTCCTGCGCACCGACTACCTCCCGAAGGCCCGCACCGGCGTCGGCCTCGTCCACATGAAGGGCGGCGCGGCGCTCTACGCCCGCCTGATCGAGAGCACGACCACGCTCCCCCTCACCGCCGACCAGATCCACACCCTCGGCCTGTCCGAAGTCGCCCGAATCCGCGGCGAGATGGAGGCGATCCGCCGCCAAGTCGGCTTCAAGGGCACTCTCGCCCAGTTCTTCGAGCACCTGCGCTCCGACCCCAAATTCCGCCCCGCCTCCGCCGAATGGCTGAAGGAGGAATATTACCGCATCGGCAAAAAGGTCGACGCCCGCATCGCCGAGCAATTCTCGACCCTTCCAAAAACCCCGCTCGAGATCCGTGCGGTGGAGCCGTTCCGCGAGAAAACCGCGGCCGGCGGCTCCTACCAGGGCGGCACCCCCGACGGCGCGCGCCCCGGCGTCTTCTACTACAACGCCTACGACCTGCCCTCGCGCTCCACCTACGGCACGGAGACCCTTTACCTCCACGAAGGCGCGCCCGGGCACCATTTCCAGATCAGCCTCGCCCAGGAAAACGCCGCCCTTCCCCCCTTCATGCGCTTCGGCGGCAACACCGCCTTCGCCGAAGGCTGGGCGCTCTACGCCGAAACCCTGGGGCCCGAGCTCGGCTTCTTCACGGATCCCTACCAGCGCTTCGGCCACCTCGACGACGAGATGCTGCGCGCCATGCGCCTGGTCGTCGACACCGGCATCCACGCCAAGGGCTGGGGCCGCGACCAGGCGATCGCCTACATGCTCTCCAACTCCGGCATGGGCCGCACCGACGCCACCGCCGAGGTCGAGCGCTACATCGCCATCCCCAGCCAGGCGCTCGCCTACAAAGTGGGCGCCCTCACCATCCAGCGCCTCAAAGCCAAAGCCAAAGCCGAACTCGGCCCCCGCTTCGACCCGCGCGCCTTTCACGAACAGGTGCTCAACACCGGCGCCCTCCCCATGGCCGTTCTGGAACGCAAGATCGAAGACTGGATCGCCGCCACCAGGGCGTAAGTGGTGGGAGCGCGGGGGAGGAAGGGCCCCCCCTATCCCAACCCCCGCGCCTCCTTGAACCGCGCCTCCTTCTCCCGTTCGGCTTCATCCGCCTGCTGAATGAAGTCCTCCAGCTCCTGTTCGGGCGTGTAGTTGAGCGGATCGGGGACCAGCGGCGCCGCGTCCGGCGAGATCGGGCCGTAGCCGATCGGCACCGTCTCGCCCCGCACGGTCAGCCCCATGCCTTGCCGGAACATCTTCTCGCGAAACTTGCGCATCTTGCGCAGCAGGCGGTCGATCACCTCCCGCTCTTCCTCCTCGGTCAGTTCCCGGTCCCGCTCCGCCTCCCACTCGGCCTTCAGCGCCGCGATCTGCTCCGGCGTCGCCCCGCCGCCGCGCCCGTATTTCGCCGGATCCGCAGCCGCCATCAGCGTCTTCAGCATCGCGTCGGAGGGCTTGATCCGCTCCTCCACCACCTTCCCCTTGCGGATGATCTTCGTCGGCGTGCCCTCCACCGCCCGCATCCAGGCGATCGCCTCCAGCGGCCCCCGCGCCTTGACCCGCGCCAGCTTGCACGCCGCGTCAAAGGCCGGCCGGAACCGCCGGTGCCGGGTCACTGAGGTGGTGGAGATATCCGCCACCCGGCACGCATCCGTCACGCACCCCGATTTCTCCAGCTCGGCAAGAAACACCGCCTCCTTCTCCACCGAAAACCCATCGATCCGCTCCCGAACGCCCCGAGCCGCCGCCGCATCCCGCACCGCCCGCCCCGAAGCCCGACCCCGCTTAACCGCCATCACGTTCTCTCCCATCCACCGACCCGCACCCACGCGAATCGCAACCGGACAGGATGAACCACACCTCCACCCATGTAGGAAAGTTCTTTCTATGTTCCGGGCAGCGCGGCTCTAAAGCCCCTCTCCCCCTTCGCGGGAGAGGGAGGGACCCGCCGCCAAAGGCGGTGGGAGGGAGAGGGCCTGTACGCGAGGCTGTGAGACCCCGCCCCTACCCCCCAACCACCCCAAGCACCCGCACCGCATCCGCCCGAAGCGCCGCAAGCAACGCCTCCCCCTCGCCGAACTCCGCAACGCCGAGGTCCACCGCCCAAACCACCTTGGCCGCAAAGGCCCCCACATCCGGCGCCGGCACCACGAACGCCCGCGCGATCGCCTCCTCCCAGGCATCGCAGCGCGCATCATAAGCCTCCTGCACTGCCTCCGCGTCCTCGAACGAAAGCCCCGCCGTCCCCCGCTCCACCACCCGAAGCGCCGCCTCCGTCCGAACCACCGAGGCTAAAGCCGCCACCCAATCCTCCCTCGCCCCTCCGGGGAGAGGGACCCCACCGCCAAAGGCGGTAGGCGGGAGAGGGGCAGTCGGGAGTTCCACCCCCACCACCGGCAACCCCGCCGCAACGCCTAGAAGTGCCCGACGCGTGCAGCTATGCTCCCCGACAGTCATGTCCAAGGCTCTCCTGAAGGCTGGAGGGATGTTCAGATTATGGCTGCAAATGTGACACGGAGTTGCAGCGGGTGCGAGCGCTTTTTGCTGGAAATGTGACAGAATGAACGTCCGGCAGTGCCGCATGGCCCGCGCGGCGCTTGACTGGTCGCAGCGCGATCTCGCCGCCGCCGCGGGCGTTAGTCCTAGGACCGTTATTCGCTTTGAGGCGCGTGAACCTGTCCTCCCGAGGCGCGTCGATTCGATGCGCGGCGCACTTGAAGCTAACGGAATTTTATTTCTTGAGGAGGGTCCGTTTGCGGGTGGCGTTGTGTGTCAGGAGCCATAAAGCTCTGGACAATATGACTTTGATGTCATATCAATGAGCCCCCAGCACATGAAGGATTGAGAGTTGCCCGCGTTGTATCGGAGTCCAGCCTCGACGATTGTTGAAGTGAAAGGCTCGGGTGATTCGGTTGGCGACATACACATAGGTCGCAAGCTGAAGCACATCCGCACACGTGCTGGTTTAACGCAGGCGGAACTCGCTGGTCGTATGGGTATCGGCCAGACAGCACTATCCCATCTTGAGTCCCGAGAGGATATGTTGCTTTCGACGTTGCGCACCTACGTTGCGGCCGTGGGTGGGACTCTACGGGTTTCCTCATATGCATTCGGCGAGGACCCTTTGGTTGCCAACATTGACGAGTCCGAGTTGACTTTCGACGAGCAGGACGAGGATCAGCTCCTGCTGCCGATGCTCGGAGATAGACCGGTTCCCCCGCGCAAGGATGTGATTTTTAGCATCAAACCGGTGTACTCGGATCGTATATTGGAAGGCTCCAAGCAGGTGGAGTTAAGACGGCGATTCCCCAAAAGAGTGCCGAGAGGAACTCATGCTATTATTTATTCGACCACGCCCGTTAGAGCAATGGTTGGCATGGCGGAAATTTATGGGGTTGATAGCGGGTCCCCTAGCGGTATCTGGAAGGAATATAGCAGTGTTGCCGGAATCCCGCGCGTCGATTACGACAGCTACTTCGCAGGGACAGACACTGCCTTTGCGGTGAAGCTAAAGGATCCCGTCAGGTTCAGAGATCCTATACCACTGGCGGAACTGAGAGCGCGCTTCAAATTCGAACCTCCTCAATCGTTTGTCTACGCCCCGTCGGGCTTTCGGAAGGTGCTTTGCGATGAGTTCGCCGTCGTGGCTGATTGACACAAACGTCTTCATTGGCCTTGAGGACGAACGAGAGGTTCATCCTGAATTCGCCACGCTGGTCCAGCTCGCCTCTAAGCACGGCGTGAAACTGTTAATCCATGCAGCGGCTCGCGATGACATCGCGCGAGACCAAGATGCACGGCGGCGAAAAATCTCACTTAGCAAAGTGCGGAAGTTTGAGGCCCTTGCTAAGGTGCGAGGCCTCACACCCGCCAAGCTCACGGCTTTATTCGGCCCGCTAGCTCGGCCAAACGACATTGTCGATGCTACGCTACTGCACGCTCTCACGCTTAACGTAGCTGACTTTCTTGTAACACAAGATAGGGGGCTCCACGAGCGAGCGCGCAGACATTCTCCGGGCTTAGCCGAGCGTGTAGTATTTGTAGCTGATGCGGTCGCACTTCTTTACTCCACTTATGAGCCACGTCACGTTCCAATACGCTATGTGGAAGAGGTGGATGCTCACGAACTCGAAGCCGACCATGCTATCTTCGACAGCTTACGAGAAGGATACCCAGAATTTGACGATTGGTGGCGGGACAAGTGTGTCCAGCCACGCCGCAAATGCTGGATCGTAACCCATGATGAAGATTTGGCTGGCCTAGTCGTGCGTAAGGACGAGGTAGCCAGTGATACGGACGCGAGCCTTCCAGGCCAAAAGATCCTCAAGATATGCACCTTCAAAGTTCGACCTGAGTATCGAGGAACCAAGCTGGGCGAGCTGCTGTTTAAACAGGTATTCTGGTTTGCTCAGGCTAATTCTTACGATGTTGTTTACGTTACCACGTTTCAAGACCAAGATGCCTTGATAACTTTGTTAGAGTTCTATGGGTTCCAGCACACACGTGATAATGCGCGCGGAGAGATGGTCTTCGAGAAGGCCTTCTCGCGCGACGCGCTGCACTGTTCTTCCAATCAGTCGAGGTATGATGCGGCAAGGCTGAATTACCCCCGGTTTGTCACTGGTGCCGGAACAGACGCATATTGCGTGCCAATACAGGAGAACTTCCACGAAGCTCTTTTTCCAGAGCTGACTGAGTGGGACGCTGATTCGGCCGGAACGCCGAAGACGCCGGGCAATACCATAAGAAAGGTGTATTTGTGTCGCGCGCAAGCTCGTATTAGCCAGCCCGGTTCGGTTCTCGTTTTCTACAAGAGTAAGTCAGATCGGGGTCAGTCTCAGGCACTTACTACCCTCGGGATATTTGAGGATGTGTCTCTCGCCTATTCTACAGACGAGTTGATTAGGATGGCGGGTAATCGCTCAGTGTACACGCGACAGCAGCTTGTTGACTTCAGGGCCACTGCTGCCCGTCCGGTTAAGGTCATCAATTTTCTTCTTGTCGCTCATGTTCGGCCCGCCGTCACGCTCGATGAGTTGATATCCGACGGTATCTTGCGCGGACCTCCCCAATCGATTTGTAAGCTCACAAACAAGGGCCTTCGGGCGGTGCTTGCGCGGGCCAATCTGGGCTTCGAGGCGTGAAGATCATCGCATTCACGGGAGTCTCGGGCGTGGGAAAATCCACGTTCCTTTCTGCGGCGCGACTGCAACGGGAGTTTCTCCATCTTATTGCCAGTGAACTCATCAAAGTCGAGAAATCCGCTTACGGGTCGCAGCTCACGTCAGAAGACCTCAGAAAAGGAAACATCGACAAGAACCAGGCAGCTCTCATCACTGCTTTTGACCGGCACCGTGCTTCGGCTGAAGTGCCGCTCGTGCTGGACGCACATACCATCATCGACACTCCAGATGGCTTTCGCGAGCTTCCGGCGTCAGTTTTTGCGGCGCTCTGCATCACAGGTATGGTCTTCCTCCATGCCTCCCCCGAAATGATATTCGAGCAGCGTGGGCGGGACACTGCCAGAGTGCGGCCGCAACGGTCGATCCAGCAGATCGCCGAGCTTCAGGATCGCTCCCTTCTGCTCGCCGCAGATGTCACTCGCACGCTAGGCATTCCTCTCACCGTGCTCAATCAGGGCAACTGCGTCGAGTTCCTCCAACTCCTTCGGTGAATGCCGCCGCACCGGCACCCACCCTTTCCCCCTCGCCCCCACCTTGCTAGAGCGCCCCCAACCCCCGCGCCGGCCCCCAATTCCCACCGGCGCAAAGTACCACTTCGCGACGAGGAACCGCCCATGACGACCGTCGGCCACGACACCCTCAACACCCGTTCCACCCTCCAGGTGGGCTCCAACACCTACGCCTATTACTCCCTCGCCAAGGCGGCCGAGCAGCTCGGCCCCGTCGACCGCCTGCCCTTCTCGATGAAGGTGCTGCTCGAGAACCTGCTCCGCTTCGAGGACAACATCACCGTCAGCCGCGAGGATATCCAGGCGCTGGTCGATTGGACCAAGAACCCCGCCGCCCCGTCGCGCGAGATCCAGTACCGGCCGGCCCGCGTCCTGATGCAGGATTTCACCGGCGTGCCCTGCGTGGTCGATCTCGCCGCGATGCGCGATGCGATCACGTCGCTCGGCGGCGACGCCCGGAAGATCAACCCGCAGGTCCCCGTCCACTTGGTCATCGATCACTCGGTGATGGTCGACGAATTCGGCACGCCCAAGGCGTTCGAACAGAACGTGGAGCTCGAATATCAGCGCAACATGGAGCGCTACCAGTTCCTGAAATGGGGCTCGGCCGCGTTCGACAATTTCCAGGTGGTGCCGCCGGGCACCGGCATCTGCCACCAGGTGAATCTCGAATATATCGCCCGATCCGTCTGGTCGTCGCAGGACGAGAGCGGCACCGAAGTCGCTTATCCCGACACGCTGGTCGGCACCGACAGCCACACCACCATGGTCAACGGTCTTGGCGTGCTCGGCTGGGGCGTCGGCGGGATCGAGGCGGAGGCGGCGATGCTCGGCCAGCCCGTTTCCATGCTGATCCCCGAAGTGGTCGGCTTCCACCTTTCCGGCGAGCTGGTGGAGGGCATCACCGCCACCGATCTCGTCCTCACCGTCACCCAGATGCTGCGCGCCAAGGGGGTGGTCGGCCGGTTCGTGGAATTCTACGGCCCGGGCGTGTCGGCGCTGTCGGTCGCCGATCGCGCCACCATCGCCAACATGGCGCCCGAATATGGCGCCACCTGCGGCTTCTTCCCGATTGACGGCAAGACGCTGGAATATCTGCGCCTCACCGGCCGCTCGGACGAGCAGATCGCGCTCACCGAAGCCTATGCCAAGGCGCAGGGCTTCTGGCTTGAGCCGGGCAGCAGCGAGGAGCCGGTGTTCACCGACACGCTGCGCCTCGACATGTCCACCGTCGAACCCGTCCTCGCCGGCCCCAAGCGGCCGCAGGACAAAGTGGCCTTGAGCCAGGTGGACGAGGAGTTCGTCGCCAATTTCACCCGCGAATTCGGCCACGATGCTGCCGAGATCGGCCAGCGCTTCCCCGTCGCCGCGGCGCCCGCCGAGGAAAGCGGCCCGGGCGCGGTCGACCTTGGCCATGGCGACGTCGTCATCGCCGCGATCACGTCGTGCACCAACACCTCCAACCCGGCCGTGCTGGTCGCCGCGGGCCTCGTCGCCCGCAAGGCGCGGGAGCGCGGGTTGCAGCGCAAGCCGTGGGTGAAGTCCTCCCTCGCGCCGGGATCGAAGGTGGTCACCGATTACCTGATCGACGCCGGGCTTCAGGCGGATCTCGACGGCCTCGGCTTCAACCTCGCCGGCTATGGCTGCACCACCTGCATCGGCAATTCGGGCCCGCTGCCCGAGCCGATCAGCCGCGCGATCAACGAAAACGATCTCGTCGCCGCGTCCGTGCTGTCCGGCAACCGCAATTTCGAGGGCCGCGTGTCGCCGGACGTGCGCGCCAACTACCTCGCCTCGCCGCCTTTGGTGGTCGCCTACGCGCTCAAGGGCACGGTTGCGGGCGACATGGTCAAGGACCCGATCGGCACCGGCACGGACGGCGCGCCCGTCTACCTGCGCGACATCTGGCCCACCAACGCCGAAATCCGCACGCTGATGGACCGCCACGTCACCGGCGAGATGTTCCGCTCGCGCTACGCCGACGTCTACAAGGGCGACGACAAGTGGGCGGGGATCGCGATCACCGGCGGCAAGACCTATGCCTGGGACGCCGGCTCCACCTACATCGCCAACCCGCCGTATTTCGAAGGCATGACGATGACCGCGACCGCGCCCGGCGACATCGTCGGCGCGCGTCCGCTGGCGATTTTCGGCGATTCCATCACCACCGATCACATCTCCCCCGCCGGCGCCATCAAGCTCGACAGTCCGGCCGGGAAATTCCTTGTAGATCATGGGGTTAGCCGGACGGACTTCAACAGCTACGGCGCCCGCCGCGGCAACCACGACGTCATGATGCGCGGCACCTTCGCCAACATCCGCATCAAAAACAAAATGGTCCCCGGCATCGAAGGCGGCATCACCAAGCACATCCCGTCCGGCGAAACGCTGCCGATCTACGACGCGGCGATGCGCTACAAGGCCGAGGGCACGCCGCTCGTCGTCGTCGCCGGCCAGGAATACGGCACCGGCTCGTCACGCGACTGGGCGGCGAAGGGCACCAACCTGCTCGGCGTCCGCGCGGTGATCGCCGAAACCTACGAGCGCATCCACCGCTCCAACCTGGTCGGCATGGGCGTGTTGCCGCTCCAGTTCGTCGAGGAAATCCCCACCTTCGACGGCAGCGAAAGCTTCACCGTCACCGGCATCGGCGACCTCACCCCGCGCCAGCACGTCCAGGTCCAGGTTGCCCGCGCCGACGGCTCGACCTTCGAGTTCACCGCCCGGGTGCGCATCGATACCCTGAACGAGCTCGAATATTTCCGCTCGGGCGGGATCCTCCATTACGTGCTTCGGAAGCTCGCTTCCTGAGCTGGCAGGAGCTCCTGATCGAGGCGGCGGGATGGGGAGGCGCGCTCCTCATCCTGTCGGCCTATCTGCTGATCAGCGCCGGGCGGCTGACCGGCCAGTCGCCCGCCTTTCAGTGGATGAACCTGGTCGGCGCGGCCGGGTTCATCGTCAACGGGCTCTGGCACGGCGCCATCCCGTCGGCGACGCTCAACATTGTCTGGATGCTGATCGCGGCGCTTGCGCTGGCGCGGATCTTCGGCAGGCGCAAGCAAGTCGGGGAGACGAACAAGTGATCGGTCCACTGGCTCGATGCTGATCGACCTTAGCCACACAATCGAAGACGGCATGGTCACCTACAAGGGCCTGCCCGCACCGCATATCTGCGACTTCTGGACCCGCGAGCAGTCCGCCGCGCTGTACGAGGACGGCTCCACCTTCCAGATCGGCCGAATCGATATGGTGGCCAACACCGGCACCTACCTCGACGCGCCGTTCCACCGCTACCACGACGGCGCCGATCTCGCGCAGCTCGAGCTGGCGCAGCTCGCCGCGCTGCCCGGCCTGGTGGTCCGCTCCGACGCAATGGCGATCAATGCCGACGCCTTTGAATGCCTCGACGTGGCGGGCAAGGCGGTGCTGGTCCACACCGGCTGGGACCGGCACTGGCGCACCTCCGCTTATTACGAGAACCACCCCTTCCTCACCGAAGCGGCGGCGCAGCTGCTTGCGGCACGCGGCGCCGTACTGGTCGGCATCGACAGCCACAATATCGACGACACCAGCGTCCCCCGCCGCCCGGTCCACACCGCCCTGCTCGGCGCCGGCGTGCTGGTCTGCGAGCACCTCACCAATCTTGGCGCTCTCCCCGCCAGCGGCTTTCGCTTCTCGGCAGTGCCGCCCAAGATCGGCGGCATGGGGACCTTCCCCGTGCGCGCGTTCGCGGAAATCCCCGCTTAGCGCATCCCCGCAAGGGCGAGAATCGTCGCCAGCGCCATCCGCTTCAGCTTCACATTGTCGACTTTTTCGATGCCGATCCATTCGTCCGGCGCATGCGCCCGGCCCCCGCGCGCCACCCGCGACAAGGTGACCGCCGGGATGCCGAGGCTCATCGGCAGGTTCGCATCGGTGGAGGCGGAGCCGAGGCCGAGCGTCAGCCCTTCCGCCTTCCATGCCGCAGCGGCGAGGCGAACGATGTCGGCGCTCTCGGGTGTCTGCCCGGCCGGACGATCGCCGATCGGCTTCATTTCGACACTGACCTTGCCCTCGCGAGTGGAGCGGGCGGCATTCTCCGCCGCAACCGCGCGCTCGGCACCGGCAAGGAACGCCTGCTCCAGCGTGGCCAACTCCGCAGCGCTTTCCGAGCGCATGTCCACCTCAAGCCAGACCTCTTCGGGAATAGCGTTCACCGAAGTGCCGCCGCCGACCACGCTTGCGCTATAGGTCGTCTTCGGGTTCGCCGGCACCGAAATCGCATACAGCGCGGCCACTGTCCCGGCGAGAGCGCCCATCGGGTTGACCAGCCCGAACGCGCCGTAGCTGTGCCCGCCCGGTCCCTTGAAGGTCGCACGGTAGCGCTTCGAGCCCGCGCCGCCGCTCACCATCGAATCCATGCCGCCGCCGTCCAGCGAAATGAACGCCTTCGCCCGTCCCTTATACTTGCCGGCGTTGAACAGGTGCCTGACGCCGCGCAGGTCGCCCAAACCCTCCTCGCCGACGGTGCCGACGAACAGGATATCACTCTTCGTGGCGATATCGGCCGCGTTCATGGAGTCGATCAGGGCGATCTGGGTGGCGAGACCCGAACTGTCGTCGCCGACGCCGGGCGCGTGCAGCGTGTCGCCTTCGCGTCGTACCTTTACGTTGGTCCCCTCGGGAAACACCGTATCGAGATGCGCGGAGACGATCAGCACGGGTCCGCCGGCCGTGCCCTTGCGCAGGCCCAGCACATTGCCGGCCTCGTCGATCTCCACCTCGGACAGGCCGCGTGCCTTGAACATCTCCAGATACGCCTCGGCGCGCGCCGCTTCCTTGAAGGGCGGCGCGGGGATTTCCGTCAGCGTGATGGTATCAGTCACCCACTTGTCGTGCCCGGCATCCAAGGCTGCAGCGGCTTTCTTATACCTTGCGCTTTCGGTGACCTTGCGCACCGAAGCGTCGGCGGAGGCGGGGGACATCTGCGCCGAAACGGGCAAAGGAGCGGCGGCGATCGCGAAGGCGGCGAGCATCGGGAGGATCTTCATGCGCCCTCCTCTGCGCCGCACGGCCGATCAGGGCAAGGCGGCGGCGAGCCATGGCGGCACGAGGGCGCCGCCGAGATCCTCCACCCGCCGGTGCTCCACCGCCAGGCCGAGTTCGGGATAATGAACCCGCGTCCGCTCCCCGGGCGCGTCCGCGGGCACGACCACCAGCCGCCGGTTGACCTTGGAGCGATAGTTCATCCGCGCCGTATTCTCCTGCCCCACGTAACAACCCTTGGTGAAGCTCACCCCTTCCAGCTCGATGGCGTTGCACTCCAGCCAAAGGGTCTTGTCTGACCCAAGCTCCGCACGCCCCTCGGTAACGCCGAGGCGCAACCGGTGCTCCAGCCAGCCCACCGCAGCGTCGCCCGCAGGCGCAAGCCAGCGGCGGCCAAGCTCGGCCAGCCGCGGGTCCGGAACGCCTTCCTCACCGTCCGCCGACCAGTGCACCACCAGCCCCTCGTCGCGCGCGATCACGATCTTCCGCCGCAGCCGATAGAGCGTCAGCCGCCGCGCCAATTCATCGGCCGCGTCCGCCTCGCAGTCGATCAGCACATGCTCGCCGTCCGCCCACAGGATGAAGTCGAACAGCGCCTTGCCCTGGGGCGTCAGCAGCCCCGCCCAAAGCGGCCGCTCCGGCGCAACCGCCACGGAATCGTTGGTGACGAGGCCTTGCAGAAAGCCCCGCACGTCCTCGCCGGAAACGCGGAGCAGGGCACGGTTGTGGAGGGTGGTCGCGGGCATGCACCCTTGATAGGCATTCCGGCACGCAATCCCAAGGACCGGACATGACCCAGCGCCTCACCCTTCGCCGCCCGGACGATTGGCACGTACACCTGCGTGACGGCGAGATGCTGAACGCGGTGGCGCCCTACACCGCGCGCCAGTTCGCCCGAGCGATCGTCATGCCCAATCTCGTGCCGCCGGTGACCAGCGTCTCCTCCGCGATCGAGTATCGCGAGCGCATCCTGCAGGCGGCAGGCCCCGGCTTCACACCGCTGATGACGCTCTACCTTACCGACGATGCCGATCCCGACGAGCTCGCCCGCGGCCATGCCGAGGGCGTCTTCACCGCCGCCAAGCTCTACCCGGCCCGTGCCACCACCAACTCCGCGCACGGCGTTACCGATGTGGCAAACATCACGGCGGTGCTGGAACGGATGCAGGATATCGGAATGCCCCTGCTCATCCACGGCGAAGTCACCGATCCGGCCGTGGACGTGTTCGACCGCGAGAAGGTGTTCATCGACCGGGTCTTCACCCGCCTGGTCCGGGACTTCCCAACGCTGAAGATGGTGTTCGAACATATCACCACCGCCGACGCCGCCGATTTCGTGACGGCGCAGGGCCCGAACGTCGCCGCGACTGTGACTCCGCAGCACCTCCACATTAACCGTAACGCGCTGTTCGCCGGCGGCCTGCGTCCCCACGCTTACTGCTTGCCGGTCGCCAAGCGCGAGGAGCACCGCCTCGCCGTCCGCCGCGCCGCCACCTCCGGCTCGCCCAAATTCTTCCTCGGCACCGACAGCGCACCCCATGCCGTGGAGGCGAAGGAGTCCGGCTGCGGCTGCGCGGGCATCTTCAACGCGCCCTTCGCCATCGAAAGCTACGCGGCGGCCTTCGAGGAAGAAGGCGCGCTCGACCGGCTCGAAGCCTTCGCCTCCGAAAACGGCCCCCGCTTCTACGGACTGCCGCTCAACGAGGAGCGGATCGTGCTGGAGCGGACGGAGGTGGAGGTGCCCGCAATCGTTCCTGCTGCGAGATCGTCCCTGGTCCCGTTCCATGCGGGCGAAATGCTAGGCTGGAGGTTGCTTACGACATAATCCGGTGAGTGGGCGCCGACCCCCACGCGCCAGAAGCCACCTCCGTTATCATATAGAAACGCTTCGGCCTTAACCGGGTGAGGGCGATCTAGACTCGTGATCTCCGCCGATGCGGCGAGAGACATTCTGAAGGTTGCCGCGAACAGCGGGCGCCAGGAGCGGCCGGAGCGAGGAAATGATGCGTCGGCGGTCAACGCGGTCAACTCTGACGGCAGTTTGCCTCGCAGGGTGCAACAGCCAGGCCACCGAGGCGGCTCAGGGGCAGCAGCGCTTTCTGGTTGGGCCGCAACCGGAGCACATGGGGGGCGGCGACCACCGGTTCATCCTGGATGTGCCCACCGCTTACCTGCCGCGCACGTACCGGCCAAGCCGGACCGCGAGAGAGTTATCGTCTAACGTGCCATTCGTTGCAAAGCTCTCGGATTTCTCGGGAGCGGGCGCTGGATCAGCGCTGGCGCCCGGTGTCATCTCCGGGACGATTGGTTGGGCGCCCGAAAACTTCGTGAGAAGCATGTTCGATGGAACTTGGCTCAACTCCTTTTCACAATACGCGGTGCCGCTGGGCGAGCGGTTCGGGTTGGAGGCGAGAACTGTCAGGGAAGCCAAGTGGTTTCCTGCTGAAGTTTATATCAGCGCTTCGCCGCGGCGATCTGTGATGATCGAGTGTGCGTATATGGTCGCGGATCGTCCGCAGCTTTGCGAAATGTGGAGCCAATCTCCCGGAGAGCCCCTGGTGAAGGTCTCGTTCGACGAACAGGATCTTCAACATTGGGAGCAAATAGCGACGGGAACTCAAGCGCTGATGCGCGCATGGGTGCGGCCTACGAGGACCGAACCCGATGCGGCGGTCGCTCGGTGAGGGGCTAAGCACCCTGACGGGTGCCTGTTACCTACGCGGACTACTCTTACGAAAAAGCCCGGCACGCTCGTGAGAGCGGCCGGGCTGATTCTTGTCGCCGAAGCGAAGGGCGTTTAGCCGAGCGTCTGCAGGTTGACCGCGGCGGTCTTGCCGCGGCGGTCCACTTCCAGTTCGAACTCGACCCGGTCGCCCTCGTTGAGGCTCGACATGCCGGCACGTTCAACCGCCGAGATGTGCACGAATGCATCCGGCTGGCCGTCGTCGCGGCTGATGAAGCCGAAGCCCTTCATGGCGTTGAAGAACTTCACCGTGCCCTGGGCCTTTTCTCCGGTGAGCTGACGCTGAGGGCCACCGCGGTCGCCGCCGGGCGCACCGCCGAAGCCGCCGCCGCCGGGACCGCCTTCGCGCGGCTCGCGGGGAGGCGCGCGATCGGAAACCGGCATCGGCTCGCCGTCGATCTTGAGATCGGTTGCCGAGATCCGGCCGCCGCGATCGACGAGCGTGAACTCGAGCGGCTGACCGTCGGCGAGACCGGTAAGGCCTGCCTGCTCAACCGCCGAGATGTGCACGAACACGTCTTCGCCGCCATCGTCGCGAACAACGAAGCCGAAGCCCTTTTGGGCGTTGAAGAACTTAACGACGCCCTTGCCTTGGCCGACCACCTGGGGAGGCATGCCGCCGCCACCGCCGCCGCCGCCGCCGCGGAACCCGCCGCCGCCGCCGAAGCCGCCGCCACCACCGCTGCCGCCACCGCCGCGGTAACCACCGCCGCCGCCGCCGCTGCGGTCACCGAAACCGCCGCCGCCGCCGCCGAAGCCGCCGCGATCGCCATAGCCGGGGCCGCTATTGTAGCCGCCGCCGCCGCCGCCGGGACGGTCACCGAAACCGCCGCCACCGCCGCCGCCGAAGCTGCTGCCACCACCGCCGGCGAATTCGTCGCCGCCGAAACCATCGCGCTTGTCTCTGCCGCGCCCGCCGCGCTCACCGCGGCGCCCTCTGTCAAAACCCATGCCGTCTAAACACTTTCCAGCGCCCAACTCTCCTCAGGAAACCAACGCGCAGGGCTGTTCGCGCAAAGGTCTTGGCGCCCGATCATGGCGCACGGGCGAATCCTATAACGAAAAAAACCCGTTTCCGCGAGGGGATTCAGCGCCCTCTTGATTCAGCCTATTTGTGCTTGCGTGCGACGGCGTGGTGCACGGCCACGATCGCCCCGCCAAGCGCCAGACCGAACAGGCCGGAGCCGACCGCGCCGACCGCCCATTCCAGCGCTCCGCCGATCGCGGGAAGTGCATGGCCAACCGCCGCGCCCGAGTCGTGGATCAGGTGGGCAATCCCGCTCAGGCCGAACCCCTCAAGGCCATGAACAACGATCTGCCCGCCCACCCAGAGCATCGCCGCAATGCCGATCGTCGACAAAAAGGCGAGCAGCTTCGGCATCAGCCGCACCAGTCCGCGGCCAAATGCGCGGGCGGCGCCGTTGCGGCCCTTGGCGAGGTGCAGACCGATATCGTCCATTTTCACGATCAGCCCGACGACTCCGTAAACGCCGATGGTGATCGCAACCGCGACGACGGCCAGGATGATGGCCCGGCTGGCCAGCGGCTCGTCGGCGACCTCGTTCAAGGCGATCGCCATGATCTCGGCCGACAGGATGAAATCAGTGCGCACCGCGCCCGACACCATCAGCTTTTCATGGGCCTCGCTGTCCATCTCGGCGCAGTCTTCGTTCAGGCTGTGCTTGGGCTCGGAGACCGCTTCCCACACCTTTTCGGCGCCTTCAAAGCACAGATACGCGCCGCCGAGCATCAGCAAGGGCGTGATCGCCCACGGCAGAAGCGCACTCAGCGCCAGCGCGACGGGCAGCAGGATGACGAGCTTGTTGAACAACGAGCCCTTGGCGATTCGGGCAATGATCGGCAGCTCGCGGTCGGGCGTGAAGCCGGTGACGTAGCGCGGCGTCACCGCCGTGTCGTCGACCACCACGCCCGCCGCCTTGATCCCCGCTCGGCCCGCGGCGGCGCCGACATCGTCGATCGAGGCTGCCGCGACCTTGGCGATCACGGCGATGTCGTCGAGCAGGGCGGCAAGACCGGAGGGCATAAGGCGCACAACTTTCGAAACGGGCGTTCGCACTCCTCTGCCGGGCCGAAGCGCTTCGATCAACCGGCCATCTGCCCGCCGCGCCCAAGCTCGCCGAGAACAGCCCACGTTGAGAAGCCGCGCCATTCATCCTATGTGCCTTCCCCATGACCGTATATTTCCACGAAGAAGACTTGCCCGAAGGCGTGCTCGCCCCGGGCGCCGTTGCCGTCGACACCGAAGCGATGGGCCTCCATCCCGGCCGCGACCGGCTGTGCCTTGTCCAGATCTCCGACGGGCGCGGCGACGAGCATCTCGTCCGCTTCGGCCCGACCAGCGACTATTCGGCGCCCAACCTGAAGGCGGTGCTCGCCGACCCGGCGCGCCTCAAGCTCTACCATTTCGCCCGCTTCGACCTGGCGATCATGGAAGCCTACCTCAAGGTCATGGCCGAGCCGGTCTATTGCACCAAGACGGCCTCGCGGCTGGTGCGCACCTATACCGACCGCCATGGCCTCAAGGAGCTGGTCAAGGAGCTGCTCTCCACGGACATCTCCAAGCAGCAGCAATCGTCGGACTGGGGCGCGCCCGAGCTGTCCGACGCGCAAAAGGATTATGCCGCCTCCGACGTGCGCTTCCTTCACCAGCTCAAGGAAAAGCTCGACGAGCGCATGATTCGCGAAGGCCGGATGGAGCTTGCCCAAGCCTGCTTCGATTTCCTCCCCCACCGCGCCCGGCTCGATCTCGCCGGCTGGCCGGAGATCGATATCTTCGCCCATGTCTGAGGCGCCCGCCACCGATGTTCCGGCGAAACCCCGCCCGGCGAGCGCCGGCTGGGCCCGGCCGGGCGGCGCCCACGATTACCTCGTCCGCGCGCTCAAGATCCTGCTGCCCGCGGGTGTCGGCGTCCTGCTCGCTTATCTTCTACTCTCCCCGCTGGGCAAGGACCGCGAGATCAGCTTCCTCCTCGACAAGAACAAGGTCGATGTCGCCAAGGAGCGGCTCAAGGTCCAGCAGGCGCAATATCGCGGCCAGGACAACAAGGGCCGCGCCTTCACCATCGACGCGCAGCGCGCCCTGCAGCCGAGCTCCACCGATCCGGTCGTCCAGATCGAGGGCATGGCCGCCAACATCCAGCTCGAGGACGGCCCCGC
The DNA here is from genome assembly GCA_036399475.1 of Allosphingosinicella sp. Lineage (GTDB taxonomy): Bacteria > Pseudomonadota > Alphaproteobacteria > Sphingomonadales > Sphingomonadaceae > Allosphingosinicella. The sequence continues at coordinate 22,216 of DASWNA010000049.1, forward strand.
CAGTATCGAGGCCAAGAACGGCCGCTACAACATGGACACTCAGAAGGTGGACGTGCTCGGCCCGATCCTGTTCAGCGCCGCCGACGGCTACAAGCTCCAGACTCGCGACGTCTCGGTGGACCTGAACACGCAGACGCTGAACAGCACTTCAGGCGTCGAGGGGCGCATTCCCATGGGCACCTTCACCGCGCAGAAGATGGAGGTCGACCTCCACGAACGCCGGGTGGTGCTCACCGGAAGAGTTCGCTTGCATATGGTTCAGGGCGCAATCAGAGGTAAGAAATGAAACATTTCTCCGTTGCGTTCGCGGCAGCCTCGCTCTTCGCACTGGGCGCGATCGACCCAGCTCTGGGCCAGGAAGGCGGCTCGGCTTTGCGCGGCCACAACAGCGATGCGCCGATCGACTGGGGTGCCGAGCGGATCGAGGTTCAGGATCAGGCGAAGCGCGTGGTGATGACGGGGAACGTCGTTGCGAAGCAGGCCGATCTCACCTTGAATGCCGAGCGGATCACGGTCGCCTATGTCCAGAACAACGGCATTAAGGTGCAGCGGATAGACGCAAGCGGCGGCGTCCTGCTGCGCAGCCCGTCCGAAACGGCGCGTGGGCAATATGCGATCTACGATCTCGGCCAGCGGATCATCACCCTGATCGGCAACGTGACGCTCACCCGCGGCGGTTCGGACGTCAACGGCGGGCGTCTCGTGCTCGATCTCGACAGCGGCCGCGCGGTGATGGACGGCAGCGCTCCGGGCGGCGCCACGCAAGGCCGGGTCACCGGCACCTTCCTGGTGCCGCAGCGCGAGAACTAATCAGGCGCTGCGGCATCGCAATATCAGCTCGGCGGAAGATAGACGCAGTGCACACGCCCGTCCTCATCGTAGTAGCAATTGGGCGGGAGGCGTTGTCGTGTCTGAGCAACAGCGACGGTCGCGGCGGCGCCGGCCACCATGCAAGCGACAGTAAAATAGATGCCTTTGGGCATATTTAGCTCCTGGACCGGCCATTCCGGCGTAACTTGTCTCGACTGAGGACGGCAACAAGTCGAGATCCCAAAATAGACGATTAAGCCAGTGCGGACCCAGTATCATCCGGCGTGGCGCTCACCTCACCTGCGCGCCAGCTTATGCGGGCCTTGAGTTCATGCACGAAGCTTGCCAGTTGAGGCGCAACGCGGCTTCGCTTAGGCTCCCCGCCACACGGAAACGGACGCAATGAACGAGACCAGCCTGATCGACCGCCCCGAAGCCGCCCATGCGGCCGCGGACGGATCGCGTGGCCTCGCCGTCGTCTCGATCGCCAAGTCCTACGACAAGAAGGTCGTGCTCAAGGATGTGTCGCTCGCCATCGACCGCGGCGAAGTGGTCGGCCTGCTCGGCCCCAACGGCGCCGGCAAGACGACCTGCTTCTATTCGATCATGGGCCTGGTGCGCCCCGACAGCGGCCGGATCCTGCTCGACGGCGAGGACATCACCGGCCTTCCCATGTACCGTCGCGCCGTCCTCGGCCTCGGCTACCTTCCACAGGAAACCTCGATCTTCCGCGGGCTTACGGTCGCCCAGAACATCATGGCCGTCCTTGAAGTCGCGGTGAAGAACAAGGCCGAGCGGCGGGAACGGCTCGAGCAGCTTCTCAGCGAATTCCACATCGACCACCTGCGCGACGCGCCTGCCATGGCGCTGTCCGGCGGCGAGCGGCGCCGCTGCGAGATCGCCCGCGCGCTTGCCGCGAGCCCCTCGATAATGCTTTTGGACGAGCCGTTCGCCGGCATCGATCCGATCTCCATTTCCGACATTCGGGACCTGGTGAAGGACCTCAAGAAGCGCGAAATCGGCGTGCTGATCACCGATCACAACGTCCGCGAGACGCTCGACATCGTCGACCGCGCCTGCATCATCTACGACGGCCAGGTGCTGTTCGCCGGCAGCCCGGAAGCCCTTGTTGCCGATCCCAACGTCCGCCGCCTCTACCTCGGCGAAAGCTTCGAGCTGTAGCGCATGAGCCTCGGGCCGCGCCTTGATCTCAGGCAAAGCCAGTCGCTGGTGATGACCCCGCAGCTTCAGCAGGCCATCCGCCTGCTGGCGCTGTCGAACCTCGAGGTCGAAAGCTTTATCGCCGAGGAACTGGAAAAGAACCCTCTGCTCGACACAGCCGCGGCGGAGGATGGCCCCACCGCGGCGCCCGAAGCCGAACCACCCCCCTCGTCCGGCGACTCGGATCAGCCCGCCACGATCGACCAGCTCGCCGGTGCCGGCGAAGCGGCGCTCGACATGGATTCGAATAACGAAAACCTCCACCAGGACAGCGCCTCCGACCGCGGCCTGGACGGCGGCCTCGGCATGGACGGCCTGGGAGGCGGCGGCGCCGAAGCCGGCGAGGGCCCGGACTTCGACAGCTTTGCCGGCGAAGGCCTGTCCTTGCACGAACACCTTATCGCCCAGGCCGGCGAGCGGCTGTCCGGCGGCGATCTCCTCATCGCGCAGGCGCTGATCGAGCAGGTCGAGGAGACCGGCTACTTCACCGCCTCCCTGCTCGACATCGCCCACCGGCTCGCCGCACCCTTGCGCGACGTCGAGCGCGTCCTCGCGGTCGTCCAGACCTTTGACCCGTCCGGAGTCGCCGCCCGCTCGCTTTCCGAATGCCTCGCCCTCCAGGCCAAGGACGCCGACCGCTTCGACCCGGCAATGGCCCGCCTGATCGACAATCTCGATTACCTCGCAAAGGGAAACCTCGCCGCCCTGCGCCGCATCTGCGCGGTGGACGACGAGGATTTGGGCGACATGATCCGCGAACTGCGCGCCTACGATCCAAAGCCGGGCTGCCGCTTCGCCGACAGCGACCGCATCCAGGGCGTGGTGCCGGACGTGTTCGTCGCCCGGCGCGGCGGCGGCTGGGCGATCGAGCTCAACAGCGCCACCCTTCCCCGCGTGCTCGTCAACCGCAGCTACTATACCGAGCTGTCCTCGGGCTCCCAGGACAAGAAGTCCAAGGCCTGGCTGTCCGAATGCCTGGCCAGCGCCAACTGGCTGACCAAGGCGCTCGACCAGCGCGCCCAGACCATCATCAAGGTCTCCAGCGAGATCGTGAAGCAGCAGGACGGCTTCTTCCGGAGCGGCGTCGCCCACTTGCGCCCGCTCACCCTGCGCCAGGTCGCCGACGTGATCGGCATGCACGAGTCCACGGTCAGCCGGGTCACCTCCAACAAGTACCTGTCCTGCGACCGCGGCCTGTTCGAACTCAAATACTTCTTCACCAGCGGCATCCAGTCGTCGGACGGGGGCGACGCCGTGTCGGCGGAAGCGGTGAAGAGCCACATCAAGACACTGATCGCGGCCGAAAGCGCCGCCGCAATCCTCTCCGACGACCAGCTCGTCGAGCTCCTCCGCGCCAAGGGCTTCGACATCGCCCGCCGCACCGTTGCCAAATATCGGGAGGCCATCGGCCTTGGCTCCTCCGTCCAGCGCCGCCGCCAGAAGGCGATGGCAGGCCGGGCGGCCTGATCGTCGCGCGCTTTCGCGGAAACCAAAGCGCGCTTCTGGGTTGTCCCCTTCGAAGGAGAGAGCAACCATGAGCGACGACAAGAAAAAGGGCGATTTCAACAAAGGCGGAAAGGACAATGTCGGCGGCAATAAGAAGCAGCAGAACGACAGCGGCCAGAACAGCGGCACCGGCGGCCGCAACAGCGGCGGCAGCAAGTAAGGCTGGCCGCTGCGGCGCACACGAAACATGGCCCCGGCGGGGGGACGAACCGCCGGGGCCGCAGTCTCCCAAAGGGGGCGGGTAGGGAGACTGTGTCCGCTTAGAACTTGACGCCGACGCCGATCAGGCCCTGGTGGCGGCTGAAGTCGCCTTCGTAGTTCGTGTAGCGATATTCCGCCTTCGCATACATGCGGTTGCCGAAATCGTGCTGGTAGCCGAGGCCGAGGCGCAGGCCGTCGGCATTGCCGCTGGCAGTGGTCGTGACATTGGCCGGCGTGGTGTAGGACGCGCGGAAGCGGGCGTTGGAATAGCCGGCCAGCGCATACAGCGTGCCCTTCTCCGAGACCTTGTAGCCAAGGCGGACGGCGGCGGCGAGATCGCGGCGCGCATCGACGCAGGTCCGGTCGTTGGCGACGATCGCGCCGGTGACGCAGCCTTCGGTGGAGGCGAGATCGGCGCTGAGGTCGAGGCCGAGTTCAACCTTGGGGCTGATCGCGAAATCGTAGCCGAGGCCGATGCCGTACGCGATGCCGGTTTCGTTGTCGCCGTCGGAGGACAAAGCGTCGATGCCGGTGTGGACTTCGGCGCGGAAGCCCTCAGCGCAAGCCGGGCTAGCGATTGCGAGGGTGGCGGCAGTTGCGGCCAGGGCGATGAGAACCTTCTTCATGTTTGTAAACTCCCTTGTGTGTTTCAAACCGCTCGGCGGCGTTGCGCCGGCGATCCCCTGATGGTGTGTTGTGGTTTGGTTGATTGCTTCGTCCGGGGCGCCGGACCGGCGCCTTCGGAGAGGTCCGGTCCGTGCGTCTCAGGCGAGAATGGAGCCGGCGCTGAGCGCGGCGAGGGCGCCGCTCAGGACACTGGCGCTGCAGCCCAATGCGGCGGCGGCGACCAGAAGGACCTGAAGCATCCCCTTCTGCTGTTGAACGAACATGACCGAAAATCTCCTTGGGTTAGCGATCCAGCCTCACTGGCTGTGGCGCCCTTCTGGGGTCCGGCTGTTGCGCCAAGATGCCGCGCTTTGGCTTTTTGTGTTTCAGTTGTTACACTGGGTGGATGCCGCATGCGTGGGTTCGTGCTATGCGGGCGGGGGTTCGAATTCGGGGGATTTCGAGGGGTGGAGACGGCAGCCGAAATTCCGTGCGTGCTTGCGGAAGGGATTTCGTCGTCGCTGAACGCGATCGTGATGATCGATGCCGAAGGGATCATTCACGCCTTCAATCCCACCGCGGAAAAAGCCTTCGGCTATTCGCGCGAGCAGATGATGGGCGCCTCCATCCGCAGCTTTATCGCCGAGCAGCCCGAGCGCCTGGAAGAACAGCAGGCGCTGTTCCGCTTCATCCTCGACGACACCGCAGGCCCCGGTGCGCAGCGCGCCCTGGTAGACGGCATCGCTGCCGACGGCCGGATCGTGCCGCTCGAAGCGACGATCACGATCCTGCAGATCAACGGCGCCAAACGTTTCCTGTGCAGCCTGCGCGACCTGTCGCCCGAAAAGCAGCATGACGAGGAGATGCAGGAGGAACTGCAGCGGCTGGAGCTTGCCGTGGAAGCCGCCAAGCTCGGCACCTGGACCTTCGACCTCGAGACCCGCACGACCTGGTATTCGGATCGTTCCAAGGAGCTGTACGGCGTTCCCCGGGACACGGAGATGACCACGGAGGTGATCCGCGCCGCCGTCCACCCCGACGATTGGCTCCAGGTCGCCGATCCGTATCTGAACGGCTTCACGCAGGACCGGGTGGAAGTCGAATACCGAGTCCTGTGCCCAAGCGGCGAGGTGCGCTGGGTGTATTCGCTGGGCGCCCTGGTGCGCGACGAAGCGGGCGTTGCCCGAAGCGTCAACGGCATCCATCTCGACATCACCGACCGCAAGCGCGCCGAGGAGGAGCTCGAGGAAACCCGCCGCCACCTCGAACTCGCCGTCGACGGCGCCGGCCTCGGCATCTGGACGGTTGACCCGCGCGACGGCACCACCTGGTATTCCGACCGGTCGCGCGACCTGTGGGGCGTCGATCATGAGCTGCGCCTCGATGCCCGCAGCATGCGCACCTACATTCACCCCGACGATTGGGAAAAGGTGCTCGAGCCCTGGAAGAAGGACTTCCCGGGCGACCTCGTCGATTTCGAGCACCGGGTGGTCTGGCCCAACGGCGACATCCGCTGGGTTCAATCGATCGGCAAGGCGATCCGCGGCCCCGACCGCGTCGTCCACACGCTGAGCGGCATCCACCTCGACGTCACCGACCGCAAAAAGGCCGAAGCCGAGCTCAGCCGCTCGCGCGAAGCGCTTCACCAGTCGGAAAAGCTCGCCGCCCTGGGCTCGCTCCTCGCCGGCGTCAGCCACGAACTCAACAATCCCCTCGCCACGATCGTCGGCCAGGCGGAAATGCTGGAGGAAGACAGCCGCGGCACCGTGTTCGAAGCGCGCGCCAGGAAGATCAGCGCCGCCGCCGACCGATGCGCCCGCATTGTGCAAACCTTCCTCGCCATGGCCCGCCGCCGCGAACCGCAGCGCAAGGCGGTGGAGCCCAACCTCCTGATCGGCGACGCGCTCCAGCTCGCCGAATATCAGCTCCGCACCGCCGGAGTCGCGACGTCGATCGAGTGCGACGCGCAGGTGCCGCCGATCATGGGCGACCGCGACCAGCTTCACCAGGTGCTGGTCAACCTGATCATCAACGCCCAGCAGGCACTCGAAGCAAGCGACACGACCGCCAAGAAGCTGGTGATCCGCACCTCCGTGCTCGCCGACGGCCAGGTCGCCATCGACATCTGCGACAACGGCCCAGGCATTGCCCCGGACGTCGCCGGCCGAATCTTCGAGCCCTTTTTCACCACCAAGCCCCAAGGCGTCGGCACCGGCGTCGGCCTGTCCTTTTCACACGGGATCATCGAGGCGCATGGCGGCCGGCTCCACCTGCTGTCGTCCAACAAGGGCGCCACCTTCCGGATCGAGCTTCCCGCCGCCGAGGCGGTGGACATGGAGGTTGCCGTGCCCTCGGCCTTGGCGCCCGCCCCCGTCGGCGCGGCGGCGAGGCGCGCACTGGTTGTCGACGATGAGCCGGACATTGCCGAGACGATCCGCGAATTGCTCGAACGGGAGGGCTTTCAAGTAACGGTCGCGTCCGACGGCGCGGCCGCCTTGATGGCGCTCGACCGGGACGATTTCGACATCGTCCTGTCCGATCTTCGAATGCCGGGCGTCAGCGGGCCTGAAATGTACGCGCGGGTGCGGGAAATCCGCCCGCATCTCTTGTCGCGGATCGCGTTCGTAACCGGAGACACGTTGGGGGCATCGATGGACAATTTCTTGAAGGAAAGCGGGCGGCCAGTGCTTGAAAAGCCCTTCACCCGCGCTGGCGTGCGCTGCCTCGTTTCCGCGTTGATCGACGCATGAGCAGCGCCCCGGCCTCCCCCGCCACCGCGCACATCGTCGTCGTCGACGACGATGAGGACGTCCGCTCCACCGTGTCCGAATACCTACGCCGCAACGGCTTGTCGGTCAGCGAAGCCGACGGCGGCGCAGCGCTGCGCGAGATCATGGGCCAGCGCCCGATCGATCTCGCCGTGCTCGACATCAACATGCCGGGCGACGACGGCCTCACCCTCGCCCGCGAGATTCGCGCTTCGGGCGACGCCGGCATCATCATGCTGACCGCCAAGTCCGACGACATCGACCGCATCGTCGGCCTGGAAGTCGGCGCCGACGATTATGTCACCAAGCCGTTCAACCCCCGCGAACTCCTCGCCCGGGTCAAGGCAGTGCTGCGCCGCGCCTCGCGTGGCGGCGAATCGCCGGCAACGATGGGACGCGAGGTGCAGATGGGCAAATGCCGGCTGAACCTCGACACGCGCAAGCTCTACGAAGCCGACGGCAGCGAAGTGCCGCTCACCGCGATGGAGTTCGACCTCCTCAAATGCTTCGCCGAGCACCCCCGCCGGGTCCTCACCCGCGACCAGCTCCTCGATCTTGCCCACTCCAAGGAGATGGAAGCCTTCGACCGTTCCATCGACACCCGAATCACCCGCATCCGCAAAAAGGTGGAAAAGGACCCGGCCAAGCCCGAATGCCTGAAAACCGTGCGCGGCGCCGGCTATGTGTTCAACCCGGAGTGCGGGTGAGGCTTCGCGCCTAGACGGCGCCCAGCCGCGCCAGCACTTCCCGGGGAATGGCGTAATGCTCGATCACGCCGCGGTGGTCGCGCATGCCAATGATCTCGCGCTGAATGAAGAAGCCGTAGACAGCGTCGGCGGCGGCTTTGAGACGCTGACGGCGGCTCTCAGCATCGTCCGAGCCGGCTAGTGCCGCCAACGCCGCCTCGACGCGGCGGCCGGAATACGAAAGCGCCGCCGCCTGCTCCGCCATCACCTCCGCTTCAAGCGGGGAAACGGTGGTTCCATCCGGCCGGCGGGGGAAGTTGGTCCGCATGGGCGAAACGTGGGCGCCCGAAGGCGCCCACGCAAGGCTCAGCCGATCTGGTTCCAGACGTTCGGCTTCAAGCGCCGCTCGCCCCAGCGGAAGCCGTCGCCGCCGCCAACATTGCCGTGCTCCGGCGCGAAGATCCGGACCGCGAGGAGGTTGCCGTAGCCGTTGCCCTGCTGGCGGGCATTGACCCACCAGCCGGCGCTTCCGTCCCAAAGCTTCACTTCGTCCTCGCCGACCAGAAGCGCATTGGCTTCGTGGTAGATGATGTCGTCGGTCAGCCAATGGCAGGAGGCCTGCTCCTCCTCCCAGGCGTCGCGCCACTGGGCGGTGGCGTCCGGGCTGTATTTCTGCACGAATTGCGCGTGAAACGAAGTCTGGCCGCGCGACGTGAACACTTCGTGGGCAAGCGCGGCATGGGCGCCGCAATCGATCACCTTGCGCTCCACGACCTCGCACCAGTGCATCGGCCAGGGCGAGGCGCCCCATTTGTAGCGCGCGCGGATCCAGCGCGGCCCGGTGGCAAGCTCGCCGCCGTTGAGCATCGCATAGTCCATCGACGACACCCACTCGCGCGCCACGTCGCAACACGCCTTGCCGTGGTGCGAAAAGGCGGAATGCGGGAAATGCTCCCAGCGGTCGCTGGGCAGCGGCGGAAGGACGCTCGGCCGATCCTCGGTCCGCGCTTCCGTTACGCTCGCTTCAACCTCTGCCAAATACATAAGACATGCTCCTGTCGTAACCGCCGGTGTCGCAGAAGATGAGCATGTCGCCCGCGCGGGTGCCCTCGGGCAGCCCCACGTTCGCGGCGACGATGTCATGCTCCATGCAGAGCCGGCCCATGAGATGGGTTTTGCCGCGGCCGACGGGCTGCAACTTGCCCGTTTCGCCGCATTGCCTGAGGATCCGGTGCGGCTGAAAGAAGTGCATCGGCAGTTCCGCGATCGACGCGTCCACCACCGCTTCCACCCGGTCGTCCTCATGTTCCTGGATTTCGAGGATTCGCATGGCAAGCGCCATCGACGGCTGCGCCATCGCCTTGCCGGGCTCCGACACGATCTGCTTCACGTTGGGCAACGCGGCGCGAACCTTTTCCACCGCCGTGGCGAAGCGCGATTCATCTTCCGAATGCCAATCGTCCGGGAACCAGCCGCCGCCCATGTCGAGCACTTCGATGGTCCGGCCGGTGAGCCGCTCGATCGACTGGCACCATTTCAGCATCGATTCGAACAGGTGCCACCATTGCGCGACACCGATGTTGGAGCTCGCCATGTGGAAGTGGACGCCGAACGCGCTGTCGGTCGGCAGCCGCTTCACGGCGTCGACCAGCTTGGTGAAGCCCTTGGGGCTGTCGAGCGGAATGCCGAAGCGCGACACCACGTTGGGCGTGCGGATTCGGATGCCGACATGCTTGGCCGACAAGGTGCCGGCCTCGATCGCGTCAACCGTACGCTCCAGATCGGCAACGCTGTCGCAGAAGAAGGCGTGCATCTTCTCGGTCGGCATCAACTCTTCGCGCCAGAATTTGGCGGGGCCGTTGAGGATCACCTGGTCCGGGCGGAAGCCGACCTCAAGCGCCGTCTGCACTTCCATCAGGCTGATTGCCTCGGCGTAGAAGCCGTTGTCGAGCGCCAGCTTGACCAGC
>DASWNA010000050.1:0-70997 GCA_036399475.1 Allosphingosinicella sp.
CGACTTCGATGCCATCGCGACGCCCCAGTATATCTACATGGACACGACCGCGACCGACCTGTTCACGCGCGCCGCCGACCGGGCGCGCCGCCTGAGCACGGACGACGTCGAGGTGATCAGCGGCTATTCGATCAAGACCAATCCCGACAAGCGCCTGATCAAGCTGGCTCTCGACCACGGCTTCTACGCCGAGGCGATCAGCTTGGCCGAAGTGCAATCGGCGCTGGAGGTGGGTTTTCGCCCCGATCAGGTGATCCTCAACGGCCCCGGCAAGTGGTGGCCGGAGGGGATGATGCCCAAGGGACGGCTGCACGCGGTCTTCTGCGACAGCGTTGCCGACCTCGACCGCTGCGTCAGGGCGATTGCGGCCGGTGAGCCGCTCGATCGACTGGCACCATTTCAGCATCGATTCGAACAGGTGCCACCACTGCGCGACTCCGATGTTGGAGCTCGCCATGTGGAAGTGGACGCCGAACGCACTGTCGGTCGGCAGCCGCTTCACGGCGTCGACCAGCTTGGTGAAGCCCTTGGGGCTGTCCAGCGGAATGCCGAAGCGCGACACGACGTTGGGCGTGCGAATGCGGATGCCGACGTGCTTGGCCGACAAGGTGCCGGCTTCGATCGCGTCCACCGTACGCTCCAGATCGGCGACGCTGTCGCAGAAGAAAGCGTGCATCTTCTCGGTCGGCATCAGCTCCTCGCGCCAGAATTTGGCGGGACCGTTCAGGATCACCTGGTCCGGCCGGAAGCCGACCTCGAGCGCCGTCTGCACTTCCATCAGGCTGATCGCCTCGGCGTAGAAGCCGTTGTCCAGCGCCAGCTTGACCAGCCTTTTATCCGGATTGGTCTTGATCGAATAACCGCTGACCACCTGCACCTCGTTGGTGCTGAGCCGATGCGACCGCTCGGCCGCCCGCTTGAACAGGCTCTGCGCGGTGCCTTCCATGAACAGGAATTCGGGCGTCTGGAGCGTGTCCAGGTCCATCGCGCCGAGGTCCGCCAGATACGTCTCCGGCATGTCCGGCAGGCCCTTGGGGCTGCCGTCGTCCGGAACGATCTCGATCAGCTCGATGTCCGCCTTGTGCAGGCGCTCGGCAAGCGAGGTCAGCCCGGAAGGGTGCTTCATCGAATGGCCGATCGCGCCGGCGAACGGTTCGGGCAGAGGCGGCAGCGGATAGTCGGCCCGCACCGGCACTTCCAGCACGACACGGGTGAATTCCTGCGCCTGACGCTCGCACTTCTGTGCCTTTTGCCCCGTCGCGCCCTGGATCAGGAGGGCGGGGAGGTTGAAGCCAGCGATGGTCGCACCGTGCACCCAGGCCGGGAAGCGCGGGTTCATCTCGAGCAGCCAGAGCTGGTTCTTGGCGTCGCGCACCATTTCCAGCTCGCCGCCGCCGGTCCAGTTCAGGTCCTTGACCATCTGGCGGAGTGGTTCCTCGAAGCTTTTCGGCACTTCGGAAATGTCGCCGGCCCAGGTCTTCCCCTCCGGCGTGATGTCGCGCTTGCGCATCGACACGCAGCCCAGAAGCTCGCCTTCGTAGGCGGAGAGCATCACCGATTCCTCATAGCCGCTGACGTGGGCCTGCAGGAAAAGGTTGTCGGTGGACCAGACCTTGGTGAGCGCGTTGCGGGCCGCTTCGAACGTGTCCCAGCTCGGCGTGCGCGCCGCGTCGTAATAGGGCCCCTTGAGCCACACGCGCCAATTCTGCGCCCGGCAGAAAGCGTGCAGCTCCCAATCCGGGAGGTCGGTTTCGACATAGGTCGGGATCTTGACGGGCAAGCCGTGGCTCGCCTCCACCTTGGGCTTCACGATCCGCTTCAGCGCGCCCATCGGCGGCGCGAGCAGGTTCGGATGGCCTTCGGGGAACAGGCTTGCGAGCCACATGGCTTCCAGGTCGCTGCCGGAGATCCACAGGCCGCCGGCGTCGAGCGCCTCCTTGACCTTCTCGCCATAGGTTTCGAGGTTGAGCTCGTCCCAGGGGCGCTGGATCCACAGATCGTCGAGATCGGTCCAGTGAATACCGGAGACGCGATTCGAATATTCCACGCCAACCAGGGTCGCGTCAGGAAAGCCCTGGCGCAGCGAACGAATGATCCCGATTCCGGGCTGCGGATTACCCCCGGAATAGAGGCCGCTTACATATATTCTCATGTTACTCCGAGCAGCAATGTGTGGTCGCCAGGACGGCGAGAAAACTTTGGAACCGACTCTGCATTGCTGGTGTTCCGCAGGACAGAAGCCTGTTATTTACCAACGGAAACAACGCACTAACGCAGGTTAAGATGCCAGCTTTATTTTTATTCAGGTTTCCGCTGAACGGCGGACAAGCGGCGCGGTTCCACAAACCCGGAACTGATGCGGAATGACCACGCCCGCACTTTATCCATGTTATGTTGATCTCGATTCCTTCATCGACGTGAAGCGACTGACGGCGCTGGACGACTATGTTCGTGAGCGGCTTGAGCAACGGTTGCGCGACGCCAAGGACCTGGCCTTTTACACCGGCCCATTCCTGCTCGATGGCCGCGACCCGCATCTGCCGGGCTCGCGCCTGGTCTACCTCTCCCAATCGGCGCGCGAGCAGGATTATTACGACCTCGACCGCACCGACCTTTGGCGCCCCACGGGGGATGCCGAGCTGTTCGCGGAGCTGATGAGCTTCATCGACACCCTGCCGTTCGAGGCCAAGGGCCGGATGATCATCATGTACGACGACAGCGGCCGGCCCGTCTCGGCGCATCGCGACCATGACAGCGCGGATCTGTGCCATGAATTCGTCTGGTTCCGCACCAACCTCGGCAAGCCGTTCTACATGCTGAACCCCGAAACGGGTGAGAAGCTCTACGTCGGCTCCCACGCCGCCTGGTTCGACACCGTCAACCAGTATCACGGCGCCGACGGCACCGGCGGCCTCTCCTTCTCCATCCGGGTGGATGGCCGCTTCAGCCCGGAGTTCCGCCGGCTGATCACCTTTCCGGAAGGCAACCGCGCCGCCGCCGCGGCGCTGTGGGACGATGCCGTCACGGTTTGAGCTAATCGGGCCGCAACCAAAAAGGCGCCGAGCCGGTTCTGACAACGCAACAGGGACATGAACGGGGGGCTTGAAGGAGCCCAGTATGTTTCGGCCGATTATTGCTGCTTTTCTCCTCGCCCTTCCCACCGGCGCCGCGCTGGCTGCGGCCGACGATACCGGCGACTGGGCCCTCGGCGCGATGCCCAACGGCTGCATGGTGCAGGCGGTGTCGCCGGAAGGCACGATGCTTTCCGTGTGGGGCGTTGTCGGCGACGACAAGCTTGGCTTCCTGCTCCAGAACAAGGGATGGAAGGCGCTTCGCGACGGCGCGCGCTACGATCTCAAGCTCGACTTCCTGGGCGTCAGCTCGCTCCCCGTGGAAGCCACCGCCCGGCGCGACATCGACAGCGACGGCCCCGGCTTCTACTTCCAGCTCCAGCCCGGCGGCAACGGCGGCAAGGCGTTCATGGACGCATTCTCCACTGCTCAGGGCATGCGAATCAGCCAGGCAGGCAAAAAGGTCGACACGCTGCCGCTTGCCGGAAGCAAAGATGCGATGTCGTCCCTGGCCCGGTGCCTGGCGGATCAATGGGCCGACGCGCCCGACGCCGAACCTGCCGAAGCGCCAGCCGAGGACGCGCCGGCCGTTATCTAGCAGGCGGCGCTAAACTCCCGCCAGGCGCCGGCCTCCCGGTGCTCGCGCGGTCCAGATGAAGTGGTGACCGCCCTTGCCGCGGGCGGCGCGCGCCTGGTGCTCCTCCACCGCAAAGCCCGCCCGCCGAAGCCGCGCGGTGAACGCCGCATCCGGCGCCGCCGACCAGATCGCCAGCACGCCCCCCGGCCGGAGCGCCGCGCGTGCGGAGGCAAGGCCTGCGGCCGAATACAGCGCGTCATTGCTTTCAACCGTCAGCCCGTCCGGCCCATTGTCGACGTCGAGCAGGATTGCGTCCCACCCTGCCGCCGCCCCGGCGATGAGACCCGCAACATCCCCCTCCACAATCCGCACCCGCTTGTCTTCGAGGCTGCCCGCATGAACGTGCGCCATCGGCCCTCGCGCCCAGGCGACCACGGCCGGCACCAGCTCCGCAACCACGATTTCGGCATCGCGGCTCAGCTCGGCAAGCGCCGCCCGCAAGGTGAAGCCCATTCCCAGCCCGCCGATCAGCACCCGCGCCTTTGGCCGCGCGCCAAGCCCGGCGCAGCCCAGCGCGGCAAGCGCCTCCTCCGATCCGCTCTTGCGGCTGTTCATCAGCTCGTTGCCGCCAAGGGTAATCGAATATTCCTCACCGCGCTTGAATAGCTTGAGGTCGCCGCCGCCCGGCAGGGGCGCCGTGTCGAGAAGGATGCGGGCGATCATCGCCTCCCCTTAGCCGCAAGGCCCCCTCCCGCGGAAGCTCGGAAGGCCGGCGGCCACGCATGATGTCGGGTAATCTCCCGCACGCCAGTGTGCCCTTTCGGGGCAGCCGCAAACGCTCCGGGGCACCGTCTGGACTTCCCTGCGCCCGGGCTTAGCCTTCCCCCATGCGCACCCTCATCCTGCTCGCGGCGCTTGCCGCCGCCTCCCCCCTGCTGGCCCAAGACGCCGGCGGACCGTTCCGCGTTCGGGAAAGCGGCAAGAGCTTCGGCACCCTGCAGGACGCGGTGACCGCGATCGGTTCGGGCCGCGGCACCATCCTCATCGCCCCCGGCCGCCACCGCCAATGTGCGGTGCAGAACGAGGGCGACGTCACGTTCAAGGCGGAGCAGCCCGGTACCGCCATCCTTGATTCCACCGCGTGCGAGGCCAAGGCCGCGCTGGTTCTTCGCGGGCGCTCATCGACGGTGGACGGATTGATCTTCCAAGGCATCACCGTTCCCGACGCGAACGGCGCCGGCATCCGGATGGAAAAAGGCGCGCTGGTGGTTCGCGAAAGCCTGTTCCGCGACAGCGAAAGCGGCATCCTGTCCGCCGCCGATCCGGGCGGCACCATCCTGGTCGAGCGCTCGACCTTCTCCGGGCTCGGCCGCTGCGATCGCGACCTGGCCTGCGCACACAGCATCTACATCGGCGAGTTCGGCAGCCTGATCGTCCGCCGATCCCGCTTCGAGCGCGGCACCGGTGGCCATTACGTCAAAAGCCGGGCCCCGCGCGTCGAAGTCACCGATTCGAGTTTCGACGATGTTGCGGGCCGCACAACCAACTACATGATCGACCTCCCCGCCGGCGCCGAGGGGCTGATCGCCCGCAACGTCTTCGTTCAAGGGCGCGGGAAGGAAAATTACACCGCGATGATCACGGTCGCCGGCGAAGGGCGCGTACACAGCTCCGCCGGGCTCGTCGTCCGCGACAACGATGCAAGCCTCGCCCCCGGAATGGACAAGCCGACCAGCTTCGTCGCCGACTGGAGCGGGGATGTCACCCGGATCGATGCCAACCGCCTCGGCCCCCGCATCGGCCGGTACGACAAACGCTAAGCGTGACGAGCGTAATGAACGTACGCCGCGCCGATTGCGCAGGGGACTCCGCGGGGGCAATTCAGGGTTTCTGAACGCCTGAGGCCGTAAAGCGCCCCATGCCTCGCGGAAGCCCCCACGAACGCCACGCGCCCGACACCGCACCGGCTGCGGCGCCGCAGGAGCTGCTCGCCCTCACATCGGCGCGTGGACTGGCGGCCTGGTGGGTTGTCCTGTTCCACCTCCACTTCCTACTCCCCGCCCCAAGCTCCGCAATCGTCAAGAGCGTGCTCTCTTCGGGCAATCTGGCCGTCGACTTCTTCTTCATCCTCTCCGGCTTCGTGATCCAGTTGAGCTGGAGCGACCGGGTGGCGGGCGGCCGGACCCGCGACTTCTTCGTGGCGCGGTTCGCCCGGATCTATCCGCTCCACCTGGTCATGCTCGCCGGGTTCGCAGCCTACAACGCGGCAGCCGCTCTTTTCGGCGATGCGACCTTGGGCGAACAGAACCCCCTCTACCTCCTGCTCTCCCTGCTGCTTGTCCAGAATTGGGGCTTCACGCCGGAGACCGCCTGGAACGTCCCGGCCTGGTCGATCTCCGTGGAGACTGCAGCCTACCTCCTCTTTCCCCTCCTTCTCGTCGCGCTCCGCCCCCGCACCCGGCCGCTGTGGCTGCTGTCCGCCCTTCTTGTGGCGCTCTCGCTGACCGTCCACGGCTTCTTTGCCACCTTTGATTACCCGTATCCGGACGCCGTCGCGCAAACCGGCTTGGTTCGCTGCCTCGCCCAGTTCGCGATGGGCGTGATCGTCTGCGAATTGTACCGGCGCTTCCAGGCGCACGAGCGGCTTGCCCGCTATCTCATCCCCACGGCAATGGGCCTCGCACTCGCCTGGTCCACCGTCGGCATGCCCGTCATGCCGCTGGCCTGGGCAGCCCTCGCCCTGGGCCTCGCTCTGTACCGCGGCCGCGCCCTTGCCGCCGCGCCGCTCGTCTGGCTGGGTAAGGTCAGCTACGCGACCTACCTGTCCCATTACTTCATCCTGATGCTCTTCAAATTCGCCTTTCTGAAAGGCGGCGCAACGTTCACCCCGGCTGTTGCCACAGCCTATCTGGCGGCGGTGTTCGTCGCTTCGGCCCTTTTATACTACGCAGTGGAGCGCCCGGCGCAGCGGATGCTGCTCCGGTGGCTTAAGGCCCCTCGACCAGTAATCGAACCGGCGCCAGCCTGAGAGCTCCCCGCTTGCAGCGCTTCAAACGTCGAGGTTGGCGACGCTCAGGGCGTTGTCCTGGATGAACTCGCGGCGTGGCTCGACGATGTCGCCCATCAGGCGGGTGAAGATCTCGTCGGCGATGTCCGCCTGCTCGACCTCGACGCGAAGCAGCGAGCGGTTTTCCGGATCCAGAGTGGTTTCCCAAAGCTGGTCGGCGTTCATCTCACCCAACCCCTTGTAGCGCTGGATCGACAGGCCCTTGCGGCCCGCCGCGAGGATCGCGTCGAGCAACTCGGTCGGACGGCGGACCAAAGCGCCCTTGGCATCAGGCGCCCGCTCCGGCGGCGCGATGTCGAGCGCGGCGCCCGGGGTGTTCTCCTCCTGCTCGTCGGCGGCGTCCGCCTTGGCAGAGGCCCTGAGCGACACCAGCCGCGAGGCCTGAGCGTAGGCGCCGGCCTGCTCGGCGGCGAGGCCGTGAAGCTTGCGCGCTTCGGCCGAGGCGACGAACTTGTGGTCGACGACATGGTGGTCGGTGACTCCGCGCCACAGCCGGCGCAGGATATAGTCGCCGTCGGCGCCGATCTCGCCGGTCCACACCGCATCCTGGTCGCTGCCCTGAAGGAAGGTTGCGGCGCGAACGATCGCGGCGGCGCGCTCCTTCTCCGGGCAGGCCGGATCGAGGGCACCGTTCAGCGCCAGAGCCTCGATAAGGCCCGGATCGTAGCGGCGCGGGACGTAGCGCATCAGGCTTCGCACGCGGCGGGCATGGTCGGCCAGCGAGCGCAGGTCCTGGCCCGAGCGCGGGCCTTCGGCGCCCTCCAGCACCATGGATCCGATGCCGGCGTCGATCAGATACTCCTCCAGCCGGGCGTCGTCCTTGACGTAGACTTCCGAGCGGCCCTTCGCGACTTTGTAGAGCGGCGGCTGGGCGATGAAGAGGTGCCCGCGCTCGATGATCTCCGGCATCTGCCGGTAGAAGAAGGTCAGCAGGAGCGTGCGGATGTGGGCGCCGTCGACATCGGCGTCCGTCATGATCACGATCTTGTGGTAGCGCAGTTTCTCGATGTTGAAATCGTCGCGGCCGATGCCGGTGCCCATCGCCTGGATGAGGGTGCCGACTTCCTTGGACGAGAGCATGCGATCGAACCGCGCGCGCTCGACGTTGAGAATCTTGCCCTTCAAGGGAAGGATCGCCTGGGTGCTGCGGTCGCGGCCCTGCTTGGCCGAGCCGCCGGCGGAATCGCCCTCGACCAGGAACAGCTCGGACTTGGCGGGGTCGCGCTCCTGGCAGTCGGCGAGCTTGCCGGGCAGCGAGGCGATGTCCATCGCGCCCTTGCGCCGGGTCAGCTCGCGCGCCTTTCGGGCGGCCTCGCGGGCCGCGGCGGCGTCGATGATCTTCTGGACAATGGTGCGGGCGTGCTGCGGGTTTTCCTCGAGCCAGTCCGACATCTTGTCGGCCATCAGGCTTTCCAGCGGCTGACGCACTTCCGATGAGACCAGCTTGTCCTTGGTCTGCGATCCGAACTTAGGATCGGGCAGCTTCACCGAGACGATTGCGGTCAACCCTTCGCGCATGTCGTCGCCGGTCAGGCTCACCTTCTCCTTCTTCAGCGCGCCGCTCTTTTCGGCATAGCCGTTCAAGGTGCGGGTCAGCGCCGCGCGAAAGGCGGCGAGGTGGGTGCCGCCGTCACGCTGGGGGATGTTGTTGGTGAAGCAGAGGACCTGCTCGTAATAGCTGTCGTTCCACTCAAGCGCGACTTCGATGCCGATATCGTCGCGCTGGCCGGTGACGGAGATCGGCTCCGGGATCAGCGCCGTCTTGGTGCGGTCGAGATAGCGCACGAAGGCGGCGATGCCGCCCTCGTAGAACAGCTCGACGGCCTTTTCCTCCTCGTGCCGGGCGTCGGTGAGGATCAGCCGGACGCCGGAGTTGAGAAAGGCGAGCTCGCGGAAGCGGTGCTCGAGCTTGTCGAAGTCGAACTCCAGGATCTTGAACGTCTCCGCGCTCGGCATGAAGGTGACGCGTGTGCCCTTACGACCCTCGGGCGCCGGGCCGGTCATCTTGAGCGGCGCTTCGGCGTCGCCGTGGCGGAAGCGCATCCAATGCTCTTCGCCGTCGCGCCAGATGTTCAGCTCCAGCCATTCCGAAAGCGCATTCACCACCGACACGCCGACCCCGTGCAGCCCGCCCGACACCTTGTAGGCATTATCGTCCGACGTGTTCTCGAACTTACCGCCGGCGTGGAGCTGGGTCATGATCACCTCGGCCGCCGACACGCCTTCCTCGGCATGGATTCCGGTCGGAATACCGCGGCCATTATCCTCCACCGAGACGGAGCCGTCCGGGTTCAAGACGATGTTGATCAGGTCGCAATGGCCGGCAAGGGCCTCGTCGATCGCGTTGTCGGACACCTCGAACACCATATGGTGGAGGCCCGATCCGTCGTCGGTGTCGCCGATATACATTCCCGGCCGTTTGCGGACCGCGTCGAGGCCCTTCAGCACCTTGATGGAATCCGCGCCGTAGCTGTTTTCGTTCGATGATGTTGCCATGCGCAAGATATAGCCGCGCGCGCGGCGAAACCCAAGGAAATTGCTTGATTCCGGCGCCGCTCAGACGGTGAACACCGCCCCGTCGCGCACTTCCAGCCGCGAGGCGTCCGCGCCCACCGACTCGAACAGCGATGCTTCGGTGCCCGTCATCCACACCTGTCCGCCCGAAGCCTCGAGCCGCTCGAACAAGGCGGCACGGCGGCGCGGATCGAGATGGGCGGCAACCTCGTCCAGCAGCAGGATCGGCCGCCGCCCGGCGCGGTCCGCGACAAGGTCCGCATGGGCGAGGATGATGCCGAGCAGCAGCGCCTTCTGCTCGCCGGTCGAGCAAAAAACCGCCGGCTGGTTCTTGCCGAGATGCGTAACGAGGAAATCGGTGCGGTGCGGCCCCGCCAGCGTCCGCCCCGCCGCCGCGTCCCGCGCCCTGCCGGCGCCGAAAGCCGCCGCGAGATCCTCCTCATCGCCGCCCTCCAGAGCCAGCCCGGCGCGGGCGAACGGCCCCTCCGGCGCGCCGGCAAGCTGCTCCGCCAGCGCCGCCACGGCCATGCGCCGCGCATCGCGGATCGCCGCGCCATGCTCCGCCATCCGCGCTTCCAGCGCGGTCAGCCAGTCCGCGTCCGGCCGCTCCTCGCCGAGCAGCTTGTTCCTTGCCCGCATCGCCGCCTCGTAGCGCGCGGCGTGCACGGCATGGCCGGGCTCCAGGGCAAGCACCAGCCGGTCGAGGAACCGCCGGCGCCCGCTCGCCCCCTCCTGGAACAAGCGGTCCATCGCCGGGGTCAGCCACAGGATCGACAGCCATTCGGAAAGCGATGTTGCCGAGGCCGAAGCGCCGTTGATCCGCACCTGCCGCCGCTCGGGTGCGGAAGGCAAAGTGCCCGTGCCGATCTCCACGTCGCCAAGCCGCGCCGCCACCGCGAAGCCGCCGCCTGCCCCGCTGCGAACCATCTCGGAAAGCGCCGCGCCGCGAAGTCCGCGCCCCGGCGACAGCAAGGAGACGGCCTCGAGCACGTTGGTCTTGCCGGCGCCATTCTCACCGGTGAGCACAACCAGCCCCTGCCCGGGCGCGAGCACAGCATCGCGGTAGGACCGAAAATCGGTGAGGCTGAGGCGGCTGAGGGTCACCGCTTGCGGCAATGGCGGCGCTGGCCAGGAAGCGCAAGCACGGCGCCGCGCTACTTCTTGGTGTCGGCCTCGGCCATGAAGCGGGTGATCCGGTCCTCGACGACCTTCTCCAGCCGGGCATCCAAGGCGGGATCGGGCTCGTTCATCCACTCGACCGTGACGCGCTGCACTTCCGCTGAAAGGGCGTAAAGCTTCGGAAGCGAGATCGACTGGGAGAGCTGCTTCAGCGCCCCTTCATCATCCGCAGTGATCGAGCGTATCGCGGCCGCCCGTCCGGGCGCCTGTGCCCTTACCATCGCTTCCGCCGAGATTTCCCCCTCCGGCGACGCGATGGCCGCTTCCATGATCGGGGTAAAATCCGATTTCTCTTGCATCGTGCGGGCCATCTTGCGGCCGGCCGGACTGGCATGGAAGCGGCTGAGACCAGCAATCTCCTGCGGCGTCAGCCGCTGCGTGTAAAGGCGCGCCAGCCTTTCCCAAAGCTCCGGCGTGTCCGCCTCGATCGACTCCCGCATCACCGGCTCCATGGCCGCCCATACCGCCTCAGATATGCCGGGATATTCCTCTTCCAGCGACGCTGAGTCGGCGTCCTCCTCCAGAAGCTTGAGGAACGCCTTTTTCGCGGAGGCCATGGCAGCAGCGGTGCTATCTCCCGCGGGCTCGGCCAATCGCGCCAACGCCAGCGCCTCGGCGCTGAACTCCTGCGCCGGCGAAGCCGGCACCGCGGCTGGCCCCTGGCTCCAGGCCGGCGCGGCCAACGCCGCCGCCGCCGCCGCGAAGAACAGGAAAGCGGCGCGCATCACACCCGCATTGGCATCAGGACGTACAGCGCCTGTGCCTTGTCGTTTTCGCGCAGCAGGGTCGGCGCGGCGGCGTCGGCCAGGTGCATCTCCACCGTGTCGCCTTCGATCTGGCCCAATATGTCGAGCAGGTAACGGGCGTTGAAGCCGATTTCCATGCCGTCGGCGCTGTAATCGCCCGAAACTTCCTCAGCCGCCGTGCCGTTTTCCGGGCTGGTGACGGACAGCGTCACCCGGTCCCGGTCCAGCGACAGCTTCACCGCGCGGGTCTTCTCGCTGGCGATGGTGGCGACGCGATCGACGCCTTCCTCGAAAGAGCGCGGATCGATGCGCAACAGCTTGTCGTTGGCGGTTGGGATCACCCGGCTGTAATCCGGGAAGGTGCCGTCGATCAGCTTCGACGTCAGGATCGCGGTGCCAAGGCCGAAACGCACCTTGGTTTCGGAAAGCGAAATCTGCACGGTCCCTTCCAGCTCGTCGAGCAGCTTCCGAAGCTCGGCGACGCATTTGCGCGGAATGATCACGTCGGGCATGCCCTCGGCGCCCGCCGGGCGGGGCACCGTCACGCGGGCGAGGCGGTGGCCGTCGGTGGCGGCCGCCTTCAGCACCGGCTGCGCCTCGTCCGAGACATGGAAGAAGATGCCGTTCAGGTAATAACGCGTTTCTTCGGTGGAAATGGCAAAGCGCGTCTTGTCGATGATCTGGCGCAGGGTCGCCGCCGGCAACTCGAAGCGGGTCGGCAAATCGCCCTCGGCGATGACCGGGAAATCGTCGCGCGGCAGGGTAGACAGGTTGAAGCGGGCGCGGCCGGCATTGACCTGCATCTTGCCCTCGGCCGCATTGAGCTCGACCTGGCTGCCTTCGGGAAGCTTGCGCGCGATGTCGAACAAGGTGTGCGCCGAAACCGTGGTCGCACCCGCCTGGGTGACGTTGGCCTCGATGGTTTCGTTGATCTGCAGGTCGAGATCGGTGGCCATCAGGCGAAGCCCGCCGCCGTCCTGCGCTTCGATCAGCACGTTGCTGAGGATCGGGATCGTGTTGCGGCGCTCCACCACGGACTGGACGTGGCCGAGGCTCCTCAACAAGGTAGCCCGTTCGATCGTCGCCTTCATGAGAAACCCCCAGAGTGGTACTTTGAAGGGGGTTGTAAAGCGGCCCGCGGGGGAGGGCTAGGGGGTTGTCGCAGCCCCTAAAAAAAGGCCGGGGATAACCCCGGCCTTTCTCTTCGAGCAACGGGACGCGGCTTAGAACTTGAAGCCGACGCCGACGAGGCCCTGATGCTTGTCGAAGCCCTGCTCGTAATTGGAGTAGCGATACTCCGCCTTGGCATAGAGGTTCGGGCCGAGGCCGAACTGCACGCCGCCGCCGACGCGAACCCCGTCCAGGTCCTCGTTGGTGCTGACCTGGGTGGCAGTGGCGGAAGCCTGGTAGGACGCTTCGAAGCGGGTGTTGGTGTAGCCAGCCTTGGCATAGACGAGGGCGTTCGAGCCCACCGCTGCGCCGACGCGGCCGCCGACATAAAGATCGCGGCCGGCCTTGGCGCACAGCGTGTCGCCGGTCACGTTGACGCCATTCACGCACTCGCCGATTTCCGATTCCATCGCTTCGGCCTCGACGCCGAACACGGTGCGGCCGGACTGAACGTCGTAGCCGACGCCGACGCCGTAGGTCAGGCCATCGGTGCCTTCGTCCTCGATGTCGGTGGTCTCGTAGCCGACCAGGCCTTCGATACGGAAGCCGCCGAGGTTGGTTGCGGCCGTGTCCGCGGTCTGGGCAAAGGCGGGCGACGCGGCGGTTGCGGCAAACAGCGCCGCGATGATGTACTTACGCATGAACTTACTCCATTTTGTTACGGCCGGGGGATGGCCTTGGTGAACGGTGCCTCCCAGCGCTTCGCACTTGCGAAAGGTTTCATGAACCGTACCTAAACAAAACTTATCGTTGCAAAAGTGCCACAATTCAGGTGTTTTCCAGATCCATGCGCAGGCCGGTTTTTCTCCTTTTATCACTGGCGCTTGCCGCTCCTGCTGCAGCGCAGCAACGTTCCTTGGGAATTTTCGGGCTGTGGGGCGCCTTTGCCGAAAAGAGCCGATGCTTTTCGATTTCGGAGCCGATGAAGCCGCGACGCGATTCGAAAGCGCGCGCTTTCGCGTCGGTCGGCTGGTTCCCGGCGCAAGGCGTGCGCGGCCAGCTCCACATCCGCCTGGCCGAGCCGAAGCGTCAGGGCTCGGCGGTGCTTCTGCGGATCGACCAGCGCACCTTTCAGCTCACCGGCGGCGGCGCCGACGCCTGGGCGCCGGACGGCCGCGCCGATGCCGAAATCGTCGCCGCAATGCGCTCGGGTCTCGAAATGACGGTCGAAACCCGCAACGTGCGCGGCGGCCTGATGCGCGATTCCTACCAGCTTCGCGGCGCCGCCACCGCGCTCGATGCCGCGGCCATCGCCTGCGCGCCCAAGCGCTGACTGGAAAAAGCGCTGACTGGAAAAACCTGGGCGTTTCGCCTACATAGGGCGCCTCATGACAGCTCTTATGACGATCCCGGGGCTAATCGACCCCGTCACCGTGCCGCGCCCAACCGTCGCGTCCGAAGACTCGCGCGTCGATCTCGTCGGTCTTTCCCGCGACGCAATCCGGGACGCGCTTGCCGAAGCGGGGCTCGAGCTCAAGCAGGCCAAGCTGCGCGCCAAGCAGATCTGGCACCAGATCTACAATCGCGGCGCCCTCGGCTTCGACACGATGAGCGACATCGCCAAACCCCAGCGCGCCTGGTTCGCCGAACGCTTCAAGGTCGGCCGCCCGCGCATCGAGGTCCAGCAGGTGTCCACCGACGGCACCCGCAAGTGGCTTCTGCAAACCGATGACGGCCACGATTTCGAAATGGTCTTCATCCCCGATGCGGACCGCGGCACCTTGTGCGTCTCGAGCCAGGTCGGCTGCACGCTCAATTGCCGCTTCTGCCACACCGGCACCATGCGCCTGGTGCGCAATCTGAACGCGTCGGAAATCGTCGGCCAGGTCATGCTCGCCCGCGACGCGCTCGGCGAGTGGCCAAGCCAGCCGGAAGGCCGAATGCTCAGCAACATCGTAATGATGGGCATGGGCGAGCCGCTCTACAATTTTGACAACGTGCGCGATGCGCTGAAGATCGTCATGGACGGCGACGGACTCGGCCTCTCCCGCCGCCGCATCACCCTCTCCACCTCCGGCGTGGTCCCCCTGATGGCTCGGGCCGGCGCGGAGATCGGCGTCAACCTGGCCGTGTCGCTCCACGCGGTGACCAAGGAAGTGCGCGACGAAATCGTGCCGTTGAACCGGAAATACGGGATCGAGGAGCTGCTCCAGGCGTGCGCCGATTATCCCGGCGCCAACAATGCCCGCCGAATCACCTTCGAATATGTCATGCTCCAGGACAAGAACGACAGCGACGACGATGCGCGCGAGCTCGTCCGCTTGATCAAGAAGTACAAGCTGCCCGCCAAGGTGAACCTTATTCCGTTCAACCCCTGGCCCGGCGCGCCCTACGAATGCTCGACGCCGGAGCGGGTGCAGCGTTTCTCCGACCTCGTCTACGAAGGCGGCATTTCCGCCCCCATCCGCCGGCCGCGCGGGCGCGACATCATGGCCGCCTGCGGTCAGCTCAAGTCCGCCGCCGAGAAAAAGAGCCGCGCCGAGCTCGACCGGATCGCCGCCGAAAAGCAAGCCGAAATCCCCGCCTGATCACCGGCTGCGTTCGCTCTTCATCAAGGCTTTCTGTTCCGCGCCCCAGCCGTTAAGACTGGCGGCCGAACAGAAAGCTTAAATGGCCCTCTACGCTCCCGAAATGCCCACCGGCCGGCCGTGCCGCACAAGCGAGCTCGTCCGCCTGTTCGACTGGAGCCTGACGCCGCTCGGTCCGATGGATGCCTGGCCCGAACGCCTCCGCGCCGCGGTCGATCTTTGCCTCCGCTCCGCCATTCCGGCCGCGCTTTACATCGGCGAGACCCGCATCCTGCTCCATAACGATGCCTGGGTGGATCTGATCGGCGGGGAAGCCGCCCTCGGCCGCCCCGCGCCCGAAGTCGCCACGTCGCTTTGGGCCCTGGCCGAACCGCTGGTGGCGGATATCGTCCGCAGCGGCGAAGGCGCGTTCGTGCGCGAACAATCGCTCACGGTGGCCCGCGACGGGGTGGACGAGGAACGGTGGTGGAATTGCCACCTCGTTCCCGTTCTCACCGAGGACGGCCGGTTGCTCGCCATCTTCAACCAGGCCAACGAAGTCACCCGAATGGTGTCGGCCGAGAAGCGCCTGTCCTTCCAGGTCCTGCTCGCCGATGCCCTGCGCGGCGCAAACGACGCAGACTCGGTGAAGCACAGCGCCACCCGCTTGCTTGGCGAATATCTCGGCGCCGCCCGCGTCGGTTACGCCGAGATCGACGAGGAAACCTCGAGCGCGTGGGTGCGAAGCGATTGGACCGCCGATCCGGATGTGCTGAGCCTTGCCGGCCAGCGCACCGATCTTGCCAGCTTCGGCGACGACGCGCTTGCCTGGCTGCGCTCCGGCCAGGTGCTGACGGTTCCCGACATCCGCTTGTTGTCGCTCGGCGCCGAGCGCACCCAGGCCTGGGAGGCGGTCGGTTTGCGAGCGCTGATCACCGTCCCCCTGGTTCGGGACGGCGCGCTCAAGGCGATGCTCTACGTCCACGAGCCGCACGCCCGCCTGTGGAAACGCTCGGACGCGGCAATCGCCCGCGACGTCGCGGAGCGGACCTGGTCGGCGATCGAGCGCGCCCAGGCCGAACAATCGCTTCGCGAAAGCGAGGACCATTACCGGCACACCGTGGAATCCAACCCGCAGGTCACCTGGACGGCGCTTCCCAACGGCAAGCTCAACCGCGTCTCCGGCCGCTGGAAGGACTGGACCGGAACCACCGGCCTCGGCTCCGCCTGGGCCGAGGGTCTGCACCCCGAAGATGTCGGGCGCAGCCTGGCCGTCTGGGCCGATTGCCTCGCCACCGGCGAGACCTACGATATCGAGCACCGGCTCAACATGGTGGGCGGCAGCCGCTGGGCCCGCTCGCGCGCTTTCCCGAGGCGCGGGCCCGACGGCGCGATCCTGCTCTGGTACGGCTCAACGGAGGACATCCACGAGAAAAAGGTCGCCGAGGAGCATCAGCGGTTGCTGATCAATGAGCTCAACCACCGGGTGAAGAACAGCCTCGCCACCGTTCAGGCGATCGCCTTCCAGACGTTGCGCGGAAACATCCCTCTGCCCGAAGCGCGGGCCCGGTTCGAAGCCCGGCTGATCGCCTTGTCCAAGGCGCACAACCTTCTCACCGAACAGAATTGGGAGCGTGCCGCGCTCGAGCGGGTGGTGCGCGACGCGATCGAGCATCTCGGCGGCGAGCGGCGCTTCACCGTCTCCGGCCCCGAAGTCTGGCTCAGCCCGCGCGCTGCCCTGGCGCTTGCCCTCGCCCTCCACGAACTCGGCACCAACGCCGCGAAATACGGCGCGCTCTCCGCCGATGGCGGGCGGGTGGACATCGCCTGGACGGACCAAAACAGCACGCTTTGCCTCAACTGGAAGGAGCAAGGCGGCCCCCCTGTCGCCGCGCCGGTTCGCCGCGGCTTCGGATCGCGGTTGATCGAGCAGGGCCTGGCCGGCGACCTTGGCGGCGAGGCGCGAATCGCCTTCGAGGCGGACGGCCTGCGCTGCACGGTTGAAGCGGCGCTCGACCGGATAGCGGCGCGGGAGGGGGACCTTGGCTGAACGGCTGCGCGTACTGATCGTCGAGGACGAAATGCTCGTCGCGATGAACATCGAGGATATGTTGCTCGACCTCGGCCACGAAGTCGCCGGGCTGGCCAGCCGCCTCGCGCCCGCTATGGCCCTGGCCGAAGAGGCGGAGATCGACGCCGCGGTGCTCGATGTGAACCTCGCCGGCGAGCAGAGCTTTCCAGTCGCGGACCTGCTCGATCGGCGCGGAATCCCGTTCCTGTTCGCAACCGGTTACGGCCTGGGCGGCATCGAGGAACGCTACCGTGGCCGCGTCGTGCTGCAAAAACCGTTCCGCCTCGCGGACTTAGGCGCCGCGTTACAAAGCGCTGTTCAGGGCTGAGGTCACCTCCGCCCGCCCGCTTGCACTTGCGCCGCGCTTAGTTATTCTCTCCGGCCATGTGGCTCCTCGACAAAATGCTTCGCAGGCTCCTCAAAAAGGGTGAGCTCCTCGTCATCGACCATGACGGAAAGGAGTATCGCTACGGCGCGCCCGACCCGGGCATCAAGTCGGTCCGGGTCCGCCTCACCGACCGCGGCGCCGCGATGGCGATCGCCAAGGATCCGCGCCTCGGCGCCGGCGAGGCCTATATGGACGGCCGCCTGGTGGTCGAGGGCGACGCAGACGTCCGCGACCTCATCCTGCTGGTCCGCTACAACGCCCCCTTCGAGAAGGGCGGCGCGCTCAAGAAAAAGGGGCCGATGCGCAAGTCGCTGTCGGTGATGGCCGGCCGGCTCGACCAGATCAACTGGAAGACCCGCTCGCGCCGCAACGCCGAGCATACCTACAACCTCACCCGCAAGCTGTACGAGCTGTTCCTCGACGAGGACCGGCAATACACCATGGCCTATTACCGCGACACCGCGAACAGCCTCGAAAAGGCGCAGCTCGACAAGAAGGCGCACCTTGCCGCCAAGCTCCACCTCAAGCCCGGCATGAAGGTGCTCGACATCGGCTGCGGCTGGGGCGGCTTCGCGCTCTACATGCACCGCCATTACGACGTCGACGTGCTCGGCGTCGCGCTTGCGCCGGACCAGGTCGATTTCTCCAACGAGCGTGCCAAGGCGCTCGGGGTCTCCGATCGCGTGAAGTTCAAGCTGATGGACTATCGCGACGTTGAGGGGCCGTTCGACCGGATCAGCAGCGTCGGCCTGATCGAGCATCTCGGGACGCCCCATTATCCCGGCTTCTTCGCCAAGACCCGCGAGCTGCTTGCCCCCGACGGGGTGATGATCTCCCACTGCTGCGGCCGCGCCGGCGGGCCGGGCGTCACCGACAAGTGGACCAGAAAATACATCTTCCCGGGCGGCTACATCCCGGCTCTGTCGGAGCTGGTCAGCGAAGCCGAAAAGCACCGCATGATCGTCACCGACGTCGAGACGATGCGCTTCCACTACGCCCACACGCTGGAGGAATGGTACCGCCGAACCTGCTGGGCCGAGGCGGAGATCACCGAGATGTACGACGCGCGCTTCTTCCGGATGTGGCAATTCTACCTTGCCGGCGCCGAGGCCGCGTTCCGCTATGGCGGGCTGGTCAATCTCCAGCTCCAATATGTGAAGCGCCGCGACGCCATCCCGATGACCCGCGATTATATGTACGAGGAATCGCAGCGCCTTCGGGAGTCCGAGGAGCCGCCCAAATGGCACCTCGCCGCCGCCGAATGAGCGCATGAAAAAGGGCCGGGAGCAGCGCTGCTTCCGGCCCTTCTTCTGTGCGTCGATGCTTAGCCTTGGCGACGGCCCTGGCGCTGGCTCCGCATGCCTTCGCGGGCAATGCGGCGCTCGTCGGCGCTGATCGCACCGTCGCGGTTGGTGTCCACCCGGGCGAACAGCGCGAGAGCGCCGTTGCGAGCCTCCGCACGCGAAACACGGCCATCGTTGTTCACGTCGGCAGCCCCAAAGGCGCGGCCGCCGAAGCGGGCGAACATTCCGCCGCCGCCGCCACGGCGCTCGCCGCGCACGCCCCGGCGTTCCGCGCGATCTGCCCGGCGCTCGGCGCGTTCTTCGCGGCCGAGGCGCTGGCGGTTCTCGAACTCGGCGCGGTTGATCATCCCGTCGCGGTTGGTGTCGAGGCGGGCAAATGCCTCTGCCCGTCGCTCACCGCGCTGTTCGCCGCGTTCGGCGCGCTGGCCGGCACGGTCGCCGCCACGATCTCCTCGCCCGGCGCGGCGCGCCTGGCCGGCCGCGCGCGCTTCGTCCTGGGCGATGAAGCCGTCGCGATTGGCATCCACCCGGGCGAAGCCGGCATCGACGCGCGCTTGGAGGGCGGCGCGGGTCAGCGGCTGGGCGAAACGGCCGCGCTCGGCGGGCTGGGCGGAAGCGGCGGTGGCGGTGGCGGTGAGTGCGGCAAGAGCCACGGCTGCGATGAAACGCGTCTTCATGAGAGTAAACTCCTTGGAACTGGGGGAAGCCTCGCTTCCACGTTCCAGCCGTCTAGCGCGCCGGCCCTGTACGGCCGTTGAACAACCCAACGCGCGCCGCCCAAGGCATTCACAAGTCACGGTTTATTCGCGCGCTTGCCCCCCGGTGCGGTCACCATCCAGGCGGTAGTGCCGAATGCCGATCGGTGCGAAAGCCGTTCCCGAACCTGCATCGCCGGCGCCCAGGGATGCAGCAAGCGCCCCGCCCGGGTCGAACAGGTTCGGGAAGCGGCTCACCACCCAGACGCCGCGCGCACCGCGGCCGCGCGCCTCGCCAACCAGGCGGCGGACGTCCGCTTCGGTCAGTCCAGGCACCGCGGGGGTGCCTGAGTAACGCGGCCCGCGGTGCTGGGGCGCCGGGAAATCGGCGGGAATGCCCCGCGGCTTCAACCGGCTTATTGTCTGCGGCGCAGCGAACCCGAGCGGCAGGACGATTTCGTTGGGCAGCAGCCAGACCTCGTCGCCTGGCGCCATCCGCGGTTCGACCCAGGCGGCGATCCCGTCCCATTTCTCCTCCGGCGGGCGCTGCGCCTCACCAGCCGAGGCTATTCCCGCAAGCAGCAGCACGGCGGCAAGCGCCGCGCCGCGCAGCGCCGCCGAGCGAAGTTGCGCAAGCCCGGCCATCGCAAGCAAGATCAAAGGCAGCGCAGAGGGCACCAGCGTTCGCGGCAGAAACACCGGCGTTGAAACGGTTGAAATCGCGAGGGCAAGCAGTGCGGGAAGAAAGGCCGCCGCCGCCAGAACCAGCCCGGCGCCGCGATCGCCCTTGTCGCGCAGCATGGCGGCCGCGCCGAACGCCGCCGCCGTGAACAGCAGCAAGGCGCCGACGCCCGGCATCGCAAGTCCCCCAGCGAGCCCGTCGGGCACATCGCCCGGCACGAAGCGGAGCCAGCCGGACTGCCACGCCCGCCGCTGCTCGATCATTGCGGCGAAGTGCGGCAGGAAAGCCAGGCCGCAAAGGAGGTGGACGCCTGCCAGCGGCACGAAGTGGCGCCGCAGCCGTCCCTCGCGCCACAAGGCTACGAATAGCGCGCCGCTCAGCGCGGCCGCGAACAACATTCCCAGATTGTGCAGCCAAAGCACCGCATCGAGCGCGAAACCGAAGCCGATCCACAGCGCCCAGGGACGCCGCGCCTCCTCCGCCTTCAACAGCTGCAGAGCCGCCGATAAGGCCAGCGCAAAGGCGAGCGCGAACAGCGCATAAGGGCGTGCCTGGTGGGCCGCCACGACCAAGGGCGGCGACAACGCAACCAGCGCCGCGCCTCCCAGCCGCAACGCCGGGGCGCGCCGCAGCGCTTCCACCCGCGAGGCGCAGACCCACGCCAGCGGCAGCA
Source organism: Allosphingosinicella sp. (assembly GCA_036399475.1). GTDB lineage: Bacteria > Pseudomonadota > Alphaproteobacteria > Sphingomonadales > Sphingomonadaceae > Allosphingosinicella. The sequence goes on from DASWNA010000050.1 coordinate 20,645, forward strand.
TCGCAAGCCCGGCGAGCACCGACAGCAGCCGAAGCCCCTCCGGCGTGTGCGGCGCGACCTCCAGCCAAAGCTTCAGCAGTGAATAATAAAACGGCGGGTGCGTATCGTACCGCGCGGTGCTGTCCCGCAACCCCGCCCAATCCATTTCGGCAAGCCATCGGCTCCAGCTCTCGTCCAGCCACAGCGGCCAGCTCGCGATCGGCAGGGCGCGCAGCACGATCGCCGCGGCGACGATCAGGATCAGGCCGGCGGCAAAGATCGGCCGCCGCTTCGCACTCAGCATAAGGCCGGCCGAAGCGGCTTCTCGTCCTGCGCCTCGCCGCGCCACAGCTTCAGGGTGACAAGGAGCTGGATGCCGATCAGCAGCGGCGTCAGCGGCACGCCGTAACTGTTCACGTACAGGATGCTCATCGGCGCCAGCGCGGCGAGCATGAGCAGGAGCTGGAACGAGCCCGGCCGCCGCTGAGTCACCGCCTTGTGAAACAGGATAAGTGCGCCGAGGCCAACCACCGTCATGTCGTAGGAAAAGGCATACGGAAGAACAAGAAAGGTTGCCGCGGCGGCGGCGAAACCGGCGTCGCCGCTATTCCTGGGAAGCTTCCACAGCAGCAGGCCGACAGCGGCGATCCCAACCAGCGCCTGAACGATCACACCCGCGCCGACGCTCACCCCGAGCAGCGCCAAGGACGGCGTCACCGTCGGCATCATCATGATGAAGAAGCTGTCCGTATCGTCGATCATCGCGGCCTGAAGGCGTGCGGTCTCGGTGAGGTAGGTGATCCACAGGTCGGCGCCGAACAGCGCCACCGACAGGGCGATCAAGCCGCCCGCCGTCACACCTGCGGCGGCGATCGCCACCCATTCGCGGCGCCGCGCCAGCACCAGAGGCGCGAGAATGGCGAGATGCGGCTTCACCACCATCAGGCCGATCAACACGCCGGCAAGCACCGGGCGGCGCGGAAGCACATGCCAGGCGCCGAGCCACAGGGCGCCGATCAGGAAGCCGTAATGGCCCGCCCAGATGTTGATCAGGGAGGCCGGGGCAAGCACCGCAAGCCAGACCGGAAGGCCCGCGTCGCGCAGGTAGGGCCGCGCGGCGAGCACGAACAAGGCGCCCGTGCCGCCAAGCCAGCCCAGCAAGGCCACCGGATACGGCACCAGCGCGAACAGCCAAGTGTAGAGCAGGCTCACCGGCGGGTAGGAATAATTATGATACTTCATCCCGCTATCGAAGAGCTCGAGCTGGAAGGCGCGATAGGCCTCGACGTTGTACAGGATGTCGAGGCCGCCGTTCAGCGTCAGCGATCCCGACGTGTAGACGTTGACGAAGTCGCGGCCCCATTGCGCCACGTCAGCGATCGATCCGTCGCCGCTCCACCGCGTCATCGCGATGTCGCGGGCGAGGATCTGCGTGGCGATCATGGCGGCAACGATCCACATCGCCGGCCAGAGCCGGATCGCCAGGGGGGAGGCGGCCTGTGCCGGGACCAGCGCGGCGGCGAACTGCTCCTGCGGGATCGGCGCGCTCATGCCGCAAGCCTTTCACCGGCGGCGGCGCGCTTCGGCTGGGCGATCACCGCCAGCGATACGCCGAACGGCAGGGACATGTGCGGCACGAGGTGACGCTCGGCGGCGAACACGGCGCGCAGCGCGCCGTTGACCGGGCCTGAGGGAATGGCGTCGTCGCCGCCTTCGTGCCCTGTCACCTTGCCGAGGCCGCGGGCGGCGGCGATCAGCGGAAACAGCAGGCTGTTGAAATGGGTGATGTAGCGCAGCTCGAACCCGGCCCCCTCAAGCGTCCGCCGAAGGCTTGCGGCGGTGTAGCGGCGGTGATGGTGGTGGGCGACATCGTGGCCGCTCCACATCCACGGCATCGCCGGAACGGTGAGAAGCAGGCTTCCCCCCGGCGCAACCTTGCGCGCGAGTTCTTCCAGCGCCCCGGCGTCGTCGGGAATGTGTTCGAGCACGTCGAACAGGGTGATGAGATCGTATCCGCCGTCGGCCAGGTCGGCGCCGCCCGGCAGGGTGCCGCCGGCTACCGCGACTCCGCTGCGTTCGGCGGCAAAGGCGCGCGCTTCGGGATCGGGCTCGATCGCGTCAACCGCGCCGAAGCGGCCAAGCAGCTCCAGGTTCGAACCGGTGCCGCAGCCCACTTCCAGGATCCGTGCGCCGGACGGCGGCTGCACCCGGTCGCGGATCAGCGCGCCGATGATCTGGCGGCGGGCGGCGAACCACCAATGGCGGGCGTCGATCTGCGCCATATTGTCGAAAACACTGCGTTCCATCAGTCTTCCAGCCCCAATCGGGCGCGGATCACATAAAGCGGCCGGCGCTTGGTTTCAGTGAGAATGCGGCCGACATATTCGCCAAGCACGCCAAGGGAGATGAGCTGCAGGCCGCCAAAGAACAGCATGGTGACCATCAGCGAGGAATAGCCCGGCACATCGACCCCGTAAAAGGCGGTGCGGGCGATCAGGAAACCGGCATAAGCAAGGCCGGCAAGCGCCACCGCGACTCCGACATAGCTCCAGATCCGAAGCGGCGCGGTGCTCGCCGAGGTGATGCCGTCGATGGCAAGGGTCCAAAGCTTCCAGTAGCTGAACTTGCTGTGCCCGCTGGTCCGCTCGGCGCGGCAATAGCCGACGGAGGTGCTCCGAAATCCGGCCCAGGCGAACAGGCCCTTCATGAACCGGTTGCGCTCGGGCATCGCCTTGATGACCTCGATCACGCTTCGGTCGAGCAGACGGAAATCGCCGGCATGTTCCGGAATCTTGTCGTTGGAAAGGCGGTTGTGCGCGCGGTAATAGAGGTCGGCGGTAAGCCGCTTGGGCAGGCTGTCGCTGGTCCGGTCGAGCCGCACGCCGTAGACCACCTCATGTCCCTCGCGCCACCGCGCCACCATTTCCGGCAGCACTTCGGGAGGGTCCTGGAGATCGACGTCCATCGGCACGACCGCCGCGCCGGCGACATGGTCGAGTCCGGCGGACAAGGCGGCTTCCTTGCCGAAATTGCGCGACAGGCACAGCGCGCGCACCCGCGGGTCGCGAAGATGGGCAAGCCGGATCGCGGCCATTGTCGCATCGCGGCTGCCGTCGTCGACGAACAGGATTTCCCAGCTTTGCCCGGGAAAGGTTTCGGCGATGATCGCGTCGAGGATGGGCGCGACCCGGCGCACGAATGGCCCGACCGCGTCTTCCTCGTCCTTTACCGGCACCAGGATCGAAATCGCTATCGCGGTACGTCCGGCAGGCGCGGCCTGGGCCATGCTCCACGCCGAGACCAGCTCGTCGTCCGGCGAAAGCGCTCCAGAACTTGCGTAATCCATCGCCACCCTCCTGCCAGACGAGGGCTAGGGCAAGAAGGTTAACGAAGGTTTACCATCCCGCACGCGTGCCGCCGCCGCGTTCTCGCCCAAGATTGTGGTTGAAATTCCCGGTCAGAGGGGGAAGGCATCGTGTAACCGTCACCCGCCCTGGACAAGATGACCTCCACCCCCGCCGAACGAGAAAGCGCGAGCGCCAAGCAGCCGCGGGACTGGTGGGACAACCACCTCCTTGTCCTGGGCGCGATCCTGCTGTGCGCGCTGCCTTTGCTTTGGCCCGATATCCCGCCGTTGGTCGATCTGCCCGGCCACCTCGGCCGCTATCACGTCCAGATCAACATGGACGAAGTGCCGGTTCTTCGCGAATTCTACAATTTCAACTGGGCGCTGATCGGCAATCTTGGGGTCGATCTGCTGGTCGGGCCGCTCGCCGCTCTGGTCGGGCTCGAAGCCGCGGTGAAGTTCATTACCATTGTCATCCCCGTGCTCACCGCCGGGGGCTTCCTGTGGGTGGCGCGCGAAGTGCACGGACGGATTCCGCCGACCGCCTTTTTCGCGCTGCCGCTGGTCTACTGCTACCCGTTCAACTTCGGCTTCGTGAACTTCGCCCTTTCGATGGGCCTCGCCTTTCTCGCTTTCGCCTTCTGGCTCCGGCTGGCGCGGCTTGGCCACCTCAAGCTGCGCGCCGCCTTGTTCGTTCCGATCTCCATTCTGGTCTGGGTCTGCCACGCCTTCGGCTGGGGCACGCTTGGCGTAATGGCCTTTTCCGCCGAACTGGTCCGCCAGATCGATCTCAAACGCGGCTTCTTCAAAGGCGGATTCAAGACCGGCCTCCATGTCGCCGCCCTTACCCCGCCCGTGCTGCTGATGCTGCTCTGGCGAAGCGGCGAGCATGTCGGCGGCTTCACCGGGGTGTGGTTCCGCTGGAAGCTGAAGCTCGATTGGGTGCTGATGATCCTGCGCGACCGCTGGCAGTGGTGGGACGAAGGCTCGCTCGCCGTCATCGGCCTGGTGCTGCTGCTGCCCCTGGTCCTGTTCCGGCGCCTGGAATATTCGCGCAATCTCGCCGCCTCGGCGATCTTCCTTGCGATCGTCTTCATCTGCCTGCCGCGCATCGTGTTCGGCTCCAACTATGCCGACATGCGGCTCGCGCCGTATGTGCTTGCCACCTTCGTGATCGCGATCCGCTACCGGCCGGCCTGGATCGGCCGTGCCGGAACCGCGCTTGCCGTAATTGGCCTGCTGTTCTTCGCCGCCCGCATCGGCGGCAACACCGCAAGCTTCCGGATGTACGACCGCGCCTACGATCGCGAGCTCGCCGCCGTGGCCCACATTCCCGAGCAGGCGCGGGTCGTGTCCTTCGTCGGCGTGCGCTGCCGCAGGCAATGGGCGCAGACCCGGCTCGAGCACCTTCCGGCGCTCGCCCTCGTCCGCCGCAACGCCTTTTCCAACGATCAATGGTCGATGAGCGGCGCGCAATTGCTCACCGCCCGCTATCCCGCGCCCGGCGACTGGTTCTCCCGCGATCCCTCGCAGCAGGTCCTCGGCCGCCGCTGCCGCAACGAAAATTGGGCAACGCTGGACCAGTCCCTTGCCGCCTTTCCGCGGGATCGGTTCGATTACGTTTGGCTGATCAGCCCCCCTCCCTTCGATCCGGCCTCGGCCAGCGGCCTGCAAGAGGTGTGGCGCAGCGGCACGAGCGTGTTGTACCGCGTGGCCGACCGGCGCCCGCTCGCGCCCGCCCTTAAGGTGAGTGAATGACCACGCCTGCCCTTTCGATCGTTGTGCCTTGCTTCAACGAGGAAGCGTGCCTCGGCGCGCTCCACGGCCGCCTCAGCGCCGCCGCCCGGGCGGTGGCCGACGAAAGCTACGAGATCGTGTTCGTCAACGACGGCTCGCGCGACAAGAGCTGGGAGATGATGCAGGCGCTGTCCCACGGCGATCCGCACCTCGTCGCCATCAACCTGTCGCGCAATCACGGCCACCAGCTTGCGCTGACCGCCGGCCTCGACCTCTGCTCGGGCGAGCGCATCCTGATCATCGACGCCGACCTTCAGGACCCGCCCGAATTGCTGCCCGACATGCTCGCCACCATGGAGCGGCAAAAGGCCGACGTGGTCTATGCGGTACGCCGCCAGCGCGCCGGCGAGACCGCCTTCAAGCTCGCCACCGCCAAGGTGTTCTACCAATTGCTCTCGCGCCTCGCCGAGATCGAAATCCCGCGCGACACCGGCGACTTCCGGCTGATGAGCCGCCGCGCTCTCGACGCCTTTCTGGCGCTGCCGGAGCAGGCGCGCTTCATTCGGGGCATGGTCGCCTGGGTCGGCTTTCGCCAGGTGCCGATCGTCTACGACCGCGCCGAGCGCCACGCCGGCGAAACCAAATATCCCCTGTCCAAGATGGTCCGCTTCGCCCTCGACGCGGTGACCGGCTTCTCAACGGCGCCGTTGCGCATGGCCAGCCATATCGGCCTGTGGCTGGTCGCCGCTTCCGCGCTGATCGTGCTTTACATCGCCTTCGGCTTCTTCACCGGCCGCGCGACGCAGGGCTGGACCTCGCTGATGCTGGTTGTGGTCGTGCTCGGCGCGGTGCAGATGTTCGTGCTCGGCATGATCGGCGAGTATATCGGCCGGCTCTACATCGAGTCCAAGCGCCGGCCGCTGTACATCGTGTCCGACATTGCCGGCCACGCCGGCGGACGGCCGCAGCTCGGCCACGTCGCCCATGAAGCGGAAGAGCTAAGCGCGGCCGATCACCGCCTGGAGACGATCGCGACCAGCGACACGCCGGGCGGCAGCGGCAGCCTGCCGAGCGCATAGCGCTCCCACCCGAAGATCGTCTCGAACAGGCCGTTCACCAGCTTGGGCGGCATCCTGTCGTCGCTGTCCTTGTTACCAGTGAAGCGCCCGGCGATCCGCGCTGCGGCGGCGAGCGGGAAGAGCAAGCTGTTGAACCAGCTCAGCAGCTCCACCTTCAGCCCCGCATCGGCAATCACCCTGTTCAGAGTCTTGCGTGTGTAGCGGCGCTTGTGGTGGTTCACCTCGTCATGCGCGCTCCACATCCAGGGGTGCGCCGGCACGGTGATCAGGATCCTGCCGCCGGGCTTGAGCTTGCGCGCAATGCTGACCAGCGCCGCCTGGTCCTCCTCCACATGCTCCAGCACGTCGAGGAGCGCGACCATGTCATACGCGCCGTCTTCCACCCCGGTAAGCTCGGGCAAGGGCGCGCTGCCGATCGAACGGCCGAGCCGGCGCTCCGCAACCTCTCGCGCGGCGGGGTCGATCTCGATCCCGTCGGCGCGGCCGAAGCCTTGCAGCATTTCCAGATTATGGCCGGTGCCGCAGCCGATCTCGAGAATGCGGGCATCGGCGGGCAACGCGATCTTGCGGCGGATGAGGTCGGTCAGGATGCCGCGCCGCGCCCGGTACCACCAGTGGCGCTCGTCCAGCTCGGCCATGCGGTCGTAAACCCGGCGGTCCATCAGTTGAACACCCAGCGGCGGTTGAGGGAAAAGGTGACCAGGGGCGTGAAGGCGACGATCGGGATCACCGACCACCAGATCGGCCCGCCGAGATGCTTGACCAGATACCAGACGAAGAACTGGTTGAGCAGGAAGCCGGAGGTGTTGACGGTGAGAAAGCGGATCGTGCGGGCGCCGGCGCGCTCGCGGCTGCCATGGCCCTTGAAGCTCCAGCGGCTGTGCAGCAGGTAGCCGACCGGCGTGAACAACAGGTAGCTCAAGGTCAGCGCCACCATCGGGTGGATGTCGGTGAGCGCCGCGACGATCCAATAGCCGCCCGCGACCAGCACGGTGAGCAGTCCGCCGGTCAGCCCGAAGCGGATCATCTGCCAGATAAGCGGGGCATGCTCCGGAAAGTGCCGCTCGAGTGTACGCTGGATCGGCATTTTCTGTTTTTTCGGTCCGCTTGCCCTTTGAGGCCCAGCGACTAATGCGCTTGGGCAGGGTTGGAAAGGGGCGACGGGAAAGCATGGAGGCGCTGGACAGGCTTGAGAAGCACTGGCGCTGGTGGCTGCTCCTGCTTTGGCTCGTCGCGGGCGGGCTGATGATCTTCACCCGCTGGGCCCAGATCCGCGGCTTCGCACTGGGCGACACCGACGACAATCTGCGCATCATGCAGGTTCGCGACCTGCTCGCGGGCCAAAGCTGGTACGACCTCAGGCAATACCGCCTGAACCCGCCCGCCGGCGCCGACATCCACTGGTCGCGCCTCGTCGACCTGCCCATCGCCGGCATCAAGCTTGCCCTCCTCCCGCTGATCGGCGGCGCCGCGGCCGAGCGCTGGGCGGTGGCGATCGCGCCGCTGCTGCCCATGCTCGCCGTGTTCGCCGCGCTCGCCGTCACGGTGCGGCGTCTGGTCTCCCGCCATGCTTATGCGCTGGCGGTGGCGCTGTTCCTGTGCGGCCATTCGGCCCGCGGCCAGTTCCTGCCGCTGCGCATCGACCATCACGGCTGGCAGCTCGCTTTCCTCGCCATCGCGGTGATGGCGCTCACTGATTCCAAGCGCGCACGCGGCGGCGCAATCCTCGGCATCGCCACGGCCTTGTCGCTGAGTATCGGGCTCGAAATGCTCCTCTACCTCGCCCTTGCAGGCGCGGCGGCGGTGCTGATGTGGGTACGCGACGGCGGGCAGTCGCGGCGCCTCGCCGCTTATGGCGCAAGCCTCGCCGGCGGCTGCGCGCTGGGCTACCTGCTCTTCGCCTCCTACGCCAACCGCGCGCCGGTCTGCGACGCACTCTCGCCGGTCTGGCTTTCCTCTATGGTCGGCGCGGGCGCGGTGTGCGTGATCCTGTCCCTCCTTCCGCCGCGCAGCACCGCCATCCGCTTCGCTGCCGCCGCGCTTGGCGGGGTCGCGCTTGCCGCCTTTTTCGCACTCGCCTGGCCGCAATGCCTCGGCCGCCTGGAAGGCATCTCGCCCGAGGCCGAGAACCTCTGGCTAAGCCACGTCCGCGAGGCCCGGCCGCTCTACCTCCATGGCTGGCGCACCGCGCTGAGCATCGTCGCTTTGCCCGCCGCCGGCCTGATCGGCTATGCGCTGATGCTGTGGCGCAGCCGCGGCGACATGGCGCGCTTCACCCCCTGGGCCGCAGCCGCCGCCCCTGCTCTGCTCGCCGCCCTGCTTCTCCTCTGGCAAAGCCGCGCCGGGCCCGCCGCCCAGCTTCTCGCCGTGCCGGGCGCCACCGGCCTGGCGCTGCTGCTGATCGGCCGGGTGCGCGCCAGCCGGCTGCTTCTCATCCGCGTCCTGGGCACGGTGGGCGGCTTTCTTCTGGTTTCCGGCCTGCTTGTCCAGGAAGCCATCGAGCGCATCCCCGATGCCAAGCCCAACCGCGCGCCCGCCGTCGGCCGCGCCAACGCCGCCTGCCCCACGCTTGCCGCGCTTCGGCCGATCGCGCTTCTGCCCAGGGGCTACGTCCTCACCCACGTCGATCTCGGCCCGCGCCTGATCGCCGTCACCCACCACAGCGCGGTCGCCGGGCCGTACCACCGCAACGATCGCGACATCGTCGACACCATGCGCGCCTTTCGCGGCTCGGCGGACGAGGCGCACCGCACAGTGATGGCGCGCGGCATCGATTACGTGCTGATCTGCCCGTACCTTTCGGAAAGCACGATCTACGCCAGCGCCGCGAAGAACGGGTTCTACATGCAGCTGATGCGCGGCAAGATCCCCGCCTGGCTCGAAGCCGTGCCGCTGCCCGCCAAGTCGCCCTACCGGATGTGGCGGGTCAAACGCTGAAGCTGACCGAAATCCCGTCGATCACGAACTGCGCGGCAAGCGCGGCGAGGATCACGCCAAGCAGCCTCGTCAGCATCGCTTCCATGCGGTGACCCAGCAGCCGCATCAGCGGCCCCGCGGCAAGCAGCGCCAGCAGCGTCAGCATCAGCACCGCGCCGAGCGCCGCGAACACCGTCAGCGTCTCGGTCAAGCCGTCGCTGCGCGCGACCAGCAGCATCACCGACGCGATCGAACCCGGCCCCGCGATCATCGGGATCGCCATTGGGAACACCGACACATCCTCATGCTCGGTATCGGCGCTGACTTCCTGGGCGCGGTGCTCGCGGCGCTGCGTGCGCTTCTCGAACACCATTTCCAGCGCGATCAGGAACAGCATGATCCCGCCCGCGATCCGAAAGGCCGCCAGGCTGACCCCCAAGGCCTTCAGCAGATCCTCGCCGAGCAGCCCGAAGAACAGCAGGATCCCGGCGGCGACCAGAACTGCGCGGATCGCCATCGCCCGCCGCTCCGCCGGGGGGCAGTCGCGGGTCAGGCCGGCATAGATCGGCGCGCAGCCCGGCGGGTCGATCACCACCAGCAGCGTGACGAAAGCCGACAGAAACAGAGCGAAGAGTTCGTTCATAGCCCCTCCGGTGCCGGCAGCCCGGCACGCGCGTGCGCGGCGACCAGCGTGTTGCGCAGCAGCACGGCGATGGTCATCGGCCCGACGCCGCCCGGCACCGGCGTGATCGCGCCCGCCACCCGGCTGGCGCTGGCGAAATCGACATCGCCGACGAGGCGCGTCTTACCGTCTTCCTCCGCCGGAACGCGGTTGATGCCGACGTCGATCACCGTCGCGCCCGGTTTAAGCCAGTCGCCCTTCACCATCTCCGCCCGCCCCACGGCGGCGACGACGATGTCCGCACGCCGCACCACCTCGGGGAGGTCGCGCGTGCGGCTGTGGGCCACGGTCACTGTGCAGCTTTCCCCGAGAAGAAGCTGCGCCATCGGCTTGCCGACGATGTTGGAGCGCCCGATCACCACCGCCTCCTTGCCCGACAAGTCGCCGAGCCGGTCCTTGAGCAGCATCAGGCAGCCAAGCGGCGTGCAGGGCACCAGCGCATCCTCGCCGACCGCCAGCCGCCCCGCATTCTCGTGGTGGAAGCCATCGACATCCTTGCGCGGATCAACCGCGGCGATGACCTTTTTCCCATCGATGTGCGCGGGTAGCGGCAACTGGACCAATATGCCGTCCACCTTCTCATCGTCGTTGAGCCGCCCGACGAGCGCAAGCAGCGCCTCCTCCGTCACCGTATCGGCCAGCCGATGCTCGAAGCCAGCCATGCCTGCTTCGCTCGTCGCTCTGCCCTTGGACCGCACATAGACCTGGCTTGCCGGATCGTCGCCGACCAGCACCACCGCAAGCCCCGGCGCGCGGCCGACCTGTTCGGCAAATGCGGGAACCGCCGCCGCCACCTGCTCGCGCAGTCGCGCGGCGAAGGCTTTGCCGTCGATCAGCGCCGCGGTCATGCGTAGCTTCGGGACACGTCGAGGTAGAGGCCGCCAAGCAACTGCTGAAGGATCATCACGATGATGATCAAAACCATCGGGCTGAAATCGATCCCGCCGAAATCGGGCATGAAGCGACGGATGGGCCGGTACAGCGGCGCCGTCATCTTCTCCAGCGCACCGTACAATCTGCGCACGAAATCGTTGTGGGTGTTGATCACGTTGAAGAGGAGCAGCAGGCTCACCACGAACTGGATGATGATCACCCACCGCACGACGTTCAGCAGCAGCATCAATACCGAGATCAACGCCAGAACCATCACACACTCCCCGCCAAGCTCCCGTCCATGTAGGCAAGCGGCGCAGGTGGGGCAATGGCGAGCCGCTGGCGCAAGGGGCGAAGCCGGGTTAGTCTCCCCGCCATGATCCTTACCGTTCTCCTCCTCGCCGCCGCCGCGCCGCAGCCTTCGCCCTTGAAGGGTTTCGGCGACTGGGCGGTCGGCTGCGACAATGGCCGCGCCTGCCACGCCGTTGGCCTGATGCCGGAGAACTTCCCGGAAGACGCGCTGACGATGAGCGTCCGGCGGGGCCCCGAAGCCGGCGCGCGTGCCGCAATCGCCTTTGAAACACGCGGGGAGACGAAGGCGGCCACCCTGGTGGCCGATGGAAAGCCGCTCGCGGCCCGGCTGGCCGAGGATGGGGAGGGATCCCTGGCGGTCGCTGCCGCCGATGCACCCGCCGTGCTCGCCGCCATGCGCGGCGCGGCCGAGTTCGAGCTTCGCAAGCCCGATGGCACGCCGCTGGGACGCGTCTCCTTGAAGGGCGTGAGCGCGGCCTTGCTGTATATGGACGAGCAGCAGCGGCGGATCGGCACGGTGACCGCGTTGGTCCGGCCTGGCTCCAAGCCGGCATCTTCCGTGCCGCCGCCGCCGCCCTTGCCCCGGATCGCCGCGCCTGCCGGAAGCAGGCGCAAGGCGAGCCTCGCCGCCCGCGACCTGGCGGCGCTGCGCAAGCGCTTCAAGTGCACAATCGACGAAGTCGGCGGGCCCGACGAGCAGGAGGTCCAGCCGCTCGGCCCGGACAAGCTGGTCCTGCTCGCCTGCGGCTCCGGCGCCTACAATATCAGCTATGTGCCGATCGTCGTGCCGGCCAAAGGCGGAGTGGCGGCGGCGCGGGTGGCCAGGTTCGACGCGCCCGAAAGCTGGTGGGAAGGCGAGGGCAAGCCGATTCTGATCAACGCCGGCTTCGATCCCGCGTCGGCGATGCTTGGCAGTTTCTCAAAGGCGCGCGGCCTTGGCGACTGCGGGTCCACCCGCTCCTACGTCTGGGACGGCGCCCGCTTCCGGCTGGTCGAGCAAGCCGACATGGACGAGTGCCGCGGCTCCACCGACTACATCACCACCTGGCGGGCGGAAGTGCGCCGCTAAGGCGCGAAGCGAAGCGGCTCCGCCTTGGCAAGGACCAGGCAGAAGCGCTCCTCCGCGTCGGTCCATTCCTCCTGAACCGTCCAGCCGCCGGCGGTGAGCAGCAGGCGCGCGTCGCGCGGGCCGTATTTGTGGCTGTTCTCGGTGTGGATGGTCTCGCCGGCGCGCATTTCGAAGCGCTCGCCGTCCACCTCGAAGCCGACGTCGCGCCCCGCCTCCAGATGCATTTCGATCCGCGACAATTTGTCGTTCCACAGCGCGCGGTGGCGGAAATCCTCAACGGGAACGGTGCCGCCAAGCTCGCGGTTGATCCGGTGGAGGAGGTTCAAGTTGAACTCACCGGTCACCCCCGCCGAATCGTCATAGGCGGCGAGCAGGGTCTCGACGTCCTTCGCCCGGTCCATGCCGATCAGCAGCCAGGCGCCGGTTCCCAGCGTTTCCCGCATCGAGCGGAGCAGATCGACGGCGGAGGGCGGCACGAGGTTGCCGATCGTCGACCCCGGGAAGAAGCCGAGCTTCGGGGTCTCTGCAAATTGTTCCGGCAACCTGATCGGCCGCATGAAATCCGCCTCTAACGGGTGGATCAGAAGGTCCGGGAACTCGCCACCCAACAGGTCCGCCGAATCGCGCAGGAACTCGCCCGAAATGTCGATCGGCAGATACACGGACGGTTTAACGCAGCGCAGCAGGATCGGAGTCTTGGCGGACGAGCCGGAGCCGAATTCCACCACCGCCCGACCCCGGCCGACGATCTCGGCAACCTCAGGGCAATGCGCCTCGAGCGCGGCGGCATCGGCGCGGGTCAGGTAATATTCGGGAAGTCGGGTGATGTCCTCGAACAGCTCCGATCCGCGCAGGTCGTAAAGCCAGCGGGCGGGGATCGCCCGCACCGGCGCGGCAAGTCCCGCAAGCACGTCGCGGCGGAAGGCGGGATCGGCCTGCGGTTTGACGGCGATGTCCATCACAGGTCCCGCGCCAGGCGCAGGCCGCAAAACTGCCAGCGCTGGTGGGGGTAGAAGAAATTGCGGTAACTTTGCCTCAGGTGCCCGCGCGGAGTCGCGCAGCTCCCGCCGCGCAGTACGAACTGGTTGGCCATGAACTTCCCATTATATTCGCCCACCGTCCCCTCCGCGGGGCGGAAGCCCGGGTAAGGCGTGAAGGGGCTGGCGGTCCATTCCCAGACGTCGCCGTACATTTGGCGGAGGCCCTCACCGGGCGGAGCAGCGCGGGGGCGGACCGGGCCGGCTTCATCAAGCTGGTTGCCGGAGGCGGGGTCGAGGCCGGACGCCGCAATTTCCCACTCCGCCTCGGTCGGCAGCCGCGCGCCGGCCCAGCGCGCAAAGGCGTCGGCTTCGTACCAGCTTACGTGGCAGACGGGCTCGGCGAGCGCGAGCGGCTGCAGCCCGTCGAGGCCGAAGCGTGCCCAGCCCTCGCCGCCCCGGCGCCAGTAGAGCGGCGCATCCACGGCCTGCGCCTTCACCCAGGCCCAGCCGTCGGCCACCCAGTGGCTCGGCGTGGTGTAGCCGCCCGCCTCGATGAACTGCAGCCACTCGCCGTTGGTCACCGCCCGGTCGGCAAGCTCGTAGGGCTGGACCAGCACCCGGTGTCGCGGCCCCTCGCAATCGAAGGCGAAACCTCCCCCGCCATGCCCGATCTCGGCCACGCCGCCGCCGAAGCGGACGCTGCCGATCGGCCCCGCCTGGGCGGCCGGTGCGGGCGTGGTCTCCCAAATAGCGGGCAGCAGCGGGTTCTCGGCGAAGGCGGCGAGGATATCGGTGAGCATCAGCTCCCCGTGCTGCTGCTCATGGTTGAGGCCGAGCTCGACCAGCGCCAGCACCTCGGCGCCGAGCCTTGGAAGCGCGCGCACCAGCGCTTCGTCCACCGCGCTGCGCCAGGCGAGCACCTCGTCCAGCGAGGGCCGCGACAGCATGCCGCGGTTCTCCCGCGGGTGCCGCTCGCCCTCGCCTTCGTAATAAGAGTTGAACAGGAAACACCAGCGCGGGTCGTGCACCTGATAACCGGCCACGTGATCGCGCAGAACAAAGGTCTCGAAGAACCAGGTGGTGTGCGCCAGGTGCCACTTGGCCGGAGACGCATCGGGGCAGGGCTGCAAAGTCGCGTCGGCATCGCTCAAGGGCGCGGCGATCGCGCGGCTGAGCGCCCGCACCGCCCGGTAGCGGGGGCCAAGTGCTTCGAAGTCAGCCGTTGCCGCCCGTGTCGCCATCGAAATCCGCTCCCGTGCCCGCTAACCGGGATTAGTAACGCAGGTTAGCCCCTGGTGGCTCCCGGCTTCCACAGCACATCGCCGCCGCCGGCCTTGGCGGCAAGCCGCGCCGCGACGAACAGGTGGTCGGACAGGCGGTTGAGGTAGATGAGGGCGAGCGGATTGAGCGCCATTTCGGCGCTCGCCGCCACCGCCGCCCGCTCGGCCCGGCGGACGATCGCCCGGGCGAGGTGAAGATAGGCCGCGGCCGGGCTGCCGCCGGGGAGAATGAAGCTGCGCAGCGGCTCCAGTTCCTCGTTCATAGAGTCGATCTCGCGCTCCAGCCGGTCGATCTGCGGCTGGACGATGCGAAGCGTCATCTCGGACGGGGCGAAGTCCTCGCCCGGCGTTGCGAGGTCGGCGCCGAGGTCGAACAGCTCGTTCTGGATCGCCTGCACGATCCGCGCCGACTCTCCCTCCAGATGAAGCAGCGCGATGCCGAGAGCGCTGTTCGCTTCGTCGACGTCGCCGATCGCCTGCGCGCGCGGATGGGCCTTGGAGATGCGCGAACCGTCGACGAGGCCGGTGTCGCCGGAGTCGCCCGTTCGCGTATAGATCTTGTTGAGCCGGACCAGCGTCTCAGCCTTTCTTCGCCACCATCAGGAACAGCACAACGAACACGATGGCGATCGCCTGATACAGGACGCGCTTGCGCATCAGCGCCTGGGAGCGGGCGCCGTTCAGATCCTTCTGCTGGGCCATGCCGATTACGCCCTTGGCAAGCACGAACAAGGTGGCGCCGGCGGCAAGAACGATGAGGACGAAAAGGAAAGTATCCATAGGGCCTATCTAGGAGACCGCGGCGGAATATCCACCCGGCATTTGGCCTATACGCAGCCCCGCGAGCAGCGCCGCCGGATCCGTCCCGCCCTTGCGCAGCGCCGCCAGTGTGGGCGCACCGTGGCGCTTGGCGAGCCGCCGCCCTTCCGCGTCGGCGAGGAGGGAATGGTGGTGGTAAGTGGGCGTGGGCAGACCGAGCAGCGCCTGGAGCAGGCGGTGGACGTCGGTAGCGGCGTAGAGATCGCGCCCGCGCACAACGTCGGTGACCCCCTGTGCGGCGTCGTCCACGGTGACCGCAAGGTGATAGCTCACCGGCGCATCCTTGCGCGCCAGCACCACGTCCCCGAACGCCTGCGGCTCGGCATGCACCTCGGCTTCGCCGTCGTGCCAGTAAAGCGGCCCCGTCTCCGCGACGGCCTTTGCGACATCCAGCCGCCAGGCATGCGGCTCGGCGGCGGCGCGGCGTGCCTGCTCCGCCTCGCTCAAACGGCGGCAGATGCCCGGATAGAGCGCCCCGTCCGGCCCGTGCGGCGCCGAAGCGCTGGCCGCGATCTCGGCCGCAATGGCCGAGCGGGTGCAGAAGCAGGGATAGACCAGCCCCTTCGCCTTCAGCCTTGCCAGCGCCGCGGCGTACAGCGCCAACCGCCCGCACTGAAACACGATCTCGCCGTCCCACCGCAGCCCAAGCCAGGCAAGGTCCTCGACGATCCCATCGACATGCTCCGGCCTCGCGCGGCCCGGATCGATATCCTCGATCCTCAGCAGGAACGCCCCGCCCCGTGCCCGCGCAAAGTCGTGCGCCAGCATCGCGGAATATGCGTGGCCGAGGTGCAGCCGCCCGGTCGGGCTCGGCGCGAAGCGGGAAACAACCTGCATCAGCGCCGACGCTCTTGACGGGCGCTTGCGCTCCATGCTGTCATGGCGGCGTCACCTTCTCGCCCGAGAAGAGGGCTGGACAGGGGAGCCTCCTCCTTTCGTCCTGGGTGCGAACAGGCCGGATCGTTCGGGAGAAACCTCCTCGAGGGAAATGGAGGCCGTTCGCCGTCTATGTACCACCCCGATCTCATTCGGCACCCCGACGCTTGCCCTGCCTTGGTTCTGAACGCGGATTACACGCCGCTCAGTTATTATCCGCTCAGCCTGTGGCCGTGGCAGACCGCGGTCAAGGCCGTGTTCCTGGAGCGGGTCGACATCGTCGCCGAATATGTCCGCGAAGTGCACAGCCCCAATCGAACGATGCAGCTGCCCTCGGTCATCGCGCTTCGCCAGTACGTGAAGCCGAGCGAGAACCCCGCCTTCACACGCTTCAACCTGTTCCTGCGCGACCGCTTCCAGTGCCAATATTGCGGCGACCTGCGCGAACTCACCTTCGACCACGTCGTGCCGCGCGCCCAGGGCGGCCGCACCACCTGGGAGAATGTCGCCACCGCCTGCGCGCCGTGCAACCTGCGCAAGGGCGGCCGCACCCCTGCGCAAGCGCACATGGGCCTGTTCCGCCGCCCGTACCGGCCCACGACCTGGCAACTGCAGGAGAATGGCCGAAGCTTCCCCCCGGGCTACCTCCACGACAGCTGGCGCGATTACCTCTACTGGGACATCGAATTGGAGGCCTGAGGGGTGGCGTTCCGCCGGCGCCGATAAGGAAGAAGAAGCGGGATTCCCGCGTTCGCGGGAATGACGGGAGGGGAGCACAAACTCCGTCGTCACCCCCGCGAAAGCGGGGGTCCCGCTTCTTCTTCCCTCACCCGCGCTTCCGCCGCGTCGGCGCATGGAAGTCCGGATCCTTGCCCGCCACCCACGCCACGAACTTCGCCACCTCCGGATGCGCCCGCAGAGCCTCCGCCGTGGCGAAGCCCCGCTCCAGCTCCTTGTTCGTCAGCGCCGCGTGGATCGCGCGATGGCAGATCGGGTGGACCGGCACCGTCTCCCGCCCGCCGCGGCTCTTGGGGACGGCATGGTGCCACTCCACCTTCCGCCCAAGCGGCCGCGCGCAGAGGAAGCAGATCTGGGCCGACTCGTCCTTGCTTGACGCCATGATGCGCCGAGCCCTAGCGGCGGCGCGAGCCCGATGCACCCGTCCGCCCCACCTTCCGCCCCGCGCGCCGGGCGCTATGCCTTTCCGGCGCTGCTGCTCGCCAACCTGATGCTTGCCTTCGGGCCGTGGATGGTGCGGCTTGCCGATGTCGGCGCGGTATCGTCCGCCTTTTGGCGCCTCGCCCTCGCCGCGCCGTTCCTGCTGCTCCTTGCCCGCCCGGGGCTCGGCGGACCGGCCCGCCCGTCGGCGGCGATGCTCGGCATCCTTGCGGTCGGCGGTCTGTTCTTCGCCGCCGATCTTGCCGCCTGGCACTTCTCCATCGGCCTCACCAAGCTCGCCAACGCCACCTTGTTCGCCAACATGTCGAGCTTCCTGCTCATGCTCTACGGTTTCCTGATCGCGCGGGCGCTGCCCGGCCGCCTGCAGGCCGTGGCGATCGTTCTCGCCCTTGCCGGCGCCGCCTTGCTGATGGGCTCCTCCTACGAACTGTCGCCCAAGAACCTGCGCGGCGATCTCCTCGCCCTCCTCGCCGGCCTGTTCTACGTCTTCTACCTCGTCGCCATCGATCGGGCGCGGCGGAGCATGGCGCCGATGCCGGTGCTCGCCATTGCAACCGCCGCCGGAGCGCTGCCCTTGCTGTTCCTCGCCCTCGGCCTCGGCGAGCAAATCCTCCCCGGCGATTGGACTCCGCTCATCCTGCTTGCCCTGGGCAGCCAGCTCATCGGCCAGGGCCTGCTCGTCTACGCCGTCGGCCACCTTTCGCCGGTTGTGGTCGGTCTCGGCCTCCTCACCCAACCCGCCGTCACCGCCACCATCGGCTGGTTCGCCTACGGGGAGCGCCTCAGCACCGCCGACGCGATCGGAGCCCTGTGCATCGCGGCCGCCCTGGTGCTGATCCGCCTGCCGGGGCGGGAGGGGAAGTCCCCCGCCTAAACTCCCGTCCCTTGCAGGGCGGGGAGTTCTCCTACTCCCCGCACCCTTGCATCCTTCCCTCCACAGGATCATTGGTCCGCGGCATGGACGACATCGCGCCCAACGACATGACGCTGGACGAGCTCCGCCTCGCCCTTGCCCCGCTCATCCCCGCCCATGCCGTGTTCGACGGCTGGAGCGACGAGGCGCTTGCCATGGCGGCGGCGGAGATCGGGGTGCCGGCGCCGCGCGCGCGGCTCGCCTTGCCGGGCGGAGCGCCGGACATGATCGACGGCTGGTTCGACGCGATCGACAGGGCCATGGCCCGCGCTTTTCCGCTGGAGAAGATCGAGCGGATGAAGATCCGCCAGCGCATCCGCGACCTCGTCATGTACCGGCTGGAGGTTGCGACCCCCCACAAGGAAGCGCTGCGCCGCGCCCTCGCCATCCTCGCCCAGCCGCAGAATGTCGCCCTCGCGCTTCGGCTGAACTGGCGCGCGGTCGACCGGATGTGGCGCATTGCCGGCGACACCGCGACCGACTTCAACCATTATTCGAAGCGCACCATCCTCCTCGGCGTCTACGTCTCGACCGTGCTCGTCTACCTGGACGACGACAGCGAAAACCTTTCCGAGACTCGCGCCTTTCTCGACCGCCGGATCGACAACGTCATGCAGATCGAGAAGGTGAAGGGGAGCTGGCGCCGCGGCCGCGAGCGCGTACCGTCCTTGAGCCGCTTCCTTGGCAGGCTTCGCTACCCGGCCGTCTGAGCGCTTGTCGTTATTGATAATCAATCGCAACTAGGCTAGCTCCGCCGGATCACTGCTTTTCCGGAAAGCGCCCTTATGCTCAGCCGCCGCCATCGCCTCCTGGTGCTTCTCTCGCTCCTGTCCGCCTTCTTCGTCGCCGCGCCAG
Source organism: Allosphingosinicella sp. (assembly GCA_036399475.1). Classification (GTDB taxonomy): domain Bacteria; phylum Pseudomonadota; class Alphaproteobacteria; order Sphingomonadales; family Sphingomonadaceae; genus Allosphingosinicella. The sequence goes on from DASWNA010000050.1 coordinate 39,540, forward strand.
CCGCGGCGCAGGGCGGCGACGTTGCGACGACATGGCGGCTGCTCGACTACATTGCGGTCGATTATCGTGAGGCTGTGCAGGACGGAAAGGTCCACAACCCGGCCGAATATCAGGAGATGACGGAATTCTCCGCATCGGTGCGCGAACGGCTCGGAGGCCTTGCCGCCACGTCCGCCAAGCAGGCGCTGGTCGCCGATGCCGACCGGCTGCGCGGCCTGGTTGCCGCCAAGGCCGCGCCGGAAGAGGTGGCGCGTCACGCCCGCGGCCTCGCCGGCGCCCTTCTTGCGGCCTATCCGGTGCCGCTCGCGCCGCAGTCGGCGCCCGATCTTGCCCGCGGTGCGCAGCTCTACAGCCAGAACTGCGCAAGCTGCCACGGCCTGGAAGGCAAGGCGGACACGGCAATGGCGAAGGGCATGGACCCCTCGCCCATTGCCTTTGCCGACCGCGCCCGCGCCGCCGAGCGCAGCGTCTTCGGACTCTACCAGGTGATCGACCAGGGACTCGAAGGCACGGCTATGGCGAGCTACGGCCACCTGCCCGCCGAAGACAAATGGGCGCTCGCGTTCTACGCCGGCCGCTTCGCCTATCCGGACGCAGCCGCCGGACGCGCGCTGTGGGACGCCGACCCGGCATTGCGGGCGCGGGTGAAGGACCTCACCGCCCTTGCCGGCCTCACCCCCGCCGCCTTGGGCCGGGAGATCGGCGCCGACAAAGCCGACAAGGTGATGGCCTATCTGCGCGCCAACCCGGGTGCGGTGGCCGGCGCGTCCGCCGACGCGGGCTCCACCCTCGACATCGCCCGCGCCCGCCTCGGCGAAAGCGTCGCCGCCTACCGCGCCGGCGACCGCAGGGCGGCTAAGGCTCTGGCGCTTGCGGCCTATCTGGACGGCTTCGAGCCGGTGGAGCCGGTGCTCAACGCCCGCGATTCGGGGCTGATGGCGCGCGTCGAAGCGGCCATGGCGGGTCTGCGCTCGGCCATCGCCCAGGAGCGGCCGGCGGACGAAGTCGCCGCGCGCGCCGGCGCCGTGGAAGCCCTGCTCACCGAAGCCGAAGCGGCGCTTGCGCCAAGCGAAGCCAGCGGCGCCTCCGCGTTCCTGGGCGCATTCTCCATCCTGCTGCGCGAGGGGCTCGAAGCCCTGCTCATCGTCGTCGCCATGCTCGCCTTCCTGCGCAAGGCGGAGCGGCCGGAAATGACCCGCCCGGTGCATTACGGCTGGGCAAGCGCGATCCTGGCCGGAGTCGCGACCTGGTGGGCGGCCACCCACTTCCTGTCGATCAGCGGCGCCAGCCGGGAGCTTACCGAAGGCTTCGGCGCGCTGCTCGCCGCTGTGGTGCTGCTGTTCGTCGGCATCTGGATGCACGGCAAGGCGCAGGCCGACGAGTGGCAGCGCTACCTGCGGGAAAAGCTCGGCCACGCGCTGACCCGCGGCTCGGCCTGGTTCCTGTTCCTGCTCGCCTTCGTCGCCGTCTACCGCGAAGTGTTCGAGACCATCTTGTTCTTCGCGGCTTTGTCGGCGGAAGGAAACATCCCCTCGCTGCTCCTCGGCGCCGCGGTGGGCGCGCTCTGCCTGGCGGTGATCGCCGTCGCCATGTTCCGCTTCAGCCGGACGCTGCCGATTTCCAAGTTCTTCGCCTACAGCTCGCTGCTGATGGCGGTGCTCGCGGTGGTGCTGGCCGGCAAGGGCGTCGGCGCGCTGCAAGAGGCGGGCATGATCGGCGTTACCCCGCTCGCCGGCTTCCCGCGCCTGCCGATCCTCGGCATCTCGCCCACCGCCGAGACGCTTGGCGCGCAGCTTGCGGTGCTGGCGCTGCTCGTTTTCGGCTTCACCCGCAACCGCCGCGAAGGCCGCCGCCTGGCGACTGCCGCGGCGTAAAGAACTGGCGCGGGCGGGGCGGCTCGCTTATCGGTTGCCCGAACAGTTTAAGAATCCGGAGAGACGGTGATGGCGGGCGTGAACAAGGTTATTCTGGTCGGCAATCTGGGCGACGATCCGGAAAGCCGCTCGCTCAACAATGGCGGTGAGGTTGTGAATCTGCGCATCGCCACATCCGAATCCTGGAAGGACCGCGACGGCAACAAGCAGGAGCGGACCGAGTGGCACCGCGTCGTGATCTTCAACGAAAACCTCGGCAAGGTCGCCAAGTCCTACCTGAAGAAGGGCTCCAAGGTGTACATCGAGGGCCAGATCCAGACCCGCAAGTGGCAGGACAATAGCGGCGCCGACAAATATTCCACGGAGATCGTGCTGCAGCGCTTCCGCGGCGAGCTCGTCCTCCTCGACAGCCGCGGCGGCGGCGGCGGCGGCGGTGGAGCCGGCGGCGGTTATGGCGACGATTACAACCAAAGCAGCGGCGGCTTCGGCGGCGGCGGCGGCGGCGGTTTCAGCGGCGGTGCCGGCGGCGGCGGCTCACGCCCGCAATCCCGCCCGGCGCCCGCGTTCGACAGCGACCTAGACGATGACGTTCCGTTTTAAGGCCGGCCCGGGCCGTAGAAGTTCGTCATGCCGGACTTGATCCGGCATCCACCTTCTTCTTCTACTGATTGGAAGGCAAGAAAGGTGGACCCCGGATCAAGTCCGGGATGACGGCTTGCTGCACGGCCGAAGGCGTGCCTACTTGCCCAATTTCCCCTTCAGCGCAACCAGCCCGGCAAACGGGCTCGCCTCCGCTTTCGCCTCTTCCTCGCTCTTCACCCCGGCCGCGCGCAGTACCTCGTCGGCCTTCGCCGAGCGCGGGAAGGGGTTGAGCGCAAGCGACACCGTCTCCGCCACCGCCTCGCCCAGATCAACCGCCGCCGCGTCGTAGAACACCACGTCGAGCTCGCCTTCGCTAAGCTCGATCTCCTCCTCGCCCGAATCGGCCTGCACCTGCGGCCGGAACTCGATTGCGAAATCCTCGGCCACATCCTCCTCCACCGGCTCACCCGTGGCGACGCAGCTTTGCACCACCGACGCGGTCACCCGGCCCTTGGCGACCACCGACTCGCCATCTCTGGTCAAGACTGCCTCCGCGGTAAGGGCGTGGATCGCCTCCAGCCCGAACCGCGCCGCCAGCGCCGTCCGTTCGCTTTCGTTCGCGTCGATCGCCACGCCACGCGGCGTCCCGCCGATCGTGTCGATGCGGAACGTACGGCTGAACTCGACCATCAAATCTCTCCCGCCAGCAGCGCCGCATGCGGGACGCCGGCCAGCCGTGCGTGCAGGGCCCGCAGCCGCTCGGCCACCACCGGCACGACCTCCTCCGAAGGCGGCGATTCGCGAAATACGTTGCGGCGAACGGCGAGGTGGAGGTCCCCTTCCCCCGCCAGCGCCTCCCGATACGCCCCAAGCCGGCCGCCAAGCGCCGACATCAGTTTGGCGACCCGCTTGCCGACCACCAGGTCCCCCGTCCCCGCCTGGCGCAGGGTCGCGTCCATGTCGTCGACGAACAATTCGGTGAGCATCACCGAATCCTTGCGCGCCGCGTCGCCCTCGGCCTCCAGCCGAAGCAGCAGCAGCGCGACCACGGAGGAGACGATGTCGAACCGCCCGGTCATGGTGTCCGGAACGCCGCCTTCCAGATACCAGCCCGGCTCGCGCCCGATGCGGACCGCCGAGTCGTACAGGGGGCGCAGCGCCTGGCGCTCGTCGCGGTCGCCGAACAGGCGGGTCAGAAAGGACAAAGGGTTCTCCGGCGAAGGGGCGCGTACTTGCGCCGTTCAGCTTTTCTCGGATATTGGGGGCTCACGTCCCTGGCCGCAAGGCGGGCGCGGCGCCACGCGGGGTGCGCCGCCTCTTTTACGGAGTTTTCCCAATATGATCGTTCGCCATGCACGCAGCATCGCCTTGATCGCCGCCGCCGCGGGCGCTTTCGCCACCGCCGGCTGCACCAAGCTCAGGCTCCATCAGGGCTATGTCGCGGACGAAACCCTGATCACGGCCGTTCAGCCCGGCGTGGACAACAAGGATTCGGTGCTCACCACGCTTGGCCGCCCGACCTTCACCGGCCAATTCAACGAGAACGACTGGTATTACGTCTCCCGCAGCTCCCGCAACTACGCTTACACCCAGCCCAAGGTGAACGAGCAGATCGTGCTGCGCGTCCGCTTCGATCCCGCCGGCAACGTCAGCGCCGTCGACCGCCGCGGCGTTGAGCAGGTCGCATCGATCGATCCCAGTTCCGAGGAAACCCCGACCCTTGGCCGCGACAAAAGCCTGCTGGAAGAATTGTTCGGCAATATCGGCGCGGTCGGAAGCGGCGGTATGAGCGCCCCCACCGGCGGCCCTAACTAGGCGCTGTCCTCCTTTCGGGACAGAACAGGCCCTCCCCGGCACCCGCCGCGGAGGGCCTTTTCGTCTCTACCGGACGATGCCGCCCGCGCCGAGTACCGCCAGGGTCAGCAGGTCCGACGCGCTTGCCGTCATGCTGGCGATCTGCACCGGCTGCGCCATGCCGACCAGCACCGGCCCGATCACCGAGTCGCCGCCAAGTTCGGCCAGCAATTTGGCGGACAGGCTGGCGGACTGGAGTCCGGGCATCACCAGCACGTTGGCGGGGCCGGTCAGGCGGCTGAACGGGTAGACCCGGTGCATGGCCGGGTTAAGCGCTACGTCCGGCGCCATTTCGCCCTCATATTCGAAGTCCGCGCCGCCTTGCTCGTCGAGCAGCCGCACCGCGTCGCGGATGTTCTCAAGGAACGTGCCCTCGGGATTGCCGAAGGTGGAGTAAGACAGGAACGCAACCCGCGGTTCGTGGCCCATACGCCGGGCTACGCCGGCGGTCTGGATGGCGATCTCGGCAAGCTGCTCGGCGGTGGGCCGCTCGGTCACCGTGGTGTCCGCCATGAAGACGGTGTGGCTCTGGCCGACCAGGATGTGGATTCCGAAGGGCGTGCAATCGGGCTTGGGATCGAGCACCTGGCGCAACTGGCGTAGCGCCTGCACATAGGGCCGGGTGACACCGCTGATCAGCACGTCGGCATGGCCGAGCGCCATCATCAGCGCGGCGAAGGTGTTGCGATCCTGGTTGATCATCCGCTCCACTTCCCGGTGGAGGTAGCCCTTGCGCTGCAGCCGCTGGTACAGGTGCTCGACCATTTGCGGCATGCGGTCGCCGACGGTGCGGGCGTTCAGAACCTCGATGCTCTCCGGGTCCGACGCGCCGAGCGCGCGCAGCCGGTCGTGCACGTCGTCGCGGCCGACCAGCACCGGCACGCCATAGCCGCCGTCGCGGAAGGCGATTGCGGCGCGAAGCACCACATCCTCGTCCCCTTCGGCGAACAGCACCCGCTTCGGGTTCGCCCGCGCCGCTTCATAGGCGGCGGTAAGCACCGAATTGGTCGGGTTGAGCCGCGACTTCAGCGCAGACCGGTAGGCGGTCATGTCGGCGATCGGAAATTGCGCAACGCCGGACTTCATCGCCGCTTCGGCGACGGCGGCCGGGATGACCTCCATCAGCCGCGGATCGAACGGTGCGGGGATGATGTATTCCGGGCCGAAGCTGTGCGCCCGGCCGCCGTAGGCCGCAGCCACTTCCTCGGGCACCTGCTGGCGGGCGAGATCGGCGAGCGCTTCGGCGGCGGCGATCTTCATTTCGTCGTTGATCGTCGTCGCCCGGACGTCGAGCGCCCCCCGAAAGATGAAGGGGAAGCCGAGCACGTTGTTGACCTGGTTCGGGAAGTCCGAGCGCCCGGTGGCGACGATCGCGTCGGGCCGCGCCGCCTTGGCGTCCGGCGGCGAGATTTCGGGGTCGGGATTGGCCATCGCGAAGATGATCGGGCTCGGCGCCATGTCCTTCACCATCTCCGGCTTCAGCGCGCCCGCCGCCGAGAGGCCGAGGAACACATCGGCCCCGACCAGCGCCTCGGGCAGGGTCCGCGCATCGGTCGGCACCGCATGGGCCGACTTCCACTGGTCCATGCCCTCCGGCCGCCCCTGCCAGATCACGCCCTTCCTATCACACATGATCACATTCCCATGCTGCACCCCCATCGCCTTGATCAACTCGGTGCAGGCGATGGCCGCCGCGCCGGCGCCGTTCACCACCACCTTGATGTCCTTCAAGGCGCGGCCTGTGAGGAAGCAGGCGTTGATCAAACCGGCGGCGGTGATGATCGCGGTGCCGTGCTGGTCGTCGTGAAACACCGGGATGTTCATCCGCGCCTTCAATTCCTGCTCGATGATGAAGCAGGCGGGGGCGGCGATGTCTTCCAGGTTGATCCCGCCGAAGCTCGGCTCGAGCAGGGCGACCGCGTTGATGAAGGCGTCCGTGTCTTCCGTATCGACCTCGATGTCGATCGAATCGACGTCGGCGAAGCGCTTGAACAGCACTGCCTTGCCTTCCATCACCGGCTTCGACGCAAGCGCGCCGAGATTGCCGAGGCCGAGGATGGCCGTGCCGTTGGAGATCACCGCGACCAGATTGCCCTTGGCGGTATATTCATACGCCTTGCCCGGATCCTCGGCGATCGCCCGCACCGGCACCGCGACGCCCGGCGAATACGCCAGGGAAAGGTCGCGCTGGGTTGCCATCGGCTTCGACGCGACGATCTCGATCTTCCCGGGCCTGCCCTGCGAGTGGAAGTCGAGCGCCTCCTGATCGGAAAACGTGATGTTGCTCTCGCTCATGGCCGGGCCTTTTCGTAACGTAATCGGGTCGTGGCCACTTTTGGCCTCAGGGGCTGAACGGAGCAACCCGCCACAGGTTCACCGCGATTAGCTGGGGACAAAGGCCGATTGGACGTTCCGCTTTGCGGTCTGAGCCTTTACCCTGAAGCACATGGCCACCAAGGCGAAGACCGACAGCGCAGCCCCGTCCCCGATGATGGTGCAATATCTCGCCATCAAGGCGGAAGCGCCCGATTGTCTGCTCTTCTACCGGATGGGCGATTTCTTCGAACTGTTCTTCGACGACGCCAAGGCCGCCGCCCAGTGCCTCGACATCGCGCTTACCGCGCGCGGCGAGCATGACGGCGCGCCGATCCCGATGTGCGGCGTCCCCGTCCACGCCGCCGAGGCCTATCTCGCCCGCCTGATCAAGGGCGGTCACCGCGTCGCCATCGCCGAGCAGACCGAAAGCCCCGCCGAAGCCAAGAAGCGCGGCGGCAAATCGGTGGTCAACCGCGCCATCGTCCGGGTGGTCACCGCCGGCACGCTGACCGAGGAAGCGCTGCTCGACTCCCGGGCCTCGAACTGGTTGGTCGCGGTCGCGCGCTCGGGCGAACGCTGCGGGCTAGCCGCCGCCGATATCTCCACCGGCCGCTTCGAGCTCGGCTCCGTCTCCGCCGCAAACCTCGACGCGGAACTGGCGCGGCTTGCGGCAGCCGAGGTCATCACCCAGGACGAGCGCAGGGGCTTCGACTCCCTCGCTGCCGAGAAGCGCCTCAAGGAGCGGTTCGGGGTCGCCACCCTGGACGGCTTCGGCAGCTTCGACCGGGCCGCCCTTTGCGCCGCCGGGGGGCTCCTCTCCTATCTCGACGACATTTCCCGCGAATCGATCACCTTCCTTCGCCCGCCGGTGCTCCGCTCGGCCGGCGACCATATGATGATCGACGCCGCGACCCGCGAAAGCTTGGAGCTGACCTGCGCCGCCACCGGCGGGCGCGCCGGAAGCCTGCTCCACGCCGTCGACCGCACCGTCACCGGCGCCGGCGCCCGCCTGCTCGCCGCCGACATCGGCGCACCCCTCCTCGACCGCCCCACCATCGAAGCCCGACTCGATCTCGTCGCCTCTTTCGAACGCGACGCGGGCACGCGCGACATGCTGCGCAAGCAGTTGAAGGCGCTGCCCGACATTGGCCGCGCGCTCGGCCGTCTCGTCGCGGGCCGCGGCTGCCCGCGCGATCTTGGCCAGCTCCGCGACGGTCTGGACGAAGCCCGCCGCCTCCACGCGCGGCTCGCCGCACTTCCCGATCGCCCCGCTTTGCTCGACCAGCTCCTCCCTACCCTCATCGGCCACGGCGAACTCACCGACCTGCTTTCCCGCGCGCTCGTCCCCTCGCCCCCAATCGATGCGGCGGGGGGCGGCTATATCGCAGAAGGCTATGACGCCGCCCTCGACGACCTCCGCTCGATGAGCGGCGAGGGACGCCGTGCCATCGCCGGCCTCGAAGCCCGCTACCGCACCCAGACCGGCATCGCCGCCCTGAAGATCCGCCACAACGGCGTGCTCGGCTACCACATCGAAGTTCCCGCCAAGCATGCCGACCAGCTGATGAGCGCGGAGAGCGGCTTCACCCACCGCCAGACTCTCGCCGGCGTCGTCCGCTTCAACGCTCCGGACCTGCACGATCAGGCCACCCGCGTCGGCACTTCGCACGGCCATTCCCTCGCCGCCGAAGCCGCCCACCTGGAGGAACTGGTCGAAGCCGCACTTGCCCGAGCCGAGCCGATCGCCGCCGCCGCCGACGCCCTCGCCCGCCTCGATGTCGCTGCCGGCCTCGCCGAACGGGCCGCGGAGAGCGGCTGGACCCGGCCCCTGTTCGTTGAGCGCAACTGCTTCGAAGTAAAGGGCGGCCGCCACCCGGTGGTTGAAGATGCGGTGCGCGCCACCGGAGGCCGCTTCGTCGCCAACGATTGCGGCCTGTCCGAAGACTCGCGCCTGTGGCTGGTCACCGGCCCCAACATGGGCGGCAAGTCGACCTTCCTTCGCCAGAATGCGCTGATCGCCGTCCTCGCCCAGGCCGGCGCCTTCGTTCCCGCAACTGACGCCACGCTGGGCCTCGTCGACCGCCTTTTCAGCCGCGTCGGCGCCTCCGACAATCTCGCCCGCGGCCGCTCCACCTTCATGGTGGAAATGGTCGAAACCGCGGCAATCCTGGCTCAAGCGACCGAACGCAGCTTCGTGATCCTCGACGAAGTCGGCCGCGGCACCTCCACCTATGACGGCCTGGCGATCGCCTGGGCGGTGGTCGAGGCGGTGCACGACCGCAACCGCTGCCGGTGCCTTTTCGCCACCCATTATCACGAGCTCACCCGGCTCGCCGAGCGGCTCGACGCCCTTTCCCTCCACCACGTCCGCGCCCGCGAGTGGAAGGGCGAACTCGTCCTCCTCCACGAGCTCGCCCGCGGCCCCGCCGACCGGAGCTACGGCCTCGCCGTGGCCAAGCTCGCCGGCCTCCCCGCCCCGGTGCTCGCCCGCGCCAAATCGGTCCTTGCCAAATTGGAGGAAGGCCGTGCCGCAACCGGCGGCATCGCCGCGGGTCTGGACGACCTCCCCCTCTTCGCCGCCGCCGCCGCTGCGCAAGAGGAAGAGGCCTGCGATGTGCTTCGGCAGACGCTTGCCGGCGTGGATGCGGATGCACTCAGCCCGCGGGAGGCACTGGAGCTGATCTACCGGCTGAAGATCCTGGCGGCGGAGGAATGACCTGAAGACCGAAGTCGACCCCTTTCGACCCGACCAGCTCAGTGACGGTTCCGCACCTGATGCCCATGATCCGCCACCAGTCGAGGTGAGCCGAGGTCGTGCCTTACGGGCAAGCCGCCACGGCCAGGCAAGACGCGAGGCTGCAACGCGGCACTGTCTTCAGTCGATAAGCGACTGGCTCACCAGTTCGAGCCGTATGGGGGCCAGGCTGCGCCCGCGTGATTTCACCAGCGCCACGTCGCGCTCGGATTGATCGGCCACGTGGAGGCCTTCGCCCGACCGCCAGACGATATTCCCGATGTAGGTCGTCTCACCCGAATGAACGTTGAAGGTTGGCCTCGCCTTCTTGGGATATTCTCTCGTGAGGTTACCCACATTGACCCTGTAGATTCCATACTGTCCCGGAGGGAGTTCGCGCAGGAGAACCTTGCCCTTGTCCTCTCCGGCGAAGTGGGGCTTGCCCCAGAGTAGGCCCCACCGTCCGTCGATCACGCCCTTCACCGTCTTGCGCGCCTCGCCGGGCGCGGAAGGACTGCTCTTGAAGAACAGCACGAGCACGCCTGGCGACCCGCCCCCTCTGGTTCCGGCTGACACCAGCAGATAACCGGGCGCTTCTGCTTTCGCTTCGGGCGCGGCCGATGCCGCAGGCTGCGCAGCCAAGAGCGCTATCAGCGCGCAGATCGACTTCAAGAACTCCACCCGCTCTGCCTTTCGTTGAATGCCCAGAATAGGCATGAGCGCGGGCGAGTCGAGTCTCGGCCGTGCGTCTCGTACAGTGATAAGCGACCCGTCCGATCGAACTGTTCAGCACCCAGTGCGACTCCCCGAAGGCGCGGACGAGATCCCGGCGTAATGGGCGGCGAAGGCTCGCAATGCGGTCACGTTGGTCGTAATCAGGACCCATGGCGATCCGCTCCTCTTCGGTGCCGAACCAGCGCGCGGTGGTGGACCGCCGTGCGCTCGCGGACGAGATCGCCGCCCTCCCAGGCAACGACCATGCGGCGCGCGCCGGGGCGGTGAAGCTGCTCAAGGGAGCGCTCGCCGATGGGCGGGAGGAGATCGCGCGCCGGCTGGCGGAGGGGCCGTGGCAGGGCAGCGAAACCGCCGCGGCCTACGCCTTTCTCACCGATCAAATCTTGCGCCTCGCCTATGACTTCGCCGCCCGGCTCTACCCGCTCGGCAATGCGACATCCGGCGAACGGCTGCTGTTGATGGCGGTCGGCGGCTACGGCCGCGGCGAGATGGCGCTTCATTCGGATGTCGACATCGCCTTCGTCACCCCATGGAAAACCACGCCCTGGGCTGAGCAGGTCGTGGAGGCGATGCTTTATCTGCTGTGGGATCTTGGCCTCAAGGTCGGTCACTCCACCCGCTCGCTTAGCGAAACCATGGCTGAAGCCGCAAGCGATCACACCGTGCGAACGGCCTTGCTCGAAGCCCGGTATCTGTGGGGCGACGAAGCCCTGTTCAACGAAGCGGAGATCCGGTTCCGCAAGGAGGTGGTCGAGGGCAAGGCCAGCGCCTTCGTTGTCGAGAAACTGGAGGAGCGCAACGCCCGCCACCGCCGCATGGGCGACAGCCGCTACGTCGTCGAGCCCAACGTCAAGGAAGGCAAAGGCGGCCTTCGCGATCTCCACACGCTGTTCTGGATCGGCAAATATGTCTATCGCGTCGGCAGCGTGTCCGAGCTCGTCGATGTCGGCCTTCTTTCCCGCGCCGAGCTTCGCCAGTTCCAGCGCGCCGAGCGCTTCTTGTGGGCAGTGCGCTGCCACCTCCACATCGTCGCCGGGCGGCCCGAGGAGCGGCTGACGTTCGACTATCAGCGCGAGATCGCAGCGCGAATGAAATACGCCGACCGGCCGGGGAAATCGCCGGTCGAGCGCTTCATGCGCCACTATTTCCTGCATGCGAAAACCGTGGGGGACCTGACCGGCGTGTTCCTCAGCCACCTCGACGACAAGTTCGCCAAAAAGGGCAGCCGCTTCGGCCTGCCGACGATCCGCCGCCGCCCGCGCAAGCTGGAAGGCTTCGTGCTCGACCGGGGAAGGCTGGCGCTCCCAAGCGAGGAGTTCTTCCGCGAAGAGCCGCTGCGCCTGCTGCTGCTGTTCGCGCTCGCCGACCGCTACGAGCTTGAGATCCACCCGCTGGCGATGCGCGCCGCCGCGCGCGACGCAAAGCTTGTCGATGCCGACCTGCGCGCCGACCCGCGCGCCAACGCTCTGTTCCTCGATGTCCTGGCCAGCCCGCGCGATCCCGAGACGGTGCTGCGCTGGATGAACGAGGCGGGCATCTTCGGCCGCTTCGTTCCCGAATTCGGCCGCGTCGTCGCGCAGATGCAGTTCGACATGTACCACCATTACACCGTCGACGAGCACACCATCCGCGCCATCGGCCTCCTCGCCCGGATCGAAAAAGGCGAGCTCAAGGAGGATCACCCGCTCTCCACCCGCATCTTCGGCTACATCGCCTCGCGCCGGGTGCTCTATTGCGCGGTGCTGATGCACGACATTGCCAAGGGCCGGGGCGGCGATCACAGCCTGCTCGGCCAGGAGGTGGCGCGAAGCCTATGCCCGCGCCTCGGCCTCACCCCGGCGGAAACCGACACCGTCGCATGGCTGGTGCGCTGGCACCTGTTGATGTCCGCCACCGCCTTCAAGCGCGACTTGTCGGACCCGAAGACTATTGGGGATTTCGCCGGGAATGTCGCCAGCCTCGAACGGTTGCGGCTGCTGCTCCTCCTCACCGTGGTCGATATCCGCGCGGTCGGCCCCGGAGTTTGGAACAGCTGGAAGCGCCAGTTGCTGCGCGACCTGTTCGAAAGCGCCGAGGAGGTGCTTCGCCTCGGCCACAAGCAAAAGGGCCGCGGCGACCGGATCGCCGCCGTCCAGGAAGCGCTCGGCGAGCGCCTCGGCTGGGACGAGAGCCGCTTCGCCCGCTTCACCTGGCGCCTTCCCGAAAGCTACTGGCTCGCCGAGCCGCCCGAGGTGATCGAACGCAACGCCCGGCTAATGGACCTGGCCGACCGCTCGCCCGCCGCGCCCCCGGTCGAGACCTCCGTTCAGGAGGAGCGCGGCGCCACCCTGGTCAGCGCCTATGCCAAGGACCAGCCGGGCCTGTTCTGGCGGCTGGCGGGTGCGATCAGCCTTGCCGGGGGCAACATCATCGATGCGCGAATCCACACCATCGACGACGGCATGGCGATCGACAATTTCCTGGTCCAGGACGGTGCCGGCGGACCGTTCGCGGACGAGCACCAGCTTGCCCGCCTGGAAGAAGCCGTCCTTGCCGCGGCCAACGGCGAGGAACCGGCAATGGCCCGCCTCGAAGCCAAGGCGCTGCCGCTGACCCGCGCCGAGGCTTTCGACATTCACCCGGCGGTGTTTATCGATAACAATGCGTCGAGTCGCTACACGGTGGTGGAGATCAACGCCCGCGACCGGGCCGCTCTGCTCAGCGGCCTCGCCCGCGCCCTTTACCAGTCCAAGGTGGCCGTACACTCCGCGCATATCGCCACCTACGGTGAGCGGGCCGTGGACGTCTTCTATCTCACCGATTCGGCCGGCGAGAAGATCCTCGCCTCCGCGCGCCTTAAGGCGCTGCGCAATCGCCTGCTGCTCGCCGCGGAGAGCGCGGCGGACCTTGTCGCGGCCTAGATCCGGAAACTGGACAGGATCGGGCATGGCCCGCTTTCGCCGTCGCCGCAGGCTGTGGCGAGCCGCTGCAGCGCATCCCGGGCGCGCACCAGGTCCGCGATCTTCCCGTCGAGTGCCTCGATCCGGGCCTGCGCGAGCGCACGTGCCCGGCCCCGGTCGGCGCCGGCATCGAGATCGAGCAGCTCCTTGATCTCCAGGAGCGTGAACCCGGCCGTTTGCGCGTGCCGGATGAAGCGCAGCCGCCGCAGATCCTCGCTGCCGTAGCGCCGAATGCCGCCCGAACGCGTTGGCTGCTCCAGCAGGGCCTTGCGCTGGTAGAAACGGATCGTTTCCACGCCCACATCGCCGGCCGCCGCGAGGCTGCCGATGGTGAAGCTGGAAGGCTCTTGACTCTGTACCATGGTACAGACCCTATATGGGTGCCGACGGGATCACAAGGAGCGTGCAATGTCGGACGATTTCAACGCATCGGGCGCAGGGAGAACGGCGGTGCTTCACCGGATGGTAATGCAGGGCCACACCTGCCCTTACGGCCTCAAGGCCAAGGACCTGCTCAGGCGATCGGGCTATGCGGTCGAGGACCGCCACCTCACCACGCGTGAAGAGACCGATGCCTTCAAGGCGGAGCATGGCGTTGGGACCACGCCGCAGATATTCATCGGTGGCAGGAGGATCGGCGGCTATGACGATCTCCGCCGCTTCCTCGGCAAGCGTGTCGCGGACCCCAAGGCGACGAGCTACACCCCGGTCATCGCCTTGTTCGGGATGACGGCATTGATGGCGGCTGCGGCAAGCTACGCGGTGAGCGGCGATGCCCTGACGCTGCGCGCCGCTGAATGGTTCATCGGCTTTTCAATGGTGGTCCTCGCCCTGCTCAAGATCCAGAACGTGGAAAGCTTCGCCACCATGTTCCTCAACTACGATCTGCTTGCGAAAAGGTGGGTGCCGTACAGCTACGTCTATCCCTTCGCCGAGGGGCTTGCAGGCGTGCTGATGGTGTCGGGGGCGCTGGTGTGGCTATCGGTTCCGATCGCCTTGTTTATCGGCACGGTCGGTGCGGTCTCGGTGTTCAAGGCCGTCTACATCGACAAGCGAGCGCTGAAATGCGCCTGTGTCGGCGGTTCCAGCAACGTACCGCTCGGTTTCGTGTCGTTGACCGAAAATTTGATGATGATGGCAATGGCGCTCTGGATGGCGTGGGGCGCAGCGCAGCCGATCGCCGCCTGAACCTCACCCGCTACGCCCCCAACAAGAAAGGGCCCCCGGTGCGTGCCGGAGGCCCTTTCCCGTTTGAGTGCGCTGCCGCTTAGAAGCGGAAGCGGCCGGTCAGGCCGTAGGTCCTCGGCTCGGCCAGATAGGCGGAGAAGATCTGCCGCCCGCCCGGGAACTGCGGATCGGCGAATGCCGCGGTCGCGGCACCTTCCTGGAACGGCGAGTTGAACGCGACCTGCGTATACTTCTGGTTGAAGATGTTCTGGCCCCAGATCTCCAGCGCCCAGCGCTCGCCGGGTCCGCGGATGCCGACACGGGCGTTGAACAGCGCGTAGCTGTCCTGCGCCTTTTGCGGAAACAGATCGGAGCCCGTGTTGTAGTCGCTGGTCAGGCGGCTATCGATGTAGAACAGCCCGCTGAGGCCGGTGGAGCCGATGTCCGGAGTCCAGGTGAAGGACGTGGTCACCACCGTCTGCGGCGCGTTGGACAGGTTCCGGCCGGGAAGCCTGCGGAGCGCCGGATCAAGCGGAGCGCCCGACTGGTTGCCGACCAGCTGATCGCGATACTTGGTGTCGGCGTAGGTGAAGCCGGCATTGATCATGATATCCCGGTAGGGACGGAACGAGGTCTCGAGCTCGATGCCGGTCGACTTCACGCCATAGCCGACGTCGCCCGCCGGGCAGGCGCCGGTGGCCGGCGCTGCCGCGTTGAAGCCGGGCGTACCCGCCGGGAACTTGTTCTGGTCGCGATCGCCGCCGCCCAGGCTGGAACCGCAGCCATTCACCGTTTGCACCAGGAAGACAGTGCCGTTGAAGGTGTTGAGCTGGAAGTTGCGGAAGCGCTGCTGGAACAGAGCGACATTGACGGTGATCGGGCCGTTGCCGAACTTGCCGCCGATTTCGAAGGCGTTGTTGATTTCCGGATCGAACTGGAGGTTGCCGACCAGCGCCTGTGCGCCGCCCGCCGCGGCGAAGGTCGTCGTCGGGAGCCCGTTGATGATCTGGATCGGGTTCTTGAGCGCCGAGCGGTCGAGGTTGAAGCCGCCCGCTTTGTAGCCGCGCGAGTAGGAGGCGTAGAGCAGCAGGTCGTTCGACGGCTTGTAGGACAGGATGCTCGTGCCGGTGAACTCGTCTTCGCTGCGACGGTCGTTGATCGACACGCCGTTCAATTCCGCCGTGGAATTGCCCTGGCAGCTGAGGCCGATGATGCCACCGGCCACCGCGGCAAGACCCGCGTTGGTGAGGAAAGGCGTCAGAGCGGCCTGGTTCGCAACGCAGGCCGCGTTGTCGTTGCCGAAGGTGGCGCTGAATTTCTTGCGCTCGTTGGTGTAACGAAGGCCGAGCGTCAGCGACAGTTCGTCGGTGATGTGGAAGATGTTGTGCGTGAAGAACGCATAGTTGCGGCTGTTCTGGCGGTACACATCGCGGGTCGTGCCCCGGTCGTTGATCGAATCCAGCCGGTCGAACGCGGCGAAGACCAGCGGCGAGGCCGGGCCAAACAGCGCCGGGCGGGCGGCAAGGCAGCCGGGCGAGGTCGGCGAGTAAAGTGCGGCAAGCGCACCACCCGAGACGATGCGGCAGGTGGCGAAGCGGCCATATTGGTTGCCGAAGCGCAGGTTGTCGACAACCGTCAGATCCTCGTCGGCGAAATAGCCGCCGACCAGCCAGTCGAGCTTGTCGTTGAAGGCGCTGCCCTGCAGACGCAGTTCCTGGCTGAAGGTCTTGAAGTTGCGCGCCGAGTTGCCGTCGGCGGCGCGGTACAGGATGTCGACGCCGCTGTAATCGGTGTCGGAGCCCTGATCGCTCTTGTAATCGCGATAAGCGGTGACCGAGGTCAGGGTCGCGGCGCCGAGCTTGTAATCGACGTTGAGCGAGATGCCCTTGTCCTCGGTCTCGCCGCGGAAGCTGCGGCCCGGGCTGACATAGACCTGGCGATCATAGGGGTTGTTGAAGGCGGCAAGCGGCTGGCCGAGATCGCGCAGCACGTTGATGATGTTGTTGCCGTTGGGATTAACGACGCCGCCCGCCAGGATCGGGGTGGCCGGCTCGTTCAAATTGCCGATCAGCGGATTGGTTGCACGGTCCAGATACACCGCGGCGCAGCAGCTCTCGTCGCGCTTGGTGTAGTCGGCGATCACCCGCACTTCGAGGTCGTCATTCGGCTCGAACAGGATCTGCCCGCGCAGGAAGAAGCGGTCGCGGTCGTTGATGCGGCTTTCGGTGCCGCCGGTCGGGTTCACCGTGCGGTAGAAGCCGTCGCGCTGCGCGTACACGCCGTCCAGGCGGAAGCCGAGGCCCTCGCCGATCGGGCCGGTGATGCCGCCGCTTGCGCGCATGAAGTCGTAATTGCCGTAGGTCAGCTCGCCAAAGCCTTCCAGCTCGCGCATGTTCGGCTTCTTGGAGATGACGTTGAGGAGGCCGGCCGAGGCGTTGCGGCCGAACAGGGTGCCCTGCGGCCCGCGCAGCACTTCGATGCGCTCGATCTCGCCCAGTTCGCTAAGGCCGATGCCCGAACGCGAACGGTAGACGCCATCGATGAACACCGCGACGGAGCTTTCAAGGCCGGGATTGTCGCCAACCGTGCCGATGCCGCGGATTCGGGCGGAGCCATTGGCTTCCGAACCAGTCGATGAGACCAGAAGCGACGGCGCAACCTGGTTGAGCTGGCGGATGTCGCTTGCGCCGGTGTTCTGCAGGGTTTCGGCCGACACCGCGGTGACGGCGATCGGCACGTCCTGCAGCGGCTGGACGCGGCCCTGGGCGGTGATCACGATTTCGCCGCCGTCGATATCGTCGGTCGGCCCCACGTCCGCATTGGCATCAACTTCGCCGGCATCTTCCACCTGCGAGGTTTCGCCGGTCGGCGTGCTGTTGTTCTGCGCATACGCCGGCGCCGCGGTGAGCGCGGCGAGACCGGCCGACATCAGCCAAAACGATCTGGACATGGTAACCCCTCCTGAAGCTTTTTTGCTTTGGGGTGAGGCTAGACGAAGAACCTGCCGGTTCGCCAGCGAAAAACCGCGCTTTTCCGCCGGAATCGCCGGGTGAGTGCAAACGCGCAACAATTCGGTCTCGAAATGAAACCGGGCGGGGAATCACCCCGCCCGGATGCCGTTACGGCATGCACGCTTTTCACAGCGGCGGATGGTCCAGCCGCTTATTTCGGCGCAAGCACCATCAGCATCTGCCGGCCTTCCATGCGCGGATGCTGCTCGACCTTTGCGGTCTCCGCCGCATCGGCCTGGACGCGCTGGAGAAGCACCATGCCGAGCTGGCCGTGAGCGAGCTCGCGGCCGCGGAAGCGGAGCGTGATCTTCACCTTGTCGCCTTCGCCGATGAAGTCGCGAACCTTCTTCATCTTGGTGTCGTAATCGTGGTCGTCGATGTTGGGACGCATCTTGATCTCTTTGATCTCCTGCGTCTTCTGCGACTTGCGGGCGAGGTTGGCCTTTTTCTGCGCCTCGTATTTGAACTTGCCGACGTCCAGGAACTTGCAGACCGGCGGGTCGGCGCTCGGGGACACTTCAACAAGGTCGAGGCCGACGGCCGCGGCCTGCTCGATCGCTTCACCGGTCAGCAGCACGCCGATATTCTCGCCATTCTCATCGATCACGCGCACCTTGGGCACGGAGATGAATTCATTGAAGCGAGGACCGTTAAGCGGCGGCGCCTGTGGGCGCCTGATCATGGGCGGACGTATAGCAATTTCTCCATCTGGATTCGGGGTCGTGCCCAATTAGTCGTTCACGCGCCAAATTGAAAGGCGCGCACAC
Source organism: Allosphingosinicella sp. (assembly GCA_036399475.1). GTDB lineage: Bacteria > Pseudomonadota > Alphaproteobacteria > Sphingomonadales > Sphingomonadaceae > Allosphingosinicella. The sequence continues at coordinate 57,519 of DASWNA010000050.1, forward strand.
CACAAAGAGGTTGCTTTTCGAACGGGCTGTGGCGGCGCGGTCGCTGTGGGGGTGACGTGCGGTTGAGCGAACCCCCAACGGCTCCCAAGCCGTCACCCCGGACTTGATCCGGGGTCCACCTTCTTTTCGCGGCGCCGGCAGGAAAAAACCGGCAGGAAGAAGGTGGATGCCGGATCAAGTCCGGCATGACGAAAAGGGCTTTACCGCAAATCCGGCGGCGTCGCTTCCGTCGCAAGCCGTGCCACCAGCGCATCGACGCTCAGCACTTCCTGCCGCGCGTCGGTGCCGAGCGGGCGAAGCGCGATCGTGCCTTCCTCAGCCTCACGCTTGCCGATGACGAGGAGGTTGGGGACTTTCTTCAGCGAATGCTCGCGCACCTTGTAGTTGATCTTCTCGTTGCGCAGGTCGGCTTCCGCCCGAATCCCCGCCGCCTCGAGCTTGGCGAGGACCTCGCGCGCATAATCGTCGGCTTCCGAGACGATCGTCGCCACCACCGCCTGCACCGGCGCGAGCCACAAGGGAAAGCGGCCGGCATGGTGTTCGATCAGGATGCCGATGAAGCGCTCGAACGAGCCGAGGATTGCGCGGTGGAGCATCACCGGCCTGTGCTTCTGGCCATCCTCGGCGACATAGGCCGCGTCGAGCCGCTCGGGCAGAACCGTGTCGGTCTGGATGGTTCCGACCTGCCACGTCCGCCCGATCGCGTCGGTGAGGTGGAATTCGAGCTTAGGGGCGTAGAAAGCGCCTTCGCCTGGAAGCTCCTCCCAGCCGAACTCGGGCTTGTCGCGCCCCGATGCAACCACGGCGTCGCGAAGGGATTGCTCCGACCAGTCCCACATCTCCTCGCTTCCGAACCGCTTCTCCGGCCGCAGCGCGAGCTTGATCTGGTAATCGGGGAAGCCAAGGTCGCGGTAAACGACGTCGAGCAGATCCAGGAACTGCCGGACCTCGTCGACGATCTGATCCTCGCGGCAGAAGATGTGGGCGTCGTCCTGGGTGAACTGGCGCACGCGCAGGATGCCGTGCAACGCGCCGTGCGGCTCGTTGCGGTGGCAAACGCCCATTTCGGCGAGCCGGATCGGCAGATCGCGGTACGACTTGATGCCCTGGCGGAAGATCAGGACGTGCGCCGGGCAGTTCATCGGTTTCAGCGCCATCCAGTCGGCGTCGCCGGTGATTACCGGCCCCTCCTCCTCGGTGTTCGGCACTTCGTCGGGAATCACGAACATGTTCTCGCGATACTTGCCCCAATGGCCGGACTGCTCCCATTGGCGCGCGTCCATCACCTGAGGAGTCTTGACCTCGGCATAGCCGGCAGCGTCGAGGCGGCGTCGCATATAGGCTTCGAGCTGGCGCCAGATGATGAAGCCCTGCGGGTGCCAGAACACCGATCCGTGCGCTTCCGCCTGGAGGTGGAACAGGTCCATGTCCTGGCCGATGCGGCGGTGGTCGCGCTTGGCGGCTTCCTCCAGCCGGGTCAGGTGCTCGGCAAGCTGCTTCTTGTTGAGCCAGCCGGTGCCGTAGATCCGGCTCAGCATGGCGTTCTTCTGGTCGCCGCGCCAATAAGCGCCCGACACCCGCGTCAGCTTGAACGCCTGCGGATCGAGCTTGCCGGTGGAGGCGAGATGCGGCCCCCGGCACAGGTCCAGCCAGCCGCCGGAGCGGTACATGGTGATCGTCTCGTCGGCGGGGAGCTCCATCACCCACTCCGCCTTGAACGCCTCGCCCTGGTCGAGGAAGAACTGGCGCACCTCGTCGCGCGTCCAGACTTCGCGGACCAGCGGTTCGTCGCGGGCGATCACCCGGCGCATCTCTTCCTCTATCGCCGGCAGGTCCTCGTCGGTGAACGGTCCCCGTTCCGGCGCCGGCGCGAAGTCGTAATAGAAGCCGTCGTCCGTCGAGGGACCGAAGGTGATCTGGGTGCCGGGAAACAGGTTCTGCACCGCTTCGGCGAGGACATGCGCGAAATCGTGGCGGGCGAGCTCCAAGGCGTCGGCTTCGTCGCGGGCGGTGACCAGCGCAAGCTCGGCATCGCCCTCGAACGGACGATTGAGATCGCGAAGCTCGCCGTTGACCTTGGCGGCAAGCGCGGCCTTGGCGAGGCCGGGGCCGATCGCGGCGGCGACATCGGCGGGCGTAGTGCCCTCCTCCACTTCGCGAACGGAGCCGTCGGGAAGGCGAATGGTGAAATGCTGCGTCATGATGGTGCCCATGTAACCGCTCGCCTCCGCTTCCTCCACCCCCTTGCAGCGCAGCATTTCGCCAGGCGCTTGCGCGTCGTACGGCGAAAGCGCTTGCGCGCCCCGCCGCCGCGTTGCACCTATCCCTCGGGGTTCAGGGGGAAATTGAATGAACGACATGCGGGGCACGGGCGTGACGGGCGCAGCGCCAAGCGCGTTCGAATTTACCGGAACGTGGCGCGAGTTCCTGCCGATCGCCGCCACCAACCTGTTGCTGACCCTGGTAACCCTGGGCTTCTACCGGTTTTGGGCGAAAGCGCGCGAACGGCGCTATCTGTGGAGCCGCACCCGCTTCATCGACGACCACCTTGAATGGACAGGCTCCGGCAAGGAGATGTTCATCGGCTTCATTCTCGCCTTTCTGATTCTCGGCACCCTCGGCCTGCTGGTCTTCGGCCTGTTCATTCTCCTGTCCAACATCGGGCTGGGATGGGTCGCCGTCCTGCTGGCACTCGGCGCGTACCCGGTCTCCTTCTACGTGGTCGGCCTCGCCCGCTTCCGGGCGCTGCGCTACCGCCTCAGCCGTACCCTGTGGCACGGCATTCGCGGCGGCAGCGAAGATCAGGGCTTCCGTTACGCCTTGACCTCCGCCTGGATGACGCTGGTCGGGGCGATGGCCTTCTTTCTGCTCCCCTGGTCGATGATTACCCTTTGGAACGAGCGCTGGAACGCGATGAGCTTCGGCCCGCACCGCTTCTCCGCTTACGGAGCGGCGGGCCCACTGCTGGTCAGGTTGCTGCTCAGCATCGGGCTCGGGATCGGCCTGATCATCGTTCTCGCGCTCCTCGCCGTGGCCCTGCCGTTCGACGACCTGTTCTCCCGAACCGACCCGGGGCGCGACGGCGTAACCGGCGTGGTGCTTCTCCTCCTTTTGCCCTTGGTCCTCCTGATCATCTTCGCCGTGATTCCGATCTTTTATTATGCGGCGTTCGTTCGCGAGGGGATCAACAAGCTGTTCCTTGGCGACGTGGATTTCGGCTTCAGCGCGCGCACCTACCACTGGCTCAGGCTTTATGCGGGCGACGTACTTCTGGTCGTCGGCACCCTTGGGCTCGGCATCGCCTTCCTGGGTTATCGCCACTGGAGCTTCTTCGTCCGCCACCTTGAGGCCTATGGCGAGGTCGACCTCGACACCCTGCTGCAGTCGGAAACGCGGGCGCCGCGCCAGGGAGAAGGGCTGCTCGACGCGCTCGACATCGGCGCGCTCTGATGGCGGACGGGTGGCTCTACGATGGCCAGTCGGCGCTTCGTCATGCGGCGCAGGTGGAGCCGGGCGCGGACGGCGGTCTCCGGGTAACGTGGGAGTTCGGGGAATTGACCGTGCCGCGGTCGCAGCTCGTCCACATCGACAGCCGCCCGGATGCCGAGATCTACGGGCATGCGGAGCTGAGCGGTTGGCGCCTCGGCCTGCCGCGGCCGGTGCCCGGCGACCTTGCCGGGCTGCTGCCCACCTCGGCGCGCTACGGCGGCTGGGTCGATCGGCTCGGCCTGGGCAAGACGGTGGCGATCGGCGTCGCCGTGTCGGCCGTCGTGATCTTCGGCATCATCCAGATCCCCGAGGTCGCCGCGCCTTATGTGCCGCTCTCCTGGGAGCGCAAGATGGGCGACGCCATGATGGCGCAGCTCGGCGAGCGAAGTTGCCGTACGCCCGCCGGCGAGGCTGCGCTGAAGCGGCTCGCAACCAGCCTCTCCCCCGACGCCGCCGGAATAGACATCGAAGTGCTCGACATCCCGGTGGTCAATGCGGCGGCGCTTCCCGGCGGGCGGATCGTGATCTTCAGGGAGTTGCTCAAGGACGCCAAATCGCCGGATGAAGTCGCGGGTGTCCTTGCCCACGAAATCGCCCACGTCCGCGAGCGGCACGTGACGGAAAGCCTGATCCGCGAATTCGGGCTGAGCGTCATCGGCGGCAATGCCGGGGCGACGGTGACTGGGGTGATGTCCGCCGGCTTCACCCGGGGCGCCGAGCGCGAGGCGGACGGGGAGGCCGCGCGGATGCTGGATCACGCCAATATCTCGCCCGCCGCGACAGCCGGTTTCTTCAAGCGCCTGGCCGAGCAGGAGAAACGATTCGGCCGGGTCGCCGAGGGCCTGTCCTACGTCTCCACCCACCCGCTGTCGGGGGAACGCCAGGCGATGTTCGAAAGCCGTGCGCAAAAAGGCCGCACGTACCGGCCGGCACTGACGCCCGGCGAATGGCAGGCCCTTGTCGGCATCTGCAACAGCCGGGCAAAGCGCCTCGAACAGGAGCGCGGCTCGGCGGATGACTGACGACGGCAGTCTCGCTTCGCGCGGGCTGCGGCTCGCGTGCCGCCGCCGTGCCGGGCGCGGCCCGACGATCGTCTTCCTGCCCGGCTACATGTCCGACATGGAGGGCGGCAAGGCGACCGCGCTCGACGCCTGGGCCGCGGTCGAAGGCCGCGCGACCCTGCGCTTCGATTATGGCGGCTGCGGCGCCAGCGAGGGCGCTTTCGAAGAGCAGAGCCTCGCCGACTGGCGCGACGACACGCTTGCCGCCATCGACAGCGTCGCGGGGCCTCTGCTGCTGGTCGGCTCCTCGATGGGCGGCTGGCTGATGCTGCTCGCGGCCCTTGCCCGGCCCGAGCGGGTGATCGGCCTGGTCGGAATAGCCGCCGCGCCGGACTTCACCTCCTGGGGTTTCAGCGACGAGGAGAAGCGCACCATCCGCGAGGAGGGCCGCCTTGCCGAATCCTCGCCTTATGGAGACGAACCCTCTGTCACCACCCGCATCTTTTGGGAGAGCGGCGAAGCGCTGACGCTGCTTGGGGCAGAGATCGCGATCAACTGCCCGGTGCGCCTGCTTCACGGGCTGGAGGACCAGGACGTGCCCTGGCGCCTGTCGCTCGACCTCCTCCATCGCCTCCGTTCACCCGGCGTGCAGACGACCTTGGTCAAGGGAGGCGATCATCGCCTGTCGCGCCCGGGAGACATCGCGCTCCTCATCGCGGTTGTCGGCCAGATGCTGGAGCCTCAGTGACCATCCTTCTTTTCGCACTCGCCGCCGCCCTTCACGCCGCGCCCGCCGACGGCGCCGAAGCGCGGTTCCGCGCCTGCACCGCGCTCGTCAAAACCGCGCCCGAAAGGGCGATCGCCTCTGCCGAGGAATGGCGCCTCCAGGGCGGCGGGCTCGACGCGCGCCAGTGCCTTGGTCTGGCCTATGTTGCCGCGGAGCGCTGGGCGCCCGCCGCCACGGCCTTTGAGCAGGCGGCGCGCGAGGCCGAAGGCAAGAAGGACAACCGGGTCGCCGATTTCTGGGCGCAGTCCGGCAATGCCTGGCTCGCCGGCGGCGATCCGGCGCAGGCGGTAAAGGCGTTCGATGCGGCCCTCGCCGCCCCGTCCCTCCAGGCCGAACTGCGCGGCGAAGTGCATCTCGACCGCGCCCGCGCCGGCGTCGCGCTCGGCGATCTCGCCGGCGCCCGCATTGACCTCGACAAGGGCGTGGCCCTGGTGGCCGGCGATCCGCTCGGCTGGTATCTGTCCGCCGCCCTCGCCCGCCGCCAGGGCGATCTGCCCCGCGCCCGCGCCGACATCGAGAAAGCGCTGACCCTCGCGCCGCGCGAGGCCCGCATCCTGCTCGAGGCCGGCAACATCGCCGGCATGTCCGGCGACGTCACCACGGCTCGAATCCATTATGCCCGCGCCGCCCAGAGCGAACCGGACAGCGAGATCGGCCGCGCCGCCGCCGCCGCGTTGGCCGCCAACGGCGCGCCCGAAGAACAAGCTCCGGCCGCGCCGCCCGCCCCTGCATCCACCGCGCCGAAGGCGGTCGCGCCTCAGTCCAAGTAGAATTCGATCGTGGTGACCACCCGGACCTTCTGAAGGGGAGAATCGCCGGCGCTGCCGCCGCTCTCTCCGTCCGAATCGCCGTCCCGCGCGCCGATCGAGAAATAGCCCTGAGACGCCGACTTGATTCCGCCCACGCCGGTGCCGCTGTCCTGCGCGAATTGCTCGGCGCTCTGGCGGGCGCTGTGGGTGCCTTCCGCGATCATCTGCGGCTTGATCTGGTTGAGCTTGGTGAAGCTGTAGACGATGCCGCTGCCGTCCTCGAGCGCGACGCCGCTGCGCACCAGGTCCGCTTGACGGCCGAAGGCGGCACGGGCTTTCATCACATCGTTGGTGCGAAGCTGCAGGCGCTGGCGCACGGTGACGCTCTGCCGCTCGCGGCTCGTATCGTATTGTGAATTGACGCTGACCCCGGTTTCGGCGAGCTCCTCGGCCTTGAAGCCCATCCGCTCAAAGAACGCGCGCACCGCCCGCCGTTTCTCGTCCACAGAGGCCTGCACCGGGGCAAGCTCCGGCCCTTCTTCGGAAAAGGCGATGCTCCAGGTCGCAAGATCGGCGGTGACGTTGCGCTCGGCGAGGCCCCGCACGGCAACCGACCGTTCGGCCATCTTGGCCCGCCTCAGCCCATCGCCCAGCAGATAGCCCGCAAGCACCACGCCCAGCGAAAAGATCACCACTGCCGCCAGCAGGAAAACACGGTTGTCGCGGAAACGCTCAGTCATCCCAGCCTCCATGAGCCGGCGGAGGGAAAAGCCGAGCGCCGGTGCCTCAGAGACGGCTAACGTCGATGAACCGTGTATTTATAGCGATGAAGGGAGCGGGTTATTGCCAGGATTTACGGGTGGCTGCGGATTATTCGTCGTCTGCCCCTTCCTCGCCGCTCAGCGTGACGATGCGAAGGCGGGTAAGGTGGGCGGCCAAGCTGTCGCGGCCGGTTTTGGGGTATTTCACTACGGCAAAGGCCAGGAAGGCGTCGCGATAACCGAGCCACGCCCGCTGCGCGCCGCGCACGCCCTCCGCAGTGACGGTGCCAGAGGTCTCGCGGCGAAGCGCAGCCAGACGCGCACGGTAGGCGGTATTCAGCGCCCGGTCCGCCCCGGCAAAGCCGCCCACACCAGGCGGCACCGAGCGCGCTGCGGCCAGCTGTTCGACCAACCCAAGCAGCTCCTCCGCCCGCTTCTCCCGCGCCCCGGTCCAGAACACGCCGCGCATCGTCCCCGTTGCATCGATCTCGCCGCCGCTATGCGCCTCCGCATAGCGCTCCTCCGCCGCCCGGAGGCGGGCGAATGCAGCGCGCTCGGCCGGCTTCCAGCCGCGGGTGAGCGCCGCGATGCGCGCTTCCCGCTTCGCTGCCGTGATGCGGGCATCGTGGCCGGCGCACCAGCCCATCGCCAGGCCGCTGGTGATGTCGTCGCAGAAGTGGAAGTCGCGGCCCTTCCAGCCTTCCGCCTTGAGCTTGCGCAGGTGCAGCACCCGCCCGTCCGATTCCGCCGGAGCCCCATCGACCCGGCAGGCGAGGTGGGTGGCGACGTCGAGATCGCGCGCCGCGCCGACGCCGTTGGCGTAGATCGTCATCAGCATCGCCGTGCCGGTGAACGGCGCCCCCATTTCGTCCGCGGCAGCGGCCGGCGCTTCCACAAAGGCGCATTGCCGCGCCTTTACCGGGTCCGCCGCCATGCCGATGCCGTAGAACAGCGCTTCGGAATCGCAGCCTTTCAGCGCCGCGGCGGCCGCCGCATCGGGCCGGTCGCCCGGCGGCGGCTCGCGGCCACGCACCGCGCGGCAGATCGCCTTGCTTGTCGCAAAGCCCCCGTTCCACGAATCGTTCGTGTCGCCCCAATCCCACACCGGCTCCGCCGCCGCGATCAGCAGCGCCCCGGCCAGCAACACGCCTGCAAACCTGATCACCTTGGCGTCTCTCCCGGTGGACCCGCGCCCACCAAGCACCATATAGCGCGCTCAGCCAGGGAAGTTCACGCGATGAAATATCTCCACACCATGATCCGCGTCTCCGATCCGGACGCCACCATCCGCTTCTTCAATCTGCTCGGCCTCACCGAGCTGCGCCGCATCGATAATGAAAAAGGCCGCTTCTCCCTGATCTTCCTTGCCGCGCCCGGCGACGAGGATGCGCAGGTCGAGCTCACCCACAATTGGGACGAGGCCGGCTATGGCGAGGGCCGCAACTTCGGCCACTTGGCCTACCGCGTCGACAACATCTACGAGAGCTGCCAGCGGCTGATGGACGGCGGCGTGACCATCAACCGCCCGCCGCGCGACGGCCACATGGCCTTCGTCCGCACGCCCGACAACATCTCGATCGAGCTCCTCCAGGCCGGCGAGCGCCTCGCCCCGCAGGAGCCCTGGGCCTCGATGGCGAACACCGGCACGTGGTAGAAATCGTCCGCATCCCCGCGCTCAGCGACAATTACATCTGGCTGATCCACGACGCCGCGTCGGGCGAAACGGCGGTGATCGATCCCGCGGAGGCCCAGCCGGTGCTCGACGCCGCGGCGGCGCGGGGCTGGACGGTCGGGCAGATCTGGAACACCCACTGGCACCCCGATCACACCGGCGGCAACGCAGGCATCAAGGCGGCCACCGGCGCGATCGTCACCGGCCCCGCCGCCGAAGCCGCGAAGATCCCGACCCTCGACCGCCAGGTTGCGGAAGGAGGCCGGGTACGGCTCGGCGCAGTCGAGGCGGAGGTTTGGGAGGTCCCCGCCCATACCGCCGGCCACATCGCTTTCGTGCTCGCCGACCGCAGCGCCGCATTCGTCGGCGACACCTTGTTCGCCATGGGCTGCGGCCGCTTGTTCGAAGGCGATGCCGATCAGATGCACGCCAATCTGCAGCGCCTCGCCACCTTGCCGCCCGAGACCGCGATCTATTGCGCCCACGAATATACGCTTTCCAACGGCCGCTTCGCGCTCGTCGCCGAGCCCGAAAACGAAGCGATCCGCAAGCGCATGGTCTCGGTCGAGGCTGCCCGCGCCGCCGGCCAGGCAACGGTGCCGACGACGATCGCGCTCGAACTTGCAACCAATCCGTTCATTCGCGCTTCATCGGCAGGGAGGCTTGCTGAGCTTCGCCGTTGGAAGGACGATTTCCGCGGTTGATCTTGCGCCTTCCGCCGGCATTCGCGCGTTGAAGGCATCTGGAGGTTTTATGAAGCACATCATCGCATTGGCCGCTTTGACTTTCACCGCAGGCTGCGCCGTTTCGGCGGACGCGGATGCTCAAACCATGGCCGAAGACCAGGCAGCGCTGAGCGCCGAGCTCAGCAATTTCCGCCCATCCGGCCCGCCGATGAGCTGCGTCAGCTTGCGCAACCTGCGCGGCAATCGCTCGGCGGGCGAGGGCGCGATCATCTTCGACGGCCTGAGCGGCAGGAAGTGGGTGAACCGCCCGCCGGCAGGTTGCCCGGAGCTCCGCGCCGGCCGCGCGCTCAAGCTGCAGGTCAGCGGCGGCCGGCTGTGCCGCGGCGACATCGTCAGCGTCTACGATCCGCTTACCAACGTCAGCTCCGGTTCCTGCGGCCTGGGCGACTTCGAGCCCTACCAGCGTCAGCGGCGCTGATCGGCCTACCCTCTCTCTCCCCGTGGGGAGAGGGCCGGAGAGAGGGGTGCGGCGGGCGCGGCTCGATGCCGCGGCGGGCGCCCTTCCAACGGGCGCGGCGTAAGAAAAGCCGAAAGGCGGCATCGAGCCGTCCTTCGCCTTCCCCCTCTCCCTAACCCTCCCCTCAAGGGGGGAGGGAATCCTTGCCCTTACTTCTTGTAGAGGGCGTCCATGCGTTCGCCGTAGACTTGGCGGATGACGTGGCGGCGGATCTTGATGGAGGGGGTGAGCTGCTCGTTCTCCGTGGAAAACGCCTCGTCGGCGAGCACGAAGCGACGCACCTTTTCAATCACCGACAAGTCCTTGTTCACTCGGTCCACCGCGGCGCTCAAGGCGCGGTGATACTCCGGATCGTCGCGTAACGCCGCCGCATCGCGCGCCTTGCCATTCGCCGCCGTCCACTCCGCAGTCCATTCGGGATCGGGAACGATCACAGCGACCACATACGGCCGCCGGTCGCCCGCCACCATCGCCTGCAGGATCTCGGGCTGAAGGGTCAGCATCCCTTCCACCTTCTGCGGCGCAACGTTGTCGCCCTTGTCGTTGACGATCAGGTCTTTCTTACGGTCGGTGATCACCAGCCGGCCCGCTTCGTCGAGGTGGCCGATATCGCCGGTGTGCAGCCAGCCGTCCTGGATCGCCTTTGCGGTCAAAGCGGGATTGCGCCAATAGCCCTTCATCACGAGCTCGCCGCGCACCAATATCTCGCCATCCTCGGCGATCCGCACCTCCGTGTTGAGCAAGGGCGGCCCCACCGTATCCATCCGCACCCCGGCCTTGGGGCGGTTGCAGCTGATCACCGGCGCCGATTCGGTCTGGCCATAGCCTTGCAGCACCACCAGCCCGAGCGAGTGGAAGAAGATGCCGACATCGGGGTTCAAGGGCGCCCCGCCGGAGACCATCGCCTTCACCCGGCCGCCGAACTTGGCGCTGATCTTGGGGCGGAACAGCCGGTCGAGGACGAGATCCATCGGCTTGTCCCACAGGCTCTTGGTGCCGTGGTAATCGCGCGCGCCGATCTCCAGCGCGCGCTTCAGCATGTAGGCGGCGAGCTTGCCCTGCTTCTCGACATTCTTGAGGATGCGCTGGCGAAGCACTTCGAACAGCCGCGGCACCACCACCATCAAAGTCGGCTTCACCTCCTCGATGTTGGAGGCGAGCTTTTCCAGCCCTTCGGAATAATAGATCTGGGCGGCGATCCCGATCGGGAAATATTGGCCGCCGCTATGCTCGTAGGCGTGGCTGGAGGGCAAAAAGGAGAGGAACACCTCGTCCTTGACCCCGAAATCCTCCTCGATAACGTCGATACAGCCTTCGACGTTGTGGAGGATGGCGCCGTGATGCTGCATCACCCCGCGCGGCGCGCCGCCGGTGCCGGAGGTGTAGATCAGGCAGGCGAGATCGCCGCGCGCCATCGTCGCAGCTTGTGCGGTCGCCGCCGCCACGTCCGGCGTTTCCGACGCGATCAGCCCGCGCCAGTCGTGAAAGGACACGTTGGAAACCTGCCCGCCCGGCAAGGGCTCGATGCCGATGACATGCTCGCAGCAGTTCGAACGGACCGCGGCGGGGAGCAATGCCTTGGCGAGCTTGGCGGTGGACACGATCACCGCCTTGGCGCCGCTGTCGTCCAGGATATGCTGGTGATCGCGCTCGGTGTTGGTGATGTAGGCGGGCACGGTGACGCAGCCCGCGGCCATGGTCGCAAGGTCGGACAGGCACCATTCGGGCCGGTTCTCCGACACCAGCATGACGAGATCGCCTTGGCTCAGCCCGATGCGGCGCAGCGCGGCGGCGAGTGCGGCGACCTGCTCGGCCGCCTCGCGCCAGCTCGTCGAGCGCCAGGCCCCCTCCTTTTTCGCCCACAAAAACGGCGCATCACCCTGCTCGGCGGCGCGGGTAAAGAACATGGAAACGAGGTTTGGAAATCGTTCAAAGGTGCGCATAGCCCTCCTTGGGGGGACTCGTGAAAACTTACTGGCTGACGGCGACGCCTTCGCTGCGCGGATCGGCCGCGCCGGCCCAGCGGCCGCCAACCCGCTCGATCGCATTGGCTTTAAACGTCGGCTCGGTTGGAACGACATTGTGGCCCAACGCAGTGAGCGCCGGCGCCATCGCCTCGAGCCTGCTGCCGCGTTCGATCCGCACCTGGTTGCCGACGCCCATCAGCACCGGCAAGGCAATCGCGTCCTGCGCGCTCATCTTCCAGTCGAGCACCGCCACCAGCGCCTTGGCCACCTGGGCGATGATCGTCGCGCCGCCGGCCGCACCAATCGCGATCCGCACTTCGCCATCGGGGCCGTAGACGATGGTCGGCGCCATCGAACTGCGCGGCCGCTTGCCCGGCTCCACCCGGTTGGCGACGGGGATGCCGTTCACCTCGGGGATGATCGAGAAATCGGTGAGCTCGTTGTTGAGGAAATAGCCGTTCACGGTCAGCCCCGATCCGAACGGGCCTTCGATGGTGGAGGTGAGCGAGGCGACATTGCCCTCCTTGTCCACGGCTACGAAGTGCGACGTCTGCGGCACTTCGCGGACCTGCGCCGGCATCAGCTTCATCGCCCCCGGCGGCGTTCCGGCCTCGACATTGCCCAGCGCTCGGCCGGTCTGGAGTAGCTCGGAACGCTGCTTGAGGTAGCCGGGATCGATCAGCCCCTGCACCGGCACCCGGACATTGTCCGGGTCGGCGAGGTAGAGTTCGCGGTCGGCATACGCCAGGCGCATCGAGTCGGCGAGCAGGTGCCACGACGTTGGATTGTCCGGCCCCAGCGCGGCCATGTCGAAGCGCTCGAGCTGCTTCAGGATCGCGTACACGGTGGTGCCGCCCGACGACGGCGGGCCCATGCCGCAAATCTTGTACTGGCGGTACATGCCGCACACCGGATCGCGCTGCTTGGCGTCGTAGGCAGCGAGATCGCCCTTCACCATCTTCGACGGATTGCGCGCCGCGCCGTTCACCATGCGGACCAGCGCGTCGGCATTAGGCCCGGTGTAGAACCATTCCGGCCCCCGAGCGGCGACGCTTTCCAGGAAGGCGGCGAGTTCGGGGTTCTTCACCACGGTGCCGACCGGCTTGGCCTGTCCGTCGGCGTTGTAAAAGGTGCTTCGGCCCCACGCCGTCGAAGCGGCCAGATCGCTGACGCTCATCAGCGAGCGGTTGAGCCGCGGCGTGATTGCGTAGCCGTCGCGGGCGAGGCGGATGGCGGGGCCGAACAGCTTCGCCCAGGCCAGCTTGCCGTGCTTTTCGTGGGCAAGCGCCATCATCCGGATGTTGCCGGGCACGCCGACGCTGCGCCCGCCTGGAACCGCCTCGCGCTGCCCCAGGGGCTTGCCGTCCGCGCCGAAGAACCATTGCGGGCCTGCCGCGGACGGCGCTTCCTCGCGCCCGTCATAGGTGGCGGTGCGGTCGCGTCTCTCGTCATGGTAGACCAGGAACCCGCCGCCGCCGATGCCCGAGGATTGCGGCTCCACAACCGTCAGCGCCAGCAACGTCGCCAGCGCCGCGTCCGCCGCCGATCCGCCCGCGTCCAATATCTCCCGCCCCGCCGCCGCAGCGCGCGGATCGGCTGCGGAAACCATGCCGGGCGCGGAGGCGGCGGCCTGCTGCTGGCCCGCCGGCGCGGTGGCGCAAGAGGCGAGAAGGAGAAATGCGGGGAGGAGGAGGTGCTTCAACATGGCGGCGACACTAAACGTCCTTGGCGCGGCGGCAAGGCTTTAGGCGCGCGCCGCGCTGCCCACCGCCTCGTTGATGCTCGTAAAACCCTCCCGCTCAAGCAGCGCCTTGAGCTCCGAAGCCATCCGCTTGGCGAGCCCCGGGCCT
>DASWNA010000051.1:0-49734 GCA_036399475.1 Allosphingosinicella sp.
GGCAACGCGCTTGCCAACACCATCTGGGGCGGGTCGGGCAACGACACCCTGGTCGGCCTGGAAGGCAACGATCTTCTGGTCGGTGGTGCGGGCAACGACACGTTTGCCGGCGGCGCGGGCGACGACGGCTATGTCGTCGACGAAGCCGGCGACATCGTCACCGAGCAGGCTGCCGAAGGCAGCGACACCGTCAGCACCACGCTGGCCGTCTACACGCTTGGCGACAACATCGAGGCGCTGCGCTCCACCGCCATAGGCACCGGCGCCTTTGCGGGCACCGGCAATGCGCTCGACAACTGGCTTATCGGCGCGGCGGGCAACGACACGCTGAACGCGATGGCGGGCAACGACTCCCTGATGGGCGGGGCCGGCAACGACACGCTCGACGGTGGCCTCGGCGACGACCAGATGCACGGCGGCACGGGCGACGACATCTACTTCATCAGCGAAGCTGGCGACCGGACGCACGAGCTTGAAGGCGAAGGCATCGACACGGTCTCGACGATGCTGGCCAGCTATACGCTGCGCGACCATGTCGAGAAGGTGTATTATGCGGGCACGGCGGCGTTTACGGGCACCGGCAACGCGCTTGCCAATACGCTCGGTGGCAGCAGCGGCAACGATACGCTGGTGGGCCTGGACGGCGACGACGTGCTGAACGGCGGTGCCGGCACCGACACGATGACAGGCGGCGCGGGCGACGATTTCTACATCGTCGGCGAAAGCGGAGACATCGTCACCGAAGCTGCCAATGAGGGCAACGACACCGTCGCCACTACACTTGCCACCTACACTCTTGGCGCCAACTTCGAGACATTGCGCTTCTCGGGAACCGGGGCCTTCTCGGGCGCTGGCAACATGCTCAACAACTGGGTTATCGGCGGGGCGGGTAACGACACGCTGAACGGCATGGCGGGCAACGACACGCTGATGGGCGGGGCCGGTAACGACACGGTCAATGGCGGCCTGGGAAGCGACCAGCTGCACGGCGGCTTGGGCGATGACATCTACATCGTCGACGACGCGGGCGACCGGACGCACGAGCTTGAAGGCGAAGGCTCCGATCTCGTCGCGACGACGTTGGCAAGCTACACGCTTATGGCCAATGTCGAGAAGCTGGCGTTCACCGGCGTAGGTGCCTTCACGGGCACCGGCAACGCGCTCGACAATACCATCTGGGGCGGGTCGGGCAACGACGCGCTGGATGGCGGCGCCGGGGTGGACATCTTTCTTGGGGGCGCGGGCAGCGATATGTTCGTCTTCCGCACCGGGGAAAGCGCGGTCGGTGCGAACGCGGATCGTATCGAGGATTTCGTTTCCGGCACCGACAAGATCGATCTTGCAAGCTTCGACGCCAACTCGAACCAAGCCGGTTTACAGACCTTCTCGTTCCTTGGCAGCGGGGGCTTCACCAACGCTCCGGGGCAGCTTCGCTGGTACCAGGCCAACGGTCAGACGATTGTTCAGGGCGACACCAACGGGGACCTCGCAGCCGACTTCGAGATTGTCCTGTCCGGGCTGGTCAACCTGACGTCGTCGGATTTCTCCGGTCTCACGCCTGCTCTCCCGCCGATCGTATTCGATCTTACCGGAGCGGGTCTTGCGGGCGCATTTTCCAACCGGGAGATCAGCTACGATCTCGATGGCGACGGCCAGCAGGAGCAGGTTCGCTGGCTCAACGCAGGCTTCGCTTTTCTGGCCCTCGACCGGAACGGAGACGGGATCATCTCTTCACGCCAGGAGATATCTTTCGCCGCCGACAAGGTGGGTGCCGGAACCGATCTCGAGGGCCTCGCTGCCTTCGATTCGAACAATGACGGCCGCCTTTCCGCCCAGGACACGCGATTCGCGGAATTCCGAGTCTGGGAAGACAAGAACATGGATGGCGTATCAGGCACGGGCGAGCTGCGCAGCCTTACGGAAATGGGGATCGTGTCGCTCAACCTCCAGCCCGTGGCAACGGGCGAGCGGCTGCAAGGCCTCACCGGCAACCTCATGCTCGCCACAAGCATCTTCACGAGAACGGACGGAAGCACTGGAGCGATCGGCGACGTGATCCTCCGCGCGTCGGGCGAAGCGCCCGCGGTCCAAGGCGCGACACCCGCTGCCCGCGCAGTCCCGGGCGAGCAGCGGCCTTTGGTGCGGCCTTCCGGTGCAACCAGCGCCTTCAGCCGCAGGGCCGACAAGTACCGGCTGGTCTCGCAAGGTGGACGCCTTTTCGTCGACCCCGCTCAGCCCGGCCGGAGATCCGATCCTCGCGCCCTCTCGGTGGGGGTCGCACAGACCATGAACTTCACCGACAAGTCCGTCGGGATGCTTGGTCCGATCATTCTCGATCTGGACGGCGACGGTGTGGAGAGCAAATCGCGCAAGAAGAGCCGTGCGCTGTTCGACATGGACGGCAACGGCATAAAGGACGACACCGGCTGGATCGGAAAGCAGGATGGTTTCCTGGTGGTCGACAGCGATGGTGACGGCAGGGTCACAACCGCGGCCGAGTTGTCGCTGCTTGCCCTCAAGCGCGATGCGCTCAGCAGCCTCGATGCGCTTGCGGTGCTTGATAGCAACAGAAACGGCCGCGTCGACGAGGGGGATGCGCGGTTCGCCGAGCTCAAGCTTTGGATCGACCGGAACGGAAACGGCATCACTGATCGCGGGGAGTTGCAGGGGCTTGCCGAAGCGGGGATCTCGTCGATCGATCTTGCGGCGCAGGCGGCCCCGGCGGCGACTGCACGGCTTGGGGCTAACGCCGTGCTCACCACTTCGGTGTTCACCCGCAGCGACGGCAGGACGGGCTCTCTTGCCGATGTGGCTCTTGCCTTCAAACCGGCCGGGGACGGCGCTGCGCCCCCTCCAGCCGCGGACCAAGCCGCCAAGGCCCCGAACGGCTTGCTGGGGGCCGCGCTCCGCCGGTTCTCCCGCACGGCGGCCGAGCGCCTCCCGACCACCTATGGCACTGGTCTCAACCGCTTGATCGGTGGGCCGACGCTCCCCCTCGACGCGTATGAGTTCCCGCCTCTCGATGGTGCGCTCTCGCGAAACGCCTTGGGGGACGGGCGTGGAGTGGAGCCGCTGGCGAGCCGGCGGGACTTGCCGCAGCTTGCCATTCAGGCTGGATTGGAGCACTCCAGTCCCGCGGGCGGGGAAACGCGTTCCTCTTCCGGCATAGAAGCGTCACGTCAGGTTGCACAAATGATCCAACACATGGCGAGCTTCGCTCCCAAGGGCGGAGAGGGCGATCTGAAGGCCGGATCCGTCGGGTCCAACGACCGTTACGAGTATTTCGCAGCATGACGGAGACCGATGCAACGAATGGGGAAGCCACCCCCGAAAGCGGCGGCGGCTTCACCGTCAGCCACATTCTGGGCGAGATAACGTGGTTGTTCACGCAGTCGCCCCTGCACCGGGCTTTGGCGATCGGCGACTTGGAGTGGCTGGTGATGCCGGCGCTCATTCTGCGCCAATTCTACATCTTTCGCGACGGGGACCGGCCGGTTGGCCTCGCCTTATGGGCCCGTTGCGGCCCCGAGGCGGTCGCGAAGCTGGAGAGGGGAATGCTTGAGCCGGAAGATCGATTGTCGCTGGAGGAATGGAGTTCCGGCGATTCCATCTGGCTTGTGGACCTCATCGCACCCTTCTCCGATGGCGCCAACCGCCACCGGGAGGTGATGATGGCCGACCTGATCTCGGGGCCCCTCGCCGCCCAACGATTCAGTTTTCACCACACCAACCCGGTAACCGGGGAGCGAACCGTGCAAGTTGTCGAGGCGGACGCGGGAGAAAGACTCAAGAAGGCTATCGCCGACGCGATTGGTTGAGCGCCAGCGACGGTTGGCTGCCCCTACCGGCTGCCCCCTCTTTTAGCTGGTCTCCCCCTTCCACCCGAACCGCCTACTCGGTCCTGAGCGCCTCGATGGGCGAGAGCCTGGACGCGCGGATGGCGGGCCAGCCGCCGAAGAGCAAACCAACCACCGCGGAGAAGAGGATTGCGCCGATTGCGGTGCCGACCCCGATCGGCACCGGGAAATCCGCCTGCGCCTGGAAGACGGCGGCCGCGCCGATGGCAAGCAGCAGTCCAATCGCCCCGCCGATCATGCACAGAACCGCCGCCTCGACCAGAAACTGGTTGCGGATGTCGCTGCGTTTGGCGCCGAGAGCCATACGCAGGCCGATCTCGCGTGTCCGCTCGGTGACGCTGACCAGCATGATGTTCATGATGCCGATGCCGCCGACGAGAAGCGAGATCGACGCAATGGCGACCAGAACCGCCTGGAAGATGCCGGTGACCATGGCGGATTCCTCCATGAACTCCTCGGTTGTGCGGATAATGAACGGACTGCCCTCGCCGGCGCGCACCCGGTAGCGGTCGCGCAGCAGCCGGCTGATCTCGCGCTTGACCTTGCCCAGGTTGACCCCGTCGTCGATGCCGACGAACAGGATACGAAGGTCGTCGGGACCCAGCGGAAGATCGGACGTGAACCGTTGTCTCGCCGCGCTGATCGGCACAACGGCGAGATCGTCATTGTCCTCACCCAGGTTCGATCCCTTGGCTTCGAGAACGCCGACCACCGTGAACGGCACCTTGTTGACGCGCACCGTCTCGCCAATCGGATCGAAATCGCCGAACAATTTCGTCACCACGGTGCGGCCCAGGACGATGACTCGGGCCGCGGTGCGCACGTCAGCCTCGGAGATGAAGCGGCCTGTCTCCGCTACGGCGTTGGTTACCACGGCATAGCCGGGCGTCACGCCGATGGCCTCGGTCGCGGCGTTGCGCCCGCCGCTCACGATCTGAACGTTGGCGCGCAATTGCGGCGCAATCGCGGTCACGCCTTCGATCTGGCGTTCGATCGCGACTGCGTCCCGCATCGTCAGCCGTCCACGTTCCGCCACGGATCCCCCGCCCTCGTCGTCCGGCACGGGAAACACGATCGCCATGTTGGAGCCGAGCGAGTTGATCGCGCCCATGACCGACACCTGCGCGCCCGACCCAACGGCGACCGCAAGCACGACCGCGAACACGCCGATGCTGACACCCAAGGTGGTCAGGATCGAACGCATAAGGTTCACCCGCAGCGCGGTAAGCGCGATGCCGAGGTTGAAGGCGGCGCGGCTTGCCGCTTTTCGGAAGCGGGACGTCACGGCCTGACCAGCCTGCGGCCCGTCACCGGGGCATCCTCGATGACCTTGCCGTCGCGGAAGGTGATCCGGCGCGAGGCGTGATCGGCGATTTCCCGCTCATGCGTTACCAATATGATGGTGTTACCCGCCTCGTTCAGCGTCTGGAACAGGTGCATGATGTCTTCGGAGGTCTGGCTGTCGAGCGCGCCGGTGGGCTCGTCGGCGAGCAGGATCAGCGGCTCGGTGACCAGCGCCCGGGCGATCGCCACCCGCTGCTGCTGGCCGCCGGACAGCTTCGCCGGCGAATGGTCGAGCCGCTCCCCAAGCCCCATCGCTTCCAGCTTCGCGCGCGCCCGTTCCTGCCGCTCGGCGCGGCCGACCCCGGCATAGATGAGCGGCACCGCGACATTGTCGAGTGCGGTGGTGCGCGGCAGCAGGTTGAACTGCTGGAACACGAAGCCGATCTTGCTGTTGCGAAGCTCGGCCAGCGCATCCGAATCCATCGCGCTGGTGGCGATCCCGTCGATCCGGACGTCGCCGGAACTCGGAATGTCCAGACAGCCGATCATGTTCATGAACGTCGATTTGCCGGAGCCGCTGGCCCCCATGATGGCGACGAACTCTCCCCGCGCGATGGCCAGCGACACGCCGGCGATGGCGTAAACCGTGCCGCCGCCGACCGCATATTCCTTGACCAGCGACAGCGTCTCGACGAGCGGAACCGTCATTGGCCGCCGCCGCCTTCATCCTCTTCGTCGCTTCCGCCTTCTTCCGTCTCCTTCAGCGACTTCGATCGCATCAGGATCTTCTCGCCTGGCTTGAGCCCGCCGGTTACCTCGACATATTCTTCGCCCTGGAGCCCGAGCCGCACCGCCCGCTTGACCGGCTTGTAAGGGTCCGCACCCACCACCCAGACAAAGACCGGCTTGTTGCCCGGCGCCTTCGAAGGTGCGGGGGACTTTTCCGTCTTCTTCTCTTCCACCGGACGGTCGCCGGCGCGCGGCCGGAAGCGGGTGGCGGCGACCGGAAGCCGAAGCACGTTGGCCTTGCGCCCGGTGATGATGTCGACGTTCGCGGTCATGCCGGTGAGCAGTTTGCCCGAGCTGTTGTCAACGTCGAGGATGACGAGGTAGCTGACGACATTCTGCGTCTCAGTGGCCGACTTGCGGATTTGCCCGACAACCGCGGCAAAGGTTTCGTCGGGATAGCTGTCGACGGTGAAGCGGACCTGCTGGCCGACCTGGACCTGGCCGATGTCGGCCTCATCGACCGAGGCTTCGACCTGCATGCGGCTGGTATCGGCGGCGATTTCGAACAAATTGGGCGTCTGGAAGCTCGCCGCGACCGTCGCGCCCGGCTCGACCAGCTTGTTGACGACCACGCCGCTGGCGGGCGCCAGGATGCGGGTGCGCCTCAGCTCAAGCTGTGCCGTCGACAGTTCGGCATTGCTCTGGGCGATCTGGGCACGGCCGCCCTGCGCCTGGGCGATTGCCGTCTTGAGCGCCGCGCGCGCGGTGGAGACGTTGTTCTGCGCCTGGTCGATCTGACCCTTGGAGATGAATCCGCGGTCGGCAAGCTGCTTGCGGCGCGCATATTCGCGCTCCTGGATTTCGACGTCGGTTCGGGCCCGGGCGATCGCGGCCTCGGCCTGTGCAAGCCCCGCCTGCGCAACGCCGACCTGGGCGCCGGTCTGCGCGACGCGGGCGCGGGGCCGCGTGCGGTCGATTACGGCAAGCACCTGGCCGGCGCGCACCGGCGTGTTGAAATCGACATACACGGCGGTGACCTGGCCCGACACTTCGGACCCAACCTTGAAGGTGTTGAGCGCTCTCAGCTTTCCGCTTGCCGAGACGATCCGGACCACTTCGCCGCGGTCGGCGTCAGCGGTGACATATTGGTAGTCGGGCGGCGACGGCGCGACGACCTTGTAGAGCACGAACAGCAGGACAAGGCCGATCAGGCCCGACCACACCGGATGACGACGCACCCATCCAAACAGCTTTCGCACAGTCCCTCCCCTGGCCCCCTCGTCGAGGTGTATTAGTCATAGCATACACATAAATATCGGCTTGGGAATGGGGTACGGAAATCCGCCCTGAGGGCCGGCGCAGCAGCCGTCAGCAGCAGCCCCGGTCATGCCGGCAACGGCTGGCATCCATGGTGACCGTTCTACGCCGGAAGCGTGATGGTCGCGATCAGACCGGGCGCGCCGTTGGCGAGGCTCAGCGCGCCGCCATGGCTTTCGGCAATCGCCCGGGCAATGGCGAGCCCGAGGCCGCTGCCGCCCGTTTCCCGGCTGCGCGACTGCTCCCCGCGGTAGAATGGCTCAAGCACCTGCTCGAGCTGCTTCGCCGGCAGACCCGGCCCGGAGTCGGACACGGAAAGGGTGACACCCTCCCCCGCGGCAGCCACCGCCACGTGGGCCGATCCTCCATATTTCAGCGCGTTGTCGATCAGGTTGCGCATGGCGCGGCGGAGCAGCACCGGCTGGACGGAGGCGACGACCCGCTCCGGTGCGTGCACGCTCACCTCTTGCCCAAGGTCGTGGAACTCCTCCGCGACGGCTTCGGCAAGCGCGCCGAGGTCCACGGGCCGCGCCTCCTCCCGGGCGCGGCCGGAGCGGGCGAGGACGAGGATGTCCTCCAGCATCGCGTTCATTTCTTCGATGGTGGCGACCATCCGCTCGCGCTCGCCCGCCGGCTCCACCCCTTCGGCGCGAATGCGCAAGGAGGCGAGCGGGGTGCGCAGATCGTGGCCGATGGCGCCGAGCATGCGGTCTTTCTCGTCGAGCAAGGCGGTGACTCGGCGGTTCATGGCGTTGAACGCCTCGATCGCCCGGCGAAGGTCGGCGGGTCCGCGCGGCTCCACTTCGGGTGCGAGGCTGCGGCCGTGGAAGGCTTCGGCGGCGCGGGTGAGATCGCGCAACGGGCGGGCGAGGCGCATCGCCACGAGCAGGGTCATGCCGAGTACGATGACGTAGAGGATCAGGGTCGCCGCGCCGAGCCGGCCGGCCAGCCACGGATCGCCGCGCGGGGTGGGCAGGCGGCCGTTCAGCCAGCCGCCGTCGACCTGCGCGGACAGCACCAGCACGTCCTGTTCCCCCCGGCCCGGGGGCGCTTCCCTCCCCTCAGCTCGGGGTCCGCGCGCACGCGACGGACGCGCCTCGGTGCGCGACACTGCCCGCACCTCGCTTGCGGCCACTCCGGCCTGAGACAGGGTTTCGGCAAGCCGTGCCTCGACACGCGGCTCCCGCGCGTCTGCAACATCCACCGCAGGCGACGGCTCCAGCACAAAGCGGGCGCCGCGGCGGGAGGCGTCCTCGAGCACCGCGCCCTTGAACTCGGCCGGCGCATCCGAAAAGTCGGTCGCCACGGAAGCGAAGCGGGTGATTGCCGGCCCCTGATTCTGGGCGAGGCTGACCTTCTGCCGCTCGTTCAAGATCAGGGCGAAATTGACGAGCTGCGCGACCAGCAAGGCAAGGCCGATGAGCAGCGCCATCTGCGCAATCAGGCTTCTCGGCAGGAAGCGCCTCACAGGCGGCGCACGTCGGCCGCAAGCGTGTAGCCGCCGCCCCACACGGTCTTGATCAGCTTGGGATCGCTTGCATCCTCCTCGATCTTGCGGCGCAGGCGGCTGATATGATTGTCGATGCTGCGCTCGAACGCGGCAAGCTCTCGCCCCTGCGACAGATCGAGGAGCTGATCGCGGGTGAGCACGCGCTTGGGGTGAGTCACGAAGGCGAGCAGCAAATTGTACTCGCCGGTGGAGAGCGGCACCGAAACGCCGTCGGTGCCGACCAGCTCGCGCTCGCCGGTCTTCAGCACCCACGATCCGAAAGCATAGCCCTCCGCGTCCGGCGCCCGCACCGCGTCCGAGCCGCCCGCCCGGCGAAGCACCGCCTTGATGCGGGCAAGGAGTTCGCGCGGGCTGAACGGCTTGGTGACATAATCGTCGGCGCCAAGCTCGAGGCCGACGATGCGATCCGTCTCCTCGGTTTTGGCCGTGACCAGGATCACCGGAATCTTCGTCGTGGCGCGAATGAAGCCGGCGAGCGACAGGCCGTCCTCGCCCGGCATCATGATGTCGAGCAGGACGAGATCGATGGCGTGGGCGGCGAGCACCTGGCGCGCCGCGGCGGCATTCTCCGCCTTGGTGACGCGCAAGGCGTTGCGGGAAAGGTAGGCGGCGAGCGGGTCGCGGATGTCGCGCTCGTCGTCGACCAGGAGGATGTGGGGATCGCCTGCCATGTCACCGCCTCTATCTGCTTTGGGGCGAAAAGCGAAAGGCTCCGGGGAAGTTCACCTCCCCCGGAGCCCGTTCGCGCGGCCCGTTCTTAGAAGCGGCTGCCGAACACCGCGCCGATGATGCCGCTGGTGATCGCCACCAGAACCGCATCGTTGTTCGACTGGACCCAGCGATAGCCGCGGGGCGCGTCGTAGAGGCGGTAGGCACGCGGGTTCTGGATCACCCGGTAGTTCGAGGCATAGCGGCTGTCGAAGCGCTCGCCCTTGCGCCAGTTGCGTTTGGCGACCTGGCGGCTGCGGACGACCTGCTTGGTCTTGACCACCTGGCGGCCGTTGTTGCGGACGATCTTCTGCTTCTGCACCTGAACCACCCGGCCCCGGTCATTGTTGTTGTAGCTGCCGTAGGGCGCCGCGGCGGCCGGTGCGACGGCGACGGAAGCGGCAAGCGCTGCGAGGATGAACTTCTTCATGGTCGACACTCCTTTGATCAGACGCCCGTTCGGCGTTGAGACCTATTTGATCCCCCTGTGTCCCGCAGCTATCGCCACCACCCGGCTAAATTGTCGCTGGATGTCGCAACCCGCCGCGCGAACTCGTAGGCTCCGCTTTGCCGGGTGGCGCTGTGCGCCGAAGGGCGGCTATGTGAATGTGAGGCTGCGCAGGGGGGCAAACATGCTGAGGGGAGGCGATACACCCGGGGCGCCGCAGGGGCCGACGGGAGAGTGGATCGACCGCTTCAATGCCGCGGGCCTGAGCGACGATGAGAGATATTCCCTGCTGGTTGAGCGCTTCGCTTCAGTCGGCGAGCACGCCCTGATCCGCCCCCCGTTCTTCTGCGATCATGGACACAATATCTCGCTGGGGGCCGGAGCCTTTCTGAACTACAATTGCATCATCCTGGACGTCGAACCGGTGTCGATCGGCGAGGGAACCGCCATCGGCCCCGCCGTTCAAATCCTCGCCGCCGATCACCCGCGCGACCCCGGCCCGCGCCGGCAACAGGTGCGTTTCGGGCGACCCGTTACAATTGGCGCGAATGTCTGGATAGGGGGCGGCGCGATCATCCTGCCGGGTGTCACGATCGGCGACGACGCGATCGTGGGCGCCGGGAGCATCGTGACGCGCGATGTCGCCCCCGGCGTTACGGTGGTCGGCAACCCCGCGCGGGAGAAGTGAAGGACGGGCGCTACAGCCCGAGCTTGTCCAGGGCGGATGCAAGCTCCCCGTCCATCTCCGCCGTGCCTTTGGGCGCGAGGCGGCCGAGGACCGTCTCGACCCGCTTCTGCGCCACCTGCAGCGTCTTGTGTCTCACCTCGCCGATGGCGTTAGTTCGCCACGCGGGGCTTTGGCCGAGCAAAGCGAACCACTTGGCCTCCTCCGCCGCCAGAACGGCCAAGGCAAGCCTGAGGCCGTCGCGCCGGCCGTGCTCATAGTCTTCGGACATTCGAACGCGCCTTCTCCAGTGCGTGCAGCCCGGCCGGATCGCCGCGGGCCGTCTACATAGCCGCGAACAGCGCGCTCATCCGGGCCCAGGCACGCTCGGCCTCCGGGGCGTTGAAGGAGGGGCTGTCGATCACCGTCCAGCCATGGTTGGCGGCGTAGACTTCGACCTCCGCCTCGCGCCCCACCGCCGCGGCGGCTTCGCGGAGCGCGGCTTTCACTGCCGGGTCCTTGGCGTCGTCGTCCTGCCCGAACGCGAACAGGTAGCGGGCCTGGGTGGCGCCGAGCAAAGCGTGCGGGCTTTGCGGATCGTTCGGCTTGACCAGCCCGCCGCCGTGAAGGGACGCCGCCGCGCGCACCCGCCCGGGCACCGCCGCCGCCGTCCACACCGTGAAGGGTCCGCCCATGCAATAACCGTGGGTGCCGACGCCCTTGGTGGTGTCAACCTCCCGCCGCCCGTCGAGCCAGCCGATCGCCGCCACCGCGTCGCGCTTGATCGCATCCGCGGTCAGTGCGGCGCGCCAAGGGCCGACCTTCTGAAAGCCGCCCTGCGCGCTGAACGCGGCAAAGTCGCTGAACTGGGGCGCGGGAAGCGCGCGGTAATAAGGATTGACGACCAGCACGGCAAAGCCTTGCGCCGCAAGCCGCCGCGCCATCACCTCGAACGCTTCACGAAGGCCGGCGATGTCGGGCCAGGTGACGACCGCGGGATGGCGGCCGCGCGCCGGGTGCACGAAGAACGCGTCCATCACCCCATCGGGAGTGCTCACCCGCACCCGCTCTTCCTTGAGTGAAGCGGTTCCGCCGCCGGGTGCGCCGGACGCGCAGGCGGCGAGCGCGCCAAGCCCGCCAAGGGCGAACTGCCGGCGGTTGAGCGTCCAATCGAAACTGCCGTTACGGCCCGTTGTATCAACTTGGTCGCGTTCGCACATTTCGAGTTCCTTCCAGATGCCGGACACGCCGCCAGGCTGCCGAGCATGCCCTCTGACCTCTATTGGCCTCGAACGCCAGCACTCGGCAACCGGTCTTCAACAAACTTCGCGGCGCGGCGAAGCTGGTTAACGCCCGCTTAGCTTTTCCGCTCTAGGCCTTCCGCTGGGAGGAACATGGGTGCTGAAAGTCTATTCCTGTCTTGCGCAGGACCATGATCTGGGGCTGCTGGGTGTCGCGATCATTATCTGCCTGCTGGCCAGCTTCACGGCGTTTTCGGCGTTCCATCAGGCCCGGCAGGACCGGTCCCGCTCCCGCTTGTGGGTGGCGCTGGCCGGCATCTCCGCGGGCCTCGGCATATGGGCGACCCATTTCGTCGCCATGCTGGCCTATCAGCCGCGAATTCCGATCGGCTACGACTTCCTGACCACTCTGCTTTCGGTCGCCGTCGCAGTGGTTATCACAAGCCTCGGCTGGATGGTGGCCTTGAAAAACACGCGGGGAGCGGCTGTGCTGGGCGGCGCGATCATCGGCGCCGGTGCCGCCGCGATGCACTATATCGGCATGGCTGCGGTGGAAGTCGCCGGCATCGTCCTTTGGGATGCCAAGCTCGTTCTGGCCTCGATCGCGGCCGGAATGGCGCTCTCCTCCCTGTCCGTCTGGATGCACGCCCACCGCACAGCGGAGACAAGCGCCCTGCCCCCGCTGGTACTCGCGGTCGCGATCTGCGGGCTTCACCTCACCGGCATGGCGGCGGTGACCATCTACCCGATGGGCAACGTCATGGTTCCAGTTTCCAGCATCGAAAGCGAGACCCTCGCGACCATTGTCACGGCAGCGGCCTTCGTGATCCTTGCCGTGGCTTTGGGGCTGATCCTGCTCGAGCGGCGCCTGGCGAATGCCCAGGTCGCGGAAGCAGCCGAGAAAGCGGCTTTGGCCGAGGAGGTGCTGCGTGGCGCCGCGGAGCGGGAAAGGCTTACCGCCAGGCTGGAACGCCAGGTCGCGATCAGCAACGCCGCCATGGACAATATGGCCCAGGGCCTGTCGATGTTCGATGGGCAGCAACGGCTGATCATCTGCAACCGCCGCTATGCCGATCTCTACGATATTCCGGACGAGCTGCTGATCGAGGGAACGCCGTTGTCGTCCATTCTTGCTTTTCTGAACCACGAACATCCGGACCTTTCCCCGGTGCAAACCGGCACCGAGGCGGCCGAACCCGGCGTGGCCGTTACCAAAACGGAGGTGCGCCAGTCGGACGGGCGAACCGTTTCGATCCATCGCCGCCCGCTGCCGCTCGGCGGCTGGGTTTCGACGCATGAGGACATCACCGGTGTGCGGGCCGCGCAGGAGCGGATCGCATTCCTCGCCGCGCACGACGTGCTCACCAACCTGCCGAACCGAGCCGCCTTCACGGAGGAGCTCGACAGGCTCTCCCCCTTGTTCGGCCGCGGCCACCAAGCGGCGGTGCTGACTATCGATCTCGACCGGTTCAAGGAGGTCAACGACACGCTCGGCCACCCGATCGGCGACCAGATCCTCAAGGAAAGTGCGGCGCGCCTGCGCGAAATCGTCCGGGCCAACGATCTCGTCACCCGCCTCGGCGGCGACGAGTTCGCGATCCTGCAGGGCAATATCGGCGAAGC
The DNA here is from genome assembly GCA_036399475.1 of Allosphingosinicella sp. Lineage (GTDB taxonomy): Bacteria > Pseudomonadota > Alphaproteobacteria > Sphingomonadales > Sphingomonadaceae > Allosphingosinicella. Next base: position 13,382 of record DASWNA010000051.1, read on the forward strand.
AGCGCATGCCGAGTCGCTTGCCAGCCGCGTCGTGGAGCGGCTGAGCGAGCCGTTCACCTTCGATGGCCACACCGTGGCGATCGGCGCCAGCGTCGGTATCAGCCTTGCGCCGGGCGACGGCGTGGACGGCGCCGAGCTGATGAAGCGGAGCGATCTGGCGCTGTACCGGGCAAAGGCCGAAAACCGCGGCACCTACCGCTTCTTCGAAGAGGGTATGGACTCGCGCCTCAGCGAGCGCCGCCAGATGGAGACCGACCTTCGCGCCGCGATCGCCGAGGAACAGTTCGAAATCCACTACCACCCGCTGCTCGACCTCCGCAGCGGCAGGATCGATTGCTTTGAAGCACTACTTCGCTGGCGCCACCCGGAGCGCGGTCTCGTCCAGCCGCTCGACTTCATCGGCCTTGCGGAGGAAAGCGGGCTGATCATCCCGATCGGCGAGTGGGTGCTTCGCCGCGCCTGCAAGGATGCGTCAAGCTGGCCAAGCGACATCCGGGTGGCGGTGAACGTGTCCCCCGCCCAGTTCAAACGCGGCGACCTGATCGGCATGACCGCCGACGCGCTGAAGTGGGCGGGCTTCGAACCTTCGCGTCTCGAGCTCGAGATCACCGAATCGGTGCTGCTCAACGACGAAACCTGGGTCGGCGCGATGCTCGACAAGCTGACCAAGATAGGCGTCCGGATCGTGATGGACGATTTCGGCACCGGCTATTCGAGCCTGAGCTACCTGCGCTCGCTGCCGTTCACCAAGATCAAGATCGACCGGTCGTTCATTGCCGATCTGTCCGCCGGAACCCAGTCCTTGGCGATCGTCCAGGCCACCATTCAGCTTTCCGAGAAGCTCGGCATGCAGACCACCGCCGAGGGCGTCGAGACTGCGCAGCAGTTCGAGATCCTCGCCGCCGAGGGCTGCACCCAGGTGCAGGGATTCCATATCGGCAGGCCGATCCTTGCCTGCGACGTTCTCGGCCTGCTCGACGAACTCAATCCGCCGGAGCGCTCGCTGCGGGTTGCGTGAACCGCGCTATCACGCCGGTTCGGCGGACGACAATGCGGCGGCGATCGCGGCGTGGAGATCGGCCTGCTTGATCGGCTTTGCGACATGGGCGTTCATGCCCACCGCGCGGAACTCGCGTACCTGCTCGGGAAGCACGTTGGCGGTCATCGCGATGATTGGCACCACACCCTTCTGGCCGCTCATTTCGCGAATGCGGCGGGTCGCGGTGATGCCGTCCATGCGGGGCATCTGCACGTCCATCAGGATCAGGTCGAAATCCTCCTGCGCCACGGCCTTGAGCGCCTCCAGGCCGTCACCGGCGATCCGCACCGTGTGACCGGCCCGCGTCAGGATGGCCTCGGCGAGCTCCTGGTTGAACGGCACGTCCTCGACCAGCAGGATCTTCGCGGCCCGCCCAGCGGAGGGCGCGGAGGCGCTGGACGCAAGGGAGGGCTCCGCCGCCGCGGCGGTGGCCGGTGCGGAGGCATGCGGCAGATCGACCTCGAACCAGAATGTCGAGCCCATGCCCTCGGTGCTGAACACGCCGATATGGCCGTCCATCAGCTCCACCAGGCTCTTGCTGATCGCCAGGCCGAGGCCGGTGCCGCCATATTCGCGGCTTACCGACGCGTCCGTTTGCGAGAATTTCTTGAACAAGCGGTGCTGCTTGTCGGTGGCGATGCCGGGGCCGGTGTCACTCACCGAGAAGCGCAGCCGGTCCATTGCGTTGGCGGTGAGGATTCGCTTCACCTCCACCTTGATGGAGCCCTCGGCCGTGAACTTGAGCGCATTGTTGAGGAGGTTGAGGAGCACCTGGCGAAGCCGCCCTTCGTCGCCCAGGTGATAGGTCGCCGCCTCGGGATCGACCCAGGTGTTGAGCTGCAGCCCCTTCGCCTCCGCCACGGTGCGGATGATGGAGGTGCTGTTGTCGATCAGAGCCTCGAGCGGGAACGGCCGGAGATCGAGTTCGACCTTGCCGGCATCGAGCTTGGACAGGTTCAGGATGTCGTCGACAATGGTCATCAGCAGGCTGCCGGATTTCTGCACGAGACCAAGCTGGTGGCGCTTGCGATCGTCGAGAGTCGGGTCTTCCAGAAGCAGGTCGGTGAATCCGATGATGCTGTTCAAGGGCGTGCGCACTTCGTGGCTCATATTGGCCAGAAAGGTTGCTTTCGCGTCCGACGCGGCTTCCGCCTGGCGGCGCGCTTCCTCCAGGTCGGTGACATCGGCGAACACGCCGAACAACGCCGCAACTCCGCCTTCGTCGTCCGGTTCGGTCAAGCCGTGCGAGCGGACGTGGCGGATGCTCCCGTCGGGCCGGACCAGGCGGGTGATGAAGCTCCAGCCTTCGCCGGTCTTCATGGCATGAACCACCGCCTCGCGGGCGCGGGCGCGGTCGCGCGGGTGGTAGAGGGCGAGGACGCGATCCGGCTCAGGCACGCCGTCGCGGGGGTTCAGGCCGACGATGTCGAAAATCTGATGCGACCAGATCAGCGCCCGGGAGGGAAGCTCCATCCGCCAATGGCCGACTTCGCCGACTTCCTCGGCGAGGCGATATTGCTGTTCGCTCCTCGCCAGCGCGATCTCCTTTTCGCGCCGGCGCCGATCGCTTCGGTAAAGCGCGTAGATGCTGGCAAGGAGCAGAACAAAGGTGACGAGCACGCTGGCAAGCACCTGGAGAGCAATGCCGTCCTCCGTTCCATAAAGGCCGCGCCGTTGCCCGGCGAGGCGGAGCAGCCCGACCAGGACAGGAATCAGCACGGCCAGCGGCAAGGTGGTGCGGGCGAGCAGGCCGGCGGGCCCGGTGTCGCGCAGGAGCAGCATCGGGCCGCTGTCGGAGCGCGCTGCGATCGTCCCAGCGGACAGCACCAGAACAGCAACCGCGGTATGAAGCGCCATCGGGATGAACTGCGCGACGCCGTACAGCGTCGCCATGCCGAGCAGGTAGCCGATGATTGCGAACAGCGCGAGGGTCGCGGCGGCGGCCGCGGCGACTTGCGAGAAGAGCAGCCACCCGCGCGACTGGCTGCGGGTCGATGCCAAAGCCGTGCCGACGAGGCCCAACGCGATAGCGGTGTTGGGCGCCATCCGGCTTGGCGGGCCGGCACCCGCCGCCAAGCTGTTCGCGAACAGCATTTGGTCGATCGCAGGACCGGCGCCTGCGAGGTGGAGCAGCTTCGCTAGGGCGGCCGCGACCATCAGCCCGGCAAGAACCCTGGACAAAGCGGCCCGGCGCCTGGCGAGCGCGAGCGCGGCGCCGCCCGCCAGAAGGCAGACCGCCGTTACCGGGTTCATTGCGGCAAAGCTTGGAATGATCCGCTTCAGGCTTTCGTCATTGAGCACCCAGCCAAGCAGCGCGGCAAGCGCGATGGTTGCCGCGAACGCACCGCAAAAGACGGCGACCTTCCCTTCGCGGTCGAACTGCTGGGTTGGATATTGAGCAGCAAGCAACGTGCGCATCGCCTTGATCATGATCTTGGAAGGCCAAGTGTGCGCTATCCGCCGGACGGCGACAATCCGCTTTCGCCTTTAGCATCCGCTACTTGGCCGGAGCCCACCGTTCCAATGGCGGTGCCCGGCGCCGCCTTAGCTCGGCAGCCGGTAGAGGGCGCAAACCTTGTTGCCGGCCGGATCGCGAAGATAGGCAAGGTAGAGCTTGGCCTTGATGCCTTCGCGGATTCCAGGCGCGTCCTCGATCGCCGTTCCGCCATACGCGAGGCCCGCCTGGTGCCAGGCATCGGCCTGTTCGGGCGAGTCCGCGGCAAAGCCGATCGTGCTGCCGTTGCCGCAGGACGCAGGCTGGCCGTCGATCGGCTTGGTAAGGGCAAGGACGCCGGTCTTGGTCATGTAGAACACCCTGCCCTTTTCGTCCTGCCGCCCCGGAGGCACGCCGAGCACGCCCAGCGTGGCGTCGTAAAACGCCTTGGACGCGTCGAGATCGTCGGCACCGAGCATTATGTGGCTGAACATCGGCAACTCCTGAGTGGCGGGGGCGAGATGAAGGCTTCGGTCGTGCTTTGGACGGCCCAGGCGGGATGAGCAACGCCGTTCGCGCACGGTACAAAGCAGGTAGGAACCGGCGCGGCCGGCAGCCGGTTGGGTCTTCACGAACGCATCACGCGTCCGGAGGAGATCACATGGTAGACGCTTCAAGCATTCAGCCGCACATGGAAGTACTCGGCGCCGACGGATCGCATATGGGGACGGTGGACGGCGTCGACGGCGATCGCATCAAGCTCACCCGCAAGGACTCGCCGGACGGCCAGCACCATTATGTCGGCCTCGACTCGGTTGAGCGGGTGGACGAGCATGTCCACCTTTCCGCAGGCGCGTCCGCGGCCTGAGCTCAACCCCGCATGCCGGCTCCCTCCATTCTCTGGCTGCGCCAGGACCTGCGGCTTCACGACCAGCCGGCACTGGTTGCCGCCGCGCGGGAGGGGCCGGTTGTGCCTGTTTACATCCTCGACGAGGACACGCCGGGCCGCTGGGCGATCGGAGGCGCCCAGCGCTGGTGGCTGCACGGCAGCCTGGAGCGGCTCGGCGAGGCATTGGAGCAGCTCGGCTCCCGCCTGATCCTGCGCCGCGGCAGGGCCGACGTCGAACTGAAGCGGCTTGCTGACGAGATTGGCGCCGGCCGGGTCCATGCCACCCAGCATTATGAGCCATGGTGGCGGGGGCTGGAGCGGACCGTTGCGGACGATCTTGAGCTGGTGCTTCATGCCGGAAGCGTGCTTGTGCCGCCAGAGCAGGTGCGCACCGGCGCCGGAGCGCCCTTCAAGATCTACACGCCCTACTGGCGAGCGCTGCAGGCACTGCTGCCGCCCGCCGAGCCGATTGCAGCGCCGCAAAGTCTCGAGGCGCCGAAGCAATGGCCGGAGAGCGACAGCCTGCAATCCTGGAAGCTCCTCCCCACCCGCCCCAATTGGGCAAGCGCGTTTGTCACCGAATGGACGCCCGGCGAAGCGGCGGCGCTGGAGCGATTGGACGACTTCGTCGACCAGGCGGAGCATTATGGCGACCGCCGCGACCTTCCCGCAGCCGAAGGCACCAGCCGATTCTCACCCCACCTTCACTTCGGCGAACTTTCCCCCCGCCTGGTTTGGCAGACGCTGCCCCAGGAGGCCGGTGAGAAGTTTCGCAAGGAGCTGACCTGGCGGGATTTCTCGCACAACGTCATGCTCAGCCAGCCGGCGCTCGGCGAGAAAGCGGGAAGGTCCGCCTTCGAGCGCTTCCCCTGGCGCACCGGGGCCGAAGCCGATGCCGACTTCGACGCGTGGAGCAGGGGCAGGACCGGTTACCCGATCGTCGATGCCGGCATGCGGCAGTTGTGGTCAACCGGGTGGATGCACAACCGGGTGCGGATGATCGCCGCCTCGTTCCTGGTGAAGCATCTGCTGATCGACTGGCGGCGCGGCACGGAGTGGTTTTGGGACACTTTGGTGGATGCCGATTACGGCAATAACGGCCAGAATTGGCAGTGGATAGCCGGCACGGGCGTGGACAGTCAGCCGTTCAACCGGATCATGGCGCCGCTGGTGCAATCGCGGAAGTTCGGCGCGGGCGCGTATATCCGCCGGTGGGTGCCAGAGCTTGCCGGGCTCGACGAGGACCTGATCCACGAACCCGGCGCTTCGCGGCCGTCCAGCTATCCGGAGCCGATCATCGGCCACCGCGCGGCGCGGGAGCGTGCCCTTGCGGCGCTCCGCTCCTTTGCAGGTGATGCGGGTGAAGCCGGCGACCACGCCTGACGGCCGCTACATCGTCGTCAATGGCCGCCTCTGGCGCGCCAGCAATCCGCATCTCGCGCCCGCCATCCGGCAGGCTCTGGTCGACGATCTGATGAACGCCAGGCGCGCGGTGAAGGCGGCGCTCGCTGCCGGGGACGCCGAGGCATTGCGGCTGGCCCGTTCCCAGGTGCAGGCAGCGAAGGAGGCGCTTGGCGAGCGCGGCGCGGTCTGGTGGAGCGACGGTGCGCCCGACCTGAACAGGCGCCTCATCGCCAACACGCCTTATGCGGATTGGTGGCGCCTGACGCAGGGCTCGCCCTAGGGGGCATAGCCCCAAACAGAGCTAAGCCCCTGTTTTTCCTCACGCGGGTGGAACCAGAAGACCTGATCCAAGTTAATGTCCTGACGCTGAAGTGCTTGCGTCCAGTACCACATCCCACCAGCGCAGCGGCTTTTTCGCTGCCTCCACCCACCTCGGCCAAGCGGCGGCCGGGGCGGATGTTGTGCAACCTTTACGGTCAGGTTTTATGTCTTACTCCACCTACCTCAGACAGCAGGCGAGCGACTGCATCGGCGAAGCCGTGGCCGGCGCCGGAAAGCGCGGCACCGGCGCGCTCATCGATCTTGCCGAACATTATTCCACCTGGGCGTCCACGCTCGAACGCCAGGTCGCGGAAGGCCAGGCGCCCGCGTGTGCGTTCGAGGATGCCGAGGAGCCGAGCGGCTTGTGGCGCCTCGTGCCATGGCTTCGGCACTGAGCCTGCTCAAGCCTCGGTAAGCACGCCCCGGTACGCCTGATCCTCAAGCGCGCGCCCGGCGCCCTTGGCGACGCAGACCAGCGGGTCGTCGGCGACTGTGACGGGCAGCCCGGTCGAAGCGGACAGCGCCTGGTCCATGCCCTTGAGGAGCGCGCCGCCGCCGGTGAGCACGATGCCGCCCTCGACGATGTCGGCGGAAAGCTCCGGCGCGGTGTTCTCGAGCGCGGTGCGGACCACGCTGATGATCTGACTGACCGGCTCGGCGAGCGCTTCCGCGATCGCCGCCTGGGTGATCTCCACCTCCTTGGGCATGCCTTCGGACAAGTGGCGCCCGCGAATCCGCATCGTTGCGCCCTCGCCCTCGGGGCGAACGGCGGTGCCGAGCTCGTGCTTGATCCGCTCCGCGGTGGCTTCGCCGATCATCAAATTGTGCTTGCGGCGGATGGCGGCGCCGATCGCTTCGTCCATCTTGTCGCCGCCGACGCGAACGGAGGTGCTGTAGGCGAGCCCTTGGAGAGACAGCACCGCGACTTCGGTGGTGCCGCCACCGATATCGACCACCATTGCGCCGATCGGCTCGATGACCGGCAGGTTGGCGCCGATCGCGGCGGCCATCGGCTCCTCGATCAGCCAGACCTTGGAGGCGCCGGCATTGGTGGCCGCGTCGCGGATCGCGCGGCGCTCGACGGACGTCGAGCCCGAGGGGACGCAGACGACGATCTCCGGATAGCGCGGCAGGCGGGAAATGCCGCCATGTGCCTTGTTGATGAAGTGCTTGATCATCTGCTCGGCGACATCCAGATCGGCGATCACGCCGTCGCGCAATGGTCGGATAGTCTGGATCTGGTCCGGGGTCTTGCCCATCATCAGCTTCGCCGAGGCGCCCACCGCTTTCACCCGGCGGATACCGTCGATCGTCTCCAGCGCAACCACAGAGGGCTCGTTGACGACGATCCCCTTCCCTTTCGCGTAGACCACCGTGTTGACGGTGCCGAGATCGATGGCGAGGTCGTTGGAGGGGAGCCGAAGGAAGCGTGAGAAGAGCATGCGGGAAGGGCCTTCCTGAGGCGGATGCGGTACAGGGAATGGCCTGCTCTACAGGCTAAGGAGCGCCGCTCCCAGCGAAGTTCGCGCCCCCAGTATCAATTCGTCAGCGCATCAGCCCGGCGGCGCGGAGGGCCTTTTCGATGATCGCCTGCGGGCCGCGTGCCTGCTCCGCCGGCTTTTGGCGGGCGCGGGGCTCCTTGGCAGGACGCAGCGGGACAGCGGCTGGTGCCCGTCCCTCCGCCGCGATCCCGAAGAAGGCGGCAATGCCGTCGGTGGAGCTCAGGCCGACATCGAGCATGTGGGCGCCCGCCGCGCCGACCGGGTCGTCGCCGCCGCTCGCCAGGGGAACGCCGTGGGCCATGCCGGTGATGCTGTATTGCTCAACCAACGCGACGCCGTCCGCTCCGGTCCAGGCGCGGCGGGGAAAGCCTTCCACCTCGTCGAGCCGGTCGGGGCCGTCGTTCAGCCCGTGAAGCTGCGCCCACTGCCGGGCGATCGAATCGGCATTGCTTGCCGATACGGTGTGATCGGCGGTTCCCTGCCAGATCTGCACCCGGGGCCACGGCCCTGCGTGAGACGAAGCGCGGCGGACCTGGCGGGCAAGCGCGGCCGCATCGTTGCGCGCCCGGCCGTTCATGCACTCGAAGGCATCGCCGACGCTGTCCGCGCAGCCGAAAGGAATGCCGGCAATGATCGCGCCGGCGGCGAAAACCTCGGGATAGGTGGCAAGCATCACCGCCGCCATCGCGCCGCCGGCACTGAGCCCGGTGACGAAGATTTGGCTCGGATCGATCGCGTAGCGCGTCTTCATCGCCTCGATCATGGCCCAAATCGACACCGCCTCGCCTTTGCCGCGCTGGGCGTGGTCGGCGGAAAACCAGTTGAAGCAGAGCATGGGATTGTTGGCGCGCTTTTGCTCCGGGTAAAGAAGGGCGAAGCCGTGGCGGTCGGCGAGGGTCGACCAGCCCGAGCCGTGATCGTAGACCGCCGCGTCCTGGGTGCAGCCGTGGAGCACCACCACCAGCGGCACCGCCCCGGTCAGCCCTTCGGGCACGTAGAAGCGGCCGCGCAGGTTGCCGGGATTGTCGCGAAGGCCGTCGAGATCGGACAGCCGGTCCACGGTGGCGGCTTTTGAAGCAAAGGCGCTGCGGCCCTTGAGGGGACGGCGGAGGCGGAGGCGTGGGGTGATGACAGGCATGAAAGCTCCCGTGCGGCTCCCAACAGGGGAGCCTTTTCAGGGCATTCAACAGATCGCGAAGCCCTTTGTTGCACTGCAGCATGGCCTAATGCTCGCGGGCCGTCCAGTTTCCGTGCTACGGTGCAACTATGACGCAAGCGCAGGAAAGCAGCGGGCCGCAGAAGCCCGCTGAAGAGACGGTCTCAGGCTGCCGGGGCCTTGCCGAAGCCGATCTCGCCCGGGCGGCGCTTGCCGACACGTCCAACGGACGCCAGCGCCTGGAAGCATCCGCCGCCAGCTGGAACAGCCGCGCGGACATGATCCAGGAACAGGAGGACAGTTTCGTCGAACGCCGGGCCGCCGCCGCGGCGGAATGGGCGGACGGAGAAGACCCCGCCTGAGCTAAAACGCTACTTGCGCGCCTTGCGGGCGGCGTAGCGGGCGTCGCGGGCCGCCTTCATGTCGGCCGCGCTGGCGGGCTTCAAGCGCTCTGCCTTGAGCGCCGCCGCGGCTTCGGCCTCGGCGATCTCGGCGGCCTTCTTGGCGGCCTTTTCAGCCTTGGCCGCGGCCTTGGCTTCCGCCTTTTCGGCGCGCTCCTTGGCAAGGGCCTGCTGCTGCGCTTCCCAGGCCTGGCGCTTCTCGGCCAGCTCGGCCTCGTCCACGACGGGCTTGGCCTTGAGGCGGTCGAGCGCCTTTTGCTTGGCCTCGCCGGCGGCCGCTTGACGATCCTGGAAGGTAGGGTTCTTGTAGAAGGCCACGCTTGATCCTTGGCACCGGGGAAACATTCAAGCGCTGCCGCTTATGCGGCCATCGCCTTTCTTGCAAGCTTGGCGAGCAAGGCACACCGGCAAGCCGGGCGGAAAAGGTTGGACGGAAGCCCTTAGCGGACCGCTGCAGCGGCCGCTGGCCTGAGCAGCAGGACGGCGATGCCTGCGCAGCCGGCGGCGAGTGCACCTGCCAGAAAGAACAGGGCAAGCCGGCTTTGGTCCAGGCCCGTGTCGACCGAGGCGATCAGCAAGGCGGGGGCGAGCACCGCCGGGACGGTGTTGGCCAGGTTCATCACGCCAAGCAGCGCGCCGCGGCGGGGGCTGTTTCCCACCAATTGCGCGGCAAGCGCGACATTGACCGCGAGAAAAGCGGCCAGCGCCAATTGGAACAGCGCGTAGGCGGCGACGAAGATGGGCCATGCGACGCCCGCGGCAAGCGCGCCGATGCCGAGCGCAAGCGCCGCCGCCGCGAACGCCTGCGGCAAGCGGCGGCTTCGCAGGCCGTCCGAGAGCCGACCGCCGACGATCGCGCCGACGAAGCCCAGGCAGGCGCCGCCGAGCGAAAGCAGAGCCATGGCGTCGCTTGCGGTGCGCCGTCCGGCCCAGGCAGGGTCGGACTGAACATGGCTCGCGACGAGCAGAAACAGGAAGCCGAACACGAACGCGGCGCCGAGTTGGACAAGGAAACGGGCGGCCCAGGTCAGCGCGAAATCGCGGCGGCCCGACGGGAGCTCGGAGGCTCCGCTTGCCGTAATGGGGTCGGCGGCAACGAGCGGATCGCCGAAGCCCCACAGGATCAGCAGCGGCGCCATGCACACGGCCACAAGTACGCCGTTGACCAGAAAGGCGGCCGGGCCATCCTCTGGAAACAGCCAGGCGATCAGCGCGATGCCGCCGACCGACAGAGGCAGCGCGGCGCCCATCACCCCTGCGACGCTGCCTTTGGCGCCGTCGGGCACATAGTCGGCGAGCAGGGCGCCGACCGGCGCGAAGGCGAGGTTCAAGGCGAGTTGGAAGGCGACCAGCGCCGCCAGCGCTTGAGGGACGGTGTCCGCAAAGGCCAAAAACACGAAGCTGGCGGTCAAAGCCGCAAGGCCGATCCCGATGACTCCGCGCCGGCTGCCGTATCGCCGCAGGCATCCGTCGCTGAAATGCCCGGCAAGGATATGCCCGGCGCTTGCGGCGAGCGCGCCGGCAAGAAGCATCCAGCTCAGCGCCAGCGGCGCGCCGTCGCCCGCTATCGCTTCCACCCGGCGGGGGAGCAGGAGAACCAGCACCGGCATGAAGGCCAGATGAGGGCCGAAAAAGGCGAGCGGGAATGTCCAGGGAACCACGCGTCCGGCGACGCTCCGCGGCCCCCCGGTCATGCCGGTGCTGGGCAATAGGTCTTCAGATATTGGCCGTGCGGCGGCATTTCGTTGACCAGGAAGCGGATCGATTTCTCGATGCCGTCCACCTCCTCCGCCAGATCGGGTCCGCCGAGCCGGTCGGCCATCGGGTTGCGGCCTTCCATCTGGATGCCCTGGCCCATCATCACCGCCGCCCAGCTCGTTTCGGTGAACAGTTCATCCTCCTCGCGGAAGATCTGGCCGTTGAGGCGGAACAGCTCGATCTTCTCCGCCAGGGTATCGGGGATGCTCATCGTCCGGCAGTGGTTCCAGAACGGGCTGTCGTTGCGCGCGGTGGCTTTATAGTGAAGGATGATGAAGTCGCGGATGCGGGCATATTCGCGCGCGGTGAGGCGGTTGTAGGCATCCTCCTGCGCTTGCGTGATGCCCGACAGCGAGAGCAGCGCAACCAGCTTGGTGATGCCGGTGCTGATCAGGTGGATGGAGGTCGATTCGAGCGGCTCCATGAAGCCCGCGGCAAGGCCGATGGCGACGACGTTTCCGTTCCAGAACTTCTTGCGGCGACCGGTGACGAAGCGCAGGAAATTGGGCTCGGCGGTGGGCTTGCCGGCCAAGTTGCCGGCCAGGATGTCGAGCGCGGCGCCGTCCTCCATGAAAGCGGAGCAATATACGTGGCCGTTGCCGTTGCGGTGCTGCAGCGGCACCTGCCATTGCCAGCCGGCGTCATGCGCGGTGCAGCGCGTGTAGGGCAGCGGCTGGCTGCCGTCCTCGCGGTTGCAGGGCAAAGCCACCGCACGGTCGCAGGGCAGCCAGTGGGTCCAATCCTCATAGCCGGTCTTGAGCGCCTGCTCGATCAGCAGGCCGCGAAAGCCCGAGCAATCGATGAACAGATCGCCGCCGATTTCGCTGCCGTCGTCGAGCGCGACGGAAGCGACATGGCCGCTCTCCCCATCGAGGCGGACGTCGGTGACCCGGCCCTCGCGGCGCTCGACCCCGGCGGCTTCGGAGAAGGTGCGCAGGAAGCGGGCGTAACGGCCGGCGTCGAGGTGATAGGCGTAATTGATCGGCGGCAGGTCGCCGGGCTGGTCGGCGGGCGTCTTGGCAAAGCGCTGGAACATCGCGGCCATGGTTTCGGCGTTGAAGACCTGGATGGGGCGCTTGTCCCCGGCCTCGCGCAGCTTGTGCCAAAGCTGGTGAAAGGAAATGCCGTCGACCTCGTAGCCGTAGGCGCCGAACGGGTGGAAATAGCTGTCGCCCTTTTTGCCCCAGTTGACGAACTGGATGCCGAGCTTGAAGCCGCCCTGCGCCGCGGCGAGCATCTCCTGCTCATCGATGCCGAGCAGCTTGTTGAACTGCACGAACGGCGGGATCGTAGCTTCGCCGACGCCGACCGTTCCGATCTGCTCCGATTCGATCAGCACGACATCGAGCTTGTGCGCTGATTTCAGGCGCGAAAGCGCGGCGGCGGCCATCCAGCCCGCCGTTCCGCCGCCGACGATCACGATCCGTTCGATAGCCATAAGGCGCTTGAACTCGCATTTTCCCGGGGCGCTGACCAGAGCCAAAGCTTTGTCACACCCTTGCAACGTTCCCACTTGTGAACGTTCACATTCCGACATATGCAGGGGTCAAAGAGCGGTCATCCAAATGTCCGCCGCAACAGGGGGAGGTCGTTTTGAAGGCCATCAGCACGAAGTTTGCCGCCGTCTCGCCGCGTGTTCGCGCGCTTTCCGTCGTGTCCGCGCTTGCCATTTGCGCGGCCTATGCGGGGCCCGCCGCGGCGCAGGAAACACTCGACGAGGAATCGCCGGCCGGCACGCCCGACACCGTCCCGGAGGACGAGGCCGAGATCGTCGTCACCGGCTTTCGCGCCTCGCTTCAATCGGCGCAGCGGATCAAGCGCGATGCCGACACGGTGGTGGATGTGATCACCGCCGAAGACATCGGCGCCCTTCCCGACCGGTCGGTAGCCGAAGCGCTGCAGCGCGTGCCCGGCGTCAACATTTCCCGCTTCGAACAGCGCGACGATCCCGACCGCTTCTCCGTCGAAGGCTCGGGCGTAATCATTCGCGGCCTCCCCTTTGTCCGCTCCGAACTCAATGGCCGCGACATCTTTTCGGCGAACGGCGGCCGCTCGCTGAGCTTCAACGACGTTTCGCCGGAGCTTCTCGGCCGGGTGGAAGTGTTCAAGAACAACACCGCCGACATGATCGAAGGCGGCATTTCCGGCACGGTCAACCTCGTCACGCGCAGCCCGCTCGACAAGCGCGGCCTGCACATCGCCGGAACGCTTGAAGCGAATTACGGCGATCTCGCCAAGGAATGGTCGCCCGGTTTTTCCGGCCTGATCTCCAACACCTTCGAAACGGGGATCGGCACGTTCGGCGTGCAGCTTTCTTATGCCCAGTCGGAGCTCGTCACCCGTACGGACGCGTCGCAGATCACCGATCCGTGCTATCGCGACAAGGCGCTCACCGCCGGCTGCCTTCGCGTCCTGCCGGTCGGCTCCGGCGGGATCGGCGGCGGCGCCCCGTTGTTCAACGAAAGCAACTTTCCGCCCGCCAACACCGTCATCGTACCCAAGGGCGCGGGCGTCCGCACCACCGACCTGACCCGCGATCGCCGCGCCTATTCGGGCGTGCTGCAGTGGGAAAGCACGGACGAGCGGGCGCGGGTGCGGCTCGAATATCTGCGCGCCGAAACCGAAGCGACGCTTGACGAATATGCCGCTTTGGCACTGGTCAACGACGACGGCCTGTTCCCGACTGTTCTGCCGGGCACGACCCCGACCTTCAAGGGCAACCAGGTCCAGACCATTTCCCTCACCCAGTCGGGCGGAACCGGCATCGCAACAGAGATGCTGCGCTTCCAGCGCGAAGACGATGCAATGACCGAGGATTTCTCGCTCGATATCGATGTCGCGCCAACCGATCGCCTGCGCTTCAATTTCGAAGTGCAGCATATCCGCTCCGACCGCAGCGAAAACGGCCTGATCGCGGTCAACCAGACGTCTTCGAACATCGCCATCGACAATTCGGGCGAAACGCCGAGCGTTCAGTTCCTGCAGCCGGGCGGAACAGGCTCTTCAACCTCCTATTTCAGCAACCCGGCGAACAGCTTCTACTGGTTCATGATCGACAACCAGGTCCGCAACGAGGGCGACCTCACCAGCATGCGGGTCGACGGCGAATATGACGTCAGCGAAGCCGGCTTCTTCCGCAAGGCGCGCTTCGGCGCCCGCTGGTCGGACCGCAACCGGGTGACCCGCAGCGCCAACTTCTCGAACTGGGGCAATCTGTCGGCGCCGTGGACCGGCGGCGGCGCGGCCTATGTGGACGACTTTCCGCAATATGCGCAGCTTCGCGACCCGTTCGCCAACGGCTTCCAGCGGGGCAATGCGCCGGTGCCGTTCGGCGACGGCTCCACCTTCTTCTTCGGCGGCGACAATCTGGTCGAGGAATATCTGGCCGGCATCACCGAGGACCAGGCGCGCGCGCTCACCCAGTTCTCGCAGACCCCCGCCCCGTTCAACCCGATCTACCTGCGCGGCAACCTGGTGGCGGGCACGCCCTTCCTGCCGGGTGAAATCTCGGACGTCGATGAGGGCACCGGCAGCGCCTACGCCCGCCTGGATTTCGGCCACGATTTCTCGAACGGCATGACTCTCGACGGCAATATCGGCGTCCGTTACGTCAGCACCGAAATCCGCTCTGGCGGAACGATCAGCTTCCCGGATGCGAGCTTCCTGAACATCGATGCCAACGGGGACGGCGTTCCGGACAATGCCGGCCAGTCGACGCTGCAGAAACTCCAGGCCTCGTGCCTGAACATCGGGCAAGGCCAGCTGGCGCCGGGGTATTGCAGCCTGTCGACTGCTCGCCTCGCCGAGTTCGCGACCGGCTTCGGCGGCGGGACGATCGACGACAGCAGCGCGATCCAGTTCCATAGCTGGCTGCCCAGCTTCAATGCGAAGCTCGATGTCGGCGGCGGGCTGCTGTTCCGGGTTGCCGTGTCGAAGGGCATTTCCCGCCCGGATCTTTCCTCTTTCAGGACGGGCGGCACGATTGGCGACAATACCGGCGATCTGCGCTCCACCGGCACGCTGGCAAGCGGGCCCTTGTTCCAGATCTTCACCGGCAACCGCCTGCTCCGGCCGACCCAATCGTGGAATTACGACCTCTCGACCGAATGGTATTTCAACAGCGTCGGCTCGATCACGCTGGCGCTGTTTGCCAAGGACATAAAGGGCATCGTCAACGACGGGGCGGTGGTTCGCAACCTGGTCAGCCCCGCGGGGGTGATCACGCCCGTCGAGGTGAACGGTCCGGACAACAGCGACAACGGCCTGCTCAAGGGCGCGGAGATCGCCTATCAGCAGACCTACGATTTCCTGCCCGGTCCGCTCCGCGGCCTCGGCTCCCAGCTCGTCTACACCTATGTGGACGCGAGCGATTTCAACAACTCCAGGCTGGGCGCCGCGCAAAGCCCGTTCTCGCCGGGGCTGCCGCTGGCCGGCGTGTCCAAGCATACGGTGAACGCCACCGTGTTCTACGAACGCGGTCCGTTCTCCGCCCGCGCCGCCTACAATTGGCGGTCCGGCTTCCTGCAGACGCCGCGCGACGTGATCTTCCCCTTTTCGCCGATCTACGCCGAAAGCACGGGGCAGCTCGACGCGTCGGTGTTCGTGACCGTTAACAAGCGGCTGAAGATCGGCATTCAGGGGGTGAACCTGCTGGACGAGGTGACTCGGACATCTCAGGTGGTCGATTTCGACGGCACGCGGGCAACCCGCTCCGCCTTCCGCAACGACCGGCGTTTCACCTTCCTGGCGCGCTTCGACTTCTGATCGAGGACGGGTGTAGGGCAAAGGCGTCCGGCGCCGGCAGCTTACCGGCGGCCGACGTGGGACGGGCGCGCGGCATAAGGAGGTAGAAGCAGGCTGATGGGCGGGCGGCGCGGAACAGTGACGATCAGGCACGTCGCGGCCGAAGCCGGCGTGTCGCTGCAAACGGTGAGCCGGGTGATCAACAACGAGCCAAACGTCGGGGCGGAGACGCGCGCCCGCGTGCTGCTTGCGGTTGAAAAGCTCGGCTACGTGCCCTCCATCGCCGCACAGCGCCTGGGCGGGCGGCGCTCCTACCTGATCCTTGCCTTGAACGACCGGGACCGCACCATCGCCGAGTGGCAGGCGCGGCAGGGCGGCGACTGGGTCGATCAGATGCTGCTCGGCGGCATGCTGAAATGCGCCGAACACGGCTACCGCATGATCCTGGAGCTGGTCGACACCCACAGCGACCAGATCGAGCGGGAGCTTGCCGCAACCATTGCCGCGCTGCAGCCGGACGGCGTGATCCTGACTCCGCCCCACTCGGAAAACCTGCAGATCCGCGACCTGCTCCACGCCCACGGCATTCCGTTCGTCAGGATCGGTTCGCGCGGACCGGGCCCCGGTTTCTCCGTGTCGATGGACGATGCGGGATCGGCGCGGGAGGCGACTCAGCACCTGGTCGATCTTGGCCACCGCCGCATCGGCTTCATCGCCGGGTCGCAGGCTTACAGCCTCAGCGCCTGGCGGGTCGAGGGCTGGCGGGCCGCGATGGCGGACGCGGGCCTCGATGCCGCGGGCCTGCTTGCACAAGGCGATTTCGGCTACAGTTCCGGCCTCGCCGCGGCGGAAGCGCTCCTTGCCCTGAAGCCGTCGCCGACCGCGATCATCGCCAGCAACGACCAGATGGCGCTCGCCGCCCTCGAGGTCGCGCGCGGCAGGGGGCTGGAAGTGCCGGACGACCTTTCGCTGATCAGCTTCGACAACACGCCGGTGGTATCCTTCAACCGCCCGCGCCTGACCGCCGTCGATCAGCCGATCGCCGAGACCTTTTCCAAGGCAGTCGAGCTGCTGATCGACGCCGCCAAAGGCGAGCCGCCGCCGCCGGCCGTCGTCATCCAGGGCAGCCTGGTCCAGCGCGAAACCAGCGCTCCGCCAAGGGTCGCCAGCGCAACCACATCGACAGCAGCGAGGTGATGTCCATGCGCCGCACAGGGATCTCCGCACTCGCAGCAGCGCTGCTCCTGCTTGCGTCGGGCGGCTGCGCTGTGCCGGCGGCCCGGCCCTCCTCCGCCGCCCCTGCGCAAGGGGAAAAGCTGATCTTTTCCGACGAATTCAACACGGCGGCGCTTGATCGGACGAAGTGGAACGCGGTCGGCCCGGACTTCTGGGTGAATGACGAGCAGCAAGCCTATATCGACTCCCCCGAGACCATCCGTTTCCGCTCCGAAAGCGGTTCGAACGGCGTTCTCGTGCTGCAGCCGCAATTCCGCCCCGGCTTCCAGACGCCGACCGGGCGCAAGGCGGACTTCGTGTCCGGCCGGATCACCACCAAGGGCAAGTTCGACTTCACTTATGGCCGGGCCGTGGCGCGAATCCGGATGCCCGACGCGGTCGGTGTCTGGCCTGCGTTCTGGCTGCTCGGCAACGGCCGCTGGCCCGAGACGGGCGAGATCGACATCATGGAATATGTCGGCGAGGCGGACTGGACCGGCGTCGCCCTGCACGGAACCGGCTACCAAGGCGAAACGCCGCTGGTGAACAAGCAGGTCTTCGCGCCGGGCACGGACGTCACCGATTGGCATGATTACGAAGTGGACTGGAGCGCCGATGCGATCCTGTTCAAGGTGGATGGCAGGCTCATCTACCGCGTCACCCGGCCGATGGTGGAGTTCTATGCGCCGTGGCGCTTCGATTCGCCCGAGCACATCATCCTGAACTTCGCGGTCGGCGGCATCTACCCGTTCAAGACCAACGGCATCGCCGCGCCCTACAAAGGCCTGCCGCAGGGCACAGTCGACCGCATCAAGCACGGCGAGATCGCGATGGAGGTGGATTGGGTGCGGGTTTACCAGCGGCTACCCTAAGGAGCGTTGCGCCCTCCGGTGGGCTCAAAGGCCGTAGAAACCGCTCGCGGCCAACTTGCGCTCGATCAGCGCGCGCCCTTCCCCCGCGGCGCGCTGATAGTCGCCGACCATTTCGGCCTGTGCTTCGAGGCGGGAGCCGGCGAAGGCTGGGCTGGCCTCGTCATAATGGTACATCGCCGCGGCATTGGCCCGGCAAGCGATGAAATCGCGGGCGTAGCGCCACAGGAAGCCGAACACCCCCAGCCGCCGCCACTGCCAGACATGCGTCATCTCGTGGACGAACAGCCGCCGCGCGTCCACGCCCGCCTTTGAGAAGTCCGGGTTATAATGCACCCGCAGGTAGATCGTCCGGCGCAGGGTGATGGCGGTGTTGGTGTTGCGGAAAGCGGCCTCGGCGAAGTCGTTGACCAGCGGCCCGTCGACGATCCGCACATCCTCGTAGGGGAGCGCGCCGGGATAAATCGAGCGGCACAGCGCGACTTCGCCCGGTGTCAGCGGCCGCATCGTGTTGGAAAAAGCTGCAAGGGCCGACGGCATCAGCCTTGCTCCAGTGCGAGAAGCGCGAAGGTGGCAAGCCAGTGCTCACCCATATAATCGCCCGCGACGTGCGGCAGGCTGGCGTCGAGATGCTCGTCGGCGGTGCGGCGGAAGAGCTCGGCCAGCGCCGGCTCCACCGCATCGGCGATGCCGCGCCAGCACCAGGCGCGGCTGAGGTTGAGGCCGTCGAGGTGGGCGATCTTGCCGTCGGAACGATCGGACACGAAGGCGGGCGTGAACAGGCTGCGCGGCTCACCCGCCGCGGCGTCGGGCAGGAAGGCTTCGAACCAGCCAGCGAACTCGGCCGGGTCGAGCAGGCGGCGCATCAGCAGCGCCTCGCACAAGCCGCCGGACAGGAACTCGTCCCCGCCCGGCTCCCAGCCATGGTAGCCACGATCGTCTTCGAACCACGCGAAGGTCCGTTCGCGGATCAGCCCGCCAAGCGCCTCGTCATTCGCCTCTGCCCATTCGAGGGCGAGAATGAGTGCAAAGGCGGTGTTGAAGTGGGTGCCGGTGCGGATCGCGTAAGTGAGCTTGGGCAGAAAGGCGGCGAAGCGCTCCGCAAAGGCGCGCGCCAGCGGCTCCAGCTCCGCGCCCCAGGGCTGATCCTCGTGCCGCTGCGCCTCCCGGTGCAGAGCAAGCAGCCACGCCCAGCCGTACGGCCGCTCGAACCCCGCGGAGCTTGGTCGGGCTAGATAGGCAAGCTCCGCCGCCACGTTCGCGGACGTGAGAAACTCCCCCGCAAGCGCCTCGATGCGCGGCACCGCCGCCATGTCCGGAAACAGCCGCCTGAGCCGAAGCAGCAGCCACCAGCCGTGGACGCAGCTATGCCAATCGAAGCTGCCGAAGAAGATCGGGTGAAGGTCGCGCGGCCCCCGCACATCCTCCGGTGCCGCCATGACGTGATCGAGCTTGTGCGGATACTCCCGCGTCACATGGCCAAGCGCGATCTCGGCGAAACGGGCGGCGGTTTCGGGGGTGAGCGCGTGGGTCAAAACAGGTACTCCGTCACCCCGGACTTGATCCGGGGTCCACCTTCTTGCTGGGAGGTGGATAGTGAAGGTGGATGCCGGATCAAGTCCGGCATGACGGCTAAAATGCAAACCACCAGATGAAGAGGATGTTGATCGCCAGCAGCGGCAAGGCGGTGCCGACCTGCGCCTTGATGACGCCGTTGCGGTCCTTGAGCTCCAGCAGCGCCGCCGGCACCAGGTTGAAGTTGGCGGCCATCGGCGTCATCAGCGTCCCGCAGAAGCCGGCCAGCATTCCGATCGCGCCGATCACCGCCGGGTCGCCGCCATAGTCCTGGATGAGCAGCGGCACGCCGATCGCGGCCGCCATCACCGGAAAGGCGGCAAAGGCGTTGCCCATGATCATCGTGAACAGCGCCATGCCGAGCCCGTAGACCGCAACGGTGAGGAAGATGCTGCCCTCCGGTATGACCGATTTGGCGATCTCGCCGATCACCGTTCCCACCCCTGCGGCCGCGAATAACGCGCCAAGCGCGGCAAGCATCTGCGGCAGCACGATCGCCCAGCCGATCGCATCGACCAGCCGGCGCCCCTCCTGAAGCGGCGCTATCGCCGGCGGACGGAGCCAGACGAAGATCACGGCAAGGGCGGCGAGCACGCCGAGGCCAAGGAAGACGAACGTCTCGCGCTTGGCTTCGAGGAGGCCCGAGTCCTTGAGCGGCGTGTAGGTGTAGAGAAGCGTGCCGACCAAGGCGACGGCGGGGATGATTAGGGCCGGCAGGAAAAGCTTATTGCCGAGCCGCTCGGAATAGTTCTCCCGCTCCGCCTGGCCGGTCGTCGGCGGGTGCGAGCGGCCCAGGAAGCCGAAGCCCGCCAGTGCGGCGAGTCCGAGCACGAGCAGGCCGTTGCCGAAGTCGCCGATCAGGTCGCCGCCAAGCAAGCTCACCGCCATCAGCCCCCAGAATGCGGCATTGCCGAAGCGCTTCGGGTTGGTTCGATCGACGGCGCTCAGCACAGCGAACGCGGCGAACATGAGGCCGGCCAGGATGTAGAGGTGGGGAAGGCCGATCATTCTTGATCCTCCCCGGCACGGGGAGGGGGACCATGCGAAGCATGGTGGAGGGGGGTCTGTGGAGGTCTCATGCCCCCCTCCACCGGCTTCGCCGGTCCCCCTCCCCGTCCCGGGGAGGAAAGGTGCCGATCTAGCCGCAGCAGCCGTGCTCCATGCACCAGGAACGCCGCAATCGCCGTCGGTATCGCCCACACCGCAAGCTCGAACGGTGACAAGGCGATGCCATAGGTCGAAAGCACCTGCTGGATCAGCACGATCGAGCCGATGGCGAAGAAGATGTCCTCGCCGAAGAACAGCCCGACATTATCCGTCGCCGCCGAATAGGCCTTCACCTTCTCGGCATCGCCCTCGCTCAGCGCGCCACCCTGCTTCTCCGCCGCGGCCAGCGCCATCGGCGCAACCAGCGGCCGCACCGTCTGGGCGTGTCCCGCCGTCGAGTGAAGCCCGATGGCGGAGACGAACTGGCGATAGAGCAGGTACAACAGCAGCAAGCGCCCGGCCGTCGCCGTCCGGAACCCGCGGATCACCGCCGCCGCCCGCTCCTGCAGGCCGTAGCGCTCGAGCAGCCCGATCACCGGCAGCACGATCCACACCATTGCGATCACGCGGTTGTCGTTGAACCCCTTGCCGAAGGTGGAGATCACCTGGTGGAGGTCCATGCCGGCGATCAGCCCGGTGGCAATCGCAGCGGCGGTGACGACCAGCATCGGGTTCAACCGCAGGGCGAAGCCGGCGACGACGATCAGGATGCCGAGCAGGACCCAGTAGTTCGTCACCCCTGTTCCTCCCCGGGACGGGGAGGGGGACCAGCCGAAGGCTGGTGGAGGGGGTTCTCCGCCCCCACTGCGGGTCTCGCCGCCCCCTCCACCGCGCTGCGCGCGGTCCCCCTCCCCGTACCGGGGAGGATTTGAACGCCGCCATACCCGCCCCCACCCGGGGTCTCGATCACGAACATGTCCCCCGCCCGCATCTCGGCCGAAGCCGTGGCGCCGAGCGTTTCCACCGTTCCGTCCGCCCGCACCACCCGGTTCACGCCGCCCCGCGCATCCCCGCCGCCCTCGATCCCACGCGGCGGCACCTCGCGCCGGTTGGACAGGATGTTGGCCCGCATCGGCGCACGGAAGCGGATATGCCGCACCACCCCGTCGCCGCCCCGCTGCCGCCCCGCGCCGCCCGAGCCTTCGCGCACCGCGAATCGCTCGAGCAGCACCGGATAGCGCGTCTCCAGTATCTCCGGATCGGTCAGGCGGCTGTTGGTCATGTGCGTCTGCACCGCGCTCGCTCCGTCGAAGTCCGGCCCCGCCCCCGCGCCTCCCGCGATGGTCTCATAATATTGGCTGGTTTCGTCGCCGAAGGTGAAATTGTTCATCGTCCCTTGGCTCGGCGCAAGTGCCCGGCAGGCGGCGAACAGGGCGTCGGTGATCACCTGGCTGGTTTCCACATTTCCGGCCACCACCGCACCCGGATAGACGGGATTGAGCATCGAGCCCTCCGGCACAATCAGGGTGATCGGCCGCAGGCAGCCGTCGTTCATCGGGATCGCATCGTCCACCATGGTGCGGAACACGTAGAGCGTGGCGGCGCGGCAGATGGAGAAAGGCGCGTTGAAGTTGTTGGGCTGCTGTTCGGACGTGCCGGTGAAATCGACCACAGCGGAGCGCGCCTCGCGGTCCACGGTCACCCGCACGCAAACCTCGGCGCCATTGTCCATGGCGTAGCGGAAGCTGCCGTCCGACAGCCGCCCGATCAGCCGCCGCACCGCTTCCTCGGCATTGGCCTGGACGTGGCGCATGTACGCGTTGACCGCCGTTCGCCCGTAAACCGCGGCAACCCGCTTGAGCTCGGCCGCCCCGCGCGCGCAGGCAGCCACCTGGGCCTTCAAATCCGACATATTCCGGTCCGGCCGCCGCGCCGGCCAGGCGCCGGAGGCGAGCAGCCCGTGCAGCTCGGCTTCCGCGAAGCGCCCGGCATCGACCAGCAGGAAATTGTCGATCAGCACGCCTTCGTCATGCACCGTCTTGCTGTCGGGGGGCATCGATCCGGGCGCGGTGCCGCCGATATCGGCATGGTGGCCGCGCGCCGCCACGAACCAGGCCGGCGCGGTGTCGCCCTCCTCCTCGAACACCGGCATGATCACAGTAATGTCCGGCAGGTGGGTGCCGCCGCGATAAGGGTCGTTGAGCGCATAAGCGTCGCCCGGCTTCATCCCTCGCCAGTCCCCCCACCGGCCGCGCGCGTCGATCACAGCGCGGACGCTGTCGCCCATCGAGCCGAGATGCACCGGAATGTGCGGCGCGTTGGCGATCAGCGCGCCGCCCCGGTGAAAGATCGCACAGGAGAAATCGAGCCGCTCCTTGATGTTCACCGAGGTCGCCGTGTTGCGCAGTGCGACGCCCATCTCCTCGGCGATCGCCATGAACAGGTTGTTGAACACCTCCAGCATGATCGGATCGACCTCCGCCGCATCGTGCCACGCCTGTTCACGAGGAGCAGTGCGGGTGAGGAGAAGGTTGCCGAGCCCGTCTACATTCGCTTGCCAGCCGGGTTCGACCACGGTGGTGGCGGATGGGTCGATGATCAGGGAGGGCCCGGGGATGCGTGCACCAGCGGAAAGCGACGCGCGGTCGACCACCTGATCCTGCCCGGAACGGGGAGGGGGACCAGCCGAAGGCTGGTGGAGGGGGCCCTCCACCGGCACAGCGGGTCTCTTACCCCCCTCCACCGCGCTAGGCGCGGTCCCCCTCCCCGCAAGCGGGGAGGATTTGCTGACCGCCTCCACCACAGCCGTCTCAACCACGACCGCAGTGTCCCCCATCACAAACCCGAACCGCGTCCGGTGCGCGTCCTCGAACGCCGCCCGCATCGTCTCGAAAGTCCCGGCCTCCACCTCCAGCCCGCTATCGCTCCCCTCATACCGCAGCACCGCCCGCCGCCGCACTTCTTCCGCCCCGACCCCCTGCGCCCGCAACGCCCCCTCAGCCTCGGCGGCAAGTACATCCAGCGCCTCCTCCAACACCCCACCCGCGAGACTGCGCTGGCGAAGCTCGACCAAGTCAGCCAGCCCCATGCCGTAAGCGGAAAGCACGCCCGCCAGCGGATGCACCATCACCCGCTCGATCCCCAGCGCATCCGCCACCAGGCACGCATGCTGCCCACCCGCGCCGCCGAAGCACTGCAGGGTGTAGCGGGTGACGTCGTGCCCCCGCGCGATGGAGATACGCTTGATCGCATTGGCCATGTTGTCGACGGCGATCCGAACGAAGCCCTCCGCCACCGCCTCCGCCGTCATTCCGGCCTGCTCGGCAATCGCGCCGCACAAGGCGTGCGACGCCGCCGCGTCGATCGGCTGGTCGCCACCCTCCCCGAACACCGCAGGGAAATGCTCCGGCCTGATCTTGCCGAGCACCACATTACAGTCGGTAATCGTCAGCGGCCCGCCGCGCCGGTAGCAGGCCGGCCCCGGCACCGCCCCCGCGCTGTCCGGCCCCACCCGAAACCGAGTCCCGTCAAAAAAGCACACCGATCCGCCACCCGCCGCCACCGTGTGGATCTCCAGCATCGGCGCCCGCACCCGCACCCCCGCCACCACCGTCTCGTTGGTGCGCTCATAGGTGCCGGCGTAGTGAGAGACATCGGTCGAGGTCCCGCCCATATCGAAGCCGATCACGCGCGGGAACCCGGCCTCCTCGGCGGTCCGCGCCATGCCCACGATCCCGCCTGCCGGGCCGGACAGGATCGCATCCTTGCCCTGGAAGGAGGAGGCATCCGTCAACCCGCCGGAGGACTGCATGAAGAGAAGCTGCGCGTCGGCGCCGAGCGCTCCCACCACCCGATCGACATAGCGCCTCAAAGCGGGCGACAGATACGCGTCCACCACCGTGGTATCGCCGCGCCCGATCAGCTTGATCAGCGGCGCCACCCGGTGGCTGACGGATATCTGCGTGAACCCCACCTCCGCAGCAAGCGCCGCAAGCGCCTCCTCATGCGCAGTCCAGCGCCAGCCATGCATCAACACGATGGCGATGGCGCGATAGCCGTCCTCGAACGCGGCCTGAAAATCCGCCCGCGCACGCTCCAGGTCCAGCGCCCGAAGCACCTCGCCCTCCGCGGTCACCCGCTCGTCCACCTCCACCAACGCGCCATACAGCGCCTCGGGAAGCACGATCTTTCGCGCGAAAATGTCGGGGCGCGCCTGGTAGCCGATGCGCAGCGCGTCGCCATGGCCCGCGGTAATGGCGAGCAAAGTCGGCTCGCCCTTGCGCTCGAGCAGCGCGTTGGTGGCGACTGTGGTGCCCATCTTCACCGACGCAACCGGCGCTTGGCCGTGCGCCGCAACCAGCCGCCTTATCCCCTCGACCGCAGCGTCTTCATACGCGCCGGGATTGTCGGAGAGCAGCTTCAGAACGTGGAGTTCGCCGCCCGGCGCACGCCCGACGATGTCAGTAAAGGTGCCGCCGCGGTCGATCGAGAAAGACCAGCTTTCAGTCATCCGCGGCGGCAATTCCTTGAAGGTTTATGAGCCCAGGTGCGCGTACAGCACCATGCAATAGAGCATCGGGATCGAAAGGATGAGATTGGTGCGGCTGGCCATCATCGCCACCACGCCCGAGCGTGCCTTCACGTCGTCGGCGGCGGGCACGATGCCGAGCGCACGCTTCTGGTTGGGCCAGATCACGAACCACACGTTGGCGGCCATGATGATGCCAAGCCACATGCCGATGCCGATGGTGGTGTAGCCCTCCTGAAGGCCGAGCGCGCGAGCGGTGTAGCCGCCCTGCTTCATCTCGCCGGTGACGAGGCCGAGGACCACGGTGGCAAGCGCCGCCCAGCGGAACCAGAACAGGGCAACCGGCGCGATATGCTTGGTCACGCCCGGCTTCAGCTCGGCCGGCACCTTGGGCATGGTCGGAATCTGGACGAAGTTGAAATAATAGAGCAGCCCGATCCACAGGATGCCGGCGAAGACGTGCAGGTAGCGCAGGAACTGCGCCCAATCGTAGCGCCCGTCCCCAAGCAGGTCGCCATGCAGGCCGAACATCGCCGCGATCATCAGCGCAACGCCGATCAGCAGCGCGAGGTGGAAGTTGCCGAGTATCTTGGCCATCATAGCCCCCTATGTTGTTATCGCCGCCTCTCTACCGCAGCGGCGGGGGACTGGGTAGGTGCCTTGAGCGGGTCCGGAGTGATACGCGATGCGGCGGTGCGTCCTTCGAGACGGGCTGATGCAGTGCGTCCTTCGAGACGGGCCTTCGACACGGGACCCCATCAAAGTATTACTTTGATGGGAACCCTGCTCAGTCCCCCCTCAGGATGAGCGGGCCCGGGAACTCTCAATCTCGGATCATCATGGGGGCGAGCGGATCAGGGGCAACCAAACCGCTCATCCTGAGGAGCCGCTGAGCGAAGTCGAAGCGGCGTCTCGAAGGACCCACAGCATCCGGCCAGCCTCTAATCCACCCGCCACATCAAACTCTGCGACAACGGCGTCCACAGCCCCATCTTCACCCCCGCCGCGCGCAACGCCTCCCCCGTCCAGGCATTGCACGTATAAAGGGCGCTATACGGCCCCACGCCCTCGTAGAACATGTCCGAGGACGTATAGCCGCGCTCCAGCACCGGCATCGTCTTCCCGTCGGACCCACGCTGGAAGCTCGCCGCGATGTGGCGGGCGAGGCGGCCATATTGCTCGCGCGACACCCTGATCGGCTTCGTTAACTCGTCGCGTTGTGGGTTGTGGGTGTAATCGACGTGCACCAGGCTGCGCCCTTGTCCGAAGGCGGCAAGAAAGGCGTTCTTCATGCTGAGATCGCCCCAGGTCGGGGTTTCCAGGTAGAAGGTGCGGTTGCCGTAGCCGAGCGCCACATGGCTGGCACGGCCCCAGTTCGGGTCCTTGAGATGCTCGGCGGGCGCGAACGGGCGCCAGTCCATTTCCGGCGTCACCACCGGCACCACGATCCACGTGTGCACGCCGTTGGTGCGGATGAAGAGGGTGACACCCTCTTTGGGCTCCTCCCAGCCGCGATTGGCCGGTATCGTACCGAGCAGCAACGCGGCGAGCACATAAAGGACGGGGATCGCCGCAAGGGCGCCAAGGAGGCGAAGGCCAAGGCGGAGAGCGCGTCTCACGAGGATCAATGTAACTCAACCTGATCGGTAGAGAAAGGGGTTTGTTGGAGGATCTAATGTCGATCTGGTGGGCGGGGGTGAAGGCGTGCTTGCCCGAACGCGTCGTGCCTCCGCACCTGCCGCAGCCGCCCCGCGGACGCACCTTCGTGATCGCGCTCGGCAAGGCGGCGGTGCCGATGGCGCGGGCGGTGGAGGCGCACTGGCCCGGCCCGCTGACCGGCCTCGCCGTTACCCGCTACGGCGGCGCAGAGCCGCTCACCCGGATCGAAGTCCTGGAGGCCCCGCACCCGGTGCCGGACGCCGCAAGCGTCACCGCCGCCGGCCACCTCCTCTCCCTCGCCGCCTCGGCTGGACCCGACGACCTCGTTCTCGTCCTGCTCAGCGGCGGCGCCTCGGCCTTGGCCTGCCTCCCTGGCGAGGGCCTGACGGTTGCGGAAAAGCAGCAGGTCACAACCGCCCTGCTCCGCTCCGGCGCACCGATCGCCGAGATCAACTGCGTGCGCCGCCACCTCTCCCGCTTCAAGGGCGGCAAGCTCGCCGCCGAAGCCTCACCGGCGCGGCTGGTGACGCTCGCCATCTCCGACGTGCTCGGCGACGAGCCGGCCAACATCGGCTCGGGTCCCACGGCAGCCGATCCGACCACTGTGGGCGACGCCCAAGCTATTCTGCGGCGCTACAACATCCCCGATGCCGGCCGCGGCTGGTCGGAGACGGAGAAGGCGGTAGCGGGCGAATACAACATCGTCGCCAGCGGCGCCGAAGCGCTCGCCGCCGCCGCCCAAGAGGCAACCAAGCTCGGCTACCGCTTCGTCACGCTCGAATGCGCGGGCGAGGCGCGCGATGTCGCCCGCGAACACGCGCGCCTCGCCCTCCAGGCCCCGGCCGGTACCGCGCTCATCTCGGGCGGCGAGCTCACCGTCGCCGTGCGCGGCTCCGGTTCGGGCGGCCCCAACCACGAATACGCCCTCGCCGCTGCGCTTGCCCTGCGCGGCACCCGAGTGCGTGGCCTCGCGGGCGACACCGACGGCATCGACGGCACTTCCCACGCCGCCGGAGCCTTCTTCGATGGCGCGACCATCACCGATCCCGCAGCAGCCGAAGCCGCCCTCGCCGCCAACGACAGCGCCGCCTTCCTCGCCTCCCGCAACGCCCTGTTCGTCACCGGCCCGACCGGCACCAACGTCAACGACTTGCGCATCCTCCTCACCCCTCTTTAGGGAAGCCTCATGAGCGAATGGACGATCGGAATCATCGGCGGCTCCGGCCTCTACGAAATGGACGCGCTGGAGGAAGCGCAGTGGATCGCGGTGGACACGCCCTGGGGGGCGCCGTCCGACGAACTCCTCATCGGCCGCCTCCACGGCCACAAGTTCGTCTTCCTGCCCCGCCACGGCCGCGGCCACCGCATTCCGCCCAGCCACCTCAACTTCCGCGCCAACATCGACGCCCTAAAGCGCGCGGGCTGCACCGACGTGCTCGCAATCTCCGCGATCGGCTCGCTTCAGGAGGAGCTTGCGCCGGGCCGCTTCGTGGTCGTCGACCAGTTCATCGACCACACAGTGGCGCGCGAATCCAGCTTCTTCGGCCCCGGCCTGGTCGCCCACGTCTCGATGGCTGACCCGGTCTGCCCCCGCCTCTCCTCCTTCGTAGCCGCAGCCGCCGCCGCCGCCGGCGCGGATGTCGCGGACGGCGGCACCTACCTCGCCATGGAAGGCCCGCAATTCTCCTCCCGCGCCGAAAGCCACCTCTACCGAAGCTGGGGCTGCGACGTGATCGGCATGACCGCGATGCCCGAAGCCAAGCTCGCCCGCGAGGCGGAGCTGCCCTACGCCCTCGTCGGCATGGTCACCGACTACGATTGCTGGCGCGAAGGCGAGGACCCCGTGGAGGTCTCCACCATCATCGCCCAGTTGATGAAAAACGCCGCCACCGGCCGCCGCCTGGTCGAGGAACTCGCCAAGGCCCTCCCACCGGAGCGCAGCCCCTCCCCCATCGACACCGCGCTGGACACCGCCCTCATCACCGCCCCGGAAGCGCGCGACCCGGCGATGCTGGCGAAGCTCGACGCGGTGTGCCGGCGGATATTGCGGCGCTAACCCCTCAACCGTCACCCCGGACTTGATCCGGGGTCCACCTTCTTTTCACGGCAGCCGAAGGAAGGAAGGTGGATGCCGGATCAAGTCCGGCATGACGAACAAGCCTCACCCCAGCCCACCCTCGAACGCCCGCTGGCGGATCCACTTGCTTGCGATCAGCTTCTCGCCCGCCGTCACCGGTAGCCCGGCATGCGCCGAGAGCGGATCGCGCCGCCCGTCCGCGCCGGCGTTGCGGAACAGCACTGCGTCGCCGACCACGCCCTTCAGCGCCAGCTTCGGCTCGGTGAACCAGGTCTCGCCGCCCTCATAGTCCTCGTTGAGCCACACCAGCATCGTGTACGCGCGCTGGTTGGCGAAGCCGGGAATGGAGTCGAAGTGCGGCTTATATTCCCCGCCGACGCCGTAACGCAGGATCTGCAGCGGCTCCCCCTGCTCCGGCGCGGTCCCGCTGGCCGCGGCGATGCGCCGGTTCAAGGCGTGCACGGCCGGATTCTCCAGCGGCCAGGTAAAGCCGCACCCGTCCGAAATCCGCCCCGGATCGCGCTTCTGGCCGCCGGTTTTCACGTCCACGATCAAGGCGGGCGTCAGCATCGGCCGCCCCGCCTCGATCAGGTAAGCGCACTCCTCCGCCGAAAGGAGCCCGCGAAAGGCAAGGATGTGCGGCGCCTCGCAGACCGGCTCGGCGGGCGGCAGCGACACCGGATCGCCATCGTCCGTCAGCGCCATGCGCTCGATCAATGCCAGCTCCCGCGCCGAGCGCCGGTTCACCTTGGCAAGACCGCGCAGCATCGCAAGCCCGTTCTGCCAGTGGCGAGGACCGCCCACGCCGCTGGCCACGAAGTTGGCAAAGATCACCGCCGCATCGAGCCGGCCAAGCTCCGCCGCGCCGCGGATCAGCTCCCGCGCGCTCGCCTTGTCGCCCGCCTGCAGCGCCGCCGTGCCCCGCTCGAACAGATCATCCGCTTCAGCCATAGATCCGTGCCACTTTCTCTTCGCTCATCCCCATCCGGTGCAACGCCAGACAGGCGAGGTTGCGCGTCGATCGCCGCGCCCACCCGTCCCGCCGCCACCGCTCCGCCGACGTCACCGCATCTGCCGACAAGACAACCAGCCGCCCCCGCCCGATCCGCCGAACCAAACCGACGTCCTCCATCAACGGCACAGGCCGGAACCCGCCCACATCGTCATACAGCCGCCGGGAAACAAGCAGCCCCTGATCGCCATAAGGCAGCGCCAGCAGCTTCACCCGCAGCGCCACGCCGCGTTCGATCGCCCGCGCCTGCCACGCGGGATCGTCCAGCCTGAAGCGGAAGCACCCGGCCACATCGCGCCGCTGCATATGGTCCTCGGCAACATCCCGCCATCCGGCGGAAAGCCGCGTGTCGGCATGAAGGAACAGCAGCCAGTCGCCCCGCGCCGCCTCCGCCCCAGCGGCAAGCTGCACGCCCCGCCCGCGCGGCGCATCCACCACCCGCGCCCCCGCCGCCACGGCAATCTCCCGCGTCGCATCGCGCGAGCCGCTGTCCACCACCACCACGTCCGGAACCTCGCCAACCGACTCCAGGCACGGCCCCAACGTCACCGCCGCATCCAGGGCCGGGATCACCACCGACAGCATCAGCCCGAACAGCTCGCCCCGCCCAGCACGCAGAACTTCGCGCAATGCGGGTGGTTCAGCATCACCTTCGGCTCGGCCTCCGCCAGCGTCCCCCCCAGCGAGAACTGGTCGTCATAAGGCAGCAACGTACAGGCCACGACCCGCGCCCTGTCCTCGCCGCGCCTTTTCACCACCATCCGGCTCGACGCGCACATCATCGCGGCCGGCGAGAGGCCCAGGATGCCCCAGCACGCCTCGGTAATCTCCGGCACATCGGCCGCCGCGTCCATCGGCGGAAACAGCACCAGCCCGCCCGCAACATCCAGCCCCAGCTCCGCGAACAGCCTCAGATACCCGGCTTCCGCCTCCTTTAAGGTCTCCCCCGGCAACTGCCGACCGGCCACCGCAATCCGGAACCCGTTCGCCGCCAGCCACTTCAGCCCATCGAGCGCCTTTACCCACGCGCCCGCGCCACGCTCCGCCTCGTGCACGGCCACCGTGTAGTGATCGAGGCTCACCCGCATGGTCAGCTTCGGCGAGGCCATCGGCGCAAGCACCGCCTCGAACCGCCGCATCGGCCGCATCGCGTTGGTCAGCACCAGCACCTCGAACCCGCGCCCCAGCGCCGCCTCGATCATCGCGGGCATGTCGCGATTCATGAACGGCTCGCCGCCGGTAAAGCCGATCTCGCGCGTGCCCATCGCCAGCGCCTCGTCCAGAAACGCCTCCGCCTCGGCAAGCGTCAGATAGACCAAAGCATCGTTGATCGGCGAACTCTCGATATAGCAGCTCGCACAGGCGAGATTGCACAAAGTCCCGGTGTTGATCCAGAGCGTGTCGAGCCGCCCGAGCGTCACCGAAGCCCGCGCCTCCCCTTTCGCCGTAATCAGCGGGTCGCGAAACTTCGCGAGATCCAGCCGCCGCGCGGCGGGATCGATGAAGGGAGAGTCGGTGGCGGAAGTCACCTGACCTCGTTAGGGCAAAGCGAAGGCGGTTGCTAACCCCTCTCCCCTTGCGGGAGAGGGAGGGGCCCGCGAAGCGGGAGGGTGAGGGTCTTTGTCTGAAACCGAAGCAAGGCCCGTTTCCCCGAAAGGCAGCGGCGCGGGCCGCCTCTTTCTCCTCGCGTTGATCGCCGCGGCCATCGCAGCCTTCTTCGTATTCGATCTCGGCCGCTTCCTCACCCTTGCCGAACTCAAGGCCCGCCAGGCCGATCTCGCCGCCTTCGTCGAAGCCCGCCCCTTCCAGGCCGTCGGCGCCTTCTTCCTTCTTTACGTCGCGGTCACCGCCCTCTCCCTCCCGGGCGCCGCCATCCTCACCCTTGCCGCAGGCGCGATCTTCGGCCTGTGGGAAGGCACCCTCGTCGCCTCCCTGGCCTCGGTGGCCGGCGCCTCCCTCGCCTTTCTCTCCTCCCGCTACCTGCTGCGCGACTGGGTCAAGGCCCGCTTCGGCGCCCGCACCGGGGCCATCGACCGCGGAGTCGAGCAGGACGGCGCCTTCTACCTTCTCACCCTTCGCCTGATCCCGCTCTTCCCCTTCTTCCTGATCAACCTCGCCATGGGCCTCACCGCCATGCGGCTGGTCCGCTACGCGCTGGTCAGCATGGTCGGAATGCTCCCCGGCACCTTCGTGTTCGTCAACGCCGGCACGCAGCTCGCCCGAATCCAAAGCACCCGCGACATCCTGTCGCCGGCCCTGCTCGGTTCCTTCCTGCTCCTCGGCCTGTTCCCGTTGCTGGCGAAATGGGCGGTGGGCTGGTGGCGCAAACGCCGAGTCTACAAAGGCTGGACCCGCCCCAGGCGCTTCGACCGCAACCTGATTGTCATCGGCGCGGGCGCGGGCGGCCTCGTCACCGCCTACATCGCCGCCACGGTCCGGGCGACCGTGACCCTGATCGAAGCGCGCGAAATGGGCGGCGACTGCCTCAACACCGGCTGCGTGCCCTCAAAGGCGCTCCTTGCAAGCGCAAAGGCCGCCCACACCATCGCCAAGGCGGAAAGCTACGGCCTCGAAGCGCAAGGGAAAGTCCGCTTCGACGCCGTTATGGAACGCGTCTTCCAGGCCATCGCCGACATCGCGCCCGCCGACAGCGTCGAGCGCTACACCGGCCTCGGCGTCGACGTTCGCAAGGGCTACGCCCGCCTGATCGACCCGTGGACGGTGGAGATCGACGGCAACGAACGCCTCACCGCCCGCTCGATCGTCATCGCGGCCGGCGGCGAGCCCTTCGTGCCTTCCATCCCAGGCCTCGAAGGCTCAGGCTACCTGACCAGCGACACGATGTGGGATGCCCTGCGCGGCCGCCCCGAAGTCCCCGCCCGCATCGCCATCATCGGCGGCGGTCCGATCGGCACCGAACTCGCCCAGGCCTTTGCCCGCTTGGGCTCCCAGGTCACCCAGGTCGAAGGCAGCGACCGCCTCCTTGCCAAGGAAGACGAAGATGTCTCGGCCCTGGTCGAAGCCGCCCTGCGCTCGGAAGGCGTCGACATCCGTACCCGCACCGAAGCGGTCCGCGTAGAGGGCAAAACCCTCGTCGTCCGCTCCGGCGACGCGGAAGAGCCCCTCCCCTTCGACGAACTGATCGTCGCCGTCGGCCGCCAGGCGCGCCTCACCGGCTACGGCCTCGAAGAGCTCGGCGTCGAAACAGACAAAACCGTCACCACCGACGACTTCCTGCAGACCCGCCTGCCCAACATCTTCGCGGTCGGAGACGCCGCCGGGCCCTACCAGTTTACCCACTTCGCCGCCCACCAGGCCTGGTACGCCGCGGTCAACGCCCTGTTCGGCACGTTCCGCAAATACCGCGCCGATTACCGCGTCCTGCCCTGGGTCACGTACACCGACCCCGAAGTCGCCCACGTCGGCCACAACGAACTGTCCGCGCACGAGGCCGGCGTCGCTTACGAGCTGGTCCGCTACGACCTCGCGCACCTCGACCGCGCCGTCGCCGAAGGTGCCCGCACCGGCTTCGTCAAACTCCTCGTGGCACCCGGCAAGGACAAGATCCTCGGCGCCACCATCGTCGGCGCGTCGGCCGGCGAACTCCTCGCCGAGATCACCCTGGCGATGAAGCATGGCATCGGCCTCAACAAGATCCTCGGAACCATCCACGCCTATCCCACCATGGCCGAAGCCAACAAATACGCCGCCGGCGAATGGAAGAAGGCGCACAAGCCCGAACGCCTGCTCGCACTCGTGGAGCGCTTCCACCGCTGGCGCCGGGGGTGAGGCCCACCCGAATCGTCATCTTCGCCAAGGCACCGGTGCCCGGGCGGGTGAAAACTCGGCTGATCCCGGTGCTGGGGGCGGAAGGCGCGGCGAAGCTGGCAGCCGAGATGCTGGAGCAAACGGTCGGCGAAGCGCTGGCAAGCGGCCTCCAGGTCGAGCTCTGCGGCGAACCCGATCCCGCCACCTGGTACGATGGCCCAAGCATCCACCTCGCCAGCCAAGGCGACGGCGACCTCGGCCAACGCCTTGACCGCGCAGCAGAGCGCGTCCTCGCCACCGAAAACATCCTCCTCATCGGCGCCGACTGCCCCGCCCTCGACGCCGCCCGCCTCCGCGCGGCGGCCGATGCGCTCGCGGAGCAAGATGCCGTCATCCATCCGGCCGAAGACGGCGGCTACGTCCTCCTCGGCCTCCGCCGCTTCGACGCGTCGCTGTTCGAAGGCATCGCCTGGAGCACGAGCACGGTCGCGGCGGAAACCCTGGCGCGGCTCACGGCACTCGGCTGGCGAGTGGATGTCCGAGAAACTCTCGCCGACATAGACGAGCCCTCCGACCTCCACCGTCACCCCCGCGAACGCGGGGATCCCACTTCTTCTTCCCCTTCCGGCGACCGGCGTCCGCAAGACCGAAAAGCGGGATTCCCGCTTTCGCGGGAATGACGGGGTAGCTACTGCCGAGCCCGTGACAACCGCCCTCCCACCCTACGCCGAACTCCTCGGCCTCAGCACCCGCCGCGACGGCGCAGAGCTCCTGTGGATCATGCCGTTCCGCGAGGAAGTGGTCGGCCGCCCCGGCTTCCTTCACGGCGGCGCGATCGCCGGCCTGCTCGAATTCGCCGCTCTGGGCACCCTCTACGACGCGCTCAGCGAGGAAGACGGCGTCACCGCCAAGCCGATCAACGTCAGCGTCGATTTCATGCGCGGCGGCACCGGCACCGAAACCTACGCGTCGGCGGTAATCACCCGCCTCGGCCGCCGGGTCGCCAACGTCGAAGCCCACGCCTGGCAGGAAGACCGCTCCAAACCCATCGCCGCCGCGCGAATGAATTTGCTCCTGAAGCGAGCTTGATCCTCCCCGCTTGCGGGGAGGGGGACCGCACGAAGTGTGGTGGAGGGGGGTCAATGCAGTGCGCTGCCCCAGCCCCCCTCCACCAGCCTTCGGCTGGTCCCCCTCCCCGTGCCGGGGAGGATTGAAGTCTATCCACCCCGCTTCAGAGTCTCCCGCGCAATCACAAGCTGCTGGATCTGGCTCGTCCCCTCGTAGATCCGGAACAGCCGCACATCGCGGTACAATCGTTCCACCCCATAGTCCGCGATATAGCCCGCACCGCCGAAGATCTGCACCGCCCAGTCCGCCACCCGCCCGACCATCTCGCTCGCGAAATACTTGGCCGCCGCCGCCTCCAGCACGATCCCCTCGCCCGCGTCCTTCAGCGCCGCCGCCTCCAGCACCAGCGCACGCGCCGCCATTGCCTCCGTCTTGGAATCCGCGATCATCGCCTGCACAAGCTGGAAGTCGGCGATCGCCTTGCCGAACTGCTTCCTCTCCGACGCATAGGCCACCGCATCCACGATCAGCCGCTCGGCCACCCCGACGCACACCGCCGCGATGTGCAGCCGCCCGCGGTCGAGCACCCGCATGGCGATCTTGAACCCCTCGCCCTCATCGCCAAGCCGGTTGGCGGCGGGCACCGGCACCTCGTCGAAATTGACGTCGCAGACGTGCGCGCCCTGCTGGCCCATCTTCTTCTCGGGCTTGCCGATGGAGAGCCCCGGCAAATCGGCCGGCACCAGGAACGCCGAAACGCCCTTCGCCCCCGCCTCGCCGGTCCGTGCCATGACGGTGAACAGCGAAGCCTTGTCGGCATTGGTGATGTAGCGCTTGGAGCCCGACAGCCGGTAGACGTCGCCGTCGCGCACCGCCTTGGTTGCCACCGAAGCGCTGTCCGAACCCGCCGCCGGCTCGGTCAACGCGAAAGACGTGACGATCTCGCCGGACGCGATCCGAGGCAGCCACTGCGCCTTTTGCGCATCGCTCCCGGCCATCACCAGCCCCTGGCTGCCGATCCCGACATTGGTGCCGAACACGCTCCGAAACGCCGGGCTCGTCCGCCCAAGCTCCAGCGCCACCCGCACTTCCTCCGACATGGACAGGCCAAGCCCGCCAAACTCCTCCGGGATGGACAGCCCGAACAGCCCCATCTCCTTCATCTCGGCGACGACGGCGGCGGGGACCTCATCGTCCTCCCCCACCTGCCCCTCGAGCGGCCGCAACCGTTCGGCGACGTAGCGCCGGAGCGTGGTGAGAAGCAGGTCGAAGGAATCAGGATCGATTGGCATGTTCAACTCTCCAAATCCTCCCCCGGCTTTCCGGGGGAGGGGGACCATGCGGAGCATGGTGGAGGGGCCGGCGCCAACGGCGCCGGTTTCACCGTCGCCGCCCCGCCACCGCCTTCCAGGCGGTCCCCCTCCCCTGCAAATGCAGGGGAGGAATATTCAATACCCCTTCAGCCGCGCCAGCCTGTCCGCATGGTAATTCGCATCGCCGAACAGCTCGTTCAGCACCCGGTCGCGCTTCATGTAGAGGCCGATGTCGTATTCGTCGGTCATGCCGATGCCGCCGTGCATCTGCACGCCCTCCTGCACCGCCAGCGTCGACACCCGCCCCGCCTTGGATTTGGCGACCGACACCATCACCTCCGCTTCCGCGCTGCCCTCGTCGAGGAGCTGCTGCGCCTTCAATGCGGCCGCCCGCGCGATCTCGATCTCCGAATAGAGGTGCGCGGCGCGGTGCTGGAGCGCCTGGAAACTGCCGATCAGCGTACCGAACTGCTTGCGCTGCTTGAGGTAGCCGACGGTCATGTCCATTGCGCCGCCGCCGACGCCGAGCAATTCTGCCGACGCGCCGGTACGCCCGGCGCGGAGCAGGCGGTCGAGCGGCGCGCGGCCGGCGTCGACCTCGCCGATCACCGCGTCGGCATCGACCTCGACGCCGT
>DASWNA010000052.1:0-4691 GCA_036399475.1 Allosphingosinicella sp.
GCTTCGCGGCCGTCCGCCGTGAAGACCTGGATCGTCTTGGTGATCTCGTTGAGCAGGTTCACCGCCTGGAAGCCGACCTTGATCTCCTTGGTCACCGAATAGAAGATCGAGGCGTCGAGCTGACCCGTCGAGTCATTGTAGATCGGGAAGTAGGGGAAGATCACGTCGCGCGCCGTCAGCAGGAACTTGGAGCGCCAGCTGTAGGAGGCACGCATCGAGAGCGGACCCTTTTCGTAGAACAGGCTGGCGTTCGCATTGTGCTTGGACAGCTGTTCAAGCGGAAGGTTGCCCTCGCCGGTCTGCGGCGCGGTGGTCGTCGCGAGCAGCGCGTTGGGAACGCCCTTGCTCTTGACGTGCGTGTAGTTGGCGTTGACGCCCAGACCGCTGAGAAGACCCGGCAGGAAGTCGAAAGTCTGCTGGTAGGCGACTTCGAAGCCCTTGACGTTGCCGTTCTCGGGGAAGTTGGTCGGGCCGCGGACGAAGACCGGGAAGGTCACGCCGTTGTTGGTGACCGAGCGCTCCGTGACGCCGCTGTAGAAGAAGCCCTTGATGTCCTTGTAGAAGGCATTGAACGTCAGCGAGCCGACCTTGGCGAAATACCATTCGATGCCGGCGTCGAACGTCCAGGCCGTGACCGGCTTGACGAACGGGTTGCCCGCGTCGGCGACGAAGCGGAAGCCCGCGCCTGCAGCCGTTTCGGGGCTGATGTTCAGGAAGTTGCGGGTGTAGCCGATGTCGGGGCGCGAGAGCACCTTGGACGCCGCGAAGCGCACGATGACATCCTGGCCGACGCCGAGCTTGACGTTGAGGCTGGGCAGCCAGTTGCTGAACTTCATCTTGCCGACGTTCGGGAAGATCGCACCGTTCGAGAACGTCTGGGCGAGCGCGTAATTGGCCGGGCCGATCGCGCAGATCGCGGGCAGCAGCGGCGCAGGCGTGCCCGGAGGCGCACCGATCGGAAGCGAACGCGGATCGCAGAAGCCGTCGCCGTCCGTATTCGCATCCGGCCCGTCGGGCGCGGTAAAGGGCTGGCCGCCGCCGATGGCGGTGGTTTGCGGCAGGGCGATCGAACCGGCCGACACCGACGAGGTGTGGACGTAACGGACGCCGATATTGCCGTCGATGCGCACGTTGCCGAAGATCGGCTCGTCGCTGCCGAAGCTCAGCATCGCGTAGGCGCTCTTGGTGGCCTCCGAATAATTCTGGATTTCAGACGGCAGGAACGGCGTTCCGGCAATCACGTTCGGCCGTTCCGCGAGCGGAACCCAGCCGCTGCCGCCGCCCGTCGCGGGCGCGGTGGCACCGCGATCGATGTTCCACTGCTGGTTCACCGCTTTGAACTGCTCGCTGGCGGTCTGGTAGGCGTTGATCAGGTTCAGATCGTAATAATAGCTGGGCGGAGGCGCGGCGGCCTGCCCGCGGAAGAAGTTGTTGAAGCTGCGCTGCTGAATGGGAAGCTGCGGCGATTCATCGAAATAGACCGCTTCGCCGGCGTTGCCGCCCCACACTTCGGAAAGCACGCCCCAGTTATAGCCGGTGCTGCGCACCGTCTGATCGCGATCGGCATAACGGGCGCCGAACTTGATCTTGCGCAGGCCGGGAATGTCCTCCTGGAAATCGTAGGCGATGTCGCCCTTGAACGCCCATTCGGTGCCCTCGCTGTCTTCGATGTGGTCCATCGCCGAGCGCCAGAAATAGTTGTCCGCACGACCGAAATATTCGGAGTCGCTCTGCGGACCGAGGCGGGTGTTCGGGGTCGCCCAGGTTGCCTGCAGGTTGCGCGGCTTGTGAAGCACCGCCTGCGGGATATCGCCGCTGATATCGAGCTCGGTATCGGCGAAGATCGACCCGACGACCTGGAAGTCGAGGTTTTCGGTGGTCGCGGAAACATACTGGCCATCGAGGTTGATCGAGATCCGGTCGGTCGCGTTCCACTTGAAGTTCAGGCCGTAATCCGACGTGGAGGTGTCCTGCAGAACTTCGCGGCGGGCATTGTTGTACTGGGTGCCGCCGGTCGGCACGCGCGCGCCGGGCGTGTTGGACGCGCCCGAGCGCCAGCCGTTGCCCGGGAAGGTGATGAAGCCGGATTCGAAGACGTTGTCTTCGTCATATTCGTAATCGTCGAAGTTCGCACCGCCGCACGATTGGGCGTTCTGGTTGTTACAGCCGACAGGGAAAGTGTTGTATTCCGAAAGATCGCCGGCGGTTTCGAACGTATATTCGTTCCAGCGCTGGCGGGCGTCGGAGCGCAGGAACTGCGCGGTGAGGAGCATCGAGCGGTCGTTGCTCTGCCACTGCGCGGCGCCGGCATAACCGGCGCGCTCGCGGTCGAATTCCTGGGTACGGAAGGTGGCGCCGATCGGGGCGAAGGCGGTGCAGCGCACGCCGGATTCGCTGGTCGGACCGCCGGCGGCCGGGCTCGGGATCGCGCAGGTCTCGGTGCCGGGAAGGCGGTTGCGGCGGATCTGGTTGGTGGCAAAGGCCTGGGTGACGATGTTCGCGTCGCGGGTCTGGAAGTTGGTGACCTGCATGCCGTCGGCGCGGCTCTTGACCTGCGAATAGGCGAAGCTGCCGAGCAGGCCGAAGGTGCCGATCGGCGTGTCCCAGGTGTTGCTGACCAGGATCGACGCGGTCGGCGTGACTTCCTTGACGAAGTCGGAATAGTTCGCCTCGGCCGAGAAGCCGAAGTGGAAGCCCTTGTTGTCGAAGGGAACGCGGGTGTTGAGGTTGACCGTACCGGCGAGGCCGCCTTCGATCATCTCGGCAGTGACGTTCTTGTAGACTTCGACCGAACCGAGCAGTTCCGAGGGAACGTCGGCGAAGCCGAGCTGGCGGCCCGCATTGGCGGAGAAGGTGTCGCGGCCGTTGAATTCGGAGCGGACGAAATTGAGGCCGCGGATGACGACGCCCGAGCCTTCGACCGAGAAGTGGTCCGGATCGTTCGAACCGGCGAAGCGGTTGATCGCGACCCCGGGAACGCGCTGCAGCGCTTCGGTGACCGAGCGATCGGGAAGCGCGCCGATATCTTCGGCGGTGATCGCGTCGACGACGGTGTCCGAATTGCGCTTGATGTTCTGGGAGTTGGCGAGGCTCTGACGGATGCCGGTGACGATGATCGCGTCGTCGCCGCTCTCGTCGATCGTGCCTTCGGCATCGGTGGAATCGGAGATGCGGGTTTCGGGCGCGGCATTGTCCGCGCTGTCCTGGGTCTCACCGGCGGTGTCTTCGAGATCCGCGGGAGGCGTGGTCTGCGCGTAAGCCGGCGTAGCGGCTGCGATCGCACAAATGGCCAGCATCGAGGCGCCGGAGCGCAGCAGATTGCTCAGATCGCGCGGCGCACGCGCCGTACCAGCCTCGGCATAAGAAGCCATTCTTCGTCCTCCCCGTTTCGAAGGTAGCGCTAACATGCGCCCCCACATTTTTTTCTTCGCGGGCAGGTTAGGCAGAAAACCCAACGATCGGCAAGGGGTCCGCGCGGCAGACACGCGACACATCCAATATGGTTTGGAATTGTGACGAGAATGCAACAACGTAGATATGAAGTGTCCGCGCGTGCTACGGTATTCGTGCGGTAGGTTCGCCGCGGAGGGGCTTGGCCCCTGAAGGTAAGCCGTTTGAATCACTCACCTTTTGAGCCACGGCGAATCGCGGATGACCGGCTCCGGGTGGTGATCGCGGGCGGCGGAACGGCCGGCTGGATGACGGCCGCGGCGCTCGCGCGGTTCCTGCCAAGCCGCTGCAGCGTGCGGCTGATCGAATCGGAAACGATCGGAATCGTCGGCGTCGGCGAGGCCACCCTCCCCCACATTCGCGGCTTCAACGAACAGCTCGGCATATCCGAGGCCGCGTTCATGGCGGCGACCCAGGGCACCTTCAAACTTGGCATCGAGTTCCGGGACTGGGCGCGGATCGGAGACAGCTACATCCACCCGTTCGGCACCTTCGGACGCGGCGCGGGGGAGGTGAACTTCATCCACCACTGGGTCCGCCTGCTGCGCGCGGGCGTGCCGGTGGACAGGATCGAGACCTTTTCGATGAGCTGCACGCTGGCGCGCATGGGCCGCTTCCAGCATCCCTCCCCCGATCCGCGCAGCCTCGAATCGACGTTCGGCTACGCCTATCATTTCGACGCGACGCTCTACGCGCCCTATCTGCGCGCCATTGCCGAGGGGATGGGCGCCGGGCGGACCGAAGGGCTGATCACCGCGGTGGAGCGCGACGGGGAGAGCGGCGACATACGGGCGGTGACGCTGAAGAGCGGTGAGCGGATCGAAGGCGACCTGTTTATCGACTGCTCCGGCTTCGTGTCGCTGCTGCTCGGGCGGGAAATGGCGGAGCCGTTCGAGGACTGGTCGCAGTGGCTGCCCTGCGACCGCGCGGTGGCGGCCCCCTGCGCCCGCAGCGGGCCGCCGACGCCTTATACGAGCGCGATCGCCATGCCGGCGGGCTGGCGCTGGCGGATCCCGCTCCAGCACCGCACCGGCAACGGCTATGTTTATTCCAGCGCGCACATATCGGACGCGGATGCGGCGGACGCGCTGGTGAGGGCGATGGGCGCCGCGCCGATCGCCGAGCCGCGGCTGCTCAAGTTCAGGGCGGGGCGGCGGAAGCGCAGCTGGGTGGGCAATTGCATCGCCATCGGCCTTGCCAGCGGTTTCCTGGAGCCGCTCGAATCGACCAGCATCTATCTC
>DASWNA010000053.1:0-26574 GCA_036399475.1 Allosphingosinicella sp.
CCCGCCCGAATCGACGATATCATCGACGAGGATGCAGAAGCGCCCGGTCACGTCGCCGATGATGTTCATGACTTCGGACTCACCGGGACGTTCGCGGCGCTTGTCGACGATCGCCAGCGGTGCGTTGTCGAGCCGCTTGGCGAGCGCCCGCGCGCGCACCACGCCGCCGACGTCCGGCGACACGACGGTGATCGGCCGGCCGGCAAACCGCGCCTGGATGTCGGCCGACATCACCGGCGCGCCGTAGAGGTTGTCGGTGGGGATATCGAAGAAGCCCTGGATCTGGCCGGCGTGGAGATCGACCGAGAGCACGCGGTCGGCGCCGGCGGTGACGATCAGGTTTGCGACCAGCTTGGCCGAGATCGGCGTTCGCGGCCCGGGTTTGCGGTCCTGCCGGGCGTAGCCGAAATAGGGAATAACGGCGGTGATCCTTTTGGCCGAAGCGCGGTGCAGCGCGTCGATGCAGATCAACAGCTCCATCAGATTGTCGTTGGCCGGGTAGCTCGTCGACTGGACCACGAACACGTCTTCGCCGCGCACGTTCTCGAGGATTTCGACGAAGATCTCCTCGTCGGCGAAGCGGCGAACGCTTGCCTGGGTGATCGGCAGCTCGAGGTACGCGGCGATGTCCTTCACCAGCGGAAGGTTCGAATTGCCGGCCAAAAGCTTCATGGGTCGGTCCTCGGCTGGGGGATGCGAGCCGCCGGCCCGCTTGCCTCGGCGCTCTTATAGGAGCCGGTGGGGCTGTCAAACTCGCTGCGTCCCGCCGATCGAAGCGCATCGCGTACGGCGGGTAGGCAGGCGCGGGACACCGGCACGAGCCCGCCGCCGCGCAGCCGCAGCCGCACGCTGCGGCCGTCGCGGTCCAGCGCTTCCATGGCGGGGTAGGCGACCCACCAGCTCCGGTGCACCTGGATTCCGGCGCCCTCCAGTTCGGCGAGGGCGTCGCGAAAGCGCATCAGCAGGAGGGTTGAGCCGAGCGCGGTCTCAGCCCGGATATAATGGTCCTGCATCTGAAGGGAGAGGAGGTCTCGACCGAGCGCTGG
Source organism: Allosphingosinicella sp. (assembly GCA_036399475.1). Lineage (GTDB taxonomy): Bacteria > Pseudomonadota > Alphaproteobacteria > Sphingomonadales > Sphingomonadaceae > Allosphingosinicella. The sequence goes on from DASWNA010000053.1 coordinate 1,047, forward strand.
CGGCAGGCGGCGGAGGAAGGCATTGCCGGTCTCCTCCGGCGCAAGCGGGGGCGCCTCGGACGCATTGTCCGGAGCAACAGCGTCTTCGGCTGGGGGGAGCGGCGGCGCGTCTGGCCGAAGCACCATCATCAGGATGTGGATCGTGACCCCGATTGCCGCCACCTGGCCGTACAGGACCGGAAAGCGGCTGCCGAACCAATAGTCGGTCACCGCCATCCCGCCCAAGGCGAACGCGATGGCGGCGGCCAGCGGCAGCGAGGCGACCAGGGCGACGAGCACCACGGCGAGCCACTGCGGGAGCGGCGTCTCCTCTGCCGCCCAACTGGCAACCGCGGAGACGGGGCGGAAGATGACGTAGCCGCCGACCGTGAAGCCAACCCAGAAGAACAGCCGCGGCCCTGCGGGGATTGCGCCGCTGCCGAACGGGGCAAGGAGGCCGAGAACCACGCCGATGGCGGCTATGAAGAACAGGTCGATGGCGATCCGCCGCACTTCCGTCACCGCCGCCCCCCTTTCCCCTGACCCGTTCACGCTTCGCGAACGGTGTGAATAGCGCGAAACGGCGCGCTTGCGAAAGGGAAGTGCCGGCTCGCGAAGGCGGCGTTGCGGAGCGTCGGGACGCTGCCATGCTTGTTCGGACGCGGCGCCTTTGCCGCTGGAGGACGACGATGGCGGCGACCACTGTAGCAGGGAACACGAACGTCTGGCGGCGCTTTGCGGTCGCCACGGCGATCTCGCTCGCGGTGACCCTGCTGCTCCTGAGCCTGTCGCAACTGACCACGCGCCCGGCGGGTTGGCAGCCGCCCAGCGGGGCGTATATCGCGCTCTACGTCCACCTGTTCACCGTAGTGCCGGCGGTGCCGCTCGGCGCCTTCGTGCTCTGGGCGCCCAAGGGCACTGCCACCCACAAGCTGCTCGGCCGGATCTGGGCCGCGCTGATGATGGTGACCGCGATCTCCAGCTTCTGGCTGCAGACGCTGAACGGCGGCTTGAGCTTCATCCACCTCTTCTCGGTCGCAACGGTGGTTTCCATTCCGCTGAGCATCTGGCGGGCGCGGCGCGGCGACATCAAAGGCCACTTGCGAACAATGCGCGGCGTCTATGCCGGGCTGATCGCTGCCGGCTTGTTCGCGGTGCTGCCCGGTCGCTTCCTTGGCTCGCTGCTGTTTGGTTGATGAATTGCCGCGAAGGGGCGGCGCCTCTACACGGCGGCGATGTCCATCGTCACCCGCTTCGCCCCCGCCCCGACCGGCCGCCTCCACGTCGGCAACATCCGCACTGCGGTGCACAACTGGCTGTGGGCAAAGAAGAACGGGGGGCGCTTCATCCTGCGCCTCGACGATACCGATGCGGCGCGTTCGTCCGAAGAAGCGGCGGCGGGCATTCGCGAGGACCTCGCCTGGCTCGGCCTTCGCCCGGACGCGGAGTATCGCCAGTCCGAGCGCTTCGCCTTGTACGATGCGGCGCTGGAGCGGCTTCGGGCGGCCGGGCGCGTCTACCCGGCTTATGAGACGGCGCAGGAACTGGACCTCAAGCGCAAGGTCCAGCTCAGTCGCGGCAAGCCGCCGGTTTACGATCGTGCCGCGCTTGCGCTCAGCGAGGATGAGCGGGCGCAGTTCGAAGCGGAGGGCCGCCGCCCGCACTGGCGCTTCCGCCTCGATCACGACGCCGCCATCGAATGGGACGACCTGATCCGCGGCCGTCAGCATTTCGATCCCGCCTTGCTCTCCGATCCGGTGATCCGCCGCGAGGACGGAAGCTGGCTCTACATGCTGCCCAGCACGATCGACGATATCGACATGGCGGTGACCCACGTCGTGCGGGGCGAGGACCATGTCGCCAACACCGCGCTCCAGATCCAGATGTTCGGAGCGCTCGGCGCCACCCCGCCCGCCTTCGCGCACGAAGCCTTGCTGGTCGGTTCGGAAGGCAAGCTCTCCAAGCGCCTGGGCTCGCTCGGTGCCGATGCGATGCGCGCCGACGGCATCGAGCCGGCCGCAATCCTCGCCAAGCTCGCCCGGATCGGCACCAGCCTGCCGGTGGAGCCGGTCGCCGACGCGGCGCCGTTGATCGAAAGCTTCGACTTTTCGACCTTCGGCCGCGCGCCGGCACGCTTCGACATGGACGAACTCACCGCGCTCAACGCCCGAATCGTCCACCTCCTGCCCTTCGATCAGGTTGCCGAGCGGCTCCCCGAAGGCATGGGCGAAGCGGATTGGGCGGCGATCCGCCCAAACGTCAAAACCGTTGCGGAAGCCGGCGACTGGTGGGCGATCCTGCACGGCCATGTCGAAGCCAAAGCCGCGGACGAGGATCGCCCGCTGATCGAGGCGGCGGTGGACGCGGCGGCGCGAATCAACTGGTCCGACTCGCCCTGGCAGCAGCTCGTCGCCGACTTGAAGGCAAGCACCGGCCGCGGCGGCAAGGCGCTGTTCCTGCCGCTTCGCCGGGCGCTCACCGGACGCGACAGCGGGCCCGAAATGGCGGCGCTCCTCCCTCTGATCGGCCGCGAAGAAACCATCTCTCGCCTCCGCGCCGCCCTTTAAAGCCGCAGCTTCTTCAGCAGCGGGAACAAAGGGGCTTTTGCTTCGCTATGTGATGTTGTAACATCATGTGATGAGATAGCATCTCACACATGCCCATCAGAGGCAGCAGCAAGGAGAGCCGCCATGGCTGAAAGTGCCTACTTACAGACCAACAAGAGCCCCACCGCGCTTACGGTGGTTATCCTGATGCACGGCGCCGCCCTCGGCGCGCTGGCGCTGAGCAAGATGGAGGTGATCAAGGATCCGCCCACCAAAACGGTAGTCACCTGGATTCCGGAAGACGTGCCCCCGCCCCCGCCCCCGCCCACCGTTGAGCCGCAGGTCGATCAGCCGGTGCAGCGCCAGGTGGTCACCACCGTGCCGCCGGTGATCAAGAGGCCCATCGACCAGACGGTGTTCGACACGACCCCGGTCGAATACCCGCCGCTTCAATATGCCGAGCAGGGTCCGGTAGAAAGGATCGTGCCTCCCGCGCCGCCCCCGCCGTCTCCCCCGCCGCCGAAGGCTATCAAGGTCGAGCCGGCCCGCGCGAAGACCAACCTCGCCTCCTACGTCTCGGACGCGGATTACCCCGCCACCGCGTTGCGCAGCGAGGAACAGGGCGCGACCCGCTTCCGCCTCACCGTCGGCCCCGACGGCAGGGTCACGCAGTGCGCGGTGACCGGCTCGAGCGGCTCCTCGTCGCTCGACGCCACCACCTGCAAGCTGATGAAAAGCCGCGCCCGCTTCATCGCCGCCCGCGACAGCAGCGGCAACCCCACCGGCGATACGGTCACCAGCACGATCCGCTGGGTGCTGCCGGAGTAGGGAACCGCACCATCTCTCCCCTCCCTCTCAGGGAGGGGCCAGGGGTGGGTAGCCGCTTCGTCCCATCGATGGGGGCGAAGCGGCCTTGCTGAGTCCGCAGCGCTTCACCCCCATCGAGGGGGTTCAGCGCTTACCCACCCCCACCCCTCCCTAAACAGGGAGGGGAGGCTGCCATCACCAACACGCTCCCCCGCCTCAGCACTGGCGCAGGACTGCCCAAACGCTTATCTTGATCCCCATGGCTCTTCCCCGTCCCTCCTCGCCGCGTGCCCTTCTCGCCGACCTGCGCGCCTTTGCCGCCAATCGCGGACGCCACCACTGGATCGCCGCCGGCCTTGCCGTGCTCATCCCAACGGCGCTGATCGTGCTCTTCTACGTCGACGGCAAGACCAACATGACGCTCAAGCCGCAGGTGATCTACGCCCAAAGCTGGACCGCGGACCGTACCGACGCGCAGATCAAGGCGGACCAGGTGACTCACCAGAAGCAGCGCGAAGCCAAGCAGAAGGAACGCCAGCGCCAGTTCCAGAAGGTCGAAGACAGCCTCCAGAAAATCGGGCTTTGACCGAGCATCTTCGCTGGATGGGCGCAGCGCTTGCGCTCGGCGAGCGCGGCCGCGGCCGCACCGCCCCAAACCCAAGCGTCGGCTGCCTGCTCGTCAATGACGGCCGAATCGTCGGCCGCGGCTGGACCCAGCCCGGCGGCCGTCCCCATGCCGAAGCCATGGCCCTGGACGAGGCCGGTGCCCAGGCGCGGGGCGCCACTGCCTACGTCTCCCTCGAACCCTGCAGCCACCAAAGCGACCGCGGCCCGACCTGCACCGATTTGCTGATCGGAGGGGGGGTGAAAACCGTGGTAGCCGCCATCCCCGATCCCGACCCGCGCACGGACGGCAAGGGCTTCGAGCGCCTCCGCGCCGCCGGGATCGCCGTCGAAGTCGGCCCGGGCGCGGCGGACGCGGAGCGCTCCCTCGCCGGCTTCCTTACCCGGATCCGCCTTGGCCGGCCCGCCGTCACCCTGAAGCTCGCCATGTCGCTCGACGGCAAGATCGCGCTGCCGTCGGGCGAAAGCCGCTGGATCACCGGCGAGGATGCCCGAGCCCATGTCCATTCGGAGCGCGCCCGCGCCGACATGATCCTGGTTGGCCGCGGCACCTACGAAGCGGACAAACCCGGCCTCGACGTCCGCCTCCCCGGGCTCGAAGACCGCGCGCCGCGCAAGGCGATCCTCACCCGCGGCAACGGCGCCCCCGGCTGGGAACGCCTCGGCGCGCCCGAGGAGGTTTTCCACCTGGCGGACGTCAACGACCTCCTCGTCGAAGGCGGCTCCGGCGCCGCGTCCGCCTTCCTCCAGGCCGACCTCGTCGATCGCCTGCTCATCTACCGCGCGCCGGTGCTGATCGGCGAAGGCAAATCGTCGATCGGCTATATCGGCCTCACCGCCATCGCCGAAGCGCATCGGCGATGGCGGCTTTCCGATTCCCGAATGCTCGGGGTCGACCGGCTGGAAGTCTACGAACGCGACCGGGGCTGACGCACCGGCGCGGCCGCGGCGCGTCAGATTTCGAAGTCGCTTCTGGTCAGCATCAGCCCGTTGGTGGTCGTCACCTGGATGGAGAAATCGGCGGTACCGTCGCCGTTGATATCGGCTTCAACAAAGGTGCTTCCACCCGACGACTGCACCCGCAACTCGCCGGCGTGCTGCGTGAACGCGCTCGAACCAATGTACGCGAAGGGCGTGATCCCATCGCCGGAATTGTTGTTCGCGTCCATTCCCCGAAGGTAGATTTTGTCGGTGCCGACCTCGAAGTCCTTGATCCAGTCGCGCGCAGCCGCGGTGGATTCGTTCGCGGCCGTGTAGGTGAACCGGTCTGCTCCGGCGTCACCGAACAGCGTGTCCGCGCCAATGCCGCCGGTGATCGAATCGGCACTGCCGCCGCCGTGGATCGTGTCGTTGCCGGCACCGCCGACGATCGTGTCCCGCTTGGCACCGCCGGTCAGTGAGTCCGCGCCCGCGCCGGAGCTGATTTTGAAGCTGCCGTCGAGCTCGGCCGAGCCGTTGAACACCAGGCTCTCCGCGGCCGTCAGCGATTGGGCAACAACGAACAATTGCTGCCCGGCCGCGACGTTCGCATCGTTGGTGGTCAGCGCATAGCTTGCCGGCGCCGACGCATTGCCGGAGGAATACACCGCCAGCTTCTCGATCGACACCAGGTCGTCCGCATCGAGAACCAGGCTGTAATTGCCGACCAGGCCGACCGTGTCGTAGCCGTCGCCGCCATTGTTGCTATCGCCATTGGTGAGTGCAGCGCCGTAATACAGGAAGTCGTCGCCCGCGCCGCCGCTCACCGCGTCGTTTCCACCGTCGTCGAGCACGACCAGGTCGGCGCCCACGCCCATGGTGACCACGTTGTTCAGCACATTGGCCCGAACACCCTGGCCGTAGGTGGAGGTGCCCGTCAGGTTCTCGACATTCGCCGGCAGCGTATACAGGTCGTTGTAGTTGTAGCCGAACTGGCTGCCATAGTTGGTCCGCACCTCGTCGATGCCTTCGCCGGCCTGCTCGGTGATGACGTCCTGCGGGCTGCTGGCCACGTAGATGTCGTTGCCGGTGCCGCCGATCATGGTGTCGGTGCCGCTGCCGCCGTCGAGGTAATCGTTACCGCCGCCGCCGGTGAGGCGGTCCGACCCGCCGGTGTCGAGGATGATCGTGTCATTGCCTTCACCCGACGATATCTGCACCGAATAGCGCGTGCTGAAGGGATCATTCACCGTGATGTAATCGTCGCCGCTGCCCGTCGTCATCACGGGACCTGCGCCGTTGGTCAACGAAAGTCTCAGGTTCACCGTGGCCTCGCCGAAGAAGAAATCTCCGGAAATCGCCCGTATAATGCCGGTGAACTCGATCCGTTCAACGGATGTGTAATCGATCGTCGTGTAGCTTCCTGTATACCGCAGATAGATACGGCCGGCATTTCCGACGGCATCGAAATTGGTCAGGATGGTTCCCTGCGCAAGAATCAACGTGTCCGTGCCGGCACCGGCGTTCACCGTGATAAACCCGCCGTCCGTGCGGGGCGAAATCGTGATCCTGTCGTTGCCGCCCAATGCATCGATGACCTCTGTCTCGATTGCCGGGTTGTTGGTCAGGTTGTCGTCGCCTTCGGTGCCGGTGGCCATGTGAGTTTTCCTCCAAATCGGTGCGAATCAGTTGCCACAAGTCTTTGCAATCAGGCAAGTGCTGGTTGCGGCGGCAATCGGGGTTTGTTTCGCGAACCGGGACATTGCGGTGCCGAGGCTCAGGTCTCGCCAGCGTGCGCGCAAGCCGCTAAGGCGCGCGCATGTTTACCGGCATCATCACCGACGTGGGGCGCGTTGCCGCCGTCGAACAACGCGGCGACCTGCGCCTGCGCATCTCCTGCGGCTATGACATGGCGGGGGTCGATCTCGGCGCGTCAATCGCCTGCTCCGGCGTCTGCCTCACCGTGGTCGATAAAGGCTCGGACTGGTTCGCGGTCGATGTCTCCACCGAAACCCTCTCCCGCACCGCCCCCGGTGTCTGGGTGGAAGGCGCAAAGCTAAACCTCGAGCGCTCCCTGCGCGTCGGCGACGAGCTCGGCGGCCACATCGTCACCGGCCATGTCGACGGCATCGGCGAAGTGGAAAGCGTCGCCGAAGTGGGCGGCTCCACCCGCGTCGCGATCCTCGCCCCGCAAGGCATTGAGCAATATATCGCCGCCAAGGGCTCCGTCGCTCTCGACGGCGTGTCGCTCACCGTCAACGAAGTCGAGCCGCTCTCCGAAGGCGTCCGCTTCATTCTCAACATCATTCCCCACACCGCCGAGCAGACCAGCTTCGCCGACCTGGCACCGGGGCGGAAGGTCAACATCGAGATCGACATCCTCGCCCGCTACATCGGCCGGATGATGGAGATGCGCCGGTGATGGCCAACCAGCCGATCGAACGCTCCTTCCTCTCCAGCCCCGAAGAGCTGATCGACGAGGCGCGCAACGGCCGCATGTTCATTCTCGTCGACGACGAGGATCGCGAGAATGAAGGCGATCTCGTCATCCCCGCCCAGATGGCGACGCCCGACGCGATCAACTTCATGGCCAAGCACGGCCGCGGCCTGATCTGCCTCGCCCTCACCAAGGCGCGCGTCGAACAACTCGGCCTCGGCCTGATGAGCCGCCACAACGGCACCCGCCACGAAACCGCCTTCACCACCTCCATCGAGGCCAAGGACGGAGTCACCACCGGCATCTCCGCCGGAGACCGCGCCCGCACCGTCTCCGTCGCCATCGACGCCGGCAAGGGCCCCGAGCATATCGTCACCCCCGGCCACGTTTTCCCGCTCGTCGCCCGCGACGGCGGCGTGCTGATCCGCGCCGGCCACACCGAGGCGGCGGTCGACATCTCCCGCCTTGCCGGCCTCAACCCTTCCGGCGTGATCTGCGAGATCATGAAGGAAGACGGCACCATGGCGCGGATGGACGACCTCGTCGCCTTCGCCCAGCTCCACGGCCTCAAGATCGGCACGATTCGCGACCTCATCGCCTACCGCCTCAAGAAGGACCACCTGGTCGAGCAAACCGCCGAGGCCGAGATCGAGAGTATCTGGGGCGGCAAATGGACCGCCAAGAGCTTCCTCAACCGCGCGCTCGGCACCGAGACGGTGGTGCTCGTCAAAGGCGAACTCGACACGTCGAAGCCGGTGCTGGTCCGAATGCACCAGCTCAGCATTTTCGAGGACGCGTTCGGCGAGAATTGCCGGCGCAGCGGGCTCCTCGCCGGCGCCATGAAGGCGATCGCCGCCGAAGGCTCCGGCGTCATCGTCGCCCTCACCCGAGCGGTGCCGATCTCCGCTTTGCTCGACGCCAAGTCGGGCAAGACCGGCCCCGCCGACATGGAGCAGCTGCGCGATTACGGCGGCGGCGCGCAGATCCTCTCGGCTTTGGGCATCCACGACATGATCCTGCTCACCAACACCCACCACACGCCGGTCGCGCTCGGCGGCTACGGCCTCGTCATCGTCGGCGAGCGGCCGATCCCCTTGGAGGACTGAACATGGCCCGCGTGCTGATCGTCGAAGCCCGCTTCTACGACCACCTCAACGATATGCTTCTGGACGGCGCCCGCACCGCGATCGAAGCGGCGGGCCACAGCCACGAAACGATCACCGTCCCCGGGGCGCTGGAGGTGCCCGCGGCCATCGCCATGGCCGCCGAAACCGGCCGCTTCGACGCCTATGTCGCGCTCGGCGTCGTCATCCGCGGCGAAACCTACCACTTCGAAATCGTCGCCGGCGAAAGCGCCCGCGGCATCATGGCCCTGACCCTCGAGGGCCTCCCCATCGGTAATGGCATCCTCACTGTTGAGGACGAAGCCCAGGCCTTGGCGCGGGCGCGGCGCGAAGAAAAAGACAAAGGCGGCGAGGCAGCCAAGGCGGCGCTCGCCATGCTGGCGCTGAAGCAACAGTTCGGCGGCTAAGTCCCCAGCTTCCCTCTCTCCCCCTCCCTTTTAGGGAGGGGTAGGGGTGGGTAAGCGCTGAGCGGGCTCGATGCCCGCGAAGCGCTATTCTGGCCCATCAAGGCCGCTCCGCCCCCATCGAGGGGGCTCCACGCCTACCCACCCCCACCCCTCCCTAGAAGGGAGGGGAGTCTGGGCAGAGGCGTCGCCTACTTGTTCAGCCAGTGGCGTCCCATGAACCAGGCGGTGACCAGGACGGCGATCAGGATGCAGACGCCGACCACGCCCGCGAACGCCCAGGGCTCTTCGGCATAAGGTATGCCCTTCACGTTCATGCCGAGCAGCCCGGTGAGAAAGGTCAAGGGCAGGAAAACGAACGCCACGATGGAAATCACCAGCGAGCGCGATTCCATCTGCTCGCCGCGCAGGTCGGTGATCTGTTCGTGGAGCAAAGCGGCGCGTTCGCGGATTGCCTCCAGCTCTTCGGTCATGCGCGCGAAGCGGTCGGCGGCTTCGCGGATGTGGAGCCGGTCCTCCTCGGCCAGCCAGCCGAAATCGAGTTCGGCAAGCGTCTGCAGCGCGTCGCGATTGGGCGCAACGAAGCGGCGATAGGCGATCGCGTCGGAGCGGCGCCGCGCGATTTCGGTGCGCAGCCGGTAAATGGCGCGGGGATCGTCGAGCTCGGACTCATAATCGTCCAGCGTGTCGCCCATTTCCGCCACTTCGGGGTCGAGCTGCTTTGAAATCGAGCGGGCAAAGGCGGCAACGAGATCGCCCGGATCGAGCACCTTGCCCGCTTCCATCTGCCGGAAGACGTCCGGCGTGGAGGCAAGCGGGCGGCGGGTGACGCTGTTCACCTTGCCGCGCCGCACCCACATGCGGATCGACACCAGGCGGTCGGAATCGGTGGTTTCCACCGTCGCCGGCCCGCGCAGGTTGACGATCGCGCCGTCCTCGATCCGGTCGCAGCGCGGGCGGGTCTCGGTCGCCACCAGGGCGTTGGCGGCAACGTCGGGAATGTCCTCGGTCTTGAGAAAGGCGAGTTCCTCATCGCTGGCGTCGTCGATGTGCAGCCAGACGAAGCCTGGCCCAGCGTAAGACGCCGCCTCGCCGGGGGAGATCGGCCGCACCGGGCCGTCGCCGACGAGGAGGGCGGCGCAGCTCAAGCCAGGCTTGCCAGATAGTCGCGGATCGCGGGGCCGACGTCTTCGCGCTTCAAGGCAAGGGCGAGGTTGGCTTTCACGAAGCCGATCTTGTCGCCGCAATCGTGGCGCTCGGCATCTACCGTGACGCCGTGGAAGGCTTGGCTGCCGATCAGCTTGGCCATTGCGTCGGTCAGCTGGATTTCGCCGCCCGCGCCGGTTTCCTTGGCGTCGAGGATGCGCATCACTTCGGGCTGAAGGATGTAGCGGCCGACCACGCCCAGAGTGGACGGCGCTTCGTCCGGCTTCGGCTTCTCCACCAGGCCGCGCACTTCGGTCAGCCGGCCGTCCCGAGCGCCCGGATCGACGATGCCGTAGCTGGCGGTGCGCTCCCGCGGCACGTCCTCGACGCAGACGATGTTGCCGCCGACCTTGTTGTAGGCTTCCACCATCTGGGCGAGGCAGCCGGGCGTGCCGAACATCAGATCGTCGGGGAGGAGCACCGCGAAGGGCTCGTCGCCGACGATGTCGCGCGCGCACCACACCGCGTGGCCGAGGCCGAGCGGCTGCTGCTGGCGAACCGAGGTGATGGCGCCGGCGGGCATGCGGGTGGCGTCGAGGATCGACAGGTCCTTGCCGCGGCCGCGCATCGTCGCTTCGAGTTCAAAGGACAGGTCGAAATGGTCCTCCAGCGCGGTCTTGCCGCGGCCGGTGACGAAGATCATCTGTTCGATGCCTGCTTCCAGCGCTTCCTCGACGGCGTACTGAATCAACGGCCGGTCGACGACGGTGAGCATTTCCTTGGGCATCGCCTTGGTGGCGGGCAGGAAGCGGGTGCCGAGGCCGGCGACTGGAAACACCGCCTTTCTGACTTTCTTCAAGGTGGATCTCCGTTTGGGGGTTGGGAAGGGCGCGCCGCGGTGAGGGGTGGGGGAGGGGGTCAGCTCGGCGGTAGGTCGAAGCGGTCGTCCTCGCGTTCTTCCGAGCGACGAAGCGTGTCTTCCGTGCGGGTAGGGCGGGCGATCGGCGGCGGCGTCAGCAGCTCGTCGGTGGTCGGGGCGCGCGCGGCTTGCGCCGGCTTGGGCGGAAGGCTCTGCCCAGTAGGAGGCTGCAGCGGCTCCACCTTCCCGCAGGCGGCGGCAAGCAGTGCCAGGAGGAGGATCGCGCGTTTCATGAAAACGGCTCTAATCGGGCGCGCGGGCGAAATCATCCCTGAAAAGGTCCAGCTTGCTTGGGCGACAAGCCGCTCCTACCTCCCGGCCATGCGCAAAAGCCTGCTCCTCGGCCTCCTGCTCCTCCCCGCCTGCGGCAGCGAGGCACCGGAGCAAGCCGCGCAGGAGACTAAAGCCGTCGACCGCGGCACCCCCGAGGCCCCGACCGGTCAGACGCCCCTTCCGCCTGCCGGCACCGTGGACCGCACGCACGCCGGCACGCCCGCGCCCGCAACCCCCTTCCAGGATCCCGATGGCGCCCGAACCAGCCTTGCGGAATTCGCCGGCAAGCCCGTCCTCCTCAACCTCTGGGCAACCTGGTGCGCGCCCTGCGTCAAGGAACTGCCCACCCTCGACGCCCTGCAGGTGCGCGAGGGCAAAGCTTTGCAGGTCCTTACCGTCAGCCAGGACATGGAAGGCCGCGCCAAGGTCGAAGCCTTCCTGGCCAAGGGCAAATTCCAGACGCTCGAGGCGTGGCTGGACTCGGAAATGGCGCTGATGAGCCAACTTGGCGTCACCACCTTGCCCACCACCATCCTCTACGACGCGCGGGGCCGCGAAGTCTGGCGCGTCGTCGGCGACAAGGACTGGTCGAGTGCGGAAGCGGCGAAGCTGCTGCGCGAGGTCAGTCCCGAAGCAGCTCGTTGATGCTGGTCTTGGACCGCGTCCGCGCGTCCACCCGCTTGACGATCACCGCGCAGGCGAGGCCCGGCCCGCCGTCCTTGCCTGGCAAGACGCCAGGCACCACCACCGAATAAGCCGGCACCCGCCCGATGAAGACCTCGCCACTGTCGCGATCGACGATCTTTGTAGAAGCGCCCAGGAACACCCCCATCGACAGCACCGCGCCTTGCTCCACCACGACACCTTCGGCAACTTCCGACCGCGCACCGATGAAGCAATCGTCCTCGATGATCACCGGTCCGGCCTGCAGCGGCTCGAGTACCCCGCCGATCCCGGTGCCGCCCGAAATATGGACGTTGCGCCCGATCTGAGCGCAGCTTCCCACCGTGGCCCAGGTGTCCACCATCGTGCCTTCGCCGACATAGGCGCCGATGTTGACGAAGCTCGGCATCAGCACCGCGCCCTTGGCGATGAATGCTCCCCGCCGGACGATGGCGCCCGGCACCGCCCGGAAGCCGGCTTGGGTGAAACGCTCCGCATCCCAGCCGAGAAACTTGGACGGCACCTTGTCCCACCAGTGCGCGCCGCCGGGGCCGCCTGGAATCGCCTCCATCGGCGACAGGCGAAAGGAGAGCAGAACCGCCTTCTTGAGCCACTGGTTCACCGTCCAGCCGTCCGCGCCCTGCTCCGCCACCCGCGCTTCGCCCGAATCGAGCAGGGCGATGGCGGCGCTCACCGCTTGCCCCACGTCACGGTCACCCGCTCCCACTGAGTCGCGGCGTTCCCACGCGGCTTCAATGGTGTCGCGCAGCGCGTCGATCATTGGTGGTCCTCCTGGACGATGTCGGTCAGCCATTCGGCGACGTCGGTTGTGCGATAGTCGATAAACGCCGCATCGGCATCGCGCCCCGCTTGCTCCGAGCCGTTGTCGACCCAGACGGTGGTCATGCCAAGCGCCTTGGCGGGCTCCAGGTTGCGCGCCATGTCCTCCACGAACAAGGCTCGGGCAGGATCGATGGCGTAGCGCTCGCACATCGCCCGGTAGGCGTCCGGATGCGGCTTGGGCACGTAGTTCATGGCATGAATGTCGTGCAGCCCGTCAAACGCATTTGCCAGGCCGAGCTTGCCCAGCACGCGGCGCGCATACGCCTCATCGCCGTTGGTGAAGACGTATTTGCGCCCGGGCAGGCGATCGAGCGCCTCCACCACCCGCGGATCGGCGGTGATCCGCGCCAGATCGATGTCGTGGACATAATCCAGGAATTCGCGCGGGTCGGTGCCGTGGGTGCGCATCAGACCGGACAACGTGGTGCCGTGTTCGTGGAAATAGCCTTTCTGGATGCGCCGTGCCTCCACCGCGTCGCAGCCGACGAGGCGCTGGATGAAGGCGCCCATTCGAACATCGATCAGCTCGAACAGGTTGCTGGAGGCGGGATACAGGCTGTTGTCGAGATCGAAGATCCAGCAGTCGATGTGGCGAAGCGCGGGAAGCATGATCCCCCTTAGCGGCCGCCGGCCGCTTCCGACAAAGGAAAGCTTTTGCGGAACATAAGGCCCTCACGAAATCGGCAGAACGATCTAGGGACCCGGCGCCGGCTGGACGATCAGGATGTCGAGGTTCCGGTCCGGGCGCCAGTTCGTCCGGACCAGCTCGAACCTGGTCGGCGAGATCTTGCGCAAGCCGGTGGCGCAGAAGCTGACCAGGTTTTCCGGCGCGCCTTTGTCCACCACCAGGCGGAAGCGGCCGATCGGCGAGGCCCAGTTAGCGCCGGTCTTAAGGATGTAGCCGATGCGCTGCTCCGGAAGGATCGGGTATTCGCCGTCGGCCTGGCCTGCGAGGCGGTCGATTCCCGCCAGGAAACCGGAATCGGCGCAGTAGGCCGCGGCCATCCGTCGCCCTTCGGCGGAGCGGCGGAAATCCCGGCTGGCGAGGGGCGAGCCGACGCTGCCGCCGGTGCCCGGGACGTAGCGGTGCTCCACCGCCAGGGCGCGGCCGGCGGGGAAGGTCTGCCGCCAGTGCCAGGTCTCCTTCATCGTCCACAGCGGCACGAGGTGGCGCTCGCTGCGGTCGTCGGTCCTATATTCCTCTGCCTCGACAAGGCGGAGCCGCATGAGGCGCTGGGCCTCGGCCTGCGGGAGAGCATCGAGTGCGCGGTGCAGCGGTGAGTCGCCACCCGCTTCGATGGTGTCGCGTAGCGGTAGGCCCAGGCGGGTCAGGAGGGACGTGTGATCCACCGCACCAAGGAATGCCTTGCGCTCCACCGCCATGGTCACCGGCTTGCCGTCGACTTCGGTGGTGAATCCGGTTGGAAAGGCGGCATCGCCCTCCCGGCGCAACGAGAGATCGTCATCCGGAAGGGGGAAAGCGACGGTGGCGCTTACATCTTTCGCGGTGCGATTGCGGAAGACGTAGCGGACGCGGACTTGCTCCGCGGATATGAACAGGTCTTCGGAGATCATGTCGACCGCGTCGGTGCGGGTGAGGACGAGGCCGCCGGCCGAGACCTGGGCGATGCTGTCATTGGCGTAAGCAGGCGTGCAGCACAGAGCCGCCGCGGCGATCAACACAAGCTTGCGCATCTTCCATCCCCCCAAAAGCGTTCGGCGCCCCGGCGCGCCGCTAGACCGTGAAGCTTTCCCCGCAGCCGCACTGGCCTTTGGCATTGGGGTTGGCGAAGACGAACCCGGCGGTGAAATCGTCCTCCACCCAGTCCATGGTCGATCCAATCAGGTACAGGATCGAGCCCGCGTCGACGAAAAAGGGGCCGGCGGGGGTCTCGATGCGCTCGTCCATGGCGGAGGCGTCGGTGACGTAATCGACGCTGTAGGCGAGGCCGGAGCAGCCTCGGCGGGGTGTGGAAAGCTTGACTCCCGTCGTGCCCTCCGGCGCGCGCGCCATCAGGTCCGCGATGCGGGTCTCTGCGGCCGGGGTGAGGATCAGGGCGGCTGGGCGGGGGCGGCGGGCGGTGGTGGTGTTCATTTATATCTCCACTCGCTCATCCTGAGGAGCCGGTGAGCCTGTCGAACCGGCGTCTGGAAGAACGCACAGCATATTCGCGGATGGTCCTTCGACACGGGCCTTCGACAAGCTCAGTCCCTCCTCAGGATAAGCGGCTTATTATTCCTAAGAAGTTCAGCTTTCGCCATCACAGCATGCCCAGTTCGAGCTTGGCTTCGTCCGTCATCTTCTGCGGGTCCCAGGGCGGGTCCCAAACGAGTTCCACTTCGGCGTGGCCGACGCCGGGGACGGAGCCGACGCGCAGCTCCACTTCGCCGGGCATCGATTCGGCGACCGGGCAGTTCGGCGTCGTCAGGGTCATCTTGACCATCGCGTGGTGCTCGGGCGTGATCTCGACGTCGTAGATCAGGCCGAGGTCGTAGATGTTGACAGGGATTTCCGGGTCGTAGATTTCCTTCAGCGCCTCGATCACCGCCTCGTAGAGTTCGCCGCCGAACATTTGCGGGGCGGGCTCGGCCGGCGCGGCCTTGGCGAGGAAGCCTTCGAGGTAATCGCGCTTGCGCGACAGGGTTTCGGAAACGCCCGCCGAAAGTGGGCTGGGTGTTTCCACGGCGTCCGAGACGCGCGCCTTGGGCGGGGACGGTGCCTCGCTGACTTCCTCGATCTCGATCCTGCGTTCCTCGTTCACCCGAAGATCCTTGTTACCCGTTCGATGCCGGCGACCAGCGCCTCGATGTCGCGGCGGCCATTATAGACGCCGAAGCTTGCCCGCGCCGTTGCTTCGAGACCCAGATGACGCATCAGCGGTTGGGCGCAATGGTGGCCGGCACGGATGGCGACCTTGCTCTCGTCCAATATGGTGCCGACGTCGTGGGGATGCACCCCCTCCAGCGCGAAGCTGACGATGCCGGCGCTGTCTTCCGGGCCGAATAGCCGGACGCTGTTGACCGTGGAAAGCGCGTCGCGTGCTTCGGCGACGAGCGCGGCTTCGTGGACGGCGATCTCTTCCAACCCGATCCGCTCCACATAGCCCACCGCGGCTTCGAGGCCGAGAACGCCGACGATGTGCGGGGTGCCGGCTTCGAAGCGGGCGGGAGGCGGCGCGAAGGTGGTTTCTTCGAAGCTCACCTTGTCGATCATCGCGCCTCCGCCTTGCCAGGGGGGCATATCGGCGAGCAATTCGGTGCGGCCCCAGAGGACGCCGATGCCGGTGGGCCCGTAAAGCTTGTGGCCGGAGAAGGTGTAGAAGTCGCAGCCGAGCTCGGCGACGTCCACCGGCATGCGCGGCACCGCCTGGCAGCCGTCGAGCAGCAGCAGGGCGCCGACCGAGTGGGCGAGATCGGCGGCGCGGCGGGCGTCGAGCACGGAGCCGAGCACGTTCGAGACATGGGCCAGGGCAACGATGCGGTGCTTCGGCGTCAGCATCGCGGCCATGGCGTCGAGATCGATGCGGCCGTCTTCGGTGAGCGGCGCGACGTCGATCTCGGCGCCGGTGCGCTGGGCGATGAGCTGCCAGGGGACGATGTTCGAGTGATGCTCGAGCAGCGACAGCATGATGCGGTCGCCCGGCTGGAGGTTGGCCCCGCCCCAGCTTTGCGCGACGAGGTTGATGCCTTCGGTGGCGCCGCGGACGAAGACCACTTCGTTCGGGGAGGGCGCGCCGATGAAGCCGGCGATGCGGCGCCGGGCGGCCTCGAAGGCGAGCGTCATCTCGGAACTGCGCTGGTACACGCCGCGGTGGACGGTGGCGTAGGTGTCGGAATAACCGAGCGCGATCGCGTCGATCACCGCCTGCGGCTTTTGCGCGGTGGCGGCGGTGTCGAGGTAGGACCAGCCTTCCGGGATGGCCGGGAAGTCGGCGACGCGGTCGAGGGAGGTGGTGCCTTGGTACCCTCTCCCCTTCAGGGAGAGGGTACCCGCTGCTTCAGCAGCGGGGGGGTGAGGGCAAGTTTGGAGCTGCTCAATCACTTGCCCTCACCCTCCCACCGCTTCGCGGCGGGCCCCTCCCTCTCCCTGAAGGGGAGAGGGGTTGTTGAGCCACGCCTGCGCATCCGCTTCGAACGCCTCGCGCACCGCGGGCTCACCGATCCGCGCCAGCGCATCCGCTACGAACGCGCTGGTCAGCAGCGCTTTCGCCTCCGCCTCTGGCACACCCCGGCTGGCGAGGTAGAACAGCGCGTCGCGGTTGAGCTCGCCGACGGTTGCGCCGTGGGCGCATTTCACGTCGTCGGCGAAGATTTCGAGTTCGGGCTTGGCGTTGATCGTGGCGGTGCGCGCCAACAGCAGGCCCTTCAAGGACTGCTCGCCATCGGTCTTCTGCGCGCCGCGGGCGACTTCCACGCGGGCGGCGACCGAGCAGATCGCTCGATCGTCGGCGACCGAGCGCCAGACCTGGCGGCTTTGGCCGTTCGGCTGTTCGTGGCGGAGGACAAGGTTGGCGTCGTGGCGCTGTTTGCCACGGGCGAGGAGGGTGCCGCCGGCCTCGGCGAACGCCGAGTCGCCGGTCATCCGCACGCCGCCGTCGAGGCGGGTGTCGGCGGCGCCTGCGGCAAGCGTGGTGACGGTGAGGCTTGCGCCTTCGCCGACATCGGCCTCGTCGGTGAGGCTGACGAAGCCGCCGTCCGACAGGATGCGCCGCGACAGCATCAGCCGTGCCGAGCGGGCGAGGGCGATGTGGGTGAGGCGGTTGACCCAACCGTGGCCGATATAGGTCTCGACCACCGAAGCTTGGGCGTCCTCGCCAAGCACGATTTCACCGGCGAGGTGGTCGGCGGCGCCGGTGGAGGCGTGGATGATCTGAACGAGGCCGAGCGGCGCGTGGCCGGCATCGAGGCGCAGCGCCCAGCCTTCGCGCCCTGCCATCATCGCCAGCGCATGGTCGGTGGACGCGGCTTGCAGCGCGCCGATCTCGATCGTGCCCAGGTTGCTTTGCTCCGCCACCAGCCGGCCATCGACGAACAGCAGGCGGGGGCCTTCAACCGCGCAGTCCAGCCACGGCAGCGCTTCCGGCACCTGCCCCGACGGCTGCCGCGCAGCGATCTCCGGGAGCGCCGAAAGGTCGCTCCAGCGCCAGGCCTCGTCGCGCTTTGAGGGGAGGGTGAGGGTCATAGATCCTCCCCTGGACGGGGAGGGGGACCATGCGAAGCATGGTGGAGGGGGTTACGAGACCCACGCAAGTGCGGGTGGAGGCCCCCCTCCACCGCACTTCGTGCGGTCCCCCTCCCCGTCCCGGGGAGGATATGAAGGCAGGTGAAGTTCACGAAGTTCACGATGTCACGCATTTCCCGTCCAGCCGCTCCGAGCCGTGGCCGGGAAAGGTCCGATCGGCGGCAGGATGAACAACTCGCGCATGGTGGGAACAAACCATGAACCCCGTTATGTAGGAAAGTGGTTTTTTCACGCAGCGATGCTCGCATAGCCGTCACGCTCAAGTTCGTGGGCGAGTTCTGGGCCGCCGGAGCGGACGATCCGCCCACCGGCGAGGACGTGGACGAAATCGGGCTCCACCAGATCGAGCAGACGCTGGTAGTGGGTGATCAGCACCACCGCCTTGTCGGGCTTGCGCATGATGCGGTTGATGCCGTCGGCGACGACCCGCAGCGCGTCGATGTCGAGGCCGCTGTCGGTTTCGTCGAGCACCGCGAGGGTGGGCGCGAGGATGCCCATCTGGACCATCTCGTTGCGCTTCTTCTCGCCGCCCGAAAAGCCGACGTTCACCGGCCGCTTCAGCATATCCATCGACACGCCGAGCGCATCGCCCTGGGTCCTCGCAAGCCGCAGGAACTCGCCCGCCGACATCTCCGCCTCGCCGCGCGCCCGGCGCTGGGCGTTCAAGGCGGTGCGCAGGAACTGGACGTTGGACACGCCGGGGATTTCGACCGGATATTGGAAGCCGAGGAATAGGCCCGCCGCGGCGCGCTCGTCGG
This sequence comes from Allosphingosinicella sp., assembly GCA_036399475.1. GTDB lineage: Bacteria > Pseudomonadota > Alphaproteobacteria > Sphingomonadales > Sphingomonadaceae > Allosphingosinicella. The sequence goes on from DASWNA010000053.1 coordinate 19,730, forward strand.
CGCTCATGTCGAGCAGGTCGATCGGCTCACTTGTGCTCCGGCGAAGGCCGGAGCCCTGCGCGACGTCGTCCTGCGCCTTCGACTCACCGCTCCGGCCTTCGCCGGAGCACGTGGAGGGCGCGAATGTCACCGAGCCGTCTGTGACTTCATAACCCGCGCGGCCGCCCAGCACGTAGCCGAGCGTCGACTTGCCCGCGCCGTTCGGCCCCATGATTGCGTGGATTTCGCCGGCGTTCACTGACAGCGACAGCCCCTTGAGGATCGGCTTGTCGGCGACGGTGGCATGGAGGTTTTTGATTTCGAGCATTTCAGTCTTTCACGCAATTCTTGCTTTGTATCCGGTAGCGGCCTTCGACGCGTTCGATGTCCGCCATCAGTTTGCCGAACATCGCATTCTCTTCGAGTTCGGATTTTTGCCCCGGCCCGTGCTTGTTCAATTCGCCTCTGATTCCGTCCACGCGCCGGCCGATAGCCTCACGCTCCTTGATGTGGGCCGCGTCAACGGCGCTGCAGGTGGGCCGATTCGGGGAGACGTCCTTCGCAGCTCCGGGTTCGGCGGAGCAAGCCGGCGCCGACAGGAAGCCGGCCACCGCGCAGACGCGGGTAAGGGACCTCACCCCACGCTCCCCTCAAGGCTGATCCCCAGCAGCTTCTGCGCCTCCACCGCGAACTCCATCGGGAGCTGCTGCAGCACTTCCTTGGCGAAGCCGTTGACGATCAGGGCCACCGAGTCCTCCTGGTTGAGGCCGCGGCTCATCGCGTAGAAGAGCTGGTCTTCGCTGATCTTGGAGGTGGTCGCCTCGTGCTCGATCTGCGCGGTGGGGTTCTTCACTTCGATGTAGGGGACGGTGTGGGCGCCGCACTGGTCGCCGAGCAGCAGGCTGTCGCACTGGGTGAAGTTGCGGACGTTGTCGGCGCCCGCCAGCACCTTCACCAGGCCGCGATAGGTGTTGTCGCTGCGGCCGGCGCTGATGCCTTTTGAGACGATGGTCGAGCGGCTGCCCTTGCCGATGTGGATCATCTTGGTGCCGGTGTCGGCCTGCTGGCGGTTGTTGGTCAGCGCGACGGAATAGAATTCGCCGACGCTGTCTTCGCCCTTGAGGATGCAGGACGGGTATTTCCAGGTGATGGCCGAGCCGGTCTCGACCTGGGTCCAGCTGATCTTCGACCGCGCGCCGGCACAAATGCCGCGTTTGGTGACGAAGTTGTAGATGCCGCCGAGGCCGTTTGCGTCGCCGGGGTACCAGTTCTGCACCGTCGAGTACTTGATCTCGGCGTCTTCCATCGCAACCAGCTCGACCACCGCGGCGTGGAGCTGGTTCTCGTCGCGCATCGGCGCGGTGCAGCCTTCCAGGTACGAGACGTAGCTGCCCTTGTCGGCCACTATGAGCGTGCGCTCGAACTGGCCGGTGTTGGCGGCGTTGATGCGGAAATAGGTGGAAAGCTCCATCGGGCAGCGCACGCCCTCCGGAATGTAGACGAAGGTCCCGTCGGAGAAGACCGCGGCGTTGAGGCAGGCGAAGTAATTGTCGCGCTGCGGAACGACAGAGCCGAGGTACTTGCGCACCAGGTCGGGGAATTCCTTCACGGCCTCGGAAATCGAGCGGAAGATGACTCCGGCCCGTTCGAGTTCGGCGCGGAAGGTGGTGGCGACGGAGACGCTGTCGAACACCGCGTCGACCGCAATCTTGCGCGCGCCCTCGACGCCGGCGAGGACCTTCTGCTCCTCGATCGGGATGCCAAGCTTTTCGTAGGTGCGGCGGATTTCCGGGTCGAGCTCGTCGAGCGAGGCGATGGTCGGCTTCTGGCGCGGCTCGGCGTAGTAGTAAGCGTCCTGGAAATCGATCGGCGGGATGTGGAGCTTGGCCCAGCTCACTTCCTCCATTTCGAGCCAGGCGCGGTAGGCCTTGAGGCGCCATTCCAGCATCCACTCCGGCTCGCCTTTCTTGGCGGAAATGAAGCGCACGGTGTCTTCGTTCAGGCCCTTGGGCGCGAAGTCCTGCTCGATGTCGGACGAGAATCCGTATTCGTAGGTGGAGGCGCGGTCGACCGCGTCCTGGGCTTCCTGGTTGCGGACCAGGGGTTCGCTTGCGTCGGTCACTTGACACCACCTTGGGCCAAAGCGGCCAGAGAAACATTCTGAAGCGCGCCGCGGACGGCGCCGTTAACCGCGAGGAGGTGCGGCTTGACCTGGCAATTGCCTTCCAGCGCGCAATCGCTTCGGGAATCGTCGGCGCAGGTCGTCATTGCGATGCGGCCTTCGACGGCCTCGACGATGTCGACCAGGCTGATCCCGGATGCTTCGCGCGACAGGCAGAAGCCGCCGCCGCTGCCGCGGGCCGAGGTCAGCAGGCCGGCATTGGCGAGCCGCCCCATCAGCTTCTGCGCAGTGGGGAGCGGCACGCCGGTTTCACCCGCGAGCAGGCCCGTCGACAGGCGCGCACCCGCCGGGTGGCGGGCCGCGGCGGCCATCATCACGACGGCATAATCGGCAAGGGAGCTGAGGCGCATCTTTGTAATAGGACCAAATCGTTCCGATTGGCCATGTGGCGCGGGGAAGCGCCGGAATCAACCCTTCGCGTTCCTCCCTGTCGCCGCAGGCGATGGGGAGGGGAACCACCCGCAGGGTGGTGGAGGGGTAATTGGCGAGGTTTAGGAAGATACCCCTCCACCATGCTTCGCATGGTTCCCCTCCCCAAGCAGGCTTGGGGAGGAACTGGAATTAGCCCCTTTGGCTCGCGATCCATTGGTCGACGTTGCGTTCCAGGATGTCGAGCGGGACCGGGCCGGAGAGCAGGACGGCGTCGTGGAAGCCCTTGATGTCGAAGCGGTCACCGAGCGCATTGCGGGCGCGTTCGCGCAGTTCTTCGATCTTCAGTTTGCCGACCATGTAGGCGGTCGCCTGGCCGGGATAGACGATGTAGCGCTCGATCGCCTTGACGATGCCGCCCTTAGCGTCGGCGCTGTTGTCCTCGACATATTTGATCGCCTGGGCGCGGGTCCAGCGCTTGTGGTGGATGCCGCTGTCGACGACCAGCCGGATGGCGCGGTGGAGCTCGAGCTGGAGCCGGCCGAAATCGCGATACGGGTCGTCATACTGGCCCATGTCCTTGGCGAGCCGCTCCGAGTAGAGGCCCCAGCCTTCGCTGTACGCCGTGAAGCCGCCGAACTGGCGGAAGGGGGGCACCTTGCCACCAAGCTCGGTCTGCACCGCGCGCTGGAGGTGATGACCGGGAATGCCCTCATGGTAGAACAGGGCCTCGACCTCGGTCGCCGGCATGTCGTTCATGTCGTAGAGGTTGACGTAGTACGTCCCCGGGCGGGAGCCGTCGGGGGCGGGCGATTGGTAGAAGGCCTTGCCGGCTGATTTTTCGCGGAAGGCTTCCACCGGCTTCACCACCAAAGGCGATTTCGGCGTGGTGCCGAAATATTCGGGCAGCAGCTTCTCCATTTCGGCATTCGCCTTCTGGGTCTCGGCGAGATAGGCGGCGCGGCCGGCGGCGGTGTTCGGGAAATAGAATTGCTTGTCGGTGCGCATCTTCTCGAAGAATTGCTGCAGCGTTCCAGTGAAGCCGACCTTGCGCATGATGCCGCGCATTTCCTCGTGGATGCGAGCGACCTGGGCGAGGCCGAGGCTGTGGATCTGATCGGCGTTCATGCCGGTGGTGGTGTAGTAGCGTAAGAGCGCCGCATATTGCTGCGCGCCGTTCGGGAAGCGCCAGATGCCGTCATCGTTGCCGGCAAGCTTCTGCTGCTCCTGCATGAGCGCGATGACGCGCCCGTATGCGGGCTTCACGTCCTCGACGAGCGCCTTGCGGCCGGCTTCGATCAGCCGGTTTTTCTCGGCCGGTGCGATGTTGAGCTTGCCGACCTTCGCTTTGTAGTCGGCGAACAGCGCGCTGTCCGCGCCGGGGCCGAAGGGTGCGCCGGAGGTGACGTTGCGGGCATCGTCGATCACGTACGGGAACACCCATTTCGGCGGCAGAATGCCGAGCTTCTGGCGGGCACGGGCTTCGGCGATCGCCTGGTCGAGATAGGTGTCGAGGGTCTGCAGGCGGGAGAGGTAGGCTTCGGCGTCGGCCAGGGTATCGACGCGGTGGATGTTGATCAGGAAGGCGGGGCCTTCGCTCTGCGCACCATTCATCTGGTCGAAGACATAGGCCTGCTTGCGGAACGGGTGGAGCGACTCGCCGCGCTCGCCGCGGTTGACGAAGATGTCGTAGCTCAATCGATCTTCGGGGGAGAGCGACTCGCGGGGGAAGCGGGTGCGCATTTCCGCGAGGGTGCGCAGGTCAAGCTGGCGGCTCTCCTCGGCCGCAGCGTCGGTATACTCGTCCCACTTGCCGTAATCGGCGTCGCGGATGCCGCGATACGCCCTGCTGAGCGGCGACAGCGCGAGCTCGGCCTTGTCGTAATCGGTGAAGAATGCGGCGAGTTCGGCATTGGCGGCGGGCGGCTGGGCGGCGGCGGCGGGAGCAGGTTCGGCAACAGCGAGCGGCGGCGCCGGGCGGTCGGCGGTGGAGGCGCAGGCGGCGAGCAGGGATACGGACGCGAGCAGGATCAGGCGGGTCATCTTTTCTTCCTCAAGCAAGCGGGCTTTGTGTGCCTCTTGGCCTCTCCTCGCGCTTTTGACCAGTGTGACGGCGGGTGCCATAGGCCGGGGCCATGGCGCTTTACTCCCTCCTTCGGCCGCTGGTGTTCGCGCTGGACGCAGAGCGTGCGCACCGGCTGACGATCCGCGCCTTGAAGGCGCTGTTGGCGGGACGCGCGGCCGAGCCGGACCCGGTGCTTGGCGTTCGGGTGGCGGGGCTCGACTTTCCCAATCCGGTGGGCCTGGCCGCGGGGTTCGACAAGGATGGGGAGGTGCACCGGCAAATGCTCGGGCTCGGCTTCGGCTTCGTCGAGGTTGGAACGCTGACGCCTTTGCCGCAGGCGGGAAATCCGAAGCCGCGGCTGTTCCGGCTCGCCGAGGACGAGGCGGTGATTAACCGCATGGGCTTCAACAATGGCGGGCTGGAAGCGGCAAAGGCGCGGCTCGGGGGGAGGCGGCACGGGATTGTCGGGGTCAATGTCGGCGCCAACAAGGACAGCGCCGACCGGGTCGCGGATTATGCGCGGGCGGTGCGCGAGATGGCGCCGCTTGCCGATTACCTCACGGTCAACATTTCCTCGCCCAACACGCCGGGGCTGCGCGCGCTGCAGGACAAGGGCGCGCTGGAGGAACTGGTGGCGGCGGTGACGGAGGCGCGCGGCTCGGCGGCGGCGCCGATCTTCCTCAAGGTGGCGCCGGATCTGGAACGGGCGGACATCTACGACATCGCGGCGGTGGCGATGGGGCGGCTCGATGGACTGATCGTGTCAAACACCACCACCTCCCGGCCGGCGTTGAGGTCGCGCTATGCCGGAGAGTCCGGCGGCCTGTCCGGCGCGCCGCTCAAGGCGCTTGCCCTGGAGCGGCTGCGCGATTTCCGAAGCGCAACCGGCGGGCAGATGCCGCTGATCGCCGCGGGCGGGATCGCGAGCGGCGCGGATGCTTTCGCACGCATTGTCGCGGGTGCTTCGCTGGTCCAGCTTTACTCGGCGCTGGTCTACCAGGGGCCGGGCTTGGCGCGGCGGATTGCCTCGGAGCTGAAGGCCCTGCTGCAACGCGACGGCTTCGCCAGCGTCGGCGATGCCGTGGGGAGCGGCGCGAAAGCCTGACGCCCACGGCACATGCCTGTGCATCAGGCCTTGCCGCGCGCGGCGGGAGGTTTAGTGTCCCGCCCGATGCTTAGACACCTCCTACTCCCCGCCGCTTTGCTGCTCGCCTCCTGCGCAACCGCGCCGGCGGTGGAGCAAGGCGCACCCGCAACCGCCCCTGCAACCGCTTCGCGCGGCATGGTCTCCGCCGCCGATCCGCGCGCGGCGCAGGCCGGGCGCGAGATACTCGACGCGGGGGGCTCGGCGGCGGATGCGGCGCTTGCCACCTTGCTGGCGCTGACCGTGGTGGAGCCGCAATCCTCCGGCATCGGCGGCGGCGGGTTCCTGGTCTATCACGACGCGGGCGCGGGCGGCGCCACCAGCTATGACGGCCGCGAAGAAGCGCCGGCTGCGGCCGGGCCGGGCTGGTTCCTGGATGCGCAAGGCGCGGTGATCGCCGAGCCGATGCTGGGCGGCAAAGCGGTGGGCGTGCCAGGCAACTTCCGGATGTTCGAGCTCGCCCACGCCAAGCACGGCAAGCTCCCCTGGGCGCGGCTGTTCGGGCCGGCGATACGGCTGGCGCGCGACGGCTTCGCGGTCAGCACGCGGATGCGCGAGATGCTTGGCGGCCGCACTTCCGCTGCAGCGCTGACGCCGTGGGCGCGCGAGCGCTTCTTCGAGGCGGGCGGCCAGCCCAAAGCGGTCGGGACGGTGATCCGCAATCCCGAGCTTGCGGCGCTGCTGGAGGGGGTGGCGACGCGCGGCCCCGACTGGTTCTACACCGGCCCTCCCGCGCAGAACCTCGTCCGCACCGTCACGGCGGCGGCGAAGAACCCGTCGGCGATGACGCTGGGCGACCTCGCCAGCTACGACGCCAAGCAGCGCGACGTTCCGTGCGGCGAGTATCGCGGCCACCGCATCTGCGGGATGGGGCCGCCTTCGTCGGGCGCGACGACGGTGTTCGCGATCCTGAAGCAACTCGAGCGTTTCGACCTCGCTGCGCTTGGACCCGACAGCCCCGAGGCATGGCACCTGATCGCCGAATCGATGCGCCTCGCTTATGCCGATCGCGGCGCTTATCTCGGCGATCCCGAATATGTCCGCGTTCCGGTGCAGGGACTGATGGACCCCTCCTATCTCGCCTCGCGCTCGCAGCTGATCGGCAC
>DASWNA010000054.1:0-11031 GCA_036399475.1 Allosphingosinicella sp.
GATCGAGGATCACTCCCATTCCAGCGCTCCCTTTTTCCAGGCGTAGGCGAAGCCCAAGGTGAGCTCGACCAGGAACAGCATCATCGCGCCCCAGCCGGCAAGGCCGATATGGCCGAGGCTGACCGCCCAGGGGAACAGGAACGCCGCTTCCAGGTCGAAGATGATGAACAGAATGGCGACGAGGTAGAAGCGCACGTCGAACTGCGAGCGCGTGTCCTCAAAGGCGGGGAAGCCGCATTCATATTCGGCAAGCTTGTCCGGATACGGGTTGGACGCGCCGGTCAGCCGGGAGACGAGCATCGGCAGCACTACGAAGGCCAGCGACAGGCCAAGGGCGATGCCAAGGAACAGGAGGATGGGCAGATAATCGGCGGCGGTGGACGCCATCGAGACTCTCCGATGGGGCTAGGTTGAGGCGGCTTCTAGGCGAGCGGAACCGCCACCGCAACAACTGAGGATAGGCTACCGCAAACGCCGCAGACGGCAGATCGATGCCGTTGATTCGGAAGGCCTAATCAGGTGCGGAGCGCAGTGGCGACCAGCTTGTGGAGCTTGGAATGGAGCTGGTCGTTGGCGGCGAGCACCTGGCCCTTGAGGAGGCCGGCTTCCGCGCCGCGGAAATCGCTGACGAAACCGCCCGCTTCGCGGACCAGAAGGACGCCGGCGGCGAGGTCCCAATATTGCAGGTCCTCCTCCCAGAAACCGTCGAAGCGACCCGCGGCGACCCATGCGAGATCGAGCGCGGCCGAGCCGAAGCGGCGGATGCCGGCGACATTGGGCGCCACGGCCTCGAGGATCTTCTGGAAGCGGGGCACGTGGCCGTGGCCGAGGAAGGGAATGCCGGTGGCGATCAGCGCTTCATCGAGGTTGCGGCGCGAGGAAACCCGCAGGCGGCGTTCGTTGAGCCAGGTCCCCCTGCCCTTTTCCGCCCAGAAGCTTTCGTCGGTGAGCGGCTGGTAGACGAGCGCCTGGGTGATTTCCGGCTTGCCGCCGGCGCCGCGCGGGTCCTCCACCGCGATCGAGATCGCGAAATGGGGAAGGCCGTGGAGGAAGTTGGAGGTGCCGTCGATCGGATCGACAATGAAGCGCGGCTTGTCCGGATCGCCCTCGATCGTGCCGCCTTCCTCGAGAGTCAGGCCCCAATCCGGGCGGGCGCGGCGCAGTTCCTCGACGATGGTCTGCTCGGCCTGCTTGTCGGCCATGGAGACAAAATCGGCCGGGCCCTTGCGGCTGACCTGAAGCTGCTCGACCTCGTTGAAATCCCGCCGAATCCGCGGCGCCGCCTTGCGAGCCGCTTTCTGCATAATGGTGATCAGGCCGGAATGGGAAACCATGAGAAAACTCCTGAACCCTCTCCCCTTCAGGGAGAGGGAGGGGCCCAAAGCGTCAGCTTTGGGAGGGTGAGGGCAAGGAACAACGCGTGCCCTCACCCTGCCGCTTTGCGGCTGTCCCTCTCCCTGAAGGGGAGAGGGAATTAACTTTAATCCGCGCGGCGGATGTAGGTTTGCTCGTAGACGTCGACAACGATCTTCGTGCCCGCGCCGATATGCGGCGGCACCATCACGCGCACGCCGTTGTCGAGAACCGCCGGCTTGTAGGAGGAAGAGGCCGTCTGCCCCTTCACCACCGCGTCGGCCTCGACGATCATTGCTTCGATCGTGTCGGGGAGCTGGACGGAGATCGGCCGCTCCTCCCAAAGCTCCATGACGACGTCCATGCCGTCCTGAAGGAAGGCCGCGGCGTCGCCGAGGATCCCGGCGTCGAGCGTGATCTGCTCGTAATTGATCTTGTCCATGAAGGTCAGCTGGTCGCCGTCGCGAAACAGGAACTGGAAATCGGTGGTGTCGAGGCGGACTCGCTCCACCGACTCCGCCGAACGGAAGCGAACATTGTTCTTGCGGCCGTCGATGAGGTTCTTGAGCTCAACCTGCATGTAGGCGCCGCCCTTGCCCGGCTGGGTGTGCTGAATCTTGACGGCGCGCCAGATGCCGCCTTCATATTCGATGATGTTGCCGGGACGAATGTCCACGCCGCTGATCTTCATGTTCAGTCTCGCTAGGGAGTGTGGAAAGAGCCGAGCGCGCCTTAGCGGCTCCTCGCGCCCACATCAACATGGGGGAAAAGGCCGTCATGCCGGACTTGATCCGGCATCCACCTTCTTCAGGCGCCGCCGGGAGAAGAAGGTGGACCCCGGATCAAGTCGGGGTGACGGACTGTCGCGCAATCAGCGTTTGGCCCGGCTTCCCGCAAGCAGCGGGTAGGGATTGATCGGGCTGCCCTCGTGCCAGTCCTCGCCGGCCACCATTTTGTTGACCGCGAAGTGGAGGTGCGGGCCGGCCGGATTGGCGTTGCCGGTGGAGCCGACGGTGCCGATGAGGTCGCCTTGCTTCACCGCCTGGCCTTCCTTCAGGCTGGGCGCGTAGTCCTGGAGGTGGGCGTAATAGAATATCCATTGCCCGTCGGGCGAGCGCACATAAGCCGAGATGCCGCCGCCGCCCTTGCTGAAGTAGAGCTTTTCCACCACCCCCGGTGCCGAAGCGACCACCGGCGTGCCGTGCGGCGCCATGATGTCGATCGCGTTGTGGACTCGGGCGCCGCCGGCCCGCGACTGGGTATAGGTGTCGGCCAAGGCTTCCGGCTTGATCCCGGCAACGGGGATGGCGAGCCCGGAGGGGCCGATCTCGAGCTCCGCCTTTGAGGGCGCGCGCTGGGTCCCGACCTGCTGCGGCACGGGGGCGGGGCCGACCGGGCCGCGGTTGAAGGCGATCAGCCACACGGCACTGGTCAGTGCCGAGCTGATCAGCGCCGTCACAATGACGATTACCCAGATGCCGAACTTCCGCATGCGCGCCCCTTTTCTAACCTGGGTCAAATACATGAGGCGCAACTTATTTCCCAGCCGTTCCGTTTGCCCGTGCGATGACGGGTCGGATCAGGATCGGCTGTTCGGGATGGATCTACCGCCACTGGCGGGAGCGATTCTATCCGGCGAAGATGGCGCAGCGCCTCTGGTACGGCTATTATGCCGACACGTTCGAGACGGTGGAGCTCAACACCAGCTTCTACCATCTGCCCAAGCCCGAGACCTTCACCAAGTGGCAGGAGCAGGCGCCGCCGGGCTTCCGCTATGCGGTCAAAGCGCCGCGCTTCATCACCCACATGAAGAAGCTCAAGGAGTGCGCGGAGCCGGTCGAGGAGTTCCTCAGCCGCGCCCGGCGGCTCGGAGATACGCTCGGCCCGATCCTCTACCAGCTTCCACCGCGCTGGGCCTGCAACACAGAGCGGTTGGAGGAATTCATCGCCCTTCTTCCCGCAGACCTCACCCACGTGTTCGAGTTTCGGGAGAATAGCTGGATCACCGAGGAGATGCTCGCGCTTCTCGAGGAGCGCGGCGTCTCTTTCTGCGCGCATGACATGCCGGGCTCCGCTACACCGCGCTGGGCCTCGGGCCCGATCGCCTACGTCCGCTTCCACGGGGGTGAAGGCAAATATTGGGGCCGCTATTCGGACGAGGGCCTGCTCGCCTGGACCGACTGGCTCGTCGAGCAGGCGAATGCCGGCCGCGACGTCTGGTGCTATTTCAACAACGACATCGACGCCCATGCCATTCACGACGCGCAAACCTTGAAGGCTATGGTGCGCCAGGCGCTGCGTTAGCGCGCCAGCGTCTCCTGGAATGCCGCCACGGCAGCGGCCGGTCCCTCGGGGTAGTTCCAGACGCCGCTGCTCACCGCCACAAAATCGGCTCCCGCCTCCACCAGCGGCCCAGCGTTCTCCGGCGTGATGCCGCCGATCGCAACCGAAGGGATCTGGAACAGGCTCGACCACCAGCCGAGTATCTTCGGCTCCGCCCGGTGCTCCGTTTCCTTGGTGGCGGTCGGGAAGAAGGCGCCGAACGCGACGTAATCTGCGCCCGCTTCACCCGCTTCCATCGCGAGGTGGCGGCTGTCGTGGCAGGTGACGCCGATCTGCGCAGCGGGGCCGAGCAGCGCGCGCGCATCGCGAGGGTCACCGTCGCCCTGGCCGAGGTGAACGCCGTCCGCGCCAAGCCTTTTGGCAAGCCCCATGTCGTCATTGACGATGAACGCCACATCGTGCGCGCGGCAGATGTCGAGCAGGGGTGCGGCGAGACGCGCGGCTTCGTGCTGATCGACGCCTTTGACGCGGAACTGGAAAGCCGCGACCGGGCCGGCGGAGAGCGCTTCTTCGAGGCGCTGGGGGAAGTCGCCGCCCACATCGAGCGGGGAAATCAGATAAAGCTGGCAGGGCGGCCGCCGGCCAGGTTCGAACATGTCGGCAAAATTGGGGTCGAGTTCGTCTTGCATAGGCTTAGCCGTTCGCACCGATGCGCGTTCCGCTCAAGCAGCAAAAGCGGTCCGGCTTCCGGCCCGTGCCCCATGTCTCCTCGATGGCGCCGAAGCCCGCCCCTTCCATTAACGCCCGCACCTCGGCGACTTCGAACAAGCGGAAGCCGTGGCGATGGCCGGGCCATTTGCGGAGCTCCTCAGGGGGCTCGAAGGCGAGGAGAAGCTTACCGCCCGGCTTCACGACACGTGCAAGCTCCGCCAGCGAAGCCTTTGGATCGGGCCAGAAATACAGACTGTTGAGGCTGGCGGCTTTGTCGAACTCTGCGGCGTGAAACGGCAGCGCCTCGGCGCTGGCGAGGTGCACATCGAGGCCGTGCGCGCGCTTCACCATGGCGTCGGAAACATCGACGCCCGAGACGATCGCGCCCTGCTGACGGGCAGCACGGAGGAGCGCGCCGCCGCCGAAGCCGACCTCCAGGAAGCGTTCGCCCTGTTGAAGATCAAGGCGCTCCAGCGCCATCCGGTTCATCGCGCCGCTGATCCGGTCGAGCCAGGGGCCGATCAGGAAGCGCCCGATCGGCCCCGACGGCCTTGCGAACTGGCGGGCGAGGAAGCGGCGGATGTTAAGCCGCGACCTTCTGGGTCGAAGCGCGATGAATCTCGTCGATCGCGCCGCCGAGCGCCGCGTCGAACTCGTCGCCGCTCATCTGGTGGCGCAGGTCTTCAAGGAGCGCGCGGCTGAAGCTGGCGATCATGCCCTTGTTCCTGGCAAGCTGCGCGCAGGCCTCCGGCCGGCTGAACCCGCCGGACAGCGCGACCACGCGCAGCACCTTGGGGTGCGCGACGAGCGGATCGAACAGGCCCGCTTCGGCCGGAATGCTGAGCTTCAGCATCACCTTCCTGCCCTCCGGAAGCGCATCGAGCGCCTTTTGCAGCTCCTCGAGAAGGATGCGGTCGGCGTCGGCGCGCTCGGTGCTCTTGATGTTCACTTCCGGCTCGATCATCGGCATCAGCCCGGCGGCGAGCACCTGCTCGGCGACTTCGAACTGCTGGCGGACGATCGCGGCGATGCCCTCGCGATTAGCGAGGTTGATCACCGAGCGCTCCTTGGTGCCGAACACGCCAAGGCCCCTGGCGCGATTGAGGAGGGTATTGAGTTCCGGCATCGGCTTCATCAGCTGGACGCCGTTCGCCTCGTCTTCCAAGCCCTTGTCGATCTTGATAAAGGGCACGACGCCGCGCGCCTTGAGCACGTCGGGCACCGGCTGCCCGTCGATGTAACCATCCATGGTCCGCTCGAACAGGATCGCGCCGATTACCTTGTCGCCGATGAAGGCGGGCGAAGTGATGATCCGCGAGCGCATGTCGTGGATCAGGAGAAACATATCCTCTTCGCTCGCCCAAGCGCCCTCCTCGACCCCATAGCCCTTGAGCGCCTTGGGAGTGGAGCCGCCGCTCTGGTCAAGCGCGGCAATAAAGCCCTGTCCACTCGCGATCTTGGCCAGCATTTCGGACTCGTTCATCAGTGCATCCTCTTGAGCGTTGTTTTCGTTAGTGTTTGAGTGCTTCGACGCCGGGCAGGTCCTTGCCCTCCATCCATTCCAGGAAGGCGCCGCCGGCGGTGGAAACGAAGGTGAAATCGGCCGCGACGCCGGCATGGTTGAGCGCCGCCACGGTGTCGCCGCCGCCCGCCACAGAAACGAGGCTGCCGCTCTGGGTTAGCGCGGCGGCGATCTGGGCGAGCTGCACAGTGGCCGCGTCGAAGGGGGGCGTTTCAAAGGCGCCGAGGGGGCCGTTCCACACCAGGGTGCGGCAATTCTTGAGCGCGTCGGCCAGCGCCTCGACCGCGGCGGGGCCGATGTCGAGGATCATCTCGTCGGCCGCGACTTCGTGGACGTTGCAGGTCCTGAGGCTGGGCGGGTTGGCAGCGAATTCCTTCGAGACCACCACATCGTAAGGCAAATGCACGATGCAGTTGGCCCGCTCCGCAGCGTCCAGAATTTCGAGGGCCGTGGGGGTAAGATCATGCTCGCACAGCGACTTGCCGACATCGACGCCGCGGGCGGCCAGGAAGGTATTGGCCATGCCGCCGCCGATGATCAGGTGATCGACCTTGGCGACGAGGTGACGAAGCACCTCCAACTTCGACGACACCTTGGCACCGCCGACGACGGCCGCAACCGGCCGTTCCGGTTCGCCAAGCGCCTTCTGAAGCGCGACGAGCTCCGCCTCCATCGCTCGGCCAGCATAAGCCGGGAGGCGATGCGCCAGCCCCTCCGTCGAGGCATGCGCCCGGTGCGCTGCCGAGAATGCGTCGTTGACGTAGATGTCGCCGTAGCTCGCGAAACGGTCCACCACCGCGGGATCGTTCTTCACTTCGCCGCCGAAAAAGCGGGTATTCTCGAGGATCGCGACATCGCCCGGCTGAAGCATGGCGACATTCTCCGCCGCGACCTCCCAATCGACGAACCTGACGCCGCGCCCAAGCACCCCTTCGTAGGCGCGGGTGACCCGCGACAAGGAGAAGTCGGGCCCTGGGAACTTCGGCCGTCCGAAATGGGAGAGGAGCAGAACGATTGCGCCCTTGTCGGCAAGCTCCGTTACCGTCGGCAGGGTGGCTCGCATGCGGGTGTCGTCGGTGACCGCGCCGTCTTCCATCGGCACGTTCAGATCGACGCGCACAAGGACGCGCTTGCCGGTGATGTCGCCGAGATCGTCGAGGGTTTTGAAGGTCATCTGCGCTATCGCTCCCAAACCCGCTCATCCTGAGGAGCCGGTGAGCCTGTCGAACCGGCGTCTCGAAGGACCCACGGTGGCGGTCCTTCGAGACGGGCCTTCGACAAGCTCAGTCCCTCCTCAGGATGAGCGGTTCTTTTCTATGCTCAGAGCAACCGCGCCATCGCACTGGCGGTGTCGACCATGCGGTTGGAGAAGCCCCATTCATTGTCGTACCAGCTCAGCACCCGCACCAATTTGCCGTCCAGAACCGCCGTCTCGAGGCTGTCCACGGTCGAGCTCGCCGGATTGTGGTTGTAGTCGATCGAAACCAGCGGCTCGTCGCTATAAGCCAAAATGCCTTTCAGCGGGCCGCTCTCGGACGCCGCGCGCAGAGCACCGTTGATTTCTTCCAGGCTGGTCTCGCGCGCCGGAGTGAAGGTCAAATCGACGATCGACACGTTGGGCGTCGGCACCCGGATGGCCGAGCCGTCGAGCTTGCCCTTCAATTCCGGCATAACCTCCCCGACAGCGCGGGCGGCGCCGGTGGTGGTGGGGATCATCGACATTGCGGCGGCGCGGGCGCGGCGCATGTCGGGGTGGATTTGGTCGAGGATCTTCTGGTCGTTGGTGTAGCTGTGCACGGTGGTCATCAGCCCGCGCTCGATTCCGACCAGATCGTTCAGCACCTTGGCGACCGGCGCCAAGCAGTTGGTGGTGCACGACGCGTTGGAAACGACGGTGTGACCGGCCTCCAACTTCTCATGATTGACGCCGTAGACGACGGTGAGGTCGACACCCTTGGCAGGCGCGGAGATCAGAACTTTCTTAGCGCCCGCAGTGAGATGCGCGCTGGCCTTCTCACGGTCGGCGAAGAAGCCGGTGCATTCCAGCGCGATGTCGATGCTGTTGGCGCCGTGCGGGAGCTTGGCGGGATCGCGCTCGGCGGTGACGAGGATGCGCTTGCCGTCGATGATCAGGTCGTTACCCTCGGCATGGACCTCACCTGGATAGGCGCCGTGCACGGAGTCGCGCTTGAACAGCAAGGCGTTGGACTTGGCGTCGGCGAGGTCGTTGATCGCCACCAGCTCGAGGCCGCTGTTCGGGTTTTCCAGGATCGCGCGCGCCACCAGACGGCCGATGCGCCCGAAACCATTGATCGCAACTCTCGTCGCCATGTTGTTCAACTCCCTTGAGATTTGAGTGCCGCAAGGATCTGCGGCACGATCGCCTCGGCGGTGAAGCCGAAGCGGCGGAAAAGATCTTCGGCGGGCGCGGACGCGCCGAACCGGTCGAGGCCGATGTTGAGCCCGTCTGAGCCCGTATAGCGTTCCCACCCCAGCGTCGTTCCCGCCTCGACCGAAACGCGCAGCGTGTCGGAGGGGAGCAGGTCGGCGCGGTAGGCGGGGTCCTGCG
The DNA here is from genome assembly GCA_036399475.1 of Allosphingosinicella sp. GTDB lineage: Bacteria > Pseudomonadota > Alphaproteobacteria > Sphingomonadales > Sphingomonadaceae > Allosphingosinicella. The sequence continues at coordinate 8,439 of DASWNA010000054.1, forward strand.
CGTCGAACAGCGACCAGCAGGGCATGGAGACGACGTCCGCGCCGATCCCCTGCCCTTCAAGTTGGTCGGCGGCGGCAAGCGCGAGTTCGACCTCGGAGCCGGTGGCAATCAGCACCACACGGCGCGCGGCCGTCGCAACGCGCAGGCGGTAGGCGCCGCGCGCGGACAGGTTCTCGCCCCGCTCCAGACGCACCTGCGGCAGGTTCTGGCGGCTCAGCGCGAGCAGCGAAGGCCCATCCTGCCGCTCCAGCGCAAGCATCCAGGCTTCGGCGGTTTCCACCGTGTCGGCGGGGCGGAACACGGCGAGGTTGGGGATCAGGCGCAGGCTGGTGAGGTGCTCCACCGGCTGGTGGGTCGGGCCGTCCTCGCCGAGGCCGATCGAATCATGGGTCATCACGAAGATGACCCGGATCTGCTGAAGCGCGGCGAGGCGGATGGCCGGGCGGGCATAATCGGCGAAGACCAGGAAGGTGCCGCCGTAAGGGATCACGCCGCCGTGCAAGGCCATGCCATTCATCGCTGCGGACATGCCGAACTCGCGGATGCCGTAATAGATATAGCGCCCGGAATAGTCGTTCCTTGTGAGTGGCTTCTGCGCCTTTGTTTTGGTGTTGTTCGAACCGGTGAGGTCGGCGGACCCGCCCACCGTGTCGACCAAGGCGGTGTTGATCGCCTCCAGCGCCAGTTCGGATGCCTTGCGGGTGGCGAGCTTCTGGGGGTTCGCGGCAAGGCTGTCGAACCAGCCGCTGATGCCGAACCCTTCCGGCAGCCGGCCTTCCATGCGGCGGACGAGCTCTTCGCCCTCCCCGCTCGCTGCAAGGCGCTCGCGCCAGGCGGCATGATCGGCCTCGCTGCGCCGCCCCGCTTCGCGCCAGGCGGAGAGGATCGGCTCGGGAATGTCGAACGGCTCGCTGTCCCAGACGAGCTGCTTGCGCGCCGCCGCCACTTCCTCGTCGCCCAGGGCGGCGCCGTGGGTTGCGGATGTGCCCTGCTTGTTGGGGGCGCCCCAGCCGATAATCGTCCGGCAGGCGATCAGCGACGGCCGCGGATCGGCAAGCGCTTCATCGATCGCACGACGAATGTCCGCGGCGTCGTGCCCGTCGCAGCGGACAACGTGCCAGCCATAAGCTTCGTAGCGGGCCGGGATGTCCTCGGAGGTGGAAAGATCGGTCGATCCGTCGATGGTGATCCGGTTGTTGTCCCAGAACACGTTGAGCTGCCCGAGGCCAAGGTGCCCGGCGAGCCCCGCCGCTTCGTGGTTGATACCCTCCATCAGGCAGCCGTCACCCGCGATCACCCAGGTGCGGTGATCGACCAGGCCTTCGCCGAACTGCGCGTTCAAGTGCCGCTCGGCAATCGCCATGCCCACCGCCATGCCGAAGCCCTGGCCAAGCGGGCCGGTGGTCGCCTCGACGCCCGGCAGCAAAAAATTCTCCGGGTGGCCGGCGCAAGGCGAGTTCATCTGCCGGAAGTTGGCGATGTCCTCCATCGTCGGCTTCTCATAGCCGGTGAGGTGGAGCAGCGCGTAGATCAGCATCGAGCCGTGGCCGGCGGACAGCACGAAGCGGTCGCGGTCGTGCCATTTGGGGTCCCTGGGGTCGTGCTTGAGATATTCGGTGAACAATATGGCGGCGACGTCCGCCATGCCCATCGGCATCCCGGGATGACCGGAATTGGCGGCCTGCACCGCGTCCATGGCAAGGGCGCGAATGGCGTTGGCGAGCAATCTCGGTTCGGCGGCCATGAAGGCTCCCTGATCGGAGTGCCCCTGTGGGGCGGCGGGGAGGACTCCGCAGACGACGGCCCCGCTCGCCCGCTCCTTTATAGCTGGCGGCGCTTGCGTCAACACCGCCTCGTGCCCGGTGCGTCCCGGCCCGGTTTCCATTCGCAGCCGAAACATGGTAGCGATCGCCGCCATGGCGCAGGAGAAACTGAGCGGGGCGCTCGACCGGATCGACAGAGCCCTGGCCCGCATCGAAGCGGCGGCAACCCGCATTCCGGACGCTTCCGGCGAAGGCGGCGCGGAGCTTGATGGGCTCCGCCAGGCGCACGAGGCGCTGCGCGGCAAGGTGCAAGGCGCGATTCACCAGATCGACCGGCTGCTCGAGCTTGAGGATTCGAACTGATGGCCAGCGTCGACCTCGAAATCGCCGGCCGCCGTTACGCAATCGCCTGCCGCGACGGCGAGGAAGAACATCTGCGCGAAGTCGGCGCGATCATCGACAAAAAGGCGCAGGATGCCGCCGGCGCACTCGGCAAGCTCAGCGAAAGCCGCCAATTGCTGTTCGCCTCGCTGCTGCTCGCCGACGAGCTTAAGGAGAAGCGCGAGGCAAGTGCCTCCTCCGGCGAGGCGGCGCCGGCTGCCCAAGTTGATCCTGCAATCGCCGAAGCGCTCGAAAGACTGGCCGAGCGCATGGAAAGCCTCGCCGAAAGGCTTGAGAGCGCGGGCGCGAATCCCTAGATAGAGACCTGACGGGTACTGCCCGGTACGAGCTCTTGAACATCCCTGAGGCGATAATGACATCCTCGGGGGCTGTCCCTGCCCGGACCCTGGTCCGGATCACATGGTCCCCACCTGACGTTCAGGCGTCAG
>DASWNA010000055.1:0-1656 GCA_036399475.1 Allosphingosinicella sp.
GCATCCCCACTTCGCGGTGCAAGCCGCGGGCGGGCATTGCAGCGCCGCGCGAACGGGTGAATGTCGATGCCTATGACCGGTCCGGAATGGCGCGTGACGCCCGGCCTCAGCCCCTATCCGGAGGCCCTGGCCGCCATGGAAGCGCGCGCCGCGGCGATTCGTGAGGGGAGCGCGGAGGAGCTCATCTGGCTGCTCGAACACCCGCCCTTGTTCACCGCGGGGACCAGCGCGGAACCTGCCGAGCTGTTCAATCCGCAGGGCTTTCCGGTGCATGCGGCGGGCCGCGGCGGCCGGTATACCTATCACGGGCCGGGCCAGCGTGTCGGCTATGTGCTGCTCGATCTGGACCGCCGCGGGCGCGACGTCCGGCGCTTCGTCCACGCGTTGGAAGGCTGGATTATCAACACGCTGGGCGTTCTGGGCGTAGCCGCGCGGCGCGCGCCCGGGCGGATCGGCATCTGGGCGGACGGGCCTTCGGGGGAGGCGAAAGTGGGGGCTATCGGGGTGCGCGTCCGGCGCTGGGTCACCCTCCATGGCTTCGCCGTCAACCTCGCGCCGGAACTTTCCCACTTTTCAGGCATAGTCCCCTGCGGTATTGCCGAGTTCCCGGTGACCAGCCTCGACGAGATGGGAGTGTCTTGCGGACAGGACGATTTCGATCTGGCACTGAGACAGGGGCTCTGCGATTTCCTGGCTTCCCTCGAGGGGGGAGTCGAGAAGGCTTGAGGGCTTTACTCTTTCCGTTTATTGTACCCAACAGATTTGGCAAAAAAGGGGCTACCCCAACCAGATCTTCAACTAGGGAGTTTCTAAATGCGTGACCTTTTCAAGACTGTGATGACCGGTTCCTTCGTCGCCGGTGCGGCGCTCCTCGTCGCCGCCTGCGGCGGTGGTGAGTCGGCCGATGCCAACAACACCGCCGGCAACTATGCCGGTGACGATGCCCTGATGGGCAACGACGTGACCGCGGTCGACGCGCTCAACGGCACCGATGCCAACCTCGGCACCGGCATGGACGCCAACATGGGCGCCACCACCGACATGAACGCGACCACCACGACCACCAACACCACCACGACCGACACTGGCATGAACGCCGCTGCCGGCGGCAACACCACCGGGATGTAATTCCCGGCTGGCAACAGCCGAATTCGAAAAGGCCGTCCGGGCGACCGGGCGGCCTTTTCTTTGCGCGCCGCATCTCCGCGCCGCCCCAAGATTGTCCCGCGTCCGCGCCCAAAAACCGGCTTCGCAGCGCTTTTCTTTTGCCGCTCAGCCTCTTAGGTATGACGAGCCGTGCCGCCGCCGCGACGGAAGCCCACTCAACAGGTGCATCGCCGCAGGCGCGCTGTTAAGCATGGCAGGTTGTAAGGCGTCGCGAGTGCGAGGGGATCCAATGCGTAACTTGAAGATCATCGGGCGGCGTGCCGCCGCTTTCGGCGCGGCCGCGGCCTTGCTCGCCGGCATCTCCACGCCCGTCCAGGCGCAGCAATATTTCACCAATCCGGATTTCCGGCCCGCCCCGATCGAGGGCAGCGATCCGCTCGTCGGCCTGCCGATCCCCGGCGCCACCCCGGCGGAATATCGCGCCCACTTGCTCTGGAACCTGCGCTCCGGCCTCAACGTCGCGGCGCTGCAGTGCCAGTTCTCGCCCTT
>DASWNA010000056.1:0-56174 GCA_036399475.1 Allosphingosinicella sp.
GTCGCCATTGAATCGGCGATCAGCATGCCCGAGAACATGAACTGGTAGCGCGGATCGGACTTGAGCTCGTCGATCTTGCCCTTGAGCCGCATATAGGGCGCGGTGTCGGTGGCCTTGTTGAGCAGGCCCATATCCGTCGAGATCGCGGTGGTCAGATCCGACAAAGCGTAAGGAATCGGCGAATCGACGGTGAGCTTGTTGAGCCCTTCGGCCACCCGGTTCTTGGCCCGCGCCTGGAGCAGGCACTTGGCCAGGATGTCCATGTCGCGCTGCCGTTCGGAGCCGGAGGAGGTGATGAACACCTCGCAATGTTCTTCGAAGTTCATCAGCCAATAAGGCATTGCAAGGTTGTCGACGTTGAACAGTTCGCCATAGCCCTTGAAGGCCGCCGAATATTCGCCGTGCGGATCGATCATCACGATATGACCTTCGGGTGCCATGTCGCAGATGCGGTGCATGATCAGGGCGGCCGACGTCGACTTGCCGGTGCCGGTCGAGCCGAGCAGCGCGAAGTGCTTGCCAAGCAGCGCGTCGATGTAGAGCGCGCCGCGCACGTCGGTGGTCGGGTAGACGGTGCCGATCTCGATGTGCGGGCGCTCGTCGGCGGCGAACATCTGCTTCATGTCTTCGCCCGACACGGGAAACACCCGGGCGCTGGGCGTCGGATAGCCGGTAATACCGCGGCGGAAGTTAACCAAGCGGCCGGTCTGGGGGTGTTCCTCACCTTCGCCGAGGAAGTCGATGTCGGCAAGCACGGTGCCGGCTTCGCCTTCGTGCATCTTGAGGCCGCGGACGTTGGCGAGCAGCCAGCGCTTGCCGACTTCGATCTTCACATGGCCGCCGACCTGGCCGGACAGGGCGATGGACGGGTCGTCGTTCTTGGCGAGCTGGCCAAGGCGGCTCGATTCGAGTTCCAGCTTGGCGCTTCCGCCGGCGATCTCGATCACCCGGCCGATCGGGCCCTGCCGCACCTGTTCCCGAAGGATCGGGCGAATGGTGGGGGCGATATCCTCCGGCTCGTCGGCGGCGGGAAAGGTGTTGAACTGCATCATGTCCGTCATGGCGGCAGGGGAGCTCCGTCTAAATCCAGACTGCTTGATAGCCGCAGAGGGTAAATATTTGCTTCTCGGGCACTTTGTGGCGCCAAGCGGCGCCCGGGGCCTCGGGGAGTCGTCCGGCCGGTCAGCCGCGCCGGAACAAGGCGCTGGCGCCCCAGCCGAGCAGCAGCGACAGGCCGACCGCGATCAGGCCATAGGCCAAGGCCCAGCGTTCCGCCGCGTCGGCAACGAACCGTTCGAAGCCGAACTTGTCGATGTGGATATCGCGCACTGCGCCGGCGATCACCCGGCCGTCCTGGATCAGGAAGGTCTCGGCGGTATAATCGCCGACCGGCACCTGCGCGGGAATGGTGACCCGGCCGCGGTACAGCACGCCTTCGGTGATCTGGACGCCGTCCGGATTCTCGAAATACAGCTGTTGGCGCTGCATCAGTTCGATGAAGCCGGCCTCGAAGCGCCGCTGCACTTCGGGCGAGGCGCCGCTACCAGGGGAAAGCTGGAGGTTCTGAAGGCCAAGCTCGTAGATTGCGGCGGTGCGCTCATCGACGAGCCTCGACAGCGGCTTGGATGAGGCGACGGCGTAAAAAGCCGGGGCGGAGCGGAAGCGGGTGCTTTCGACGTTCATCCAGATGCCGGCGACCTTCTGCTTCTCGCGCACCACCAAAGGCTGCACCGGGCCCTTCACCACCACGGCGATCTCGGCGTCTTTCGACGGCGCCCGACCGCCGGGATACAGGATCGCGCCGAACAGCAGGAGCTCGGCGCCGGTGAAGGAATAGCGGATCTCGATCCGGCTTTGTGAGACGTCCGGCACCAGCCGCGGCTTACCCTGGCCCATCAGCAACGGCGCGAGCAGCAACAGGAGGAGGGGCGCGGCCCGGCTCACAGCACCTGCAACGTGTAGATTTCCTCCGGCTGCCAGGCCAAGCCGATCGCCATGCGCAGCGCCACGCCGAGGATGATGATGGCGAGGAACATGCGCAGCAGCTCCGGCTTCGCCTTTTGGGCCAGGCGGGCGCCGAACTGGGCGCCGATCACGGAGCCGAGGAGAAGCAGGCCGGCGAGGACGATGTCGACCGATTTGGTGCTGGTAGCGTGGATCAGGGTCGTCGCGGCGGTAACCGCCAGGATCTGGAGCAGCGACGTGCCGACCACCACCTGCGCCGACATGCCGAGGACGTAGATCATCGCCGGCACCACGATGAAGCCGCCGCCGACGCCGAGCAGCACCGTCAGCATGCCGCCAACCAGCCCGAGCAGCAGCGGCGCAAGCGGCGAGATGTAGAGGCCCGATTGGTAGAAGCGCCAGCGGAAGGGGAGGGAGGCGATCAGCGGATTGTGCCGCGCCTTTTTCTTTGCGCCCTCCTTGGCTTTCAAGATGCCGAGGGTGGTGCTCGCCTCCTTGGCCATCAGCGAGCCGATCGTGCCGAGCAGAACGACGTAGAGGATGGCGATCGCGGTATCGATCTGGCCCGCCTGCTGAAGGAGGCGGAACAGGACTCCGCCGATCATCGCGCCGACCAGGCCGCCGGCGATCACCACCCCCCCCATCCGATAATCGACGCCCTTGCGCCGCCGGTGGGCGAGGACGCCCGAGACGCTGGTGCCGGTGATCTGGGTGGTGGCCGAGGCGACAGCGACGGCCGGCGGGATGCCGTAGAAGATCAGGATCGGGGTGGTCAGGAAACCGCCGCCGACGCCGACCATGCCGGTCAGCAGGCCGACCACGCCGCCCAGGGCGATGATCACCAGCGCGTTGACGGAAAGGCCGGCAATGGGGAGGTAGATGTCCACTGGCGAAACCCTAGCGCCTCGCGCCCCAAGGCGGAAGCCGCCGCCGCGCGGGCGAAAAGCGTGGCCAGCCGCCGCGCGCGCGCGACTCGGGGTTGCATCGCCGCCGCCCGGCACCCAATGGTCAAGCGGTGCTGAGGCAATATGAACTTCTGGAAAAGGTAAGGGGCTACGATCCCGACGTCGACGAGGCGCTGCTCAACCGCGCCTATGTCTTTTCCATGAAGGCGCATGGCAGCCAGAAGCGCGCGTCGGGCGATCCTTATTACAGCCACCCCATCGAAGTGGCCGGCATCCTCACCGATCTCCACCTCGACGACGAGACCATCATCACCGCCATCCTCCACGACACGATCGAGGATACGGTTGCGACGCACGAGGAGATCGAGCGGCTGTTCGGCGCCAACGTTGCCAGGCTGGTCGACGGCGTCACCAAGCTGTCCAAGATCGAGGCGCAGTCGGAAAGCCAGCGCGCCGCCGAAAATCTGCGCAAGTTCCTGCTCGCCATGTCGGGCGACATCCGCGTGCTGCTGGTTAAGCTTGCCGACCGGCTGCACAACATGCGGACGCTTCACTTCATCTCCAACCCGGAGAAACGCAAGCGCATCGCGCGCGAGACGATGGATATCTACGCGCCGCTCGCCGAGCGGATCGGCATGTACGAGTTCATGACGGAGATGCAGACGCTCGCCTTTCGCGAGCTCGAGCCAGACGCCTACGCCTCCATTTCCCGCCGGCTCGAGCAGCTTCACGGCAATGAAGGCGATCTGATCGACCGCATCGCGCGCGGCCTCAAGGCGCATCTCGAGGCGAATGGAGTCGATGCGGAGGTTCAGGGCCGCGAGAAGCATCCTTATTCGATCTGGCGCAAGATGGCCGAGCGCCACGTCAGCTTCGAGCAACTGTCGGATGTCATGGCGTTCCGCGCCGTCGTCCCCGACCTTGGCGAATGCTACCGCACCCTTGGCCTCATCCACGGGCGCTGGCCGATGGTGCCGGGGCGGTTCAAGGATTTCATTTCGACGCCCAAGCGCAACGGCTACCAGTCGCTGCACACCACGGTGATCCACGACGAGCAGATGCGGATCGAGATCCAGATCCGCACCCGCGAGATGCACGCCAAGGCCGAGCACGGCCTCGCCGCGCACTGGGCCTATAAGGAAGGCCGGGAGGCCGCCGAGGCCCAGCATCCGTGGATCGACGACCTGCTCGAAATCCTCGACCATGCCGCCAGCGCCGAAGAGCTGCTCGAGCACACCCGGATGGCGATGTACCAGGACCGGATCTTCGCCTTCACGCCAAAGGGCGAGTTGATCCAGCTCCCCAAGGGCGCGACGCCGGTGGATTTCGCCTACGCCGTGCACACCGATCTCGGCGACCAGACGGTGGGCTCCAAGATCAACGGCCGAGTGATGCCGCTTCGCACCATGCTGGAGAATGGCGACCAGGTGGAGATCCTCGTCTCCAAGGCGCAGACGCCGCAGCCCGGCTGGCTGAGCTTTGTCGCCACCGGCAAGGCGCGGGCCAAGATCCGGCGGTTCGTGAAATCCAAGGAGCGCGAGGAGACGATCGCGCTTGGCCGCAAGATTTTCGACGAAATTGTCCAGCGCCTGCCGACTCCGCCCGGCTGGGAGGCGCTTGCCGAGGCGCTGCGCCGCCTACACCTCCCCGACGACGACGCGTTGATGGAGGCGATCGCGCTGAAGCGGATCAACGATGCCGCAGTGATGGAAGCGTTGATCCCGGGCTCCACCGGCCGGAGCGGCGTGAAGCCGCCGCCGCAGCGCACCGCGATCTCGATCAAGGGCCTGACTCCGGGCGTCGCCTTCCAGCTCGCGTCTTGCTGCCACCCGATCCCCGGCGACCGGATCGTCGGCCTGCGCCGCGAGGGGCAGGATCTGGAAGTGCACATGATCGGCTGCGAAAGCCTGGCGAGCGGCATCGACGCCGATTGGGTGGATTTGGCCTGGGGCGACGAATCGGATGGCGGGGCCACTCGCTTGTGCGTCGTCATCCGCAACGAGCCGGGCAGCCTTGCGGTGATTGCCGGAATCCTCGGCAGCCACGGCGCCAACATCGTGTCCATGGACCAGGCCAGCCGCGACGGCAGCTTCCACACCTTCCACCTCGACATCGAAGTGCACGACGTGCAGCATCTGATGCGTATATTGGCCGCGCTTCGGGCGACCGAAGTGGTGGCCAGCGCCGAACGGCTCTAGCGGAGACTTTATGACGATCGACCGGCGGACGATGCTTCAACTCGCGGGCGCGGCGGCGGCCTTGCCGTTGCTCCGGAGCACGGCGTTCGCCCAGGCGAACAGCATCACCATGTGGCGCGATCCCGGCTGCGGCTGCTGCACCGAGTGGGCGAAGCGCATGGAGATCGCGTTTCGCGCCAAGGTGACCGTGATCAACAGCCCCAACATGGCGGCAGTGAAGAAAGCGCGCGGCGTGCCGGGCGATCTGCAATCCTGCCACACGGCAATGGTGCAAGGCGTGGTGGTGGAAGGCCATGTTCCGCCGGAGGACATCAAGCGGCTGATCGCCAGCCGGCCCAAGGGCGTGACCGGCCTCGCCGTTCCGGGAATGCCGGCCGGGAGCCCGGGCATGGACGTCGGCCACAATCAGAAGCAGCGTTACCAGGTGTTAGCCTTCGGCCCCGGCGGCAAGCGCACCGTCTTTGCGGCCCACGGCTGAGATGACCGACACGCCGGCGTCGATGACCTATGGCGGCTATCTCGCCCTCGACGCCTTGCTCTCCGCCCAGCACCCGATCTCCGGGCATCATGACGAGCTGTTGTTCGTCATCATCCACCAGACCAAGGAGCTCTGGCTCAAGCAGATCATCCATGAGCTGAAGCTTGCGCGGGCGCTGATTCGCGCTGACGAATTGATGCCGGTGCACAAGAGCCTGTCGCGGGTGTCTCGGATCCAGACGGTGATGACGTTGTCGTGGGACGTGCTCGCGACCATGACGCCCGCCGATTATTCGAGCTTCCGCGACGTGCTGGGCTCCTCCTCCGGCTTTCAGTCGGCGCAATTTCGCGAGTTCGAGTATCTGCTCGGCCTCAAGGACGGCGGACACCTGCGCTTCCAGGAGGAGGGTTCCGCATCCTACGGCGCCTTGATGGAGGCGCTCCATCAGCCGTCTGTGTGGGACGAGGCCAATGCCGCCCTCGCGCGGGCCGGTTTTTCCCTGCCGGCGGCAGCGCTGGAGCGGGACTGGAGCCGGCCTTACGAGCCGCTGGATGAGGTCATTGAGGCGTGGGCCCAGGTGTATCGCGACACGGCGCGCTGGTGGCCGCTTTACCAGCTCGCCGAAAAGCTCGTCGATATCGACGATTCGCTAGCCACCTGGCGGCACAAGCATGTCGTGACGGTGGAGCGGATCATCGGCCTCAAGCGCGGCACCGGCGGCACGGCGGGGGTGGCCTATCTGCAGTCGACGGTGGGCAAGCGGGCGTTTCCGGAGCTGTGGAGCCTTCGAACCAAGCTCTAAACGGGAAGAGCGGGAGGGCGGCGCCCTAGTGGAAGCGTTCGCCGCGCTCCAGTTGCGCCAGGATCTGCGCCATTCTCCGCGCCCGCGTTTCCGGCCGCTTGGCCGTGTGGAGCCGGTAATAGATTGCGTAGAGATTCGCGCGATTGAGGGTTTCGAAGAACGCCTTTGCAGCCGGCATCTCCCCCAGCGGGTCGAGGAAATCCTGCGGGATCGCCATGGCCGCTTGCCCGGCATAAGCGTTTTGCCAGCGGCCGTCCGCCTTTGCCGCCTCAATCTGCGCGAGCCCGGCAGGCGCCATTGCTCCGTCCGCGATCAGCCGAGCGGCGTGTTCGCAATTGCGCGCGGACCAGCTCGATCTCGGCTTTCGTCGGGTAAGCCGCTGCAAGTAGGAGTCCTGGTCGAGCGACCGCTTCTGGCCGTCGATCCAGCCGAAGCGAATCGCCTCGACGACGCAATCGTCCCAGGTGACGGAGGCGCGGCCGGAGCCGGCCTTGTAGATCCGAACCCAAAGCTGCGTTTCGCTTTGATGGTGGTCGGTCAGCCATTGGCGCAACGCCGGGGCGTCGCTGAAAGCCAATGCGTGCGTTTCCGGCGCGTCCATGTCCGCGCTAACGATTGCCTGCAACCGGCACCGCCCGAATCGCCGCAATCTCCTCCCGCGCGATTCGCTCGCGGGCGCCGCGGCTCGGGTGGCTTCGGAATATCTGGGGGAACCAGTCATATTGGCCGAGATAGCGATCCCAGAAAGGAATTGCGGAGTCGAGATCGAAGCGCGCGGCGGCCATCAGGCGGAGGCCGAGCCGGTCGGCCGCTTCTTCGCGCTTCCACATCGCGCTTGGCTTGATGCCGATGCTGCCGAGGATGCCGTCTTCGTCGCGCATGCCTTCGTGGCCAAGGATCGAGTGGGAGAGTTCGTGTCCGAGCACCACCGCAAGCTCATCGTCGCTTCGTACGTAACCAAGCATCGCGGTGGTCATGACGACATAGCCGCGCAGGGAGAATGCGTTCATCTGCGTGGAGCGGGCGAGGCGCACCCGGCCGATACACCCGGGTTCGGAACCAAGGGTGAGGGCGAGCATGCGGCCCTCGCGCAGGATCTGAAGGCGGGCGGGGCCGGCGCGAAGCGCAGTTTCGAGGAGGGCCTCACTCCCCTCCAGCATCGGCCGCCACTTTTTGCGCTTCGGCTCGGCGGCGATTTTGGCGGGGGAGGGGAAGGGCTGCCCGTTGACCGACAGCAGGACGTCGCCGGCGACAAGCCCTGCGGCCGCGGCGGGGGTGCCGCCGAGTACGGTGAGCACGCCCGGGCCGCGATCGAGGCCGTAGCGGGAGATCATCAGCGGCCTGTTCGCCGATTCGTATTCAGCAAGGTGGTGGAAGAGCAGGCCGGTGAGGGGATAGGCTTCGCGGCACAAACCACGTCCACCCAGCGCAAGGCGGTAGGCGATTGCGCCGACCCGGGCATCGTCGCGCCGCAGCGTCGAGAGCACGGGGGCGGGAAGCACGGCGGCCGCCGGGGACGAGTCGCGCCCAGCCCAGGTGCCGCTTGCCGGCGGCGAGAGCGCTGCGAGAAAGGCGGCGGCAAAGACGCGAAGGCTGTGTTTCACGGGAACTGCCTAAAGACCCGAGCCTGAATGGTCCCGGTATCCCACAGGTCCGTCGGATGGAGGGACACCAACAGCGGGGCTGCCGAGGTGGCAAGTCGAGTGCTGCGCTTCACGCGCTCTCCTTACACCCGCAACCCGGACCATCCACTGACATTCCGGTTCGAGCCGGAGCCCGGCTGGTTAAGGGGGAGGAGGGGGAGGCGTCACTCAATTTCAGGAAGCGGAACGGGCGCGGAGGGCGCACATGACGGCGAGCCATGGGCCCGAAGCGGCTAATCCCCCGCAGCCGCTTCTGGTGGTTGGGGTGGAGGCTCTCAACCGGCAGATTCAGCGCCCCATGTTGGACCGTACGCTTCTCCTCTCCCGTCACCCCGCGGAAGCGGGGGTCCCGCTTCTTGTTTATGTCAGCGGGCGGAAGAAGGAAGAAGCGGGATTCCCGCTTTCGCGGGAATGACAGTATCGAGTTCATCACCCCGTCACGCATTGCGAAGACAATTCAACGGATCGAGCCAGGTCGGGTGCTTTACCGTGATCTGTCGGAGCCGGGCAGAAGCTCGGTGTGGCAGAATGCCTGCGCGATTCGGGTCACACCCGGCCAAGTGCGGCCGAGCTGCCGACGCGCGCGCGAGGGAACGCAGCGACTTGGGAAGAGACGTGCCGCGTCGACAAACGCCAGACGCAGAGAAAGACCGGGTGGAGAATGTCCACCCGGCCAATTCCTGACACGATGATCAACCGACCCTATTACGGGCTGGAAGGCAGATCGTCGTCGTCGTCATGCGTCGCGGCGAGGATGCCGAGAATGATGGCGATGATAGCGATAAGCGGGATGATGAAACCACCACGCAGCTCGCTGCCTCCGTCAACGCTCTCGGAGGCCGGAGCCACCTCAACGCTCTGAGCGGCCGCCATCGTCGGCGCCGCAATCAATGCAACCGCGGTGGCCGCAGTGATAAGTCCCTTGAAACCCACGTCAGCTTCTCCCTTCGTACTCACTCGAGTCTGATCTTCTCGATTTCAACGCTTAACTATCCGAGGTGCCGGTGCGTGTCCACCCCGAAATGCCTTAAGCGATTGAAACTCGCAAATTCCCGATAACCTTCCGTTAGTTACCGAACCATGACCCCCAACGCCGCCCCGCCCGGATGGTTCAACCAATCCGGTTTGAATTGCGCAGTGTTGCCCGCGCGCCACATCAATTCGGTGCCAACGCCCGCCATTGCCACAAAACGGATTTTGTTTCAGAGACTTCGCTCCTCATCCTTGGGAGACCGTTTGTGCAGGGAAGCCCCCTCGGCCGCCGGTTCGCCGGCTTGTTCGCGATCCTCTGGCTCGCCTTCGCAGCGGTGCCTTCCTTCGCGGCCGTGCAGATCACCTTCTACACAAAGGAGCTCGGCGGCTCCTTTCCGCATACGTTCGTGATCCTGGAAGGAACCCTCGATCGGGGCGGCGCGCGAATCGAGGAGGATTACGGCTTTTCGGCAAAAGCGATCAGCCCGGCGATTCTCTGGGGCAGGGTTGGCGGCAAGGTGATTTCCGATCACTCGAAATCCTATGTGTCGGGAAGCGACAAGCATTTCACCGTCACCCTAACCGATCCCGAATATGACAATGTCATGGCGACGGTGGCGCGCTGGCGGGCGGCGAAGCAGCCGAGCTACGATCTCGACACTGCCAACTGCATCCACTTCGTCGGCGATGTTGCCACCGCGATCGGCATGGAGGCGGCGCCGCGAAAGGGCCTGATGCGTAGGCCGCGCTCGTTCATCGAAGCTGTGACGTTTGCGAATCGCGACTGGCTGACGGCCCGCAGCGCGGTCATCCACCGCCTCGAGGAGCCCAAGCCCAAGCGCAAGGCGGCTTGACAGCCCAGTCCCTTTTGGCTGTGGCGCGCGCAGGGGTTTTCCCGCCCCACCACCTTTCCAAAAGTGAGCCAGAATGAACGCGTCCCCGAACGAGCAGATCGTCGTCGTCGGCCTCGGCTATGTCGGCCTGCCCCTGGCCGTGGCGCTTGCCCGCAGCTTTCCGACGATCGGCCTCGATATCGATACGCGTCGGGTAAGCGAGCTCAAGGACGGCATCGACCGGACCAACGAGGTCGAGACCGACGTGCTGCGCAACTCGCCGCTGCGCCTGACCAGCGATTCGGCGGAGTGCGCGGGCGCCGACGTCTACATCGTCACCGTGCCGACTCCGGTGGACGAATCGAACCAGCCCGATCTCAGCCCGGTGATCGGCGCGACCCGCTCGGTGGCCAAGCTGCTCGATCCGGCCAAAAAGGCGATCGTGGTCTACGAAAGCACCGTTTATCCCGGCGTTACCGACGAAATCTGCGGGCCGCTGATCGAGGAGGTTTCCGGCCTGAGGCGCGGCATTGACTTCTTCCTCGGCTACTCGCCCGAACGGATCAATCCAGGCGACCGCGAGCATACGGTGGACCGGATCGTGAAGGTCATCGCCGGCGAGAACGACGAAGTAACCGAGCGTCTCGCCACCCTTTATGGCGCCGTGACCAGCGCCGGCGTGTTCCGCGCCGCCTCGATCCGCGCCGCCGAGGCCGCCAAGGTGATCGAAAATGCGCAGCGCGACATCAACATCGCCTTTATGAACGAGATCACCCGCATCTTTTCCAAGCTCGACATCTCGATCTGGGATGTGCTGGAGGCGGCGGGTACCAAGTGGAACTTCCTCAAGTTCCAGCCTGGACTGGTCGGCGGCCACTGCATCGGCGTCGATCCTTATTACCTCTCCTACCGCGCGCAGCAGCTTGGGCTGGAGCCCAATGTCATCCTGTCCGGCCGCTCGATCAACGACGGCATGGGCGCCTGGGTGGCGGACCAGCTCCACGAAAAGCTCGGCCGGGCGGGCAAGACGCTGATCATGGGGCTCGCGTTCAAGGAGAACGTGCCGGACCTACGGAACAGCCGAGTGATCGACGTGATTCGCCGGCTTGAGCAGCACGGCCACGAGATCATCGTTCACGATCCGCTCGCCGACGCGGCCGAGGCGCAGCACGAATATGGCATTGCGCTGGACTGCGACGCGCTGAAGGGCAGCTACGATCTGGTGCTGGTGGCGGTGCCGCACGAATCCTATGCGGCGCTGTCCGACGACCAGCTCTCCGCCATGGTGGTGGACGGCGGCCTGTTCGCGGACTTGAAGAACCTCTACGCGCGGCGGGCGCTGACCGGCGTCACGCGCTGGACGCTGTAGGCTCGGCCATCTCGGACGCCGTCACCCCCGCGAAAGCGGGGGTCCCGCTTCTTCCTTACCGTCCTGAAAGCAAGAAGAAGCGGATTCCTGCTAACGCGGGAATGACGGGTTAAATGCCGTGATACTGCTTGTACCAGTCGACGAAGCGCGGAATGCCTTCGGCGATTGCGGTGGTCGGCTGGAAGCCGAGGTCGTTCTGGATCGCGCTGATGTCGGCATAGGTGTCGCGCACGTCGCCGGGCTGCATCGGCATCAGCGTCTTTTCCGCCTCCCGTCCGCAGGCCTGCTCGATCAGCCTGATCATCTGGGTGAGCTCTTCGGAGTTGTTGTTGCCGATGTTGTAGAGCCGGTGCGGACTCTTGGAGCCGCCGGCCTTAGGCTGGCCGTCGTCGGGCGCGGGGTTGTCGAGCGCCGCGACGATGCCGGTGACGATGTCGTCGATATAGGTGAAGTCGCGGCGCATATTGCCTTCGCCGAAGACCTCGATCGGCTTGCCTTCCATGATCGCTTTGGTGAAGATCCACATCGCCATGTCGGGGCGGCCCCAGGGACCGTATACGGTGAAGAAGCGAAGCCCGGTGAGCGGCAGCCGGTACAGGTGCGCATAGGTTTCGCTGATCAGCTCGTCCGCTTTCTTGGTCGCGGCGTAGAGCGAGAGGGGCTGATCGACCCGGTCCTCGACCCGGAAAGGCAACGTCTCGTTGCCGCCATAGACCGAGGAGGATGAGGCGTAGACCATGTTGGCGGTCTGCCGGGCGCGCGCGACCTCGAGCATGTTGAGGTGCCCGACGAGGTTGGAATGGACGTACGCGTGCGGGTTCTCGATCGAATAGCGCACGCCTGCCTGGGCGCCGAGGTGGACGATCTTGTCGAACTTCTGGCCTTCGACCGCTTTGGTCAGGGCGCCGTAGTCGGCGAAATCCACCTCAAGGAACTCGAAGCTGTTGTGGCGGCGGCGCAGTTCGGCGATGCGGTCGCGCTTCAGCTTGGGATCGTAATAATCGTTGACGTTGTCGAGCCCGATCACCTGCTCGCCACGGGCCATTAAGCGCTCGCTGACGTGGAAGCCGATGAAGCCGGCGGCGCCGGTCACGAGAGTGGTCATTTGATCTGCCTGCTGTTGGGTTGGGAGCGCGCTTAGAAAGAAGCCGCTCCAAACTCAATGCGCGGGCTTGGCTTTTCGTTTGTGCGCCTGGAACCTCTGGCCCCGCTTTCGCGCCCCGGTGCGGGCGGGGCTCTATCCGGTGCCTGGGAAAGGCACGGCCCCGCTGGCCTGATCGAAGCGGTAGACAATCCGGCGAAATAGCCCCTATTCCCGAAACCTTCCGCGCCGTTTCGAGATGGGGCGCGGAGCCGGAGCCGAACTGTGTCGATGTCGCCTGCCAAACTTTCCAGCGCCCGACGGACGCTTTGGCACCGCGTGCGCTTTCAGCTCGGCGTCGGCCTGCTGCTTGGGGTGATCCTGCCCTACCTCGTCCGCTACCGGTTCGAATATCAGCAGATCGATCAGGACAGTTTGCAGAACTCGCTGATCGGCTCCCTCGCGGCGGTGATCGGCGGCTATTACGGCTTCCGCCGGGTCTCCCATTATCCCGGCGTCCGTGCCTCCTATCATATCCTGCCGTCCTTTGCGGTCGCCTACGGCTTTGCGCTGGCCGCGATCTTCTTCGCCCGCCTGGACTATAGCCGCCTGCATTTCGCGGCGAGCTTCCTGCTTTGCGTATTCTGGTATTACATCGTCTACTTCAAGCTTCAGCGGCAGCAGCGGCTGAGGATCGGCGTCGTGCCGGCCGGTCAGGTCGAGCACCTCTTCGACCTGGAGGATGTCCGCTGGGTGCGGCTTCATTCGCCATCGGAGATGATCGGATCGTTCGACGGGATCGTCGCCGACCTGCGGGCCGACATTCCCGACGAATGGGAGCGTTTCCTTGCCGACCGCGCGCTCGCCGGCACCCTGGTGATGCACTTCAAGCAGATGGAGGAATCGCTCACCGGCCGGGTCGCGATCGACCACATGTCGGAAAACAGCTTCGGCTCGCTGATTCCCGGGATCGTCTATGCCAAGGTCAAGCGGCTGTGGGACCTTGCCATGGCGATCGTCGCCGTGCCGTTCCTGGTGCCGCTGTTCGTGATCGTCGGGATGTGGATCAAACTCGATTCGCCGGGACCGGTCTTCTTCACCCAGAAGCGCATGGGCTATCGCGGCAACCCGTTCAAAATGTACAAATTCCGGTCGATGCGGCACGCCGCCGCGGCCGACGACGCCCGCTCGGCCGCGATGACGCTGGACGATGACGAGCGGGTCACCAGAATCGGCAAGTTCCTGCGCCGCTACCGCGTCGACGAGCTTCCGCAGGTACTCAACATTCTGAAGGGCGAGATGAGCTGGATCGGCCCGCGCCCCGAAGCCGTGCCGCTCTCCGCCTGGTACGAGGCCGAGCTGCCATTCTACCGGTATCGGCACATCGTCCGCCCGGGAATCACCGGCTGGGCGCAGGTCAAGCAGGGGCACGTCGCCGAGGTCACCGACGTGCTTTGGAAGCTTCAATACGACTTTTACTACATCAAGAACTTCTCGTTCTGGCTCGATCTGCTGATCGTCGCCGGCACGCTTCGGACCGTCTCGAACGGCTTCGGGGCGCGCTGAGCAACAGCCGTGGCTGGCGGGTGCGCTCCCGCTAAAGCCTTGAATCGCCGCGGGCGGAGAGGCGGGCGACCACTTCGCTGACCCGCTGGCTATGGTCCTTGGCAACCACCAGCACTGCATCGTCGGTCGCAATCACGGCGATGTTGTCGAGCCCGATCGCAACCACCATCGGCCCGCCCGAGCGCAGCAGGCAATTGGTCGATCCGAGCGCCTCGACTTCGCCGAACAGGACGTTGCCGTCCGCATCCTTGATGGATGCCTCGTGAAGCGATTGCCAACTGCCGACGTCCGACCAGCCGACGTCGATCGGCACCACCGCGACATTGGCGGCATGTTCCATCACCGCATGGTCGATCGACTGGGATCGGACCAGCGCGAAACGGGCGGCGTCGGGGCACAGCGGATCGGCATCGGCCGCCGTCATGTCCTTCAGCGCGTGGCGAACCGCCGCCTCGATATCGGGCGCGTGCTCGGTCAGCGCCTGGAGATAGGCGCCCGCCTTGAACAGGAAGATGCCGGCATTCCAGTCGAAGCAGCCCTCGGCGAGGTAGGCGGCGGCCGTTGCGGCGTCCGGCTTCTCGACGAAGCGATCGGCCCGGAACTGCCCCGTCGGAAGCCGGTCGCCGCGGCGGATATAGCCATACCCGGTTTCGGGGTGGCTCGGCGTCACTCCGAACGTCACCAGCCAGCCCGCGTCCGCAGCGGGCCGGGCCGCCTGCACGGCGGCCGAGAAGCCGGCAGGATCGGCGATCAGGTGATCGCTGGGCATCACCAGCAGCAGCGCTTCCGGGTCCGACGCGAAGGCGGCGAGGGCGATTGCCGGCGCCGTGTTGCGGGCCGCCGGCTCCAGGATCAGCCGGGGCCGGGCACGCCCCGCCGCTTCGAAGTCTAGAGCGATCGCCTGCGCCTGGTGCTCGGCGGCGACCACGATCGGCGTTGCGAACAGCGCATCGTCGCCAACCCGTTCGGCCGTCATCTGCAACATGCTGCGCGCGCCAATCAGCGGCAGCATCTGCTTGGGCGTCGCCTTGCGCGACAAGGGCCACAGTCGCGTTCCCGATCCGCCGGAAAGGATCACCGGAATGATGCGGCTCGCAGCCGCGCCGGCTTCTGTAGACATGCTCACAAATTGGTCCCCATGGAGGCTGAGGCCGCTTAAGCCATTGGACAAGGACCAGCAAGGAAGCGGCGCGCCGCGTGAAGGACCGGAGTTGCGCAAAGCCCCAGGCGCGTTAACGCTTGCCGCCGAGACCCCTCAGCCTATAGCGCTTGCCGACGCGCTGGCGCTTGCGCCGGGGAGAAACTGTGTCACGCGGCCGTGGCCGAACGGGTTCGGCAGCCTCGGCACGGCCACTGGTAGATCGCAAGGAGCCTGGCGCGTCCCCCGAATGAACAAGCTGATGTTCATCACGCCCCTGGTGCCATCGCCTCCCTCTGGAGGACGCGCCCTGCTGTCGGCGCTGCACCGCACGTGCCTTTCCGCGCTGGCGGGCGGGCGGCTGCTGGTCGAGGAACTGGATGGAGGAACGCGTGCCGCGGCTTCCCGGAGCAAGCAGATTCGGGGCTACATCGACGGCATCAGCCCCATATCCGTGGACCGAATCCTGGGGCGTATCCGCGCAGAGGGTGTTTCCCACGTCTATCTCGACGGCTCGAACCTGGGACGGTTGGCTAAGGCGGTGCGGCTTGGGGCCCCGGGGGTCGAGGTGGTCAGCTTTTTCCACAATGTCGAAGCGCGCTTTTTTCTCGGCGCGCTCCGCGAGACAAGAAGCCCGCGCGCGCTGGCGGTGCTGATCGCCAATTATTCGGCGGAGCGGATGGCGGTTCGCCACAGTCACAAGCTGGTGACCCTCAGCGCTCGCGACAGCGCCGGGCTGAAGCGCCTCTACGGCCGCGCCGGCACCCATGTTCTGCCGATGGCGATGGAAGACCAGCTCAGCGCTGTTCCGAACGGCGACGGGGTGGGCCGTTATGCACTGTTCGTCGGCGGCGCCTTTTACGCCAATGAAGCGGGAGCACGCTGGTTTGCAAGGAACGTGGCGCCGGAGGCTGCGCTTCGGACCTGCATCGTCGGGCGCGGTCTCGAGCGGCTTCGGCCCGAAATGGAGGGGCTCGATTCGATCGAAGTGGTCGGCGGGGTGGAAAGCCTGGGCGACTGGTATCTCGACGCCGCGGTGGCGATCGCGCCGATCTTCGACGGGTCGGGGATGAAGACCAAGGTCGCCGAGGCGTTGATGTACGGAAAGCGGATCATCGGCACCCCCGAAGCCTTTTCGGGCTATGAGGATGTCGCCGATGAGGCCGGCTGGATGTGCCGTACGCGCGAGGACTTCCTGGCGGCGTTTGCCGAAGTCCGCCGTGCGCCGCCGCCGCGCTTCGACCCGGCGATGCGCAGCCTCTACGAGCGGCTTTATTCGCGCGACGCGGCGCAACAGCGGCTCGCCGAAATCCTCGCCATCCCCAATCCCGGGCGCTAAGCGGCGAAACATGCCTGCCGAAACGCTACCCTCCCGCTTGGTGCGCGGATCATGAAGATCGCGGTGGCGGTTGCGCGTTACTCGATCTCGGGCGTGCCGCTGGCGCAGATCCGGCTGGCCCGCGCGCTTGCCGATGCCGGCCACGATGTCGATCTGGTGGTCGGCTTCGTTCCGCCCGAGCTCACTTTGCCCGACGTACCCGGGGTGAACCGGATCGTGCTCGGCCGCGACAAGGTGCGAGGGCTGCTTGCACCGATCGCATCCTACCTGCGCCGGGTGAAGCCGGACGTGGTGTTCACCGCCGAGGATCACTTGAACGCGCTGGTGCTGGTCGCGGCAGTCCTCACCCGCTCAAAGGCGCGGATCAGCGGCTCGTCGCGGGTCACGCCGTTCGACACCTATTCGAACAAGCGTTTCTCGAAGCGCTGGCTGCTCAAGCACCTGATGCGGGCGGTGACCTGGCGGGCCGATGCGCTGACCTGCGTGTCGGAGGACATGGTGGGGCAATATCGCACCGTGTTCGGCACCTCGCCGCATGTCGCCGTCTACAACATCGTCGACGACGCACGGGCCCGCGCAAGCATCGCCGAAGCGGTGGACGACCCGTGGTTCACCGAGGTGCGGGACGTCCCGCTCGCCGTCGGCGCTGGCTCCTTGCAGCCGTGGAAGGGGTTTGCCGACGCGATCGAGGCGATGGCCATCCTGCGCGACCGCGGTGTCACTATCCGCTTCGCGATCCTCGGCGATGGGCCGTTGCGCGGGGAGCTCGAGGCGCTGATCGCCCGGCGCGGCCTGGAGGATCGGGTGCGCCTGATCGGCCGGGTCGCCAATCCGCTGAAATATTTCGCGCGCGCCGATATCTTCGTGCTGTCCTCCCTGGTGGAGGGGCTTCCCAATGTGCTGGTCGAGGCGATGATGTGCGGGTGCACGCCCGTCTCCACCGATTGCCCTACCGGCCCTCGCGAGGTTCTCCAGGGGGGCCGATTCGGCTATCTCGTCGCGATGCAGGACCCCGCCGCCCTCGCAGACGGCATTGCCCAGGCGCTTGCCCAGCCGATCGAGCCGGAGCGGCTGTCGGAGGCGGTGCTGCCGTTCGGCGAGCAGATCGTGCTTGCCCGCCATTTCGAGCTGCTCGGGCTTTCGCAGCGTGGCTGACGAGCCCGGCGGCCGGCGGCCGCGCATTCTGCATATCATTCCCCACGACGGGGTGGGCGGCGTCGAAGTGGCGGCGCGCAGCATGGCGGAACGCACCGATCTCGGCTGCGACTTCACGCTGCTTCTCCTCGCCGGCAAGACCCTGAGCGAAGCGCCCGGCCGAATCGAGGAATCGCCGTTCGGGGCGCCGCTCAACCCTCTCGCACAGTGGCGCGGCATCGCCCGTTGCGTGCGTAATCCGCCCGATGTGCTGATCATGTCGCTGTGGCGCAGTGTCGGTGTGGCGGTGCTGGCGCGGCTGATCAGGCGGCGAATCCGGCTGGTCTTCTTCCTGAACCTGGAGCAGTCGGTGCACTGGGTCGATGGGCTCGCCTCGCGGATCGCGATCGCCTTTGCCGACGAGGTTTGGGCGGATTCGGCGGCGACCCTGCAGGCGCGCATCGGCACACGCCGCAAGGCGACGCGGGTCATCTCCTTTGTCACCCAGCGCCGGCACGCGCTTTCCCTTGCGCCCGCGGCGGGACCGCGGTTCGTGACCTGGTCGCGCCTCAACCGGCAAAAGGGGATCGACCGCGCGCTCTACTTCATCGCCGCTTTGGTTGAGCGGGGGATCGACGCCAGCTTCGACATCTGGGGTCCCGACGATGGCGAGCAGGCGAGCCTGGAAGCGCTCGCAAGGGAACTCGGGATCGCGCAGCGCGTCCACTTTCGAGGCGCCGCCGAGCGCGATTCGCTCTCCCGGGTCGCCGCAGGGGCAAGCTTCTTTCTCCAGCTCAGCCGCTATGAAGGCATGGCGATGGGAACCGTGGAGGCGATGCAGCTCGGCCTTGTTCCGGTGGTGACGCCGGTCGGCGAGATGGCGCGCTATGTGGAAAACGGCGCAAGCGGGGTGTTCGTCGATCCCGAGAATCTCGGGGCAGGTGTCGACGCCGTCGCCGAACTGATCGCCCAGCCGGAGGCTTATGCCCGAACTCGAAGCGGCGCGATCGCGTACTGGCAGAACGCCGCTTTGTACGCCGAAGACGTCTGCGCCGCCTCGCACGCGCTTCTGGCGGGTGGGGAAGACAAAGGGTGAGCGCGCACGATTTCACCGTTCTGATCGCCCTCTATAACAAACGTCCGTTCATTCGCCGGACGCTGGAAACCGCGCTTGCCCAGCATCACCCCGCAACCGAGATCCTGATCGTCGACGACGGCTCCATCGACGGCAGCGTCGCCCAGATCGAGGATCTGATCGGCGGTTCGGTACGGCTGATCAGGCAGGCCAACGCCGGGCCCGGGCCGGCGCGCAACCGGGGCTTTGCCGAGGCGCGATGCGACTGGGTGGCCTTGCTCGACGCGGACGACCTGTGGTTGCCCGACCACCTTGCCGAGCTGGCCGGGCTGATCGAACGATTTCCGGAGGCGCGGGTCGCCCACACCGCTTTCGCCCGCATTCCCGCAGGTGGTGAGCCCCAAGTGCCGATGACGGATGCGCTGGCCATGCGCGGCTACCTGGCCGATTATTTCGCAACCGCCGGTACCGAGCAGGCGATGTGGAGCTCCTGCGTTGCAATCCGCCGCGATGCGTTTGCGGCGAGCGGCGGTTACGGTGCTTACTGGCCCGGCGAGGATGTCGAATTGTGGGCCAAGCTCGCGCTTGCCCACCCGATCGCCGCCACCCGCAAGGTCACCGCGCTCTACACCGTCGAGACCGGCGGGCTGATGGACCAGGGCAGCGGCACCCGATTCGGGGTGGGCGAGGAGCCGGAAATGAAGGTGCTGCAAGACGCGCTTGCGGAGCCGCGTCATGCTGCCCGACACGCCGATGTTCGCAGCTATCTCAACCGGCTGCTGGCCCAGCGGGTGCACCAGGCGTTTTATGCGGGCGATACCCGGCGCGCGCGCGGGTTCCTGCGGCTGTTGAAGCAAAGCGGCGGCGCCCGGCCGGTGCCGTACCGGGTGATGAGCCACCTGCCGGCCTGGATCGTCCGTGCGGGCGTCGGCGCCTACCGAAAGGCAAAGGCGCGTCGCCGCGGCTGATCACCCGGTAGCCGCGATGCCTTCCGCGGACAGCACCACCTCTTCGTAGCTGCCCGATTGCACGATCCGACCGCTTTCCAGCCGGTAGATCGTATCGCAGCCCTCCACCGTGGAAAGCCGGTGGGCGATCAGAATGACCGTGAGTTCGCGGTCGAGGCCGGCGATCGAGTCCATGATCGACGCTTCGGTGGCCGCGTCGAGCGCGCTGGTCGCTTCGTCCAGCACCAGCACCGTGGCGTTCTTGTAGAGTGCGCGGGCGATGCCGATACGCTGGCGCTGGCCCCCCGACAGGCGGATGCCGCGCTCGCCGACGGTGGTCGCAAAGCCTTCGGGCAATTGCTCCACGAAGCTGCGGACGTCCGCGCGCTCGGCCGCGGCGAGCACCCGCGCCATGTCGATCTCGTCCTCGCTTGAGCCGAAGGCGATGTTGGCGGCGATGCTGTCGTCCGACAGGAAGATTGCCTGCGGCACGTGGGCGATCCGGCCCTGCCATTCCGTGACATTGGAGTCGCTCATCGCGATGCCGCCCAGAAGCAATTGCCCTCGGCTCGGCCTCAGCAGGCCCATCAGCACATCGATCAGGGTACTCTTGCCGCTGCCCGTCTTGCCGATAAAGGCGACCCGCTCGCCCGGACGGATGACGAGGCTGATGCCCTTCAAGACATGCTCGTCCTCCGAATAGCTGAACCACAGATCCTTCGCCTCGATGGCGATGCTCGCCGGCAGCGTCGCGCCGCCCGGCGCAGCCGGGCGGGCGCTGCTCACCGGCGCGGACATCAGGTCCAGCACGTCTTTCAGCGCGTGGGCGTTCATGGAATAGCTCGCCCAGCCGCGATACACCTGTTGCACCAGCGGCAGCAGCCGCTGCGCACCGACGGCAAGCGCGCCGAGCACTGGGATTGCGGCCAGCAGCCCGCCCGGCTGGAAGCTGAAATACACCGCCAGCAAGGCGACAACGATGATGCCGATCCCCTCGACAACGAAGCGGGGCGCGTCCGTCAGGAAGTTGCCGGTCGCCCACAGGCGCCGCATGTCATGCTCATGGGCGGAAAGCTTGCGCTCGAACAGCGGCTGGGAATGCTCGAGGATGATGTCGCGCATTCCGCCCCAGCTCTCCTGAACCACCTTCAGCCGCTCGGTATGAACCGCCGAGATGCGCTGGGAATTGGCAAGCAGCACCTTCTTGGAGGCGAGGCTGATGCCGACATAGAGCACCCCGACGGACAAGGTCGCGAAGCTCGCCGTGCGCGGATCGATCACGAACAGGAACACGACGATGCACAGCGAGATGATCGCGGAGGTGAACGCCAGCAGCACGGGCGAGACGATGCCCACCACCACGCTGTAGATTTTCTGAACCGCGGCAAGCGCGACGCTGCTGTTCTGCCGGACGTAAAGTTCGTACGGCTGGCGCAGCAGGCGCCGGTAGATTTCCATGCTGATGTCGTAGCCGACGCCGTAGACGAACCGGTAGCTGGTCCAGGCCAGCGCCAGGCGGACGATTCCGGAGAAGATCGCGGCGGCGACGAGGAGCGTGGCCGCCGGAACGACCAGATTCCCGCCCGGTTCTGCCCCAAACAGCGCCAGCACCTGCTGGGCGGCCGGGAAGCGGTCGAAATAGCTCGGGTCGGCGGCAAGCGCGAGCAGCGGCAGGACCGCTCCGATCGTGACCAGCTCCGCCACCGCTCCGAAGGTCATGAGAATAAGCGTGGCGACGAGCTGCAGGCGCCGGGCCCGGCCCATCAGCGCGTAGACAGCGGCGGCCCCGCTCCAGAAAATCGAGCCGGTCCCGCTCTTTTCCGCAGCGTCGGTATCGTTCATAAAATCCCTTGTTCGCTGAGCCGGCCAGCCTAAGTCGTGCGCAGCCTAGTGGCCGTTCAAGGCTCGAAAATCTACCCTAAGCCGCCCGCGCCAATCTGGAGCAGCAATGAGCAACAGCGACATCGTTCTGCCCCGGGTCGAAGAAGGCGCGGCGATCCCGCGCATCATTCACCAGACCTTCCCGACCAAGGACCTTCCCCCCGCGTTGCTCGCCAATGCGGACCGGCTGCGTAGCGACAATCCGGGCTGGGACTATCGGCTGTACGACGACCTCGACATCGAAGCGCTGATCCTCGCGCACTACGGCAGCGCGATGCTTGCCGAGTACCGGCGGATTGATCCCTCCTACGGCGCGGCGCGGGCGGATCTGTTCCGCTACCTCCTGATGTACGCGGTCGGCGGCGTTTATCTCGACATCAAGAGCAGCAGCCACCAGCCTCTCGATCGGCTTCGCGAGGTGGGCGCGCGCTTTCTGCTCGCGCGGTGGGACAACCGGGCGGGGGGGCGCCACCCCAATTGGGGGCTTCACCCGGAACTGGAGCCGTTCGGCGCCGGGGAGTTTCAGCAATGGCACATCGTCTGCGCGCCCGGTCACCCGTTTCTCCGGGCGGTGCTTGAGCGGGTTCTCCACAACATGGCCGCCTACCGCCCCTGGGTGAACGGCGTCGGTCGCGACGGGGTGATCCGCCTCACCGGGCCGATCGCCTACACGCTTTCCATCGCCCCGCTGGTCGAGCGGCACGATTGCAAGCTGTTCGCCGACGAGAGTGATATGGGCCTGGACTATAGCGTCGTTCCCGGAACCAGCCACAAGCAGCTGTTCCGCAAACATTATGTGAACAACACCGCATCGGTGGTTCGGATGCGGGGGATGAAGCGGCCGGTTGCGGCGGCCTATTCGCTGGGCAAGCGGCTGCGGGGCATGGCTGGACGGGGAAAGGCGCGGCTCAGCGCCTCCTGACCGCCTCGAGCGCTCAGTGTGCGGGTTGCGTCTGTCCGATCCGGGCGACGACCGCTCGCTCCAGCCTTTCCGCCCAGACGTCCCAGTTTAGCCGTTCGCGCGCATCGGCAAGCGCCGCGCGCGACAGCGCGGCATAGCGTTCAGGCGACTGCACCAGAGCCTCGACCTGGTCGGCGAAGTCCGCTGCGGTGGCGCCCAGCGGGAGGAGGATTCCGGTCTCGCCATCCTTTACGACCGAAGTTACCCCGCCTGTGGCGTAGGCCAGGGAGGGCAGCCCGTGATGGGCTGCTTCGGCGAAAACGATGCCATAGGCTTCGGCAAGAGTCGGCAGCACGAACAAATTCGCCTCCGCGTACAACGTGTCGAGCATCGTTGTCCCGGCTTGCGTGCCCTTGTCGACGAAGCCGTGAAAGGTGACGTTTGCCGCGGTGCTCCCCGGAGCGACATCGGCGGTGCATCCCACCACATCGAGCCGGCAGTCGATCCCGCGCCGGGTAAGCTCGGCGGCAAGGTCGAGCGCGACCGGCCCACCTTTCCGGTCCCAATGCGTGCCGACGAAAAGCAGCCGCAGTGGGCCGGCGCCCAGCGTCCGAGGCGCCCGCGCCTGGAAGGGCATGTTGGCGCCCCAGGCGATTTCCACCACCCGATCGGCCGGAACGCCCTGCTTCTCGATGGCGGAACGGGCGGCCCAGGCGGATGGGACGTGGAGCAGCAAAGCGGCCTCGAACGCCTCGCGCTCCGCCTCAGCCGCGCGGCGCTTGGCGGTTGGCGAAATCGCCTGGAACATCTCGTAATATTCCAAAAGATCGGGGATCACGGCGTCGGTGATGTAGACCACCGGAAGGCTGCCGGCGAACAGATAGGCCATGTCGGTGAGCGCCACCGCGAACACCACGTCGGGCTTTGCAGCCTCCAGCCGGCGGATCGTGCGGCGCGCGGCAATGCCGGAAAAGCAGGCCGACCAGCTATATTCGAACCGGCGGCCGGAAAGCAGCTTCAGCGCCCGGCCCAGCGGCCGGTACCAGGCCGGCCAGAGGCTTTGCACCACCAGCCGCATGTCGACCCGCTTCTCGATCGCCTCAAGCATGTGCCGCGGCGTTCCCGACCATGTCCGAAGGTCGCGCGGATCGCCGTTGGCGATAAAGGCTGCGCGCAGCGGCCTCGCCACGGCGTCGCTCATATCACCAATATGTCGGTGAACGCTTGCTCTTCCCCAAGCTCGCGATAGAGAAGTTCAAGCTCCGCGATCGGGCGAAGTCCGCCCGTGCCTTCAAGGTCCAGAAACTGCGAATAGCCGGCCAAACTCTCGGTCAGAGCCGAAAAGGATCCGGCGCGCTTCATCCCGTAGGGCCAGAATTCGAGAACCAGTGGGATCTTGCGGGCAAGCAAGCCGGTGCTGCCGCGCAGAACGAACCCTTCAAAGCCTTGCGTGTCCATCCAGATCAGCAATTCACCGCTCTGCTCGTCCGCGCAGATCGAATCGAGGGTCGAGGACGGGACCTGGACAACGTTGCGGTTTGCTTCGCCCAGACGGCCATCTTCGCTGGTGACCCGGATTCGGTGATCGCCCAGGTTGGTGCTGGAGATTTCAAGCTCGAGCACCGCGCCGTCCACCGGTCCCGCCGCCATCTCAACGGTTCGGATCTGGCGCTCGAGGCCGTTCAAGGCAACGTTCGCCCTCAGCAGCCGCGAGTTGTTCGGGTCCGGCTCCACCGCAATTGCGCGGCCAACGAAACCCCGGGCGACGGCGGCGATGCAGATGGAGCCGATATTGGCGCCGACGTCGATCAGCACCTGCGGGTTTGCGTTGGGCCGGTGGAGCTTGAGGGCGGCGATCGCGGCCGCGAACTTGTCGAAATCGAATTCCCCAGACAAGAACAGCTCACGGCCGATGAACTCGTCGCCCGAATGCACAACGAACACTTCGCCTTCGGGGGGCGCGCAGACGATCAGCCTCTGGCGGCTGCTGAGCACGTCAAAGCCAACCGAGCGCAAGCGCCGGCGGGGGCTGAACAAAGTATGCGCCGCAACCAGGCCCATGCCTTTTTCAAGAAGGTGTCGGGCGAATTCCTTGAGGTTCATCTGCAAACTGCTTTCATCGGTTTGCCGGCGGGAGGCCCGGCCTTAGCCTGCTGCCCTGGCTTCAGGCGCATAGCGGAGCAGGATTTCCTCGCGCGCCGGATCGCACGGCGTGGCCGAAGGCACGGGCGTCATGCCGGTGCCGCCGCCGACCAGATCGGCGCGGGTCAGGCTTACCTCGATCACCAGCGGATCGCCCGCCGGATCGAGGCCGCCGAAATTGTTGCCGTGCAGTTCAACCACGCGGAAGCCCTTCAGGGCCTGGAAGAAGGCGCTGATCCGGTCGCGGTGCAGGTCGACGTCATGAAACTCGATCGCCATGCCGCTGAACCGTTCGGCATGCGCCACGACATCGTCGAGCACCCGGTATTCCGATCCTTCGATATCCATTTTCAGAAAGATATCGGAGTCCTTCATCTCGGTTAGCAGGGTGGCGAGTGAAACCCCGCCCGGCTCGTCATAGCCGATCTTCAGTTGACGGTGCTCCGCGCGCGGCGAGGCGAAGAAGCGGCGGTATTCGAAGAAGCGGCCGACCCGCTTGGGGCTGAGTTTCAGCACGCCGTTCAGGGCGTACCAGCGCCAGAAACCGTTGTTCACCGAATGGTCGAAGCAGACGACGCGCGCCGCGCCGCGCCGCAGGAAATCTTCTTCAAACGCCCAGTCGTCGTTGAGGCCCATGCTGAGGAGGAGCGTGGCCCGTTCCACCGCGGCCGGAGAGACGAGGTAACCGCCGTCGTTCGCCGAGCCCAGGCGCACCAAAGCGGGCGCGTCTATCGGTTTCCAGGAACTCGGAAGCATGCAGTCTCTCCTTGGCGTGCGTGCGCGACCTACCAGACCGCCCGCCCCGAGCAAGGGAGTTCAGCCGCTTTTTCGACGCATTCGAAGCCGCACACGGCCTTGAATGCCCATCCGGCCTTGCGGAAGGCGTGCCGGCCTTTAGAGGATCGGGCGTTCGGTAGCGCAGCAGCCACGGGTAAAACAAGATGTGCGGTTTGGCAGGAATTTACGGCGACGCCGCGCGGTCGGAGGGCGTGCTGGCGCGCATGGCGGGCACGATCTCGCATCGCGGGCCGGACGATCAGGGCGTGTGGAACGATGCCGAGGCCGGGATCGGCTTCGGCCACCGCCGCC
Source organism: Allosphingosinicella sp. (assembly GCA_036399475.1). GTDB lineage: Bacteria > Pseudomonadota > Alphaproteobacteria > Sphingomonadales > Sphingomonadaceae > Allosphingosinicella. The sequence goes on from DASWNA010000056.1 coordinate 25,459, forward strand.
TTTCGATCGTCGATCTTTCGCCCATGGGTCACCAGCCGATGGCCTCGAACGACGGCCGGTTCGTGATCTGCTACAATGGCGAGGTCTACAATCACTTCGCGCTCCGCGCCGAGCTCGACGCCGAGCGGCAGACGGCGTGGCGCGGGCATAGCGACACCGAGACGCTGGTGGAGTGCATCTCCGCCTGGGGTTTGAAGGAGACTTTGTCCCGTTCGGTCGGCATGTTCGGCCTTGCCGTATGGGACAAGAAGACGCGCCGCCTCAGCCTCGCCCGCGACCGTTTCGGCGAGAAGCCGCTTTATTACGGCTGGGTGGGCCGCGATTTCGCTTTCGCATCCGAGCTGAAGGCGATCCGGCAGCTTCCCGGCTTTGCCAACCCGATCAGCCGCAGCGCGCTCCAGCTGCTTGCCGCGCGCGCCTACATTCCGGCGCCGCTCACCATTTACGAGGGGCTGTTCAAGCTGGAGCCGGGCTGCATCCTGAGCCTCGAGGGTGAGGCATGGCGGACGCCGCTGACGCGCGCGCCGCGCGAGGAGGACAGCCTGCGCGGCGTGACGCTGGAGCGCTACTGGTCCTATCGCCAGACCATGATGGACGGCCTCGACGCGCCGATCCGGGACGAGAACGAAGCGCTCGAGATGCTTGAACATGCCGTTGGCCAGGCCATTGCGGGCCAGGCGGTGGCGGACGTGCCGGTTGGCGCATTCCTGTCGGGCGGGATCGATTCCTCGACAATCGTCGGCCTGTACCAGAAGCACTCGCCGGGCAACGTCAAGACGTTCACCATCGGCTTCGAGGAAGCGGGCTTCAACGAAGCCGTCTACGCGAAGGAGGTCGCCGCTTTCTACGGAACGGAGCACCACGAGCGCTATGTGACGGCGCGCGAGGGGCAGGAAGTCGTGCCTACCCTGCCCTCGATGTACGACGAGCCGTTCGCCGATTCCTCGCAGATCCCGACCCACCTGGTCAGCGCCCTGGCGCGCGAGCACGTCACGGTGGCGCTGTCGGGGGACGGCGGCGACGAACTGTTCGGCGGCTACAACCGCTACCTTGCAACTTCGCGGCTTTGGTCGCAGCTCAAGCGCGTCCCGCGGCCGGTGCGCGCGGTGATGGGCGGCGTCATGTCGATGGTCCCGCCCGCGGCGTGGAACTCGGCCGCGGCGCTGCTGCCCGCCGGTCGGAGGCCCGCATTCTTTGGAAGCAAGGTCCAGAAGGTGTTCCGCACCATGCGCTCCGCCTCCGACATCGAGGATGTGGCGAACACCTTCCTCGACGAGTGGGCGGGCAAGGATTCGCCGGTGCTTCCCCGCGCGCCGCTGCCGCGTGAGGCGGCGTTCGACATGGACCTGGGGCCGGGCGCGCCCGATGTGGCGCGGCTGATGTACAGCGATGCGGTGTCCTATTTGCCGGACGACATTCTGTGCAAGGTCGATCGGGCCGGCATGGCGGTGAGCCTGGAATCGCGGATTCCCTTCCTCGATCATCGCGTGGCGGAGCTTGCCGCCCGCATTCCCTTGTCGATGAAGATCCAGGGCGGCACCGGCAAGGTGATCCTTCGCCGGCTGCTCTACCGCCAGGCGCCTCAGGCGCTGTTCGACCGGCCCAAGGCAGGGTTCGCGGTTCCGGTGGGGGAGTGGATCAAGGGCCCCTTGCGTCCGTGGGCGGAGGAACTGCTCAGCCCCGCCCGGCTCGCTCAGGAGGGGTATTTCGACGCCGATCTGGTCCAGGCCCGGTGGCGCTCGCACCTTTCCGGCGAGAAGGATTCGACGCAGGCGCTCTGGACGGTGCTGATGTTCCAGGCCTGGCTGGCGGACAACCGGTAAGCGCGGCCGCGGCTCAGCGTTTGCGCAGGATCAGCAGCTTGGTGTCGGTGCAGCGCCCGACGAAGCGGTCGTAGACCTCGCGCCGGTAGAGCTTGCGGAACAGGAGATAATCCTCCTCGTGGACGACATCCATGCCGCCCGCCGAAGCGGCGGCCTTGAGCTTTGCCCACTCGATATGATCGTCCGGCCAGATGTGGATGTCGCCTTCGTTGGCGTAGCGCGGATTGCGGATCCGGCGGATGCGGTGGAGGTAGTTGGACGGCCGCAGATATTTGCGCCAGTCGAAGCGCAGCCCTTCCTTCAGAAACGCGCGGTAGACGGGGTCGCGGCTCCAGTATTCGTCGGTCAGCTCATGGTCGATGATCATCACGCCGCCCGGCCGGCACACCCGCGCCATCTCGGCCACCGCGCCGAGATAGTCCGGGATGTGGTGCAGCACCGAGTAGGCGGCGACCAGGTCGAAGCTGTCGCTGGCGAGGTCGGAAAGGTCGCGGCCGTTGAGCAGGCTGGTGGTCAGCCGCGCGTCCGGGGAGCGGCTTCGCACCAGGTCCAGGAACCCCTGCGACACGTCCGCGGCAACCACATCCATGTCCAGGTCAAGCAATATGCGGCTGAGATTGCCCGAACCGCAGCCGAAATCCAGCGCCTTTAACGGGGCGGCGCCGGTGCGGATTTCCTCACGCCCCTGCGCAAGCGCCCGGCGCAGCCGCGCCTGCTCGATCTCGTTGAATATTTCGCCGTGAATTACCTCATACCTGCGCGCAACCCGGTTGTGGACGGCGACATTGTGTTCGATCTGGCGCTGCGCGTCGCGCGCGTCTTCCTTCATCGTCGATCATTCTCCCGGAATTCGCCGCCATAGGGTCTCCGATCCCGTGCCGCAAATCCTCGCTCGGACTGTGCGCTCCGCTCTGGCCGGGGCCGGGCCACGAAAACGGCATCGCCACCTCGACGAATTGGTAAACTTTAGTTATATCGCCGGGAAGGCCGGACGAAGAGGCCTTGTTCACTATTCAAGGGCCACGTGGGGATGGCCATGCGGGGAAACTGTTGTGAAGTATGCGTTTAATGGGTTCGCCGAAGGTCAGGGATCGGCTGGCGAAGGCGTCGGCTCCGAGTTCGATCTGGCCCGGACTACCTCAGTTGTTGAAGCGGCCCCGGTTGTTCAAGCAGGCCCGGCCGTCCAGGCAGGTCCGGCAGGCCAAGCCGGTGTGGTGATCATCGAAGCCGGCTCGGCTTCGCACATGGCCGCCGCGATCAACGCGGCGCTCGCGGATCCGGCGGTGACCAAGGTCATCCTCGGCGCAGGCACCTTCATGCTCGAAGCGCCGATCAGCGTGCCGTCCGGCAAAAACCTCGAGGGGGCCGGACGCGACCTCACCATGTTGCAGGTGGCTCCGGATTTCCACCGCTCGACCTTTGGCGAGGAAGACGGCGTCGTCAATTCGGTTCGCGGATCGGAAGACGTCACGCTGAGCGGCTTCACCATCGATGCGGGGCACATCCGCCCGGAGGGCCTGCGTCTGCACGGCTGCTTCATGAAGGACACGTCCAACTTCTCGATCACCGAAGTCGATGTCCACAACTCCACCGGCTACGCGCATTTCGCCGCCGGCTCGCAGGGCGTTCCCGGAATCTACACCAGCGGAAGCTATGAGGATTGCGAGACATCCAGCTCCTCGATCCATTTCGAGCAGATGTTCTGCGACGGAATCACCCTCACCGATTGCCGTGCAACCGATGGCGACGGCGTGATCCGGGGCATCTATTACCACCCGGTCCTGGGTTCCAAGAACATCAGCTACATCGATTGCACCGCCTACGGCACCGGTGTCGGTGTCGAGATGACGGCGGATTACATCCTGCCGCTTGAAAACATCAGCTTCATCAACTGCGACATCGAAATCACGTCCGATTCGATGGCGCTTTATGCGGGCGGCGGGAACCCGCACCTCAATGTGCAAATCATCAATTCGCGTTTCGTGTCCCACAACCAGGTGGCGATGATCCTGGGCGGGGTCACCGGCACGATCGTCGACAGTTACATCCAGGGTGAGTCCAGCGCCCTGGCAATCTGGGCCGCAGGGAACGGTGTCCAATCCGACATCGTCGCTACCAACAGCACCGCACTTGGCATCCGCAATCCGAATTCCGATGACGGGGTCAGCGCCCTGGTTGCCGGTGCCGGGGACGGCAGGCTCCACTGGATCGGCGGAACCGTGGAAGCACGAGGCAAGGCTTGGGTGACCAACCTCTTCATCGGCGGGTATGTGACCCACACCGAAGACACAAAGCTGGTCACCAGCGGCTTCGGGACGATGCTGTTCTTCACGGAAAACGACACGGCAAAGACGTTCTCGCCGCCGCCATTGGTGCTGGGCGACGTCGGCGCGGCAGGGTTCGACGGAGCAATCTTCGCCGTGCGCTACATCGCCAACGATACTCCGGCCGATCAGCTCGGAATTTTGAACGCCGGAGACGGGACGGGGCAAATCGGCGTGCACGGCTCGATCGTCAGCTTCGAGGGGGCTGCGATCGGCACGATCGCCGGCGGCGCCAACGGCACGAAGCTCGTGGTGACCTTGAACGGCGCGGCGACGGCCGAGGCGGTTGCCGCACTGACGCAGGCGATCACCTACCTGAACCTTTCCGAGAATCCGGACGCATTGTACCGGGCGCTGGCGATCAGCGTTCAAGATGCGGCCGGCGGCACGGTGGAAACCAGCGCCGCGGTGATCATGACGGTGGTCGACGATCCAACTGTCCTGCACCTCAACGCCCGTTCCGCCTTGATGTGGACGGAGAATGCGGCCCCGGCGGCGATTGCTTCAGCGGCGGGCGTCAGCGATCCCGACGCAAGCATGCTGCCCCGCGGCACGCTTACGATTTCGGTTACCGACGGTCTCACGCCGGAGGATCGCCTTTCGATCATCAACGCGGGAAATGCTGCCGGCAAGATCGGTCTGGTCGGCAATCGGGTGACATTCGCCGGCGATGTGATCGGCACCTTCGTCGGTGGCACAGATTCGGCGCCGCTGGTGGTGTCGTTCAGCGAGAACGCCAGCATAGCATCCGTTCAGGCGCTGGTGCGCGCAATTGCGTTCGGCAACGATTCCGAAAACCCGGCAGCCGGGCTCCGCACGGTTACAGTGGAACTGCGCGCCAGCAGCGGCACCACGATCTCCGGAACGGTTAAAGTCAACGTCACGTCGGTCGACGATCCGCTCCTCCCCAAAGACGATCAGGCCGTTGTCGCCGAAAATGCGACGGTGGTCATCGACGCAGCAGCCAATGACGACCTTGACGGCCCAGCTCCGGCGATCGTCTCGGTGAACGGCACCGCCTTGACGTCCGGCGGAAGCGTGACCATCGCGTCGGGTGCAAGGGTCACCCTTGGCGCGGACGGAACGCTGACCTACGATCCGGGAACCGCATTCCATTATTTAACCGGTCCGGGATCCGGCGCGGCCAATACGACTGCCGCGGACGGCTTCACCTATCAGCTTGCCGGCGGCGGATCGGCAACCGTGGAGATCACCGTCAACGGCGTAACCGGGGCGGGCGATGCCCTGTTCGGCAGCACCGGCAACGACACGATCACCGGCACTTCCGAAGCGGACCTGTTCCGCCTGAACCAGGGCGGTGCGGACGCGGTTTCCGGTTTGGGTGGCGACGACACGCTGTTCCTTGGCGGCTTTCTGGATGCCACCGACCGAATCAACGGCGGCGCCGGCACGGATCAAGTGATCGTGCAGGGCAATTACAACCTGACGCTCGGCGCAGCCACTCTGTCGGGCATTGAAACGCTGACTCTGCTTTCCGGTGGCGACACGCGATATGGCGGCGGCAACGCCGGGCTCCTCACCTACCGCATCGTCGCCCACGACGGAAATATCGCCGGCGGCACTGCGCTTTCGGGGGATTTCGCCGGCCTCCAAGCGGGTGAAAGCGTGAACTTCGACGGATCGGCAGAGACCGATGGGCGCTTCATCTTCGCCGGCGGCGCGGGGAACGACGTTCTGATGGGCGGCAGCGGCAACGACCGCTTCGATGGCGGGGCGGGCGCGGATGCCATGACCGGAGGCCTCGGCAACGACCTCTACCTCGTCGATTCCATGAACGATCAGGTGATCGAAGCGGCCGATGGAGGCCGCGACGAGGTCCGCACCGGGCTCGGCAGCAGCGATGATTATTCGGCCATGTACCGGCTTGCCGCGGGCGTGGAAAATCTCACCGGCACCTCACCCGAGGGCCAGGGCGTTTATGCGAACGCACTGGACAATGTGGTCGCGATGGGCGGCGGCGGCGATCTGGTTGTGCTCGACGCGGGCGGTAACGACCTGGTTTCCGGCGGCGGCGGCAGCGATTTCCTTTATTGGGGCGCGGCCTTTACCAATGGCGACCGGGCGGATGGCGGCCTCGGCTACGATACGGTGGGGCTGCTCGGCAACTACACGCTGGCTTTCGACAGCGACGATCTCCTCTCGATCGAGAAGCTTGCCGTCTACAGCTCAGGCAATGAGAATGCGCCGAACGGTTACAGCCTCGCCATGCACGACGGCAATGTCGGGGCGGGCGAGCGGATGATGGTGGTGGCGTTGTCGCTGCAGGCCAACGAAGTGCTGAAATTCAACGGCGCGGCGGAGATGGACGGCAGCTTCAACGTGCGGGGCGGCCGCGGCGCCGATACGATAGTTGGCGGCCGCGGGAACGATACCATCATGGGCAATCTTGGCAGCGACACGCTTACCGGCGGCGCCGGAAAGGATATTTTCGTCTACCAGGCCGCGACCGAGTCCACCGCCGAGAATGCGGACGTGATCATGGACTTTGCCAAGGGGGACAAGATCGACCTCGCCCATATCGATGCGGACGGCAATGCGGCAAATGGCGACACCAAGTTCAGCTGGCTTGGGACGGGCGCATTCACCCATGAAGCGGGGCAGCTGCGGGTAACGCAGAATCCGGACTATGCTCGTGCATGGGTGGTGGAAGCGGATATCAACGGAGACGGCACGGCGGATCTGGTCCTGAACGTCGTTGCCCCGCCGGGCTTCCTGCCGGAGCAGAGCGACTTTTACATCTGAGGCCGGTCCGGTGGCGACGGTGCCGCCGGCCGGTCAGGGTCTGCCCAGCGCTTCGTACGCTGCGATCTGGGCACGGTCGGCGGCGGCCGGGTCCAGCATCGCCATCGCCTTGACCCGCAGGGCGGCGCCCATACGGCGGGCGCCCTCCGGATCGTCGAGGATGCGCGCAATGGCATCGGCCATCGCGGCGTAGTCGAGATAGGGGACGAGCTCGCCGGTCTCGCCGCCCGTCACAAGCTCGCTGTGCCAATCGATGTCGTAGGCGACCATCGGAGCGCCGCCCAAAGCGGCTTCTCCCATTGCGCGGCCGGTGAGGGGGGAGACGACCATCGACACGGCGGTGATGACTCGGGCGAGCCATTGCTGCTCCCGGTTGCCGCAGAACACCACCTGGTCGGTGACGCCCAGCTCGGCGGCGAGCGCCTCCATTTCCGGCCGGTAGGGCCCTTCCCCGACGAAGAGGGCGACGACGCGGCGGCCGCGGTCCTTGACTGTTTTCACCGCTTGGATGACGTGGTGGACGAGCTTCAGCTCCTGGAGGCGCGAGATGGTGAGCAAGGTGTGCTCGCCGGCCACGCCCAGGGCGGCGAGATCGGCTTGGCCGTCGCCGCGCGTAGCTGGATCGTCGAAATGGGCCGGGTGGAGGAGGTTGCCGATTCGGAAGATCGCGGTCTTCTCGCGCGGCACGCCGGAGGCGACCACAAAGCCGCGATTGTCCTCGTTCTGCGCCATCACCCGATCGGCGCGGCGAAGCACGAAGCGCTCCACAATCTCCTCCACCCACACCTTGCGGAACAGGCGCGGAGTGAGGGGGGCGCCGGTGACCTTGCGGACGGCGCCGGGATTGCCCCAAACGCCGATCATCAGCGGCAGCTTGCGAAGACGCGAGACGATCAGTGCCAGCAGCCCGTTGTAATGCGGGTCTTCGGCGCGGACGATCTGAACGTTCTCGTCGCGGACGATGCGCAGCAGGAGGCGCATCAGATCGATCTGCGCCAGCAGAAAGTTTAGAATTCCGAACCAGGCGAGCCATTCGTAGCGCCCGATCCGGCCTTCCACCAGGGTGTGCCGCGGCGCCAGTTCATGGATTTGCGGACGGCCGAAGCGTTCCGGCGAGCCTTCCGGCTCGAGCAGCGAGGCGACCGGGTGGCAGGTCCAGATATGGTCGAAATAGCCGCCGAGGTCACGGCCGGTGACGATCACCGCCACCTTGCGCTCCACCATGATCTTGTAGGTGTAGGCGCTGTCGAAGACGAGCATGTGGCGCTTGGCGGGGGCGCCTGATGGTTCAGGGGGCGGCATGTTCATCCGGCGATGAGCTCGCCGACGGCATCCCCGAAGCACCGTTGCGGCGCAACCAGGAATTCGGACATTCGCCGGGTGTCGCCGATCAGCGCGGAGGGCGCTGCATCGAAGTCGTGAGTGAAGACGGGTTCACGGCCGACCTGCGCGCCGATGGTCTCGCACATCGCCCGAATGGACAGGGTCTCGGGCCCGGCAACGTTGATCGTGGCGCTTTGGCTGAGGCGGGCGGCGGCGGCGGTCGCCTGGGCGGCATCGCGGACGTGGACCGGGTTGATGCGCAGGCCTTGCTCACCCTGGAGCGTGACCGGCCGGCCTTCGCGCACCGAGTCTACCAGGCGCGGGATCAGCATCTCGCGCTTCTGCCCGGCGCCGTAGATGAAGAAATAGCGCAGCAGAGCGACGTGGAGATGGGGCGCGAACGCCTCAGCCAGCACCTCCGTGGCGCGCTTGGACGCCGGGTAGAAGCCCATCGGTTCGGCCAACGGCGAGGTTTCGGTGCGCGGGCCGGGCGACGGCGCATAGACGCCGCCGGTGGAGGCATAGACGAAGTTGCTAGCGCCGGATCGGCGGGCGCAGTCGAGCAGACTTAGTGCCTGCGCGGTGTTGACTTGGAAGATGTCGTCGGCGGCTTCGGGGAACTCGCGGAAGCGGCTGGACTGGGCGAGGTAGACGACGGCATCGACCTTTCGCGGGAGCTTGGACGGGTCCAGCGGGCGCGAGAGGTCGATCTTGTCCCTGCCGGCGGCGATCACGTCGTGGCCCTCCGCTTCGAGCAAGGGTACGAGATGCGAGCCGAGCAGCCCACCGGCGCCGGTGACGAGAATGGTCTTCATGGCGCGATCTTTCTGAAGGCAATCAGGCGGCGAAGCAAAGCCGGGGGAACGACCCCGAGGAGGAATGCGGCGATCAGGACGGCGAACAGGATCGCCAGCTTGATCGCGGTCTGCACGGGATCGAGCAACGCGCCGTCCGGGACCAGCGGTGCGGCAAGCGCCCCCAAGACGACCAGCAGGCCGAAGCCGAGCCGGGTGTGGTTGAGCGGCAGCGGATGGACGCGCTGGCTGCCGATCAGGAAGAAGCCGGTGAGCAGGCAGTAGGAAACAAGGGTCGCCGCCGCCGAGCCGTTGGCGCCGAATCGCGGGATAAGGAGAAGGTTCAGCGCCACGTTCGTGCCGGCGGCAAGCCAGGCGCCGAGCGCGATCAGGCCGGTGCGCTTCTCCAGCATCAAGCCAAGATTGGTGATCTGGGTGGTTCCGGACACGGCAACCGCCGCCGCGCCGATGGCCAGGATTGTCGCCGCCGGCCAATAGTCTTCAGGGGTGAGCAGCATCATGATTTCATCGGCGAACAAGCCAAGGGCCAGCGCCATCAGCGCTAGGACACAGAACCAGGCGTCGAAAATGGCGGCGAACAGAGCCCGGTAGCGCGGCTCGTCGCGCGCCATGCGCATGGCGATGGGAACCCAGGCCTGATGAAAGGCGGCGATGACGAGGGTAAGCACCGAGGCGAATTTGAAGGCAATGCTGAACAGGCCGACCTGAACCGCGTCGCTCAGCTCGGCGAGCAGCCAGCGGTCCATTGAAGCGAAAATCCAATAGGCCGCGGCGGTGAAGATGAAGGGGCTGCCGAAGCGCAGCATCATCGCCGAATAGGCCCGGTCGATGCGGAGTGTGAGATCGCGCCGGATCAGCCACAGGCCGAGCGGCGCGGCGAGCAATGCCGCCACGAAGTTGCCGATGAGCAGGCCGAGCACACCCATGTCGCGCCCGAGCAGCAGCCACAGCCCGATGGCCAGACCGAGCAGGTTCTTCACCATTGCAATCGCGCAGAACCGCCACGGCGCGAATTGCAGGCGCGACGTGTCGAGCGAATATTGCGCCACCTGGTCGGGCAGCACGGTGAGCAGGCCCACGGCCACGAAGCTCCACGGCAGTTGGTACTCAGAGGCGAGATGCGCCTGGTCGCCGTGGAGCACGAGGCCGAGCAGAGCGAGCATGACGCTGCCGGAGACGAGCAATTGAACGAGCCCGGTTGTGACCAGCACCGGCCGCCGGGCTTCATCTATCTCCGCGTCGAAATAGAAACGCTGCACGGAATAGCTGACGCCCAGGTTGACGAGGATGCCCGCAAGCGCCGCGGACACGGTTATAAGGGCGAGCAGGCCGAATTCGGCAACGCTCAGCCGATGCGAATAGAGCGGAATCGCGGCGAACTGGAGGAGCTTGAACAGCAGGTCCGCGCCGCCATAGACCGCCACATCGCGGCCGAAGCGCTTCAGCACGGCGGCCGTGCCCCGCTCACCGGCCGGCCAGCCGCAAGGCCAAGGCGGCGATCAGTTCGGCGGCTTGCTCCGGCCCGCAATCGGCCAGGGTGTAAATGCCCTGGAGATCGCCGCCGGCGGTGCGCGCCACCTTTGCTTCGACTTCGAACACGGCGCGGAAGGCTGCTTCCGCCTTCGGGCCGTGGGTGGCGGCATGCTCTTCCTTGACGGCGACGTAGAGACGGTTCTCGATCTCGCCGGCCTCGTTGCTGAAGCGCCAGGTCCCGATTGCATAAGGCTCATCCGGAACGGCGGTGAGGCGCAGCGAGCGGTAGACCTGCACTCCGAACCAGCGCTCGCGCTTTTCCCAATCGAACCAGCGCTTTTGAAAGCTGTAGTTGCGCAGCGGGTTGGCCGCGACAGGCACCGCACCCGCAAGCTTCTCGACTGCGGCTTCGATTGTCCGGCTTACGTCAGCTTCGATTGCCTCCAGCTCGGAGGACATCCCGCCGGTGAAGCGGGCTGCGGTAGCACCTAGCGTTTCGAGCGCCACCAAGCGCCGGTCGGTTGCGGCGGCAAGGTCGCTATGGTCTAGGCCGAGGCGTTGGCGCACCGTCTTGAACAGCTTGCTGGTGTCGGCGGGCTGGCCGTCGATGTCGGCTTCTTCGGGGATCAGGAGCTGCCTGTCGCCGCAAACGATCCCCCACTTTGCGCCGCCCTCCAGCCGCAGCACGTGGCCCGGCACCGCGTAATATTCGTTCAACGGGTGGCGCTCGACTCGTGCGCGCCAGATCGTCAGCTTGCGGATCGCGCCGCCGCCGCGATGGTCCCCGTACCAGCTATAGGCGCCGGGATAGGGCCGTCCGGCCGCGCGGACGAGGCGGCGCACCATCTCGGCGGGCTGGTTCCAGTCGATCTCGCCGTCGCGCGGGATGCGCGGGTAGCAATAGCTCGCTTGCCCTTCGTCCTGCGGGGTCAGGACGGCGGTGCCGGTGCGGAACGCCTCTACCGACTGGAGGACGAGGCGCCTGCCCTTTTCCTCCAGTTCGCTGATCAGGTCGCCGATATAGGTGTCGGGGCCGATCTCCGCCCGATCCTGCAGGATCACCGGCCCGTTATCGAGCGCGCCCGGCGCCATCAGATGAGCGCTGGTGCCGATAGAGGGCTCGCCGTTCAGGATGGCCCAATTCGCGCAGGCATTGCCGCGGTATTTGGGCAAGTGGCCGCCATGGCAATTGACGAAGCCAAGGCGGGCGGTACCGATGATGCGCTCTTCGATCGTGTGCAGCCACAGCATCGCCACGGCCAGGTCGAGGCCGTAGCCGGCGAGCCGCTCTTGCCATTCGGGCTTGTTGATCTGGTTGGTGGCGAAATAATCGATGCCGCGCGCCTCGGCGAGGGCTTGCATCCGGGCCGCGGTATCCTCGACCTCCGGGGTCGCGCCGCAGCTGATGATCACCGGCACGTGGATCTCGGGACGGGCGAGCAACCCTTCAAGCACATCCAGCCCGAGCCGCGCCCGGCCCAGAAACCCAACCTTGAACATCAACCGGCCTTCCTCGCCACGACTTCGTAGACGCCCTCGGCGCCGTGATAGTGGCCCTTGTAGAAGGATGGACCCGGCTGCGCACCCTGGACGGCGAAGGTGCCTTCGGGGACGATGGCCTCCACGGTGAGGCCGGCCTGCTCCAGCGTCTCCCGAAGTACGGCGGATGGCATGGCGATCTGGCTACCCGGGCGATGTTTACCCGAAGCGTAGTATGAGAGACTGTTCTCCAGCGCCGCGATAGCCATGGCGCGCGGGTTGAAGGTGGCGGACGCATTGTGGCCGGTGAGCAGGTTGTGGAGGTACCAGCCGAGCCCGTTGGTGCAGATGTAGAGCCGCCCGCCGGGCCGAAGCAGTCGCTGGAACTCGGATATGCTTTTCCGAAAATCGGTGAAGTAGACGACGCTGTAGGAGAAGATCGCGTCGAAGGATGCGTCTGCGAAAGGCATCGCCTCTATGCTGCTTACTGCTGTGCGTAGGTTCGCGGCCCCGAAGTGCTCGGCGACATCGGCGAGAGTGCGGATGCGGATATCGCTGACATCCACGGCGGTGACGTGGCGGTTGGCGGCGGCGAGCGGCAGGCTCCACTGGCCAAAGCCGCAGCCGGCATCGAGCACATCGCCAAGCCCGGTGAAGCCGAGCGCGGCCAGGCGGGTGCGGTACACTTCCGGATCCGTTGCCCAGACGCGGAGGAAGAAATCGCGGTCGTCTCCGGTCAGCCAGGAAGCGCGGGCGAGCACCGGCTGGAGATCGGCGGCGTTGGCGCTCACACGCCCTCTCCGGGGTAGCGGTTCTCGACCAGAGGATGTTCAACCCTTGGGCCGCGCGCCGGGGCCTTCAGCGGGTGGAACAGGTTGATGAGATCGACGTCCCTGCCGTCCAGGATGCGCTCGTAAATCGATCCGAATAGGAAGCGCGCGGCTTCGTAGCTATGGTATTTCTCGACGTAAGCGCGCCCGGCCCGGCCGAGCGTTTCCCGCAGATCGGGGCGGGTGACGAGCAGGCGCAGAGAGTCGCGAATCGTTTCCGGGCTGGCCGAGAGCACCGGGCATTCGTCGAGAAAGCCGTAGCGGCGGTGGACTCGGGTGTAGGTTTCGCTTTCCAGATTGGCGAGGACTGGGAGTCCCGAGGCCATGCCTTCGATGCCGCTCAGCGCGTAGCCGGTGAAGATGATCTGCTCGGCGAGGATGTCGGCCTCGCCCATCACCCTTTTCACCTCGGTGTTCGGCACCTTTTCGAGCAGAACGAGGTCGATCACCAGCCCCTCCGCCTTGAGCGCCTCGACGGCGGCGACGATGAATTCCGTGCCTTTGAAGCCCCGGTGGTTGGGGGTGTGGAGGATGCGCACCGCCGCGTTTCGGCCATCGGCTTGTGAATAGGAGGTGCGGGGCTGCCATTCGCGCTCGTCGATGACGAACATCTGGGGGAGGGCGACGTCCCAGCGCGGCAGACCGTCGATGATGAAACCGGCAACCACCGCGTCGGCATAGCGGGACCACAGGTCCACGCGTTTGGCGATCGCCGCGTCGGCCCTGGCGAAATGGGGGTAGGAGGCGAGCAGACCGTAGCGCAGCGAGGGGTCTATCAGCCGCGAATAGATATAGGCATCGGCGCCGAACGGCAGGCAGACGATCTTCACGCGGGCGCGGCGAAACAGCCAGGGCTCAAGACGCCACCACCAGGTGCGGTTGAGCGCGAAACCCGAAAAGGGGATGTGGACGACCCGGCCCTGACGAAGCGCGAACAGCAGGGCAAGGCAGGTGCCGAGGCCAAGCCGCGCGACGCGGGGCAGGAAGCGCGGCGCGAAATCCTCGAAATAGCGGTCGAAATCCTCCCGCCGGTTGATGCTGTACCAGCCCTCCATCACCGTCATCGAGGGCAGGCCACCTTCCTTCAGCGCCTCCGACCAATAACGGTTGGAGACCACCGGCACGCTGCCCCACAGGAGCAGGCGGCGGCGTGCGGAGGGCAGCAGGGCGGCGGCGACGAAGACCGGTGCGAACAGGGCGACCAGCAGGTTCCAGAAGAGCGCGCGGATCATCGGGCGCGCCGCGCGCACGGGCACGTCATGCGCCGAGCCCCAGAAGCTGCCTCAGCACGTCGCCCACCCCCATGGAGTCTCCGTTTGCGTGGACGCGGAGCCGATCGGGGTTCCGAAAGTCCGCACGCGCCGATTCGTAGCGCGAAAGCGAGTCGGTGTTGAGGAAAACATGGATGGGGTGGAAATCGAAGCCGCGGATGCCGGGCCGCGCTTGAAGCTCGGCGAAGTCGCTGGGGCGGCCTGCGTCACACCAGAAATCATCCTCCCAAAAATAGGGGACCCGCACCATGCCGAACCAGTCGGTCCAGGGCCTCAGTGTCATTCCGCTCGCCTCGGGGAGAAAGGCGCTGGCCTCGTGGGTCAGGCCCTTGGCGCGGAACAGCTCCAGCAGGCGGCCGCTCTGCACAAGCGAATGGCTTCGCACCGATCTCGCCTCGGGCACCATCGCGAGCAACCGGTCCAGCACCTCTTCCGCCGTAGCGCCGTTCGATGGGTCGCCGCGCATCAGCAGGGGCAGGAAATTGGGGTGAAGGCCAAGCTCGAACTTGGGGTTGGCGCGGAGGCGGGCGAGGAGGGGCGTGTCGTGGGTGACGAACCAGGTGGCGTGCACGTCGGCTTGCTCGACCAGAGCGATCGCCGCTTCGAGAACCCCGTCATGCGCCCAATCGATGTCGAAAGTCAGGAAGGCGCGGCCGTCCCAGCTTGCCGGATCGTCGGGCTTCACCGCGGACACGGTGGAGAAGGCCTGGGCGGGCGGCGGCGCGCTAGGCGGCGGCAAGCAACTGCTCCACGTTGAGCAAAGACCAGATCAGCAGCCGCCGGTTCTGATCGCCGTCGAGATGTTCGTTGACCAGCCGCTGCACGGCGTCCCTGTCGAGCAGGCGGTAGAGATGCGCGTCGCCGGTCATCAGCGTTTTCTTGACGAAGTCGATGCTCTCGCCCTTGAACCAGCTCGCGTCGGGGGCGGAGAAGCCCTGCTTCTCGGCCTGAGTCACCGCTTCGGGGATGAGGCCGCCCATTACGTCGCGCAGGATCTGCTTGCCGTCCTTGGTCTTCTGGAAAAACGCGCTTTTTTTCCGGCCCGGCTGGTTCTCGTCGATTCGGACCACTTCCTGGAGGTTGTTGAGCTTGAGGTGCACCGGGCAGCGCATTGCGAAATCGACGAGGTCGTTGTCGAGGAACGGAACGCGCGTCTCCAGGCTGTGGGCCATGGACAGCTTGTCCTCGACCACCAGCAGGCCGTGGAGGAAGGTCTTGCACTCGAAGTAGAGCGAGTGGTTGATATAGCCTTCCGGCGTATCGAGGCTGTCGTCGTGGTGGCGGAAGACGTCGCGGAAGATGTCGCGGGTCGACACATCCTTTACGTCGTCCCAGATCGGCGCGAACACCTTCTTGAGCTCGGTGTTGTTCACCAGACGCTGCCAGAAGACATAATATTTATCGATATAATCCTCGAAATCGTCGTTCACCACGGCCCGGTAATAGCGCCACGGATAGCCGCCGAAGAGCTCGTCCCCGCCGGCGCCGGAGAGCACCACCTTGACGAATTTGGAGGCGAGCTTGGCCGCGTAGTAATTTGGGTAGCTCTGGCCGACGCGCGGCTCTTCGAGGTGGTAGGCAAGGCGCGGCATGCACCGTTCCATGTCCCCGGCTTTCAGCACCATTTCATAGTGCTCGGTCTTGAAATGGTAGCTCATCGCCTCGGCCTTGGCGCGCTCGTCGAAGCCGAGTTCGATGCCGGACGCGGAGGACAGATCGAAGCCGCAGGTGAAGGTCTTGAGATAAGGAAAGCTGGTCGCGGCAACCGCCGTGATCGATCCTGAATCCATGCCGCCGGACAGGAAGGAGCCGAGCTCCACGTCGGTGACGAGCTGGCGGTTGACGGCCTGGCGAAACAGGCGGCCGAGCTCCTCGCGATAGTCCTCGTCCGCAGCCGGCTGGTCCGGCTCGCGGAAGTCGAAATCCCAATATTGGTGGCGCTTCAGCTCCGGGCTCGCGGCGCCGAGATCGAGGATCGCGAAATGGCCGGCGGGGAGGAGCTTGATGTCCTCCTCGAGCGTGCGGTCGGTGAAGATGTTCTGGAAGGTGAAATATTCCAGAAGCGCCTTTTTATCGACCGCGGCCCGGTAGGCAGGATTGGCGGTGATCGCCTTCTGCTCGGAGCCAAAGGCGAACAGCTTCCCCTGCTGCGTGTGGTAAAGCGGTTTGATGCCGTAGCGGTCGCGGGCGAGGAGGAGCTTGCGCTCGGTACGGTCCCACAAAGCCAGCGCGAACATACCGTTGAAGCGCGAAAGCGCCTTCGGCCCCCAGGCGGCGAGGGCGTGAAGCACCACTTCCGAATCGCAGCGCGAACGAAAGCGGTAGCCCTCGGCTTCCAGCTCCGCCTGCAGCTCCCGGAAATTGTAGATTTCGCCATTGTAGGTGAGGACGAAGCGATGGTCGGGGCTGATCATCGGCTGGTGCCCGGCCGGGGACAGATCGATGATTGCAAGGCGGCGATGGCCGATGCCAACTTCGCCCTCGATCCACTGGCCCTCGCCGTCCGGGCCGCGATGGGCGACGGCGTCGGTCATCCGCTGCAGCACCGCCGGGGAAACGGGCTCGCGATCAAGGTGGATGAGGCCGGCGATGCCGCACATCTTATTTGCCGAACCTTCCCGAATGACACGCTTCCTCCGAATGAAGGAAGCGCGGCACGAAGCCGGCGGCGGCGAGCATGTTGGTGAACTCTTCCAGGGAATAGCGGAAAGCGGTAGAAGGCGCGTACCAGTCGAAATTGATCAGCTTGGACGCTTCGAAACCGTGCTCCGGATTCCAGAAGCACTTGATGAAGTTCCAATAGATGAAGCGCTGCAGATCCTGCCGCCCGCCCTTGATGCCGAGCGCCGGCACGTCGGGAACGTCGAGTGAGATGTTGAGCTCGCTCAGCGCCTTGCCGAGGCGGGTGAGCTGGTCGGACAGCTCCCAGATCTGCTCGCTGGAGAGGTCCTTGGCATAATCGCGCAAATGCTCGTCGAGCAGTTCGCGCGGCAGGGACTTCTTGGCGTAGACATAGGTGTTGAGCAGGCCGCCGGGGGCGAGGATTCGGGCGAATTCCTTCACCGTATCGGGCGGGCTGTCGGTGTGGTGAAGCACCTGGTCGCAGCTCAGGAAATCGATCGCCCCGTCGTTGAACGGCGTGGCGGCGATGTCGCCCTTCACGAACAGCAGGTTCGGCAGGTGGCCGTAGCGCTGGGCGGCGACGAAGATGGAATCGGAAAGGTCCATCGCGACCACCGTCGCGTCCGGGTTCAGCCGCGCAAACCAGGCCGCCTTGTAGCCTGGGCCGCAGCCGGCATCGAGGATCACCCGGCGCGGCGCGAGGGAGGCGGCGAAATCGGCCTCCGTGTCGTAGCCGTAGCAGGTCAGGTACCAGCGGAACTGGAACTGCTTCCAGCCTTCCTCCTCGTCGGAGGCGTCCTGCTGCAGCGTGGTCCACTTTTCCGAAAATGCGGCGCTGGTGTGGAGTTCGTTCTCCGACGCGTCGGGATCCCCCGAAAGGTAGACGCCGCGCACCAGCGGCAGTTCCCCGCGGAACAGGGCCGCGGCGCGCGCGTCTTCGGTCGCCTGCTCGCTCACCGGGATCAGGCCTGGAAGCCGGCGGAAGCGCGGCGGACGTCGACTTCCGCCTTGTGGGCGGCGCGCCAGGCGATGACCTTCTGGAGGCCCTCGCGAAGCTGGACCTCGGCGTCGAAGCCAAGGTCCCGGCTTGCCTTGACCGGCGAGCCGATGCGGTTGCGCACCAGTGTGGCGGTGCTGCGCTCGGCATAGTTGATCGGCCTGGTGGAGCCCGTGAGCTCGATCAGCATTTCGGCCAGTTCCTTCAGCGAGGTGCGCTTGCCGGTGCCGACATT
The DNA here is from genome assembly GCA_036399475.1 of Allosphingosinicella sp. Taxonomy (GTDB): domain Bacteria; phylum Pseudomonadota; class Alphaproteobacteria; order Sphingomonadales; family Sphingomonadaceae; genus Allosphingosinicella. The sequence continues at coordinate 43,414 of DASWNA010000056.1, forward strand.
GTAGAAATTGTCGGTTGCGTCCGCCTGCATGGCGCGGACGTTGGCGAGCGCGCAATCCTCCACCGCGACGAAATCGAACGCTTCGGAGCCGTCGCCCATGACGGTCGGCGCGTCCCCTTTGTCGATCGCGTCCAGCATCTTCATGATCACGGCGATATAGGCGCCGCGATAATCCTGCCGCGGGCCGTAGACGTTCATGTAGCGCAAGCCGACATAATCGAGGCAGTAGCGGTGGTGGTAGGCGCGCAGCATGGCTTCGCCGCAGATCTTGGTCGCGCCGTAGAAATTCTGGTTGTTGAAGGGGTGGTCCTCCGTCATCGGCTCGGTCACCGCATCGCCGTAAACCGACGCGGAGGAGGAGTAGACGAGGCGCTTGACGCCTTGGCGTACGCAGGCGTCCATGACGTTGAAGGTGCCGCGCACGTTCACTTCAAACGCGCTTTGCGGATATTCGTGGCACTGCAGCAGCCAAAGGGCGGCGAAATGGAACACGCCGTCGGCGCCCTTCAAGGCGGAGTCGAGAATGTCCGTCTGGAGGATGTCGCCGCCGATGTCGTAGATGCGGACGCGCGGGTCCTTGAGCGCGTCTTCGAGGTTCTCGGCGCGGCCGCGGACCATGTTGTCATAAACGACGATCTCGCCGACATCTTCGCGCAGCAGCCGGTCCACGGTGTGGGAGCCGATCAGCCCGGCCCCGCCGATGCACACGAGTTTGCGTCCCTTCAGGTCCATTTTTCTCTTCTCATCTCAGGATGTTGGCATCGACGACGTGCCTTGCGAACGGGAACGCGCTCGTGAAGGCGGGCGAAATGGCGTTAAGCACATGCGTGGAAGCGGGGCCACCCTCCACGAGGAAGTCGGTGACCAGCTCTCCGCTGTTTTTATCCAGCATCTGCGCGCGGATGCCGACTTTGCTGCAGGGCAGCAGATGCTGGGGCTCGAGGCGGGGCAGGAGCTGCTGCGCGGCTTGCGCGAACCAGCGCTTGAAGTAGCGCCGCCCCTCCTGCCACGCCAGGCGGCGGAAGCCGTTGCGGCCCGACAGATACTGGCTGCCGAGATGGGTGAGGATCCGGAACAGCTCGTCGCCGCCGACGCCCTCCACACCCCGGTAATTCTCGCGCCCGAAGGCGGGAACGGCGGTTGGACCGACATAGACGGTGCCGTCGGTCGCGGTGGTGGTGTGCACGCCGAGGAACGGCACGCGCAGGTCGGGCACCGGGTAGATCAGGTGGCGGATGTCGATGCCGGAGGCGGGGTCGAGCTTCCAGTAGATGCCCTTGAAGGGGAGCAGGGTGAAGCGCTCGCCCACCCCGAACATGTGGCCCACCGTGTCGGCGTGGAGGCCGGCGGTGTTGACGACATGGCCGTAGGCGATGCGCTCGCCGCCCCAGGTGAGTTCGCGCCGCGCGGTATCGACCTTGCCCAGGGTGCCGCCGCACAGGATCCCGATCCCGGCGTCCAGCACGTCGCGAACGACGGAGCGGAAGGAGTGGACCGAACTGATTACGGAGGTGGAGCGCACGAACAACGCTTGGCCGGTGGCGGAGCGGGCTTCCGGTTCAAGCTCCCTCAGCTCCGCCTCGCCGACGCGGACGGCATCGACGCCGTTCTCGGCCGCACGCTTTTCGAGCAGGTCGAGCTGCCCCGCATCCTCCTCGCGCAGCGGCACCAGCACCTTGCCGACCCGGCTCAAGGGCAGCCCGCGCTCCTCGCAATAGACCGCCCATTCGCGCGCGCCCTGGCCGCAGACCCGGGCCTTGAGGGACGCCGGCGGGTAATAAATGCCCGAATGGAGCACCCCGCTGTTGCGGCCGCTGGAATGGCGGCCCGGCTCAGGCTCCTTTTCCAGGACCAGGATTCGTGCCTCAGGCTGGCGCCGCTTCAGCTCAAGCGCGATGGTGAGGCCGACGATTCCCGCGCCGACCACAACGAAATCGGCGGTGCGCATCAGCTGGCGCGAACCGCCTCGGCGAGGGCAGCGACGATCCGGTCCTGCTGCTCTTCGGAAAGGTCCGGGTGCATGGGAAGGCTCATCACCCGCTCGGCGACATAGTCGCTTCTGGGCGTCGCGCCGCCGCCGCTGCAGTTCGAATAAGCCGGCTGGCGGTTCAAGGGGATCGGATAGTGCACCGCCGTGGGAATGCCCGCGGCCTTGAGGCGCTCCTGCACGCCGGGGCGGTCGGCGACGAACACCGTGTACTGGGCGAACACGCTGGTGCGGTCGGGGCGCTGCGCCACGCGGCCGACGCCTTCGCGGTCGAGCAATTCGTTGTAGCGCGCGCCGATCGCCAGGCGGCGTTCAACTTCCCAGCCGAAGCGCTTCAGCTTGGCGAGGATTACCGCGCATTGCAGCGTGTCCATCCGCCCGCCGACGCCGATGCGGGTGTGGACGTAGCGCTTCGACTGCCCGTGCACGCGAATTTCGCGGCAGGCGAGGGCAAGCTCGTCGTCATCGGTGAAGATCGCCCCGCCGTCGCCGTAGCAACCCAGCGGCTTGGACGGGAAAAAGCTGGTGCAGGTGAGGGTGGCCAGCGACCCGCTCCTGCGGCCCTTATACTCCGCGCCGAAGCTTTGCGCCGCGTCGTCGATGACCGGCAGGTTGTGGTGGGCGGCAAGGGCGTTGATCTCGTCCATGTCGCACGGCTGGCCGTAGAGGCTCACCGGAATGATCGCCCGGGTCTTCGCCGTGATCTTCGCCTCGATGGCCTTCGGATCGAGGTTGCAGGTGTCGGTTTCCACGTCGGCGAAGACCGGCATCGCGCCGAGCAGGGCGATGGTCTCGGCGGTGGCGGCAAAGGTGAAGGGGGTGGTGATCACTTCGTCGCCGTGGCCGATGCCGAGCGCCATCATGCTCATCAGCAGCGCCTCGGTGCCGCTCGCCACCGCGATGCAGTGCTTGGCGCCCGTATAGGCCGCCAGCGCCGCTTCCATCTCCGCCACTTCGGGGCCCATGATATACTGGCCGTGATCGAGCACCCGCTGGATCGCCTCGCCGACGTCGCCGCGAAGCGCATCGTACTGGGTCTTGAGATCAATGAACTGCATCATTTCGCCAGGCACGTGACCTTGCCTTCCTTGAGGATGTAGCGGTCGCCGGTGTGGGCGCAGACGGCCTCGCCGTCGCCCTCCAGCGGCAACTCGAGGCGCTCGCCGTAGCGGCTCATCCAGCCGATCTGGCGCGCCGGAACGCCGGCCATCAGCGCGTAGTCCTTGACGTCGCGGTTCACCACCGCGCCCGCCGCAACGAAGGCATATTCGCCGATCGTGGCGCCGCACACGATCGTGCAGTTCGCACCCAAAGTCGCACCGCGGCGCACCAGGGTGTCGCGATACTCGTCCTTGCGCTCCACGAAGCTGCGGGGGTTGTAGACGTTGGTGAAGACCATCGAAGGGCCGCAGAATACCCCGTCCTCCAGCGTCACATTGTCGTAGACCGAGACGTTGTTCTGGATCTTGCAGTCGTCGCCCACGAGCACCCGGTTGCCGATGAACACATTCTGCCCCATCGACACGCGCGCCCCGACCCGGGCGCCGCCGCAGACATGGGCGAAATGCCAGACGCGCGAGCCTTCGCCGATCTCGGCGCCTTCATCGACGATGGCGCTTTCGTGCTTGTAAAAGCTCACCGAACGCTCTTCGCGACCATTGGGTGGTAATCGCCGGTCAGCGGGGCGGGCGCGGCGTTGCGGATGTGGGTGACGGTAGCGATCGCGCAGCGATTCTCCTCCAGGCCGAAACCCTTTCCGTCCAGGATCAGCTCGTAGCTGCGGGTGTGGAGATCGGCGAAACCGCCGGAAAACTCGATCTCCTCGCCATCGACGGCGATCGAGCGGAAGGTGCGCTGCCCCGCCGCCTGCTGCGCGTCCGGCAGATCGTTCGATTCCACCGACAGGAACCAGCGCACCCGGGCGTTTTCATATTCCAAATAGCCGCCGGCGCGGGTCGGCTCATTCAAGTGCACCACGTTCGCCTGGATCGCGCCGAATATGAAGTGCAGCATGTCGAAGAAGTGGACGCCGATGTTGGTGGCGATGCCGCCCGATTTCTTTTCGTCGCCTTTCCAGCTGTGGCGGTACCAGAGCCCGCGCGACGTGATGTAGGTGAGATCGACCTCATGCTTGCGGCCCACCGCGGCCGCTGCGGCGACGCTTTCCCGAAGCCGGACGATGGCGGGGTGGACTCGCAGCTGGAGAATGGTGTTGACCGTCCGCCCGGTCGCGCGTTCCATCTCCCCGATGCTGTCGAGGTTCCACGGATTGAGGACCAGCGGCTTCTCACAGATCGCGTCGGCGCCGTTGCGCAGCGCGAAGCGGACATGGCTGTCGTGAAGGTAGTTGGGCGAGCAGACGGAGACGAAATGCGCGGCTTGCGCCGGCTCGACGCGCCGCAGCTTGTCCAGGTGACGGTCGAACCGCTCGAACTCCGTGAAAAAGCTGGCTTCAGGAAAGTAGTCGTCGATGATTCCGACGGAGTCGCTTGGATCCAGCGCCGCGATCAGGCAGTTCCCGGTTGCCTTGATCGCCTGCATGTGGCGCGGAGCGATGTAGCCGGCCGCGCCGATGAGAGCGAAGTTGCGCACCTCAAGGGCTCCCGCGGTCGAGCGTCACCGTATGGTCGGACAGCAGCGGATAAACGGTGTACGGCAGCCACTGGGACGAGTGGGTCGCAGCGGTCAGCCAGACGTACAGAACAAGGCCGCTATACGCGATGATGCCAATCTTCATGGCCCCGTTCTCGAACGGCGGCTTGCCGAACAGCGTCGGCAGCCTCGAATATACGAACATCTGCAACGGGATGACGTAAAGGCCCAGGCGATCGATAACCGTCGAAGAGGCCAGAACGAACAGAAAGCCGAATGCAATTATCCCCGCGTAAGAGAAATTTCGCCACAATTTGTAATCGAAATCGTGCAGACTCATTCGGGAACGGAGCAGCAGGAAAATAATCGCCGGGGGCAGGTTCATCGCCAAGCGAACCATTGCGCCGCTCGAGTCATATTCATCCGTCACGTAGTTCTGCATCAACTGATCGAGTTCGGCGTAAATAAAGAAATAATAGAGCATCACGGCCAAGGCCGCCCCGATCCCGGCGAGCAGGAAGCGATTTTGGGTCGATGCAAGAGAGACCAGCGGGAGCACGATCACCGCGGTCTTGTGGAAGGTGGCCGCGGCGAAGATGTAGAGAGCGAAGCGCCAGATCGAGTGGCTGTCCCGCAGCTGGACGATGCCGAGCATGATCAGGCCGATCGCCACGCCCTGGCGGGTATACCCCATCCCCACCACGATCACGAGGTACGGCACGGCGATCACGAAGGCCATCCAGGGATTGGGCTGGCGACGCGCGAACGCCGCCAAGCCCCACGCGAATATGGCGGCGCAAACCAGATTGACCAGCCAGATCTCGGCGCCCGCCTGCAGCACAAGCCAGTTGAGCAGCGCATAGCCGGGGTCCGACATGGTCGCGGCCTCGACGAGCCCCATGTAACGCATGCTGTAGAAAATCTGGAGATAGGCCGTCCAGTCCCCGCCCACCTCGAACCGAAGGCCGACCATCAGCGCCACGAAGACGGCGAGGATGACCAGCAAGGGCCCGCCCTGCACGCGGGTGTTCGGATTCGGGCGATTCTGGAACGCGCCCGCGGCGCAGAGGGTGAACAGCAGCCAATACGGAAACAACGTCTACTCCTGAGACAGCGCCGATCCTCGAAGAGCACCCGCGACAAGCACGCTGCTCGCGCTATAGAGCCTGGCACACCGCTCCGTCCACACGAAGGCGTGCGCGATCCCTGACCCTCCGGCCGCGAGTTGAAACGCGATGGCGCAGCAGACCGTTCTTATATCGATCAATGCCGCCTGGAACATCATAAACTTCCGGATGGGGCTGATCCGCGCGCTGCAAGGCGCCGGCTATCGGGTGATCGCGCTGGCTCCGGCGGACTCGTACAGCAGCCGCCTGGCGGAAGCCGGAGTCGAGTACCACCCCATTGAGATGGACAAGAAGGGGATCTCGCCGCGCCAGGACCTTCTTCTGCTGGGCCGGTACTACCGGCTGTTGAAGGCGCTCAAGCCGGATGTCTTCCTGGGCTATACGGCGAAGCCCAACGTCTACGGATCGATGGCCGCGCAGGCGCTTGGAATCCCGGTGATCAACAATGTCTCGGGCCTCGGAACCGCTTTCATTCGCCAGGGCCTGCTGACAAGGATCGTGTCCGGCCTGTACCGCACCGCCTTTCGCCGCTCGCATACGGTCTTCTTCCAGAATGACGAGGATCGGCGCCTGTTCGTGCGCAACCGGCTGGTCGGCGAAGCCAAGGCCAAGCTGTTGCCCGGATCGGGGATCGATCTCGAGCGCTTCCGACCGGTGCCCGGGCCCGTCGTTGCCGCGGGCGAGGCCAGGGCACCCTTCACCTTCCTGCTCATTGCGCGCCTGCTGTGGGACAAGGGCGTCGGCGAATATGTCGAGGCGGCACGGCGGGTTCGAAAGGAGGCGCCTGAGGCGCGCTTCCAGCTGCTCGGCTTCCTGGATGTGCAGAACCGTACGGCGGTCGGCCGCGCCGATGTGGATGCCTGGGTGGCGGAAGGGGCAGTCGACTATGTCGGCTCGTCCGACGACGTACGGCCGGCCATTGCAGCGGCCGACTGCGTCGTTTTGCCTTCCTATCGCGAAGGCCTGCCGCGCACTTTGCTGGAAGCGGCGGCGATGGCGAAACCGCTGATCACCACCGATGTGCCGGGCTGCCGCGAGGTTGTCGACGAGGGCGTGAACGGCTTCCTGTGCGAGGTTCGCGACCCGGCCTCGCTTGCGGCCGCTATGCTGCGCATGATCAGGCTGAGCGAGCCCGAGCGCGCCGCGCTGGGCGCCGCGGGGCGGGACCGGATGGAGCGCGAGTTCGACGAAAAACTGGTTGTTGCCCGCTACCTCGCGGCAATCCGCGAGGCGCTTGGGGAACCTTAATCGGCCGAAAGGTGCAGAGCGGCCGGCTTGCTTTCATCGCTGCGGCGCCCGCGCCGGCTCGGGCGAACCTTGGCGCGGGGTTCGGCCATGAGTGCACAGCACATGGCGAAGACGGCGGCGATCGCGGCCGTGCGGAGCGGATAATCGACCAGGCTGTGCGCAAGGATCGCCGCGGAGGTGATGCACGCGGCCCGGGCGAAGTAATCCGGCTCATCCGCGCGCCAGATGTGGACGCTGCGGCGCACCCACCACACGAGAAAAAGCCCGATCAGCAGGAGCCCTGGAAGGCCTGTCTCCAGCGCCAGCTCGATATAATCGCCGTGGACGTGATTCATGTAGGTGCGGGTGACGCTCGCCGGGTCCTCCGTGCTGGGATAAACCTCTCCATAGGTGCCGATGCCGGACCCGAGCGGAAAGAAATCCCCCGCCAGGTCGATCGTCCTGGTGAACGACGTCTGCCGGGTCTGCTGTGAGGCGCGGCCTTCCTCCCCGCTGACGTTGTTGCTGAACGGGGTGCTGAATACCGCGGCCGCGAAGCCGAACACCAGCAGCCCCACGGCAAACGGCGCCCATTTCGGGAGGCGGCGCGTCCGGGACAGGACCATGAGCGCGGTCGCGACTGCGACCGGAACGGTGAGGCCGATGCCCGCGACGGAACCGTTGATGGCGATGCCGAGCAGCACCACGCTCACGATACCGCCGAGCACCACAAACATCCCGGACGTGCGCTGCACCGACCGGCCCTTGCTGGCGCCATTGAGATACAAAGCGGCGAGGAAGGGAATGGTTGAGACCATCAAGGTCGCGAAGTGGTTGGCGTTGGAGAAGAAGCCGGTCGGTTTGCCGACGTTCGTCACCGTATACAGGTACCAGCCCGTGTCGCCGCCGCCGGCGATTTGCAGGGCGCCGAGCAGCACGGAGGCGATGGTGACTCCGGCGAGTGCCCAGGCGAACCAGTTGGCGCGGAATGCTCCTACCCGGACGATTCCGAGGAACACCGCGGCGGCGGGAAGCAGCCACAGCAGGGAGGCGATGGTGCGCTGCGGAGAAAGCGAGACCGGCATCCAGGGCAATGGCTGATTAAGCAGCGCAAACCCTTCAACCACCGTCTGCCGACCGGGCAGAACCGTCCAGACCGACGGCGGCAGCGGTATCAGCTGGGCGACGCCAAGGACGACCAGCAGCGCGAACATGATCAGCAACTGGCGGGAGGGCGTGGATATCGGCGTCTGCCGGCGAACCACCAGAGCCCAGAACAGAATCGGCAAGGCAAGCAGCTGAAGCGTCATGTTCGCCCAGAAGCCGGCCGCGCTGGCGCCGCCGAGCAGTAGGCACAGGAGCAGGTAGAAGGGCGTGAGGCCGAGGCGGAGGTTGTGGATCATCGCGCGCCCGCCCGGCTGATCGCCATGTCGCTGATCGTTGCGGTCTGCCCGCCGCTGAATTCACCAGCGACGCCGGCAAGCCGCAGCCACTGGCCCGAGCAGCCCCCGGACGGAACCGTGAACTCGCCCGCGGCGATCTTCGGCGATGCGGTGATACCGGTAAGCGGAAGGTTCAAAAGCCGGGCCTTGCTGTTGTGGCAGGTCACCGACCAGACGATCTGGCTGCCTTCGCCCGAAGCGGCGCCTTGCGCGCTGAACTGGAGGCGGTACCGGCCCGGGGAGAGCAGCAGCAGCTGACTTGCGAGTTCCACGTTCGCCCGGCCATAATATTCCACATCAAGCGCCGGCGCCTTGCTGCGCTCCGCGACCCCCTCGGGACCCGAAAGGAGCTGCCAGTTGAAGGGTGGCGGGCCGGGCAGAGCCTGGAAGCGGCCATCGTACAGACCCTTTTGGCCGCCGGCTTCACCCGCAGCGGCCCCCGCGAAGCTGCGCCACAGGGCGTAAGCGCGGGTAAGATCATTCTTCCCGATAAGCCGCGCCAGCAGCTCGCGCTGCCACGGCGGCGGTTCCGAACCCGCGGCCGGTGCCGGCGTGGCTGCGGCGATCCGCAGGATGAGATCGGGGTCCGCGTCCGTCTGCGCAAGGCGTGACAGCACGCCTTGCTGGAGAGCGGGCTCGCTTTGCAGGACGCGGATCAGCCCGGCCCCGCTTTTCGGTTCCCGGACCATGCGCGCCAATTCGGGTATCAGAACCTCCGCGCTTCTGGGCATAAGCCGGCTGAGAGCCGCGATCTCGACCCCCGCGCGCTCGATCTGCTGCTTGCGCAAGTAACGGTCGAGGAGGATCAGCCGCGTGCCGCGCGACCGCGGGTTCCGGCGGCGGGCTTCCTCGAGCAGGCGCTCGCCGCGGTCTGGATCGCCCGCTGCAATAGCCGCGACCCCTTCCAGGAAAAACGGCTCCTCCGCGAGCGGCGCCCGCTTTGTTGCGTCGAGAAGGGCATTGCGGCTGGCCGGGCTGAGGACACCGCCGCGGGCGTGAAATTCAGCCGAAGCAAGGTTGATGCGCACCGCCGGATGGTCAGGCGCGATCGCCAGCGCCGCCGGCAGGTTGCGCCGCATCAGAGCGTCGGCGGCAGAGGTTTTCACCACCTGCCATGCAAGAAACAGGGTCAGTGCCGCCCCAATGACGATCTTGCCTGCCGCCGCGGCGATCGAACCGCCGCGGCTCGAGGGTTCCTTATTCGGTCTCACGCTGAGCGATTAGCTTGATTTCGCGCTCGCGGCTACCGACTCCGCCATAGCGGTACGGCTCATAATTGTAGGAATAGCCATAGCCGTGAGCCTGCTGGCGATACTTGGTCAGCACGGCGCCGACGATGTTTCCGCCAGCCGCCTTGATACGGTTCACCGCGTCAACCGCGGCGCGCGTCCGGGTCTTCCCGCTTTCGATAACTAGAAGCGTGGCCTGCGCGACAGCGGCGAGCAACGGAGCATCCGCCAGACCGAGCACCGGCGGGCCGTCGATGATAACCATGTCGTAATTGTTCATGGCCTCCGCGATCAGCGCCTCCAGGCGGTGCGAAGCCAGCAACTCGGCCGGGTTGGGCGGAAGCGGGCCGCAGGGCAGCAAGGACAGGTTCTCGAATTGGGTCTTGAGCACATGGCTCGAGAGCGGGTCCGTGTTGGTGAGCAGCTTGGACAAGCCCTCGTTCGGCTCCAGCCCCGTGACAAAGGCCGGTTTGCGCAAGTCGCTGTCGATCAACAGCACGGACTTGCCAAGCCGCGCGAAGTTTTGCGCCAAAGCGAGCGTGGTGCTCGACTTGCCTTCCGCCGCCCGCGAGCTGGTGATCAAGAGGGTGCGCGGCGCCCCTGTCTCCGTGGTGAACTGGAGGGAGGTACGCAGCGAGAAATACGCCTCGGCAATGGGCGACGTCTGGTCCTTCAGCTCCTCGGAGATCGCAGCGACGCCCTTCTTGTTCGGAATAACGCCGAGCGACGGGAGATTGAGCTTGTCGCGCACGTCGTCCGGGCTCTTGATCGTGTCGTTCAGGAACTCAAGCGCAAGGGCTGCACCGATGCCGCCGACCAGGCCCAGCGCCAGGCCGACCAGGAGGTTCAGCATAAGATTGGGCTTGTAGGGCCCGCCCGGCGGTTCGGCGCGATCGACCACCGAAACGTTGCTGGTGCCGACGCCGCCGGCAACGCCGATTTCCTTGTAGCGCTGCAGAAGCGCGTCGTAGAGCGAGCGGTTGGTGTCCACCTCGCGCTGCAGGATGTTGTACTGGATGCGGTTGCCGCGCTCGTTCAGCACCGAGCCTTTGAGCTGGGCAACGCGCGCTTGAAGAGTGCGCTCTTCAGCCGCGGCCGCGCGATACTCGGCGGCGAGCGCGGTGGCCTGGCCGCCGGTCAAACTGCCGGTTTCGCTCGCAAGCGAGCTTTCAATCGACTGCATGCGCTGGCGAAGGCGAACCATGTCGGGATAATCCGCGCGGAAGGTCGCCGATTTTTCCTGATATTCGGCCTGCAAACGGGCAAGTTCCGAACGCAACGGCGCGGTGCTTTCCACCACTTTACCGGCGTTAAGCGCGCGCGATTGACGGAAGCGCTGTTCAGCCGCGATGCGGCGGGTCTGCGCATCGGCCAATGCCGTGTTGAGCGCGACAAGAGACGCACCCTCCAGCGAGTTGGTGTCGCCGGGCGAGCCGCCTTTCTCCGATGCCCCGGAGGTTTGAATAAGGCTCTGCTGCTGGGCGTAGGTGACGAGCTGCCGCTCCGAGCGCTCCAGGTCGCCCTTCACCCGGGCAATCTGCCGCTCAAGAAACTGCCGCGCGTAGGAGGAGGCCTCGTAGCGCCGCTCGAGGTTCGAGGAGATGAAGTTATCGGCGTAGCTGTTGGTAATCTGGGCCGCGAGCGACGCAGAGTGCGAAATGTAGGCGATGCGGACGAGCCGGCTTCCGGGAATCGGATCCAGCTGGAAGTTGCCGTTCAAGATGCCGGCGGCGCTCTTCAACCGTGCTGCGCGATCGCCTTGGCCGGGCATGAACTCCTGGTTCGACGCCAGGTTCAGGTCCTGCGCCACGCGCAAGGCGAGGCTTTTGCTTGCCAGGAGGCCATATTGCGTCGCCAGGTATTTGGGATCGGCCGCTTCGGCGGCTTCCCCGCCGCCGCTTTTGCTGCGGTCCATCACCTCGACGCGCGGCGGGTTAAGCTCGATCAGCGCCTCGGCCCGGTACAGCGGCGTCGTCATGAAGGTGACGATAACGGCGCCCGCCAGGGCAACCGCCACCGCGCCCGCGACCAGCCATCGCCATTCCCAGATGGCGCGCCACAGGCTGTCGAAATTGAGATCCAGCCCGCCGACGGTTTTGTAGCTTTGCTGCCCGCCATCCGCCGGAATCGCCAACTCACCGCCGCGGCCCGGCGCAGCCGGCCAGATGGGCCGGCCGGATACGGGTTCGATGTTATTCTTGCTCATAGAAAGCAGAGCTGCCTTTCAACGGGTAGCGCGGGATGCGACGGTAGAACGGAAGATCAGAAGGGGCGGAAAAGGCCCAGGAGCGGAAGCGTCTGCATAACCTCGCGCTGGATCGACTTCACCTTGGAGCCGTCCACAACCACGATGTCCCCGCTGTAGATACGAGGATCCTCAAGCTTGCCGCGCCGGATGTCCGTCAGATCGAAGGCCGCCGCCATGCGCTGCCCGCTGATCTGCCGGAACACGGCCACGCGCCGCGGATTGGCGTTCTCGTCCGTGCCGCTGGCGCGGGCAATAACCTGCATCAGGGTGATCGGGCCATTTACCGGGAAAACACCGGGCTGGCGGACGGAGCCGTCCACCGTCACAACGCGGGTGCTCGACGCCGAAACCCCGATGCTGACATCGGGCGACTTCAAATAACGCTCGGCAAGCTGCGCAGTGATCTTCTGGTCGAGCTGCTGGGTCGTGAGATCCACCGCACGAACGTTGCCGATCAGCGGCATGGAAATGTTGCCGGCCAGATCGACCTCATAGTCGCCGGAAAGGTCCGCGACCTGGAAGACGTTCACCTTCAGCTTGTCCAGCGGCGCGATCCGGTAGTTCTCCTCCAGCGCGGCAAGGGCCGGCGAGTCAGGCGCCCCGAACGCTTCGGTGGTCGGATGATAAGGGATGTCGCCACCGCGCTTGGCGGCGCAGCCGGCCAGCAACGCGGCGCCGATGAGCGCCGCCACGGGGGCGGCAGCAAGCTTGCGCCGGCGCGGCGCAGCAGCAATAGCGGGCTTATCGCCCGCCGTTTGGGGGAGTAGACTCAACGTCACGAGCGGTCCTGATTTATGCAAGATCTTGTTCCCTATCAGTAGCAGATTCGCTCAGTGGGTCAACTTCTATTACCCCGGCCTGAACGCGCGCGAAGCTGAAAACCGTGGAATAAGAACAGGTTGAATGCTC
>DASWNA010000057.1:0-2433 GCA_036399475.1 Allosphingosinicella sp.
CGCGAGCAGAACGGCAACGTCAACCCGCTCGGCCTGTTCGATCTCGATCGCAACATCCGCAACGTCGGCAAAGCCTACAAGAAACTGATCGCCGACTGGCGCGACGTCCTGCCGGCGTCCAGCCTCTGCCTCGTCGTGCCGATCGTTCCGCCCGACCAGGCCGGCCGCGGTCACGATCGCGATCAGCAGGCCGACGCCGCGCGGCGCTGGCCCAACCTCGTCAGCGAAAGCGCGCTTCCCGAAAACGACCTCTAAGGCTTCACTGGAGACATCCCATGAAGATCGCCCGCATCGAAACCTTCTACGTGCCGCCCCGCTGGCTGTTCGTCCGCGTGGAAACCGACGATGGCGCCGTCGGCTGGGGCGAAGCCAGCCTCGAAGGCTGGGCGGAAGCGGTGGACGGCGCGTTCGAGGCGCTGAAGGACCGCTTCATCGGTCACGATGCCTTTGCGATCGAGGACATCTGGCAGGTCGCCTATCGCGGCGGCTTCTACCGCGGCGGTCCGGTGATGATGTCGGCCATCTCGGGGCTCGATCAGGCGCTCTGGGATTTGAAGGGGAAGGCGCTTGGCGTTCCCGCCTGGCAGCTGATGGGCGGCAAGGTCCGCGACAGGATCCGCGCCTACGCCTGGATCGGGGGCGACCGCCCGGACGACGTCGCGGCGGCCTGCGAAGTGCGCAAGAGCCAGGGCTTCTCTGCGATCAAGATGAACGCCACCGCCGAAATGGACTGGATCGGCACGCCCAAGGTGTTCGACGAAGTGATCGCGCGCGTCGAGGCGGCGCAGGGGGCGGGGATGGACGTCGGCCTCGATTTCCACGGCCGCGTCCACCGGCCAATGGCCAAGCAACTCGCCAAGGTGCTGGAGCCCTTGGGGCTCCTGTTCATCGAAGAGCCTTTGCTGTCGGAAAATCACGAGGGCCTCGCCCAGCTCGCCCAGCTCGTCTCCACGCCGATCGCGCTCGGCGAGCGGCTCTATTCGCGCTGGGATTTCAAGCCGTTCTTCGAAAGCCGCGCGGTCGACATCATCCAGCCCGATCTCAGCCACGCCGGAGGCTTAAGCGAATGCCGCCGCATCGCTGCCATGGCGGAAGCCTATGACGTCGCCGTCGCGCCGCATTGCCCGCTGGGTCCGCTGGCGCTCGCCGCCTGCCTCCAGCTCGCCGCCACCGCGCCCAACGTCGCCATCCAGGAGATGTCGCTCGGCATCCACTACAATGTCGGCCACGACCTGCTGGAGTTCCTCAGCGACAAGGAAGTCCTCACCCCCGTAGACGGCTATCTGCCGATCCCGGAAAAGCCCGGCCTCGGCATCACCATCGACGAAGACGCCGTCCGCGCCGCGCACGCGGAAGGCCACCGCTGGCGCAACCCGATCTGGCGCCAGAAGGACGGCAGCTTCGCCGAATGGTGACGAAAAACGCCTCCCCCGGATTTCCGGGGCGAGGGGGACCATGCGCAGCATGGTGGAGGGGCGTGCGCGTAGCGCACGTTCTCACCTCTGAAAGAAGAAAGAGAACCGGCCCGCACCCCCCGGCACGGGCCGCTTCTTTAATCGGATCGCTTAACCGACGACCCGCAGCTTGCGCTGGCCGCGCTGCTCGACCGGGCAGAAGCCCAGTTCGTCCTGCAGCCGCGAAAGCTCGCGCTCGCGCGATTCGCGATACGCATCGGCGTAGCGCGCTTCGCACTCGGCTTCCGACGCGCTCTGCGGCCGGGAGAAGCTGACGCACAGGTGACGCCCGAAGACGTCGTCGCCGCGCATCTTCACTTCCGCATCCGCGCCTTCCGGCAACGCATCGCGGACCTGGATCAGCTGCTCGATCAACGCATCGAGCGTGCCGTAATCCTTCACTTCAACGTAATCGCGTACTGATCTGCTCATTTTACCCACCCCACCCGGATGCAAAACCCCGGGAACAAATAGCTTGCGGCGGAATCTGACCGCAAGGACTAATCTAAATTTACCCACAGAAGAGTTTCACGGCGCTGAACGAAGCCACGCATACCTCCCCGTACGCATAATCCGCCACGCCTCGAAAAACCCCGCCGCGAACGGCTAAGCCATTGAGCAACATGCCAAAACCGGCTGCAGCTCAAGCGAGGTAACGTAGATTAGCCCGGGCACGATGAAAGACGGCATATCTACCGTGTGGCCGCAAAGCCGCAGCTGCGGCTCAATATTCCGGCTGCAGCAGCCCTTCGATGACGTGGTTCTGCACCACCGTCTCGAGTTTTTCGACCAGCCGGTAGGTCAGATGATCGCGCACCCGGGGCGGCAGCGCGTCCAGATAATGCTGCGTTACCTGGAGATCATGGTGCGCAGCATTTGTCGCGTCGGGTGCATCGACGCCGACCACCAGAACGGGCCGCGGCTGATCCGATCGGTTGGCGGTGCCGCGGTGGATGGTGAGCGCCGAACGCACCGACAT
>DASWNA010000058.1:0-37706 GCA_036399475.1 Allosphingosinicella sp.
GAAACATTCGAGGCAAACCGCCGGTTCGACGCGAACGAGGAACAGCTGCTGCGCTTCTATGAGCAGATGCTGCTGATCCGCCGGTTCGAGGAAAAGGCAGGCCAGCTTTACGGGCTCGGCCTGATCGGCGGCTTCTGCCACCTCTATATCGGCCAGGAGGCGGTCGCGGTCGGCCTCCAGTCCGCGATGGAGCCGGGCAAGGATTCGGTGATCACCGGCTACCGCGACCATGGCCACATGCTTGCCTACGGAATCGATCCCAGCGTCATCATGGCCGAGCTCACCGGCCGCGAAGCCGGCATTTCGCGCGGCAAGGGCGGTTCGATGCACATGTTCAGCGTCGAGCACCGCTTCTACGGCGGCCATGGCATCGTCGGCGCCCAGGTCAGCCTCGGCACCGGGCTTGCGTTCAAGCATAAATATGCCGGCGACGGCGGCGTCTGCCTTGCCTATTTCGGAGACGGTGCGGCGAACCAGGGCCAGGTCTATGAAAGCTTCAACATGGCCGAGCTGTGGAAGCTTCCGATCATCTACGTGATCGAGAACAACCAATATGCCATGGGCACCAGCGTCAACCGCGCCTCGGCCGAGGACCAGCTTTACAAGCGCGGCGAAAGCTTCCGCATTCCGGGCATCCAGGTCGACGGCATGGACGTGCTTGCGGTCCGCGGCGCGGCGACCACGGCGCTGGAATGGGTGCGCGCCGGCAAGGGTCCGATCCTGCTCGAGCTCAAGACCTACCGCTATCGCGGTCACTCGATGTCGGATCCGGCCAAATACCGCAGCCGCGAGGAAGTGCAGTCGGTGCGCGACAAATCCGATCCGATCGAGGCGGTGAAGCGCGAGCTTGCCGCCGCCGGCGTCGAGGAGGCCGAGCTCAAGAAGCTCGACGCCGACATCAAGCGCCTCGTCTCCGAAGCCGCCGACTTCGCCGAGCAATCGCCGGAGCCGGACGCCGCCGAGCTTTACACCGACATTCTGGTCGAGACCTATTGATGCCGATTGAACTGAAAATGCCCGCGCTTTCCCCAACGATGGAGGAGGGCACGCTTGCCAAATGGCTGGTCAAGGAGGGCGACCAGGTCACCTCCGGGACGCTTCTCGCCGAGATCGAGACCGACAAGGCGACCATGGAGTTCGAGTCGATCGACGAGGGCGTCGTCGCCAAGATCCTGGTCGCCGAGGGCACCGACGAAGTGAAGGTCGGGACGGTGATCGCCATCCTCGCCGCCGAGGGCGAGGATGCGGAAAGCGCCGGCGCGGGCGGCGCCCACGACGTTGCTGCGCCCGAGGACAACGGCACTGCGATTGCAGCATCGCCAGCGGAGGAAGCGCAGGCGCAGCAGTCCACCGTTGCCGCGAGGCCCCAGCAAGGCGAAGAGCCGGCCAGCCTCGCCGTGGAGCCGGAAGTTCCGGAAGGCACCGAGCTGGTCCGCCAGACGGTGCGCGAGGCGTTGCGGGACGCGATGGCCGAGGAAATGCGCGCCGACGACCGGGTGTTCGTGATGGGCGAGGAAGTCGCCGAATATCAGGGCGCCTACAAGGTCACGCAGGGCTTGCTCGAGGAGTTCGGCGACAAGCGCGTCATCGACACGCCGATCACCGAATATGGCTTTGCCGGCGTCGGAACCGGCGCGGCGATGGGCGGCCTTCGTCCGATCATCGAATTCATGACCTTCAACTTCGCCATGCAGGCCATCGACCACATCATCAATTCCGCGGCCAAGACCAACTACATGTCGGGGGGCCAGATGCGCTGCCCGATCGTGTTTCGCGGTCCCAACGGCGCCGCGAGCCGAGTCGGTGCGCAGCACAGCCAGAATTTCGGGCCGTGGTATGCAAGCGTTCCCGGCCTGATCGTGATTGCGCCCTACACCGCCGCCGATGCCAAGGGCCTGCTCAAGGCGGCGATCCGCAGCGGCGATCCGGTCGTGTTCCTGGAGAATGAGCTGCTCTACGGGCAAAGCTTCGACGTGCCGAAGCTCGACGATTACGTCCTGCCGATCGGCAAGGCGCGGATCGCGCGCGAGGGCAAGGACGTCACCCTGGTCAGCTACTCGATCGGCGTCGGAGTCGCTCTTGATGCGGCAACCAAGCTTGCCGAGGAGGGTATCGACGCCGAGGTGATCGATCTTCGCACGCTTCGCCCGCTCGACAAGGCGACGGTGCTGAAATCGCTCGCAAAGACCAACCGCATGGTCTGTGTCGAGGAAGGCTGGCCGGTCTGTTCGATCTCCACCGAGATCATGGCGGTGGCGATGGAGGAAGGGTTCGACGACCTCGACGCCCCCGTGCTCCGAGTCACCGACGAAGACGTGCCGCTGCCTTATGCCGCCAATCTCGAGAAGCTGGCGCTGATCACGGTCGACAAGGTGGTCGAGGCGGCGAAAAAGGTCTGCTACCGCTGATCCTATTAAGGGAGCCGGCCGATGGCTGAGCTCGATCCCGACCGCATATTGGCGTTGAGCTACATTCCCGCCCGGGTCCGCCCGGCGGTGGAAGCCTTGTGGCAGCTCGACGCTGCCTTGGCAGCGGTGCTGACGGGCGGCCGCGATCCGCTGCTCAGCCAGATCAAGCTCGCCTGGTGGCGCGACGCGCTGGAGCAGCTCGACACAGGCGGCCGCCCCCCCGCCGAGCCGGTGCTGGAGGCGGTTGCCGCGCTTGTGCTTCCGCTCGGCATCACCGGGACCGAGCTGTCGGCCATGGAGCTTGGCTGGACCTTGCTCCTCACTCCCGATCCCCTGACGGCCGACGAACTAAACCGCTTTGCGGCGGCGCGGGGCGGCCTGTTGTTCCGGTACAGCGCGTGCCTGCTCGGCGGTGAGAGCGCCGACGTGGAGGCGGGCGGCGAGGCCTGGGCGCTGATCGATCTTGCCCGGCACAGCGGCTCTGAGGTGGACGCCGAGGCCGCGATTGCGGCGGCCGCGGCGCGGCGGTGGGGCAAATGGCCGTCACCGCTTCGTCCACTCGGCATGCTTGCGGTGCTTGCGGCGCGCGATGCGGCGCGGGGAGCAGGCGGGTGGGAGATCCAGGGCGCACCGACGCGCATGCTTCAGATGCTTAAGGTTCGGCTGCTCGGCCGCTAACCTGCGTCCCTATCCGCCGGTCTTCTGCGCCGCCACCAGGCCTTTCACCAAGATCCCGCGATGGTAGCGGGCCGGCCGATCGAGCTGCAATCGGTAGAGCGCGCGCAGAAAGGCCATATCCTGCTCGGTAATCTCCTGGCTCGACCTTTTCGTGTCGAACAGCGCAAGCACCGAGCCCGACGGCGCGGGATCGGACGGCCTGATCTCCGCAAAGGCGACCATGGCGGCGTACGACGCGAGGGCGTCCAGCGGGACCCCGGCCACGGCCTTTGCGTCGATCAGGATGCTGGCGTTCAACAATACCCGCTCGACCTGGGTGCTCACTATGCTGGAATTGTAATGGTGAAGGGTGCCGCCGGGATTGGGCAGGTTCAAGGTGCCCCCCTCCGACGCACCCTCCGACGCGTCGGCCTTGAACCAGGGTGCCGGCGCCGACTGGCCCTTGCCGCCCGTGCGGCTTTGAACATCGGTGGAATACCACCAGCGGATCGGCGCCGGCCCAGTGAGCAAAGCGGCGCGTTCTTCAGCCGGGACTTCGCGAAGGCGCCCGGGCGAGCGGCGCTGGACTTCGCGCACAATGGCGCCGGCGTCCGCCGTGAAGCTGACCGTTATATTGGCGTCGCAGCCTTCCCGGCCGAGGCTGATCCCGGCCTCCTGGGCGACCGCCCGCATCTTCAGAAGCACGGTCTGCCCTTGATCCGGCCTGAGGCCGATGACCCGCGGACACACCGGCTCCCCCCATCGCGCCGCCGGCTTCATCCCCTTGGCGACGCCGGTGCTGCGGATGAACTCGTTCGCGCGCCGCTCGGCTTCGTCCGGCGTGAGCACCGTTCCGGTGACCACGATCGGCTCTGCGGAGTCGTTTGTGCCCGGTGCGGGCGGCGCGGCGACCGCTGCCGTTGCAACGAAAGCCAGCGCGGCCAAAGCAGCGGAGCGGGCAAGGGGGGCGAAGTTGGGAGCAGTCGGCATGGGACCTCCAAGGGCGCCGACACGAAGCGGCGCGGGTGATATTGTGTCACCAAAGGGAAAAGCGCGCAACCGGACAGCAGATGCGCGGGTCGACTCCATTCCGGAGACACTTTCCGACAGAAGTGGATGTTTTTGGGGACTGACTCCCTTACGAGGTGAGGGAGGACAAGCATGGTTCGGATCGCTGCCGGCGTCGCGTCGGGCTTGCTGCTGCTGGCGGGGCTGTTTCTGTTCTTCAAAGGCCAGGCCGGGGCGGAAAGCCCGCTTCCGACGCCGCCGTCGGTGGCAGCTGCAACGGCGGAGGAGCCGCAGGCGCCGAGCCCCCGCGGCCTGCCGCCGCCACCGGCCCCGCAAGCAAGCGAGAAGAGCAAGGAGGAGAAACGCTTCGCGCGTGCCGACCGCAACGAAGATGGGCGAATCACCCTGGACGAGCTCTACGAGCCGCGCCGCAAGGCCTTCGCCAAGCTCGACGGCAATGGCGACGGGCGGCTGAGCTTCGAGGAATGGGCGAAGAGCACGGCGGCCAAGTTCGGCAAGGCGGATGCGGACCGCTCGGCGTGGCTAAGCCCGCGGGAGTATGCGTCGACGGCGCCGAAGACGAAGCCCAAGCCGAAGTGCCGGTGCTGATTTGCCCTCCCCATCGAAGATGGGGAGGGGGACCAGCGAAGCTGGTGGAGGGGTAGATGGCGCCGCGCGATCCGATAAGGCGCAAGAACGAAGCAGTGCTTCGGGCAAGGGCGCTACGGCGTGAGATGACGCCTCCCGAATATCGCCTGTGGCAGGTGCTTAGGGAGCGGCCCGCGGGGCTGAAGTTCCGAAAGCAGCATCCGTTCGATCGGTGTACCGCCGACTTCTACTGTGCCTCGGCAGGCCTGATCATCGAGGTCGATGGCGACAGCCACTCGATGGGTGACAATCCTGCATCTGATGCTCGGCGAGATGCTTGGCTGGCAACTCGAGGCAAGACCGTGCTGCGCTTCGATGCGGCGGACGTGATGAGGGACGTGGATTCGGTGGTTACCGCGATTGTTCTAGCAGCTCGGCGCTAAGTTACCCCTCCACCAGCTTCGCTGGTCCCCCTCCCCATGCTGCCGCATGGGGAGGCAAAGCAGCGATCCACTCGCCCAGCTTCTGGCTTGCGCGGGTGGTGTAGAGGAGTTTGCGGTCGGCTTTTTTCGACTTGCCTTCGACGGGTGGGAAGAGGCCGAAGTTTACGTTCATCGGCTGGTAGCTGTCGGCGTCCGCGCCGCCGGTGATGTGGCCGAGGAGGGCGCCGAAGGCCGTCTCGGGCGGGGGCGGGGCCAAGGTGGTTCCGGCGAGTTCGGCGGCGGCGAAGCGGCCGGCCATCAGGCCGACGGCGGCGGATTCGACATAGCCCTCGCAGCCGGTGATCTGGCCGGCGAAGCGGATGTGGGGCGCTTTCTTCAGGCGCAGCGTCGGGTCGAGCAGCTGCGGCGCGTTGATGAAGGTGTTGCGGTGGAGGCCGCCCAGCCTTGCGAATTCGGCATTCTGGAGGCCCGGGATCATCCGGAAGATGCGCACCTGCTCGGCGTATTTGAGCTTGGTCTGGAAGCCGACGATGTTGAACAAGGTGCCGAGCGCATTGTCCTGGCGGAGCTGGACCACGGCATGGGGCCAGCGGCCGGTGCGCGGATTGTCGAGGCCGACCGGCTTCATCGGGCCGAAGCGCAGGGTGTCGAGGCCGCGCGACGCCATCACCTCGATCGGCATGCAGCCTTCGAAATAGGGCGTGTTCTGCTCCCATTCGCGAAATTCGGTCTTTTCGCCGTCGAGCAGCGCCTGGTGGAAGGCGAGATACTGCTCCTTGTCCATCGGGCAGTTGACGTAATCCTTGCCGCCTTTGTCCCAGCGCGCCGCCATCCAGGCGATCTCCATGTCGATCGACTCGCGGTAGACGATGGGCGCGATGGCATCGAAAAAGGCGAGCGCGTCCGCGCCGGTGGCGGCGCCGATCGACTCGGCGAGCTTGACGGCGGTGAGCGGGCCGGTGGCGACGATGGTCGGGCCGGAGGCGGGGAGGGCGTCCACCCGCTCGCGAACGATCTCGATGTTGGGATGGGCAGCAAGGCGCTCCGTCACCGCGGCCGAAAAGCCGTCGCGGTCGACCGCCAGGGCGGAGCCCGCGGGCACCTTGTGGGCGTCGGCGGTGGTCATGATCAGCGAGCCGAGCTGGCGCATTTCGGCGTGGAGCAGGCCAACCGCGTTGCGCTCCGCATCGTCGCTTCGGAAGCTGTTCGAGCAGACCAGTTCGGCGAGGCTGTCGGTGTGGTGGGCCGGCGTTTTCTCGCCGGTGCCGCGCATCTCGGAGAGGCGCACCTTCACGCCCGCCTCGGCGAGCTGCCAGGCGGCTTCCGAACCGGCGAGGCCGCCGCCGATGATGTGGATGTGGTGGGTCATGGGAGCGCGATAGAGCCAAGCGGCGGCCGGCTCAATCCGGCCTGGCCACGAGGTGGCAGATGGCCGCGCAGCAGGCGCCGACTACGACGAGGGGGAGTACGAGCAGCGGCTCTCCGAAGGAAATGCCTGTGAAAAGCGTCGAAAGAGACCCGCCGATCGCGCCGGCGGCAACCCAGCTTCGGCGCAAGGTGGCGGCGCGCCAGCGCCTGGCGAGCAGGAACATGGCAGAAGTCCCGACAAGGTTTGGAACGATCGAGATCACGAACCCGACGATTGTGCTCATCACGAACATCGCCCCGAGCTCAGAGCCCAAGCCCGAGCTCGGCGGGTGGGGCTGGGTGAAGGACAGGAGGACCAGCACGATCATGCACAACGGGCCGGCCGCCACGGACGCTAGCAACGCTGCGAACGGCACGCGCACGGCCGCAGGGAAGAGATGAGCGTCGATCGGTTCAGGAGACCAAGGTCCTGTCACAGCACCCTCCTGGCACGCGCTCCGATTGCCGGAACGGCTGCATCAAGGCGCCCCGCGAGCAACCCAAGCCGCTTCACCGGAACGGCGGGGAAGAGGTGGTGCTCGAGGTGGAAGAACATGTTGTAGGTGACGAAGTTGATCAGCCGCGAGCGCTGGGTGCGTGCGACCAGCTCCTCGCCGTCGCAGCCGCGATGGGTGATCCACACGGCGAAGTAGGCGGTGAGGCACTGGGCGAGGAGCATGGTCAGGACATGGTATTGCAGCGCCTGGAGACCGGAGGCCAAAGCGGCGGCGATCATCGCGGCGTTGAGCGCAAGGTCGATCTCCATCCGGCGGCGGGTACGGGCGTTGCCGCGGCGCCAGGCGGTGGCGCAGAGCTCGAACGGGAAGAGCGGGCCGTAGACCAGGACCTGGCGGAAGTTCATTCGGCCGCATTTGCCTTCCACGTCTTCGGCCCGGCCGAGATGGGCGTGGTGGCGCAGGTGATTGAAGGCGATGGCGGTGTTGGAGCCGAGCATCACCGTGCTGAGCCCGTGGATCACCCATTGATGGCCGCGGGCGCGGAAGCCGAGGTTGCGGTGGATGGCCTCGTGGTTGAGTCGCAAAGCGGTGAGGAAGAACAGAAAGGAGCAAGCGGCGGCAACGGGCCAGACACCTTGCTCCGCGCACCACCAGGAACCAAGCAGCCAGGGCAGGGGGTGGACGCACTCGATGCAGCCGTCCAGGAGGCGCATCGGCACGAGATCGCGCCATTCGACCTTGCGGGTCAGCAGTCTGACGTCGTGGGATGCGTCGGCCATTTCGTCCTCCCTCGGGTTTAAATCAGCGAAGGGCGGGCGCCTCCCCAGGCGCCCGCATTCTCCTCACCCGGCGTAAGCGGGCCTGTCCTGGCCGCCGAGCCAATCGTTCACCTTGCGGCCGAAGCGGGCAATGGCGCTCATGTTGAAGAAGTGCATGGCGCCGAGGACCACGACGGCAAGACCGACCTTGCCGCTCAGGAAGCGGATCGCTTCCGGAACCGTGCTCGGTTCGCTGCCGATACTGAGGGTGAGGGTGATGAAGCCGATATTGACCAGGTAGAAGCCGACCACCAGCAGGTGATTGGTGGAGCGGGCGACCTCCTGGTTGTGGCCGAAGCACTGGACCAGGAACACCTCGCCATTCTTGGAAAGCGTGCGGGCGACCCAGATCGTGATGCCGATCGAAATGAGCAGGTAGAGTGCGTAGGAAATTTCAACCATGACGACTTTCCTTTGTGTGCGGTTGTTTCTGTAAATTGCGAAATTGGTGAACGTGGCTAATCGGGTGCGGTGCGCATCGCGAACGCTCCTTAGGGTTTGAGTGTCTTGGGGGGTTTGCCGGCGCCCGGAATGAAGCGGGCGACCTTGGCGCCGAGCTTCATCAGGGTGACCAGGGTGGATTTCGGAAGCCCGCGCACCTGCTCGTACCAAGTGGCGAGGGTGGAGATGAATTCGTGCATGCGGGTGATCCGCTCGCGCAGGTGGCGCGGCGCGGTTTCATCCTTGGCGAGGCGGGCGGAGAGTTCGGCGAGGAAGGCGATGGTCGGGTCGATCTCGCGGCGCTTGCGCTCGGCGCTGATCCGGATCAGCATTTCCCAAAGGTCGCTCTCGGCGACGAAATGGTCGCGCCGGTCGCCCTCGACATGGACGCGGCGGACGATGCCGTAGCCCTGCAGCTCTTTCAGGCCGGTGGACACGTTGGACCGTGCGAGGCCAAGTTCGTCCACGATCTCATCGGCCGGCAGGGGGCCTTCCGACAAATATAGAAGTGCGTGGATCTGCGACACCGAGCGGTTCACGCCCCACTGCGTGCCCATTTCCCCCCAGTGGAGGATAAAGGCCTTGGCATCGGGATGATCGGTGGCGGGCATGTTCGGCCTTTCTGTAATTACAGAAATAGGCGACGTGAGGTATGAGAGTCAAATAGTTTCGAGCGTTGCGCTCATTTTGCGGATCAGTGGCACCCGAGCCAATCCGTCATGCCGGACTTGATCCGGCATCCACCTTCTTTTGGTGCGTTCCTACAGAAAGAAGGTGGACCCCGGATCAAGTCCGGGGTGACGGCGGTGGTGCGGCTAGTCGCGGCTCGCGCCGGTGCATCCAGGTTGCCGTTAGCCTCTCAGCCAGCACCACCGTCACCCCCGCGAAAGCGGGGGTCCCGCTTCTTCTTTTTCGTCTAGTCGGTGAAGGAAGGAAGAAGCGGGATTCCCGCTTTCGCCGGAATGACGGGGAGGTGCAGTGAGCTAGTCCGCAGGCGGCGTTGCCCGCTCGCCCGCCAGGTGACGGCTCCCGGCGCTTGCACCGGGAGCGCGCTTATTCCTGGCTGTCCGGGAGCGTCTCGGGGCCGGTGCCGTCGTCGAGGTGGACCTGGTCCTCGTCCGACTCGGGCTGGTGGGCGATTTCGTCGGCGATCAGCTCCTCGGCGTCGTTCTCCGGCTCGTCTTCCTCGTCGATCCGGGCGGCGGAGACGACGTGCTCGTCCTTTGCGACCTTGAAGATGGTGACGCCCTGGGTGTTACGGCCGCCAATTCGGATGTCGCCGACGGTGGTGCGAATGAGCTTGGCCTGATCGGTGACCAGCATGAGCTGCTCGCCGTTATGCGCCGGGAAGCTTGCCACCACGCAGCCGTTGCGGGCCGAGGTCTCGATGTTGGTGATGCCCTGGCCGCCGCGGTTGGTGCGGCGATACTCATAGGCCGAGGTGCGCTTGCCGTAGCCGTTCTCGGTGACGGTGAGGATGAACTCCTCCGCGTCACGGAACTCGGCCATGCGTTCGGGCGACAAGGCCGGCTCGTTCTGGTTTTCCTTCCAGGGTGCGGCACGCAGATAGGCTTCGCGCTCGTCCGCAGTGGCGTTGAAGCCCTTGAGGATTGAGAGCGAGATGACCTCGTCGCCATCGCGCAGGGTGATGCCGCGCACGCCGGTGGAGGTGCGGCTCTGGAATTCGCGGACCGCCGTGGATTCGAAGCGGATCGCGCGGCCGAAGCGGGTGGCGAGAAGGACGTCGTCGTCTTCCTTGAGCAAGGCCACTCCGATGAGGCGATCGGTTGCGTCTTCTTCGAAGCGCATCGCGAACTTGCCGTTGGACGGGATGTTAGCGAACGAATCCATCGAGTTCCGGCGCGCGCCGCCATGGGCGGTTGCGAAGATGACGTGGAGGTTCTTCCACTCAGTTTCGTCCTCGGGAAGCGGCAGAACGGTGGAGATCTTCTCTCCCTCGGCAAGCGGCAGGAGGTTGACCATTGGCCGTCCCCGCGCCTGGGGGGCGCCTTCGGGCAGGCGCCAGACCTTGAGACGGTAGACCTTGCCGTGGGTGGAGAAGAACAGCACCGGCGTGTGCGTCGAGGTGACGAACAGGTTGGTGACCGCATCCTCGTCCTTGGTGCCCATGCTGGAGCGGCCCTTGCCGCCGCGGCGCTGGGCCCGGAAGGTGTCAAGCGGGGTGCGCTTGATGTAGCCGCCCAAGGTGACGGTGACGACCATCTCCTCGCGCTCGATCAGGTCCTCGTCGTCGATGCCGTCGGCGGCGGCGACGATCTCGGTGACGCGCGGCGTCGCGTAGGCCGCGGCGACTTCGTCGAACTCGGTCTGCATGACCGCGTAAAGCTTGGAGCGGTCGCCGAGGATGTCGAGGTAGGCGGCGATCGAAATCGACAGTTCGCGAAGCTCGCCGCCGATTTCGTCGCGGCCGAGGCCGGTGAGGCGGTGGAGGCGCAGCTCCAGAATGGCGCGAACCTGGGTGTCGCTGAGGCGATAGCTGCCGGCGCCGCCGACATGCTCCACCGATTCCACAAGCGCGATGTAGGGCGCGATCTCGGCCACGTCCCACTCGCGGGAGAGGAGCGCCGCGCGCGCCTCGGGCGGCGAGGCGGAGCCGCGGATGATGCGGACCACTTCGTCGAGGTTGGTGACGGCGATCACCAGGCCGAGCAAGATGTGCGCCCGCTCGCGCGCCTTGTTGAGCTCGAACTTCGAGCGGCGGGTGATCACTTCCTCGCGAAACTTGACGAAGCTTTCGATGATCTCGCGCAGGTTCAGCGTTTCCGGGCGGCCGCCGCGAATGGCGAGGATGTTGGCCGGGAAGCTCGACTGCGCCGGGGTGTGGCGCCAAAGCTGGTTGAGCACCACTTCGGGCGTGGCGTCGCGCTTCAGTTCGATGACGACCCGGACGCCCTCGCGGCTCGATTCGTCACGGATGTCGGCGACGCCTTCGATGCGCTTGTCCTTGGCGGCTTCGGCGATCTTCTCGACGAGGCCGTTCTTGCCGACCTGGAACGGGATTGCGGTGAGCACGATCGACTGGCGGTCGCCGCGGCCGGTTTCGACCTTGTGGCGGGCGCGCATCATGATCGAGCCGCGGCCGGTGTGGTAGGCGCTGCGCGCGCCGGCCTGGCCCAGGATCAGCGGTCCGGTCGGGAAATCGGGAGCAGGGACGATCTCGATCAGCTCGTCGATCGTGATGTCCGGGTTGGCGATGTAGGCGGTGCAGGCCTTGAGCACCTCGCCCAGATTGTGCGGCGGGATGTTGGTCGCCATGCCGACCGCGATTCCGCCGGCACCGTTGACCAGGATGTTGGGAAAGCGCGCCGGCAGGACCTGCGGCTCGTGCTCCGAGGCATCGTAGTTCGGCTGGAAGTCGACCGTGTCCTTGTCGATGTCCTCGAGCAACGCCGAAGCGACGCGCGCAAGCCGGGCTTCGGTGTAGCGCATCGCGGCCGGCGGATCGGGATCCATGGAGCCGAAATTGCCCTGGCCGTCGATCAGCGGCACCCGCATCGACCAGTCCTGGGTCATTCGGGCAAGCGCGTCGTAGATCGAGCTGTCGCCGTGCGGGTGGTATTTACCCATCACCTCGCCGACCAGGCGGGCGGACTTGCGATACGGGCGCCCGGCAATGAAGCCCGCCTCGTGCGCGCCGAACAGAATGCGGCGGTGAACGGGTTTCAGGCCGTCGCGCACGTCGGGCAAAGCGCGCGACACGATCACCGACATGGCGTAGTCCAGGTAGGAGGACTTCATCTCGTCGACGATGGAGATGGGGGAGATATCGCTATTGTCGATGGTCGGCGGTGCGCTGGCCAATGGAGGTTTCCTGAACTTGGTTTTGTGGGTGCGCCTGGAAGGCGCTGGTCTGGTCAGGAGACACTAGCGGCTGTTTTTGGCGGGCGCCACCCCGCGCGCCTACGCGTACGCGCGCACGGGGGGACCTAGGAGGTCAGCCCAAGCGGAAGCGCCAGCGCGTCTCGTCGGAGCCTTCGGGATCGTAAGCATAGCCGTCGCTGTGGAAGTTCTTGAGGCTTTCGGGATCGGACAGGCGGTGCTCGCAGATGAACCGCGCCATCATGCCCCGCGCGCGCTTGGCGGCAAAGGTGTTGAAGCGCAGGCCGGAGGGGCCCTCCTCGCGAAAGTCGATCTCGATCACACGAAGCCCGGCGGGGAGGCGGCCTTCCACCACCTTCCAATATTCCTTGCTTGCAAGGTTGATGATGGCAGCGCTGCCGCTCTCCTCCACGTCGCGCGCCAGAGTGGCGGCGACCTCGCCTTTCCAAAAGCCGTACAGGTCCTTGGCGCGGCCGGGCGCCCACTTCGTGCCCATCTCCAGCCGGTAGGGGCGGATCTCGTCCAGGGGCCGGAGGAGGCCGTAGAGGCCGGACAGGATGCGCAGGTGATTCTGGGCGAACAGCACCGCCTCCGCGTCCAGGCTGTGGACCTCGAAGCCGGCATAAACGTCGCCGGCGAAGGCGTAGATGGCGGCGCGCTGCTCGGCCTCGGAGAAGCCGCGGAAGCGATCGGCGTTGAGTTCGGCCAGGGCGTCCGAAATGTGCATCAGCCCGCTCAGCTTCCCTTTGGACAGCCGCGCCGCGCCTGCGGCAAGCGCCGCCGCCTCCTTGCCGAAGCGCGGCTCGGTCGGCTCCAGCGGCGGCAGGGGGCGCTTGTAATCCAGCGTCTTGGCGGGTGAAATCACGGCAAGCATCGGGAGGCGGTTAGCGAGCGCGCTCACCGCCTGTCAAACTGCCGGTGAACCATGGAGGGGCAAGCCGCTGTTTTCGCTTGGAAACGCCCCAGCCCCGGTTCAAGCGCGGTTCACCGTGCGAACGCTAGAAAGCGGCTCGATTTGGCGGTAGAGAGGCGCGCGCACCGCCCCTCGCGATCGTCGCCGACGGGGCAATCATCAAGGGTTCTTTTCATGAGTTCGGTTTCGAAGCTTGCCGCCTTTGCCTTGCTTAGCGCCGCAGCGGCCGCTTTCGCCCCCGCCGCGGCTGCCCCCGCGCCGTCCGTTCAATATCCGAACGTTTCCCGCGCCGAATATCAGGCGCTGATCGCCCTCGAGACCGCGCTTGCGTCGCGCAACTATCCCGCCTCCGCTTCGGCGCTCGCCGCAGCCCAGTCCGCCGTGCGCGGCAGCGAAGCGCGCTACTATCTCGCCGGACTTCAGCTTCGCTACGGCCGTGAGGCCGGCAATCCCGAGGCGCTGAGCGGCGCGATCCAGGCGCTTGCCGCCAGCGGCCGGCTGAGCGGCGCCGAACTCGGCCCGCTTTACGCCGCCCAGGGCGCCACCGCCGCAACCGCCGGCAAGCGCGAGCAGGCCGAAGCGGCGCTTACCCGGGCGCTTGAGCTGGCTCCCTCCGCCGACACCGCGATCAGCCTTGCCCGGGTCAAGCTCGACCTGCGCAAGAACGCCGAAGCGGTGCCGCTGATCGGGCGCGCCATCGAGCTTCGCGCCGCGGCCGGCCAGCCGGTGCCGGAAAGCTGGTATCGCCGCGGTGCAAGCCTGTCGCTGATCGCCAAGCAACCCGGGCCGGCTCTGTCCTACGCCCGTCAGCTCGCCGCCGCCTATCCCACTCCGGAAAACTGGCGCGACGCGGTGCTGACCTATCGCGAGCTTGCCAACCCCGATGCCGCCGCCCAGCTCGACGCGGTGCGCCTGCTTCGCCTGTCCAAGGGCATGGCGGGCGAGCGCGATTATCTGGAAGCGGCGCAGACCTTCCAGGCGGCAGGCCTTGCCGGCGAGAGCCGCTCGGTGCTTGAGGAAGGCGTCAACACCCGCATGGTCGATCCGGCCAAGCCGGTGTTCAAGGAAGCGATCGCCACCGCCGCGCGCGGTTCAACCGCTGAAAAGGCGAAGCTTTCCACCCTCCAGGCGAGCGCCATGGCCGCCGCCACCGGCGCTCCGGCGCTGCAGGCCGGCGACGTCCTGCTCGGCGCCGGCAATTATGCCGCGGCCATCGACCTGTTCCGCGCCTCCCTGCAAAAGGGCGGCACCGATCCCAACGTGGTCAACACCCGCCTCGGCACCGCGCTGGCGCTCGCCGGGCGCAAGGCGGAAGCGGAAGCGGCGTTCCGCGCCGTGGCCGGACCACGCACCGAGCTTGCCGCCTTGTGGCTGGTCTGGCTCGGCCAGCGCGGCTGACCGCCTCTTGTTTCCGTACAGATCTCACGCCCAGGAGAGTAAACGCATGAAGCTTGTTTCCACACTCGCCCTTTCCGCCGCCTTGATTGCGGGCGGCATCGCCGCCGCTCCGGCTGCCGCGCAGTCCAAGAAGAAGGCCGCCGCCGCCGCAGCGCAGCCGGCCGAGCGCAAGTTCAACATCAGCAAGGCCGCCGGCAAGCCGATCACCGAGCTTCAGACAGCGGTACGGGCCAAGGCTCCCGACGCGCCGCAGAAGCTTGCCGCAGCGCAGGCCGTGGCGACCACCACCGATGACAAATATGTTGTTGCCAAGCTCCAGCTCGATCTGGCGATTGCCGCCAACGACAAGGCAGCCCAGCTCGCCGCAATCGATGCAATCCTCGCCAGCGGCGGCGCCGAGGCCGCGGAAACCGGGACGCTCAACAACTACATAAGCGGGCAGGCGCTGGTCGCCGGCGATTATGCACGTGCCGAGACGCTTCTGACCGCGCGTCTGGCCGCGGCCCCGAACGAGATCGACACGGTGATCAACCTGTCGCGCGCGAAGCTGGAACTGAAAAAGGAAGCCGAAGCGCTTCCGCTTCTCCAGCGTGCGATCGCCCTCAACAAGGCGGCCGGCAAGAAGGGCGAGGAAGCCTGGTACCGCAAGGCGCTGGAGATCGCGCACAATCAGAAGAACACTGCCTTGGCGGCCGAACTCGGGCGGGAAACGTTGAACCTGTATCCGAGCACGCAGAACTTCAAGAACCTGGTTGCGATCACCCAGCCGCTGCTCGCCAAGGACCAGGAAGCCTCCGCTGATCTGCTTCGCCTGCTGCAGGTGAGCGGCAATCTGACCAGCTCCACCGACTATCTGCGGCTCGCCCAATATTATGAGTATAACCGCAACTGGGGCGCGGCAAAGACGGTGGTGGACGCCGCCGCCGCGGCAGGCAAAACCAGCGGGGCGCACAGTGCGGTGTTGAGCCGGGTCAGCGGCAAGATCGCCGAGGACAAGGCCGCGCTTCCGGGTGCCGAAGCCAAGGCGCGCGCCGGCGCCAACGGTACGCTGGCCCTGTCGCTGGCCAGCATTTATGCCGGTTACCAGGATTATGCCAAGGCGGCCGACCTGTACCGCGTTGCCCTGCAAAAGGGCGGGGTCGATGCCAACGTCGTCAACACCCGCCTGGGAATGACGCTGGCCATGGCTGGGCAACGCGCCGAGGCCGAAGCGGCGTTCGGCAAGGTGACGGGCAGCCGCGCGCCGCTTGCCGGCCTGTGGATGGCCTGGCTTGCCCAGCGCGGCTGAAGCCGGCCGCTCGGCATGGAAAAGGGGGCGCCGGAGCGATCCGGCGCCTCTTTTTTTTAAGACCGGGCGCGTCCCATATTGCGACGGCGCGATTTGCCGCCTTCCGCCCCGCCACCGGGCGCGTTAACGATTGCAAATGGCCGCCGCGCCGCGGTGCCCCCAGTGGTTTAAGGATCAGCTTTTCCGTGCGCTTCGACGACACGATCGCGACAGTGCTTGCGCAGCCGGAGGCCAACCCTTCGGCGCGAGCGGCGAAGTGGCGCCAGCTCGTCGATCTGCTCGCCCAGCGCCGCCAGGACGAGAGCGGGGACGAGACCGAGCGCGCGTTTGAATGGCTTCGGGGCACGCGCGGCACCCTGGACGCCGAGCGGCGGCGGGGCGTGGCGCGAAGCCTGTCCGGACGGCGCGTGTCGCCGGACATCGTCGCCTTCTTTGCCGAGGATGGGCCAGCGGTCGCTGCGCCGCTGATCGGCGGCGTGCTGCTGAGTGCCGGCGAGTGGCTAAAGCTGCTGCCGCGCCTCAGTCTCTCCGCCCGGGCGCTGCTGCGCCACCGCCGCGACCTTCATCCGGAGGTGGAGCAGGCGCTGGCGAGCTTCGGTTCGGCCGATTTCGCACTATCGGGCACGGTTGCCGAGGCAGCGCCCGTGCTGACGAAATCCAAGCCCCTTCCGCAGACCGATGCGGCCGGCGAGACCCAGATCCGCGAACTCGTGGCGCGCATCGAGAAATTCCGCAAGACGCGGGAAACCTCGGCGGTGCAGGCGGCCGCCGCGCCGCCGCCGGGCCTGGCCGAGGAGTTCCAGTGGGAATGCGCCGCCGACGGCATCGTGATGTGGGTGGAAGGGGCGCCGCGCGGGCCGCTGATCGGGCAAAGCATCGCGTCGATCGCCGAGCGCGGCCAGTTTGGAGTCGACGGCCAGGCGGCGGGCGCGTTCGAGAAGCGCGCACCTTTTCGCGACGCCCGGTTCATCGTCGCGGGTTCGGGCGCGGCGTCCGGGGACTGGCGGATTTCGGGCGTACCCTTTTTCGATCCGGTGCACGGCAATTTCCTAGGCTATCGCGGCAGCGCCCGCCGGCCCCGGGTGGACGAGGTCGCGCCGGCCGTTACGCCGGTACCGGACGGGTTGTTCGGAACCAATCTTCCGGCTGATTCCCTTCGCCAGCTGATCCACGAGCTGCGCACGCCGTTGAACGCCATCGTCGGCTTCGCCGAGATGATCGATGGGCAATATATGGGGCCGGCGGCAGCCACCTATCGCGGCCGCGCCGCCGAAATCATGGAGCAAGCGAGCCGGCTACTGTCCGCGGTGGACGATCTCGACACCGCCGCCCGCCTCGAAACGCGGCGGATGAGCCTGGACGAGGCAAGCGTCGACGCGGTGGCGCTGCTCTGCCGACTGCACGACGCCTATGAGCGGGTCGCCCGCCAGCGCGGCAGCCGCATCGCGATCGAGATCGAGCACAACCTCCCGTTCGCGCGGGTGGAGCTCGGCGCCGCCGAGCGGATGTTCGCGCGCATGCTCGCCGGCACCATCGGCCTTGCCGCGGAAGGCGAAACCATCGCCGCGACCATGGCGGTGGACGAACTTGGTGCGCGCAAGATGCTGTGCCTGGCGATCGACCGGCCCGCCGCAATTGCCGGGCTGAACGAAACCGCCTTGCTCGATCCCGGCTACAGCCCGGAAGGCGACTGGCCGGGCGCACCGGCGCTTGGGCTTGGCTTCGCGCTTCGTCTGGTGCGCAACCTTGCCGAAGCGGTGGGCGGCGCGCTGGTCGTGGGCGAGGAGAAGTTCTCGCTGTACCTTCCGCCGCAGGAGCCCGCCGAGCGCTCGTCCGGCCAGGGTGCCTGACGCGAGCGCCTTGCCAAAGGCGTAAGGGCTCCGCTAATCGCGGCGGCGGGCATGGGTAAGGGCCTGTAGCTCAATGGTAGAGCCGGCCGCTCATAACGGCTAGGTTGCGGGTTCGAATCCTGCCGGGCCCACCAACTTTCGATCAAAGTGGTACTTTGATCGAGGAGGGGAGAAGAGGGCGCGCTTTTCCCTTTCTTCTCAACCCGGGTCGAAGTACCGGATCGTTTGTCGGGGAGTGGCGCAGGCTGGTAGCGCACCTGGTTTGGGACCAGGGGGTCGCAGGTTCGAATCCTGTCTCCCCGACCACGTTTCGGACTCAGACGGTGCGGGGCACCGGCTGAGCCAAACGTCCTTCGGCTCGATGGCCCGAAGAGGCGCCCGGGGGTCGGTCGTCGCCTATCGATCAACCGTCTCTGTTCCCCGCCAGCACATCCTCCAGCACCTGCGCCAGTGTATCGAGGCGGTAGGGCTTGAACACAACCGGCCTGCCGCCCGCGCCGGAGCGGGAGATTTCGTCGCTGTAGCCTGTCGTGAGGACGACCGGGACGTTGGGGGCGACCGACTTTAAGCGTTCGGCAAGCTCGATGCCGGTCATTTCCGGCATGACGACGTCGGTGAACACTGCGTCGAACTGCTCGGTGGCGGCACGCTCCAGCGCTGCCTCGCCATTGTTCACCCGCACCACCTGGTAGCCGAGTTCGAGCAGCAGCGCCTCGGCAAAGGCGCCGACATCCTCATTGTCGTCGACCACAAGCAGCCGCCCGGTTCCGCCACGCCGCGCGTTTGCTGCGGCGGGAAGGGTGGGGGGCGCTGCTTCACGGTCGCTGCACGGGAGGATGATGGTCACCACCGTGCCTTCGCCAAGCGCGCTGGTCATTTTGACTTCGCCGCCGGACTGGGCTGCGAAGCCGTAGACCTGGCTGAGGCCGAGGCCGGTGCCGCGGCCGACCGACTTGGTGGTGAAGAAGGGTTCGAAGACCCGCTCGAGCAAATCCGGATCGATGCCGGTGCCGCTGTCGGCGACTGCAACATACACCGCCGTGCGGCCGTCCTCCCGCGGCTCCGCATTGCCGGTGCGGATGGTCAGGGTGCCGCCATCGGCCATCGCGTCCCGCGCGTTGACCGCGACGTTGAGCAAAGCGGATTCGAGCTGCGCCGGATCGGCCTCGATCGCGCACAGGGTATCCGAAAGTTCGGTTACCACCCGCACGCGCTCGCCAAGCGTGCGGTCGAGCAGGTTGGTCATGCCGCGGATTTTGGCGTTGAGGTCGATCACCTCGGGCTTCAAAGGCTGGCGCCGGGCAAAGGCGAGAAGCTGGGAGGTGAGGGCGGCGGCGCGCGACGCGGTTTCGACGATCGCCTCGGCGAAACGCACCCGCTTCTCCTCGGCGAGGCCGGGCCGGCGCAGGATGTCGGCCGAACCCTGGATTACGGTCAGCAGATTGTTGAAGTCGTGGGCGATGCCGCCGGTGAGCTGGCCGAGCGCCTGCATCTTCTGCGCCTGCCGGAGCTGTTCCTCGGCCCGGGCACGCTCGTCTACCTGCACCTTCAGCTCGGCATAAGCCTCGCTCAGCGCCTTGGCGCGGCTCTCGAGTTCCAGGTTCGCGCGCCGCAAGGCGGTGTGGGCGAGGCCGAGGACGATGACCACCAAGGCGGCCATGATGATCAGCGCGCCGATGACCGAATAACGGGTGAGGCGGCGCGACAAAGGCTCACGCACGGCGCTGAGATAGACGGAGCCGATTCGTTCGGTGCCCACGGTGACCGCGACCAGCGCGTCAACGGTGTTGCCGGCATCGGCGGGCGCTTGGGCGAGCCGCGTCGGCAAGCGGCCAGCGACCCGTTCGTAGCCGGCGAAAAGTCCTCCGTCCGCACCGTACACCCCCGCCGCCATCAACTGCGGGTTGACCCGGAGCGCATCCACCGCCTCCTGCCCGGCCGCGGCATCGCCGAAATCGAGCGCCGCGCTGACGCTTGCCGCGAGGATATCGGCCTGGACCTGGATTTCGCTGATCTTCTGCTGGCGATATCCCGACTCGTTGTCGAAGATCACGGCAAGACCCGCGGCAAGCAGCAGCAGGGCGATCACGCCAGCCGCCATCGGCACGTTCGGCCAGCGCTGGGCGAGGCGGGTCAGCGGCCGCATCAGCGCCGCTGCCGGACGTTGAGCGCCAGGCTGAGCAGCCGCGAACTGATCAGCAGCCGGCTTTGCGCGGCGGCGGCATCGTCGATGTGGAACCGCACCCGGCCCTGCTGGAGGACGAAGTGGATCATGCCCTGCTGCCCGCCGGCCCGCGCGTCGGTGACGGTAAGGATCGGCTTGCCCCTGAGGGACCCGAGCAGGCTGGCGGTCGCCGCCGCATTGGCGCCCTGGACGAACGCGATGTGGCACCCGCTTGCGCCGTCCGCCCCTGCGAAGCGGCGCAGTTGCAGCGGGCGCCCGCTGGCCTGTTGGCCGCGGATTGCAGCCTCGATCACGCCGCCGAACGGGTCATTGCCGACGATGCACAGGTAGACGGGTCCGCTGGCGGCGGGGGGCGGCCAATTCACATAGGAGCCGAACTTGGACAGAAAGGCGGCCTTGACGGCCATGTCGCTTGGCTGCGCGGCCGCCAGCGCGGGGCCGCACGACAGGGCCGCGGCGAGCAGCGCGGTCATCCCGATCAAGGCGCGCGCCTTTGCCATCAGAAGCGCACCCGGCTCCCGACATAGACGCTGCGCTGGCTGAGCTGGGCCCGCGACGGATCGATGCTTTCGGCGTGGCGGGCGTGGAGGAGGTTGTTGCCGGCGACGTAGAAATCGAGCCGGTCGGTTGCGCGCCAGTTGAGCTTGGCCTCCGCCTCGACATAACCGCCGACGTCGCTGTCGTTGAGATCGTCCATGCCGCGCATCTCGAGGTCGAGCTGCAGCCGCCCCGGCAGGTCCATCTGCGAGCGCCCGATGATCTGCACGTCGGGGTCGGCGCCAAGCGACGCCCGGTTGGCGATATCCACCGCGCCGTTCTTGACCTTGAAATCCTTGCGGAGCGCAATGCCGCCCAGGCTCGCGCGCCACCAGCCGGTAAGCTGATGGGTCGCCCACGCCTCGATGCCGTAGGTGCTCCCCTTCAGGCTGTTGCGCAGGCTGATCGGAAGCGGGTTGCCGATGAATTCGGTGGTCCGAAGGTCGTCGTAGAGATTGTAGAACAGGGACACCGACAGCGACGTCGACGTGGTGGGCTGGCCGCGATAGCCGGCCTCGAACGCGATCAGCTTTTCCGACTGGAAATCGTCGGCCTGGGCGAGGATCGGCAGGAACACGAGCTGCCGGTCGATGCGCGACGGCGTGCGCACCGCCCGCGACACCGACCCCCACAGCAGGCTGTGCTCGCTCGGCCGCCAGGCGACCCGGAGGTTGGGGAGGAACTGGACGCCGCTGAACGACGAACGCTCCAGCTTCAGCCCGGCGATGAGATCGAGCTTAGGCGACAGCGCGAAGCGGTCCTGCGCGAAGACGTTGAACACCCAAAGCCGCCGCCGCTCCGGATCGAGAACGAAGCCGTTCAGGTTGTTGATAAAGGCGTCGCGGGTGGTGCGCGTGCCGGCGCCGAGGACGAGATCGTGGCTCCCGGAGCGCGTATTATACTGTGCCTCTACGTCGAAGGTTTCGAGCGAGTCGGTGACCAGCGTGAAGCGGCGGCGGAAATCGTCATAATAGCCCTGGACCTGGAAGGACGAGGCCTCGCCGAGCTGCCGGTTCCAGCGCGCAAGGAGGTTGTGGCCGCGATTGCCGTCGCCGGCGCCGGTATCGAGCTGGTTGCGGAAGATGTCGCCTTGGAAGGTGAAGCGGTTGTCGCCCGCCCCCCAATCGCTCCGGAAGCCCGCCTGCCAGCCCTTGAAGTGATCGTCCTGGTCGGGGCCAAGACCGTCGGGGAGGTCCTCCCGGTCGAAGCCGTGGGCGTAGACTCGGACGGCGCCCGTCTCGCCGACCGTTGTGCCGTAGCGCAGCGCCGCGGTGCGCTCGTTGCCGCCATAGGTTGCGCGCGCCAGGCCGCCGAGCGTCTGGTGGGCGTCCTTGCTTGCGATGTTGATGACGCCGTTCACCGCATTGGGGCCGAACAGGGTGCCGCCCGGCCCGCTGATCACCTCGATCTGGCCGATGTCCTCCAGCAGGGGCTGGTGCAATTCCCAGAACACGCCGGACTGGAGCGGCGTGTAGACGCTGCGCCCGTCGATCAGGACAAGCAGCTTGTTGGAGGTTTCATAGCCGTTGAAGCCGCGCGCGGTGACCGCATAAAGCCGCCCGTCGAGCCGCTGCACCTGGAGATTGGGCGCAAGCCGAAGCGCCTCGGGAAGGGACGTCGCGGCCGAGCGGCTGATGTCCTCGCCGGTGAGAACGAAGATCGAGGTCGGCGCCTCGCTGAGCGGCTCCGCCTGCTTGGAAGCGGAGCGGACTTCGATCTGCGCGAGTTCTTCGATCGACAGTTCGGCGAGCTCCGTCACCGCCTGCGCCGCGGTTTCCGGCACCACCTCCGTGGCCGACTGAGCGAGCAGGGGCGCGGGCGCCAGCACCGCGGCCGCCGAAAGCATCAACCCGGCGGAGCGCCTTCGAGTCACAAAGCTGCGGTTCAACGGGGCCCCCTGTGTGCGCAACTGTCTAATCTGGCTGAGGAAAGGTCAAGCCGCGCCGGTCAAGGCCTCGGCGGAGCCTTGACGATCTCCTCGCGGGCATTGGCCACCACCGACAGCATCGCCGTCCACGCCGCCACATTCTGCCGGAGCTGCTCCGGATCGACCTTGTCGAGCGTATCGTCGGGCGTGTGGTGGTAATCGAAGTAACGGGTGCCGTCCTGCTGGAGGTCGATCGCGGCGACGCCCTCGCGGGCATACGCGCCAAGATCGGCCCCTGCGGTGGCCGGCTGAGTGCTGCGCGCAATGCCGAGCGGAGCGAGAACGGCGGCGACTCGGTCGGCAAGGGCGGCGTTGGCGGGCGCGAAGCCCGGGTCCATCCGCCACACGCGGTCGGCGCCGAAATCGGATTCGGCAACGAACACGACCTTGTCGTTGGGATGGGCGAGCCGATAGGCTTGGCTGCCGTTGCCGCCCACTTCCTCGGCGCCGAACCAGACGACGCGAATGGTGCGGCGCGGGCGGCCCGCTTCCATGATGCGCTTCGCGGCGGCGGCGGTGATCGCAACCCCCGCCGCATCGTCGAACGCGCCGGTGCCGAGATCCCAGCTGTCGAGGTGGCCGCCGATCACGATCATGCCCGCATCCTTGTCGGTGCCGGGCACGTCGGCGATCACGTTGCCGCCCTGCTGCATGCCGATGTTGCGCGGGGTAAGGGTGAGCTTCATGGTCACCGGCTTGCCGCGCTTCAAAATGCGCTGGAGTTGCTCGGCGTCGGGAAGGGTAAGCGCGCCCGCCGGGATCGGCGTGACGCCCGGCGCCCACATCTGGACGCCGGTGTGCGGGTTGCGGTGATAGTCCGTGCCGATCGAGCGGATTACGATTCCGACGGCGCCCTTGCGGCTTGCAACGGACGGCCCGTTGCGGCGGGCGGCGCCGAAATAGCCGTATTGGGAGCCGTCCTGGGTTGCCGACATGGCGTGGCTGACGAACACGATCTTGCCGCGCACCTTCGTGTCGGGCGCTGCTTCGAGGTCGGCAAGGCTGTCGAAGCCGACGACCTGCGCGGTGAGGCCCTGCGGCGGGGTCGCGCTGCTGTTGCCGAGCGCGGTGACGACCAGCGGCTGGGGGAAGGGGGCGACGATCTCCGCGCGCTCCTCGCCGCGCACCCAGACCGGCATTTGGTAGGTCTCGATGTGGACGTTGGCAAAGCCCAGCGCCTTGAGGCGGCGCACGCTCCATTCGCGGGCGCGGGCCTCGGCCTCGGTGCCGGCCAGGCGCGGGCCGACCTCCGTGGTCAGCCCTTCGACGATGTCATAGGCGACATCGTCCTTCAGCGCGGCGTCGCGCAGCCGCTCGGCCGGGGCCGAATTGCCTTGCGCCGGGGCAGCGGAGGGGAGGGCGATTGCAAGAAGCGGCAGGGAGGCGAGCAGGAGGATTTTGCGCATGAAACACCCGGCTGAAGGAAAGACGCCAAGCCCATGCCAGCCGCGCCGCCCCGCAACAAGGGAGCAGGCGATTATTGTGGAAGGGGGCTGCGCTTACGTAAGGGGGTGGATTAAGCCTGGTCGATCCGCTCGGGGCGGCGTCGATCCCCCTCCCTTCCACCAGCGGCTTTGCGAAAGGCGCGGCTCGGGAAAGGGAGGGGTTAGGGGTGGGTTTCACCTCCCGGCCGTGGCGCCTCGCCAAGCTGATACCGGCTGAACGTGTCGAACCCACCCCCGACCCTCCCTTTCCAAGGCTGGCGCCCTTTCGAGCAGTCAATTGCGAGGGAGGGGAGTCCATCTGATCCCCCTCCCTTCCACCAGCGGCTTCGCGAAAGGCGGGGCTCGGGGAAGGGAGGGTTAGGGGTGGGTTTTCCCTGCCGACCGTGGCGCCTCGCCAAGCTGATACCGGCTGAACATGTCGAACCCACCCCCGGCCCCTCCCTTTCCAACGCTGGCGCTCTTTCGAGCAGTCAGTTGCAAGGGAGGGGAGTCCATCTGGTTCCCCTCCCTTCCACCAGCGCATCCGGAAAGGTGCGGCTTGAGGAAGGGAGGGGTTAGGGGTGGGTTTCACCACGGCGGTGGTGACGCTCACGCAGCGGCGAGAATAGCCGCCACCACGCCCGCACCGCCACCCTTCGCCACCACTCGACGCGTTTGCCATTCCGCGCCCAAACCATTAGGGAGGCGCCACTTCCTTCCCCAGCATATTCGGAGAGCAGCGCCGCCATGGCCGCACAGTATAGCTTCGTCATGAAGGGTCTTTCCAAGACCTTCCCGGGCGCCCCCAAGCCCATCCTCAACAACATCAGCCTGCAATTCTATTCGGACGCCAAGATCGCGATCATCGGCCCGAACGGATCGGGCAAGTCGACCCTGATGAAGATCATGGCCGGCCGCGACACCGAATATGTCGGCGAGGCCTGGCCCGGCGAGCATATCCGCGTCGGCTACCTCGAGCAGGAGCCGCAGCTCGATCCAACCAAGACGGTGAAAGAAAACGTCATGGACGGCGTTCGCGGTACGGCCGACATGATGGACCGGTTCAACGAAATTTCGACGCTGATGGGCGATCCTCCGGAAGACGCCGATTTCGACGCGCTGATGACGGAGATGGGCGAGCTTCAGGAAAAGATCGACGCCGTCGACGGCTGGAGCCTCGACAACCAGCTCGAAATCGCCATGGACGCGCTTCGCTGCCCGCCGGGCGACGCCACCATCGACAACCTGTCGGGCGGCGAGAAGCGCCGCGTGGCGCTGACCAAGCTGCTGCTCGAAAAGCCGGACATCCTGCTGCTCGATGAGCCGACCAACCACTTGGACGCCGAAAGCGTCCAGTGGCTCGAGAAGCACCTCGTCGATTATGCCGGCAACGTCATCCTCGTCACCCACGATCGCTACTTCCTCGACAACGTGGTGAACTGGGTACTCGAGCTCGATCGCGGCCGCTACTACACCTACGAATCCAATTATTCCGGCTACCTGGAAAAGAAGGCCAAGCGCCTCGACCAGGAAGAACGCGAGGATGCCGGCAAGCAAAAGGCGATCCAGGAAGAACTGGACTGGATTCGCCGCTCGCCCAAGGCGCGCCAGACCAAGTCTAAGGCGCGTATTCGCGCGTTCGACGAACTCGTCGAAGCGCAGGAGAACCGCTCCCCGGGCAAGGCCCAGATCCTCATCCAGGTGCCCGAGCGCCTGGGCGGCAACGTCATCGAAGCCAATGGAGTCACCAAGGCTTATGGCGACAAATTGCTGTTCGAAAATCTGACGTTCTCGCTTCCGCCCGGCGGCATCGTCGGCGTGATCGGCCCCAACGGCGCCGGCAAGACCACCTTGTTCAAGCTCATCACCGGCGTCGAGCAGCCCGACGAAGGCTCGATCAAGATCGGCGAAACCGTGCACCTCGGCTATGTCGACCAGAGCCGCGACGCGCTCGATCCGGCCAAGAACGTCTGGGAGGAAGTGTCCAACGGCTCGGACGTGTTCCGCTTCGGCAAGCACGAAATCGCCAGCCGCGCTTATGTCGGCGCCTTTAACTTCCGCGGCTCCGACCAGCAGAAAAAGGTCGGCCAGCTTTCGGGCGGTGAGCGCAACCGCGTGCACATGGCCAAGATGCTGAAGGAGGGCGGCAACGTCCTCCTGCTCGACGAACCGACCAACGATCTCGACGTCGAAACCCTGCGCGCGCTCGAGGAAGCCCTGGAAAACTTCGCCGGCTGCGCCGTGGTCATCAGCCACGACCGCTTCTTCCTCGATCGCCTCGCAACCCACATCCTCGCCTTCGAAGGCGACAGCCACGTCGAATGGTTCGAAGGCAATTTCGAAGCCTATGAAGAAGACAAGCGTCGGCGGATGGGCCCGGAAGCGGATCGCCCGCACCGGATGACGTACCGCAAGCTGACGAGGTAATCATAATCGTCAAAGAAAAGGGCTCCCCTTTTGAGGGGGAGCCCTATTGGATCGTCATTCGCGACCCAACGACGCAGACGCGTCAGTGCCAGAAAAAGAATAGAACCCTGAGGAACTTCCATCCGGCATGCAGTGCAAGCCAAGCAGCCTCCGTATAAAGATAATTGCGAGCTGCCGCTTCTCCCGTTTCTGCTTGCTTCTCACTATACAACTTGAGAAGGCAGGCTTCAAAGTCAGCTCTCCGGTCCGCTTGTACGTTAAGCCGGACCAAAAACCGAACTGTTGGGGGTAACATTCTAGAGCTTTCTCTCGTGAGTTTTATTCAACTTTTCGGTCGAGTCCATTCAAGTTCTCCTTAGGTGTGCTCCAAAACCTTCCCCTTATACATTCGCTCGGCAAGACTCAGGGCTAGTTCACCCGTTTCTGTTATCGAGAAAAGCCGTCTTGGTCGTCCGCCGTTTTCGCCGGACGAATACCCGATTGGCTTGATCAATCCCTTTCTTTCAAGCCCGATGATGATGTTATAAATAGTCGATAAGCGCGGCTCCTTTCCAATCTCCCTAGCCAGCGTGGATGTTACATCTGCAGCACAAATTCCTGTGTCGGACGTGCTGCTCGCTACTGACAAGACTGCGATTTCCTTGCCCGTCAGCGAAATATCAGAACTTTTGTCTGACATGAAGTACTTTGAAAATGTCAAAGAACAGTCTCTCCTGTCTTTGTGGACTTACCTGCCAATTCTGTCGCTCGCTGCAGTGCTTCAACTAACTGCCAGAATTGCGTGTCAGCTAGACGGCGGTTGAGGGCATCTACGTCATAAATACCTCCTTTTCAAATCCTGTTTTTACCATCGATTAGATAATAACACAATCCCGTAAAAAAGGTTCCACGCAGGCTTGGTGCGGCACCTGAAATTCACCGTGCAGCCTTGCGTTCGTCCGAAGCCGCGAGAGGGCGGTTGGTCCGCCAGTTTGAGACAGGCGTTCAAAGAATGAGGCCGAAGTGTACGGCCCCCACCGGAAAGGGTGTCGAAAGCTGACCCGCTGAGCCCGAGCGGCCTAGCGCACCCGCTTGACGTAAACCCGCCCATCCTCGCGGCGCATCGTCGCGAAGTTCGGGATGGCGTCGATCAGTTCGGCGAGGCCGTCGTAGCCGTAGCTCCGCGCATCGAAGGAGGAGCGGTTGCCGGCGCGTTGGCCGACTTCCGAGAGGCTGGCGTAGCCGCGGTCGTCGCGCTTGGAGGCGCGGAAGGCGGCGCCGAGGAGTTTGATGAGATCGGCGTCGATGGTTTGCGGCTGCGCCGGAGCGGCTGCCTTGGCCGGTGCGGCGGCCTCCGCTTCGGCCTCCGCTTTCGGCAAGGCCGAGACGTCGATGAAGCGGCTGCACGCCTGGCGGAAGGATTCGGGCGTGCGCTGGGTGCCGAAGCCGTAGACCGGCAACCCCTCCTGGCGGATGCGCATCGCCAGCGGCATGAAGTCGCTGTCGCTCGACATGATGCCGAAGCC
This sequence comes from Allosphingosinicella sp., assembly GCA_036399475.1. Lineage (GTDB taxonomy): Bacteria > Pseudomonadota > Alphaproteobacteria > Sphingomonadales > Sphingomonadaceae > Allosphingosinicella. The sequence continues at coordinate 27,523 of DASWNA010000058.1, forward strand.
CTGGACGTTGCCCCGGTAGAGCAGGTCCATGGCATCGATGATCATCTTCATGTCGGTTGAGCTCTTGCCCTTGGTGAGGTCGAACTGCTGCTGCGGTTCGATCGCGTAGCGGTGGATCACCGCCGTCCAGCCCTTCAGGCCTACCTTCTGCCAATTGCCGTACGCCCGGCGGATGTTCACCGTGCCGAGCTCGGCAAGCACGGTGAGCACGGGATCGAGGCTGTCCGCCGAGGCGTTGTCGGCGTCGATCAGAAGGGCGATGTTCAAGGGCGATAAGGGTGCTGACATGGCGGCACTGTAGCGTGCGGGGGGACGCTGGCAATCGGCTGCGCATCCGGCGGGTGGATCGCTCCGTAGCTCCTTTCGAACACTGAAAGGAGCGGATCGTGGTTGCACTGGCGAAGAAGTATGTGCCCGACTGGCTTGCGATCATGATCGCCGCCAAGCTTGTCACCAGTTACTTTCTGCTTACCTGACAATTGGGCCGCTGAGCCTGGTGGAGATGAAGATGTTGAACCTGTTGCGCACGACCAGGCTGGCCTGGCTGGCGGTGGCCGCGATCGTGCTTGCGATCGGCGCTGCCTGGTACCTCCCCGGAGCCGGAGCCGGATCCGCCTCCGCCCAGAACCGTGCCGGGACCGCGACGGCGGTGTTCGCCGGCGGCTGCTTCTGGTGCACCGAAGCCGACTTCGAAAAGGTGCCGGGGGTGCTTTCGGCCGTGTCGGGCTACACCGGCGGCCGCACCGCCGACCCGACCTACGAACAGGTCAGCGCTGGCGGCACCGGCCATTACGAGGCGGTGCGCGTCACCTACAATCCGGCCAAGGTCAGCTATGCGCAGCTTGTTCGCCATTATTTCCGCACCGTCGACCCCCTCGATAACGGCGGCCAGTTCTGCGACCGCGGCGAGAGCTACCGAACCGCAATCTTCACCGCCAATGCCGCGGAACGCCGGATCGCCGACGCGGAACGCACCCGGGTGAATAGCCAGCTCCGCCGCAAGGTCGCCACGCCGCTGCTCAACGCCGGCGCCTTTTACCCGGCCGAAGGCTACCACCAGGATTATTATAAAAAGAACCCGGTCCGATATAAGTACTACCGTTATCGCTGCGGCCGCGACGCGCGCCTGAAGGAGGTCTGGGGCAAAGGCTGATCGAGCGGTCGGGATCGGATTGTTCGCTAGGCGGTTGTCTGGCCGAACGCCCTCTCGCGGAGCAGAAGCAATGGCCAGCGTCCCGTCCACCACCGCCAGGATGATCTTCGTTACTGGCCTCCAGAACGTCCATGCGGTGGAGCATCAGGCGCTTGCGCTGATCGATCGCCAGCTCGACCGGCTGACCCATTATCCCGAGATCGCCGAGCGCCTGCGCTCCCACCGCCTCGAAACCGAGGACCAGATCCGCCGGGTGGAGGACATCCTGCAGTCGCTCGGCGAACGCTCGTCCAGCATCAAGGACATGGCGCTGTCGGTGCTCGGCAACCTTGCGGCCTTGAGCCACGTCCCCGCCGGCGACGAAGTGCTCAAGAACCATTTCGTCAACGCCGCCTTCGAGAATTACGAAATCGCCAGCTACACCGCGCTGATCGCGCTCGGCGAAGCGGGCGGCTTTCCCTCCGCCACCGCGCTGCTCGGCGATACTCTGAAGGAGGAGATCGCGATGGCCGCGTGGGTGCAGGACAGCCTGCCCGATCTCACCCGCAAATACCTCGACCTGCGCTACGGCGGGCGCACCGCAAGCCATTGATCTTCAAAGGCTGGCGCTGCTCCCAAAAGTGCGGCAGATAGGGCGGCACGAGCCATGCCCGCAGCCCGCAACCATTATCAGATCTTGAACGTCGCGCCCGATGCCGAAGCGGTGGTGATCGAGGCCGCCTATCGCGCCTTGATGAAGCGCTACCATCCGGACCAGGCGACCTCCGCCAGCGGCGACGGCGCACCGACGGCGTCCGAGATCAACCTTGCCTTTGCCACCCTGCGCGATGCCGGGCGGCGCGCGGACTATGACCGTCGCGAGTGGACCAAGGGGCAGGACATCCAGCTCGCCGCCTACCGCGCTCCGCCGCCGCAGCGCGTGTCGCGCGTCTTCGGCTGGGGCGGCTGGGTAGTGGCGTCCATTCTCGGCGGCATGCTTGCGGTGCTCGCCGGCCGGTCCAACGACACTCTCCTCGCCCGCGCGGATGCCGCGCGCGGCGCCGCGTCCGCCGAGCCGGACCTGCGCAGCCAGCCGAGCTTTCCCGACGAACCTTTCACCCCCCCGGCGGCGCTCGCCGATCCGCCGCCCGCGCCTGCCGCCGCCGAGACTGTTCAGGCCCGAATGGCCGCGCCCGCCCAGGAGGCAGCGCCCGCCGCGGAGCCGCGTCCGCAGCCGAAGGCAATTGGCGCAAAGCCGCGGCGCCCCCAGGCTCAGCCGCGCCGCGCGCGCACCGCCCGCGAAAAGGACTTCCTCGAGCGCGAAGGCTATATCTACTAGCGGAAAGCGGGCCTCAGCGGCGCGGCGTGCAGGGGATGCGGCACGGCTTGACCGGCTCGCCGGGCTTTGCCGGTTCCGTCCCGGGCCGGTTGTTTACGGCACGCTCAACCTTCGAAGCCACGGCCGCGTCGCCGCGCCGATAGCCTTTGGCCTCCAGGCAGTCGTAGGCGTGGAGAAGGGCGGCGATCGGATCCATCCAATATTTGTCATTGGCGGCACTACTGCAGCCTTCGATATCCACCTGCTGCTCGGCAAGCGTCTTGGTCGGGTGGGAGACCTTCGCCTGGCACCCGGCAAGGAGGAGGGCGGCGGCGGCGATCGCGAACGCTGGCGTCTTGAGTGACATGGCGGCTTTGTCGCACCCCGGCGGCGGACTTGGCAACAGGGCAGGGGAAAAGCCGGCTGGGCAAGGCGATGCGCTTTGCCTATCACCACGGACGCAGCAACGGTGAGGGGGCTTTCGGTGGCAAATTGGGGTGCGCGCAAGACGATCCTGTCCGATGAGGACATGGCGCCGGAACACCGGCTGAAGCGAAGCCTCGGCTGGCCGCATCTCATGGCCCTGGGCGTCGGCGCCATCGTCGGCGCCGGCATCCTTGCGCTGATCGGCGTCGGCGCGGCCAAGGCCGGCCCATCGGTGCTGCTCTCCTTTGCCATTGCGGGGGTGATCTGCGCCGCGGCGGCGCTTGCCTACGCCGAAATGGCGACCATGATCCCCGCGTCGGGCAGCGCCTACACCTACACCTATGTCGTCATCGGCGAACTGGTCGCCTGGATCATAGGCTGGAGCCTGATCCTGGAATACAGCCTGGTGGTCAGCGCGGTGGCGGTAAGCTGGTCCGAATTCGCGGTGCCCTTGCTCAACGAGCTGGTGAGCTTCCCAGCCGCGCTCGCCGCCGGGCCTCATGCCGGGGGCATCGTCAACCTGCCGGCCGTGTTCATCGTCGCCGTCGTCGCCGCCTTGCTGATCGCCGGCACGCGGGAAAGCGCGTCCCTCAACGCGGCTTTGGTGGTGCTCAAGATCGTCGCCCTGATTGTCTTTGTAGCGGTGACCTTGCCTTATTTCGACGCCGCCAATTTCCATCCGTTCATGCCCTACGGCTTCCCGAAAACCGGGGCGCCGGGCCAGGAAGTCGGCGTCATGGCCGCGGCGGCGATCATCTTTTTCGCATTCTACGGTTTCGACGCCATCGCGACGGCTGCCGAAGAGACCAAGAACCCGAGCCGCGATCTTGCGATCGGCATCGTCGGATCGATGCTGATCTGCGTCGTCATCTACATCGCGGTCGCCGCCGCCGCGATCGGCGCCGTGTCCTACACGGTGTTCGCCGACAGCGGCGAGGCGCTGGCGCTGATCCTGCGCACGCTCGGCCATCCCTGGACGGCTCGCTTCGTCGCCGCCACGGCGGTGATCGCCTTGCCGACGGTGATCCTCGCCTTCTTCTACGGCCAGAGCCGCATCTTCTTCGTCATGGCGCGAGACCGGCTGCTTCCACCCGGCCTTGCGCGGGTGTCGGGCAGGGGCTCACCGGTGCGAATCACGGTCTTCACCGCCATCGTGGTTGGGACGCTGGCCGGCCTGATCCCGCTCGACGAGCTCGCCGCCCTCGCCAACGCGGGCACGCTGGTGGCCTTCATGGCGGTGTGCCTGTGCATGCTGATTATGCGCCGCCGCGCGCCCGACATGGAGCGCAAGTTCAAGACGCCGCTGCCGTGGGTGGTCGGCATCTTCGGAATCCTCGGCTGCGCCTACCTGTTCTACAGCCTGCCGCGCACCACGCAGATCTACTTCCTCCTGGCCCACGTCGTCGGCCTGGTCATCTACCTCGGCTACGGCGCGCGGCGCAGCGTTGCGGGCAAAGCCGCGGCCTAAGCGGGGGCGAACGCTCCCGTCTCGTCGAGGACGTGGAGCACGCCCTCGGAGATCGAGAAGAATGTGCCGCGCAGGGTAAGGCGGCCCTCCGCCTCCCGGTCGCGCACCCAGGGGAAGGTGCGCAGGTTGGCGAGGGAGACGCGCACGCCCTCCAGCTCCATTGCCCGAAAGGCGGCGCGGTCAAATTCGGCGTCGCCGCAGCGGGCGCGGACCGCGTCGCGCGCATCGCGCAGCAGCTCGATCCAGTCGGCGATGAAATGGCCCTCGCCATGCTGGGCCTCGTCGAACTGGCCGGTCAGCGCCGCCGCGCAGCCGCCGCAAAAGCCGTGCCCCATGACGATCACCTCCTCCACCTGGAGCTGGGTGACTGCGAATTCCAACGCGGCGGAGACGCCGTGGCTTCCGGGCGTGGTCTCGTAAGGCGGCACAAGCGCCGCGACGTTGCGCACCACGAACATCTCGCCCGGGCTGGCGTCGAAAATCTGGGCGGGATCGACGCGGCTGTCCGAACAGGCGATCACCATCACCTTCGGGCTCTGCCCCTCGGCAAGCTGCGCCCAGCGGTCGCGCTCGCGGCTCCAGCCGGTTTCGCGAAAGCGGCGATAGCCTTCCACCAATGCGTTGAAGTCAGCCATGCAGATCCTCCCCTGGAATGCCTTGGCCGGGCTGCTAGCGGCAAGAGGGAAGGGGTGGCAAGTGGCGCCCGCAATCGCTATCTGGCGGCCATGAACGAGATTGCTCCGATCATCCCTCTCCCAAAGCAGCGCAAGCCGGACTGGATCCGGGTAAAGGCGCCGAGCAGCGTCGGCTTTGCCGAGACCAAGCGGCTGATGCGCAGCTTGAACCTCACCACGGTGTGCGAGGAAGCGGCCTGCCCCAACATCGGCGAATGCTGGACCAAGAAGCACGCCACGGTGATGATCCTTGGCGACACCTGCACCCGCGCCTGCGCCTTTTGCAATGTGAAGACGGGCATGCCGCGGATGGTCGATCCGCTGGAGCCGGAGCATCTCGCCGCCGCCGCGGCCGAGCTCGGCCTGGAGCACATCGTCATCACCTCGGTGGACCGCGACGACCTTCCCGACGGCGGCGCAAGCCAGTTCGTCAAGGTGATCGAGGCGCTTCGCCGCAACACGCCGTCCACCACCATCGAAATCCTGACGCCTGATTTCCGCAACAAGCCGGAAAGCGCGGTCGCGTCGATCGTCGCGGCGCGTCCCGACGTCTACAACCACAATCTCGAAACGGTGCCCCGGCTCTACCCGACGATCCGGCCCGGCGCGCGTTACTACGCCTCGCTTCGCCTGCTGGAGAGCGTGAAGCGGCAGGACCCGACCATTTTCACCAAATCGGGCGTCATGACCGGCCTCGGCGAGCAGCGCCTCGAGGTTCACCAGGTGATGGACGACATGCGCTCCGCCGACGTCGATTTCCTCACCATGGGCCAATATCTCCAGCCCACCCCGCGCCACGCCAAGGTGGAGGAGTTCGTCACCCCCGCGGCGTTCAACGCGTATGCGGCGATCGCCCGCGCCAAGGGCTTCCTGATGGTCGCCGCCTCGCCGCTGACCCGCTCGAGCTACCACGCCGGCGCCGATTTCGCGAAAATGAAGGCGGCGCGCGACGAGCGTCTGGGCAGGGTCCAGGCTCGCGCACCCCAGGGATAGAAGAGAAGCGCGTAGGAAGATTATTTGTGCGCACCTACAACTCCGTTCGTCCCGAGCGTAGTCGAGGGGCGCATCTCCACCGCCTGTGCACCGCCCCTCGACTTCGCTCGGGACGAACGAGGTGGGTTCCGGGCCATGAGGGTTGGCACGAACAAGGTTTGAGGAGCGTTTAGAAGCCATGCCCCGCCATACCGAAACCCGGCACATGCCCTACACGCCCGAACAGATGTTCGATCTGGTCGCGGACGTGAATCGCTATCAGGAGTTCCTGCCCTGGGTGGCCGCCACTCGGGTGCGCTCCGACAGCGAGACGCTGATGATCGCCGACCTGGTGGTCGGCTTCAAGTCGCTCAAGGAAACCTTCACCTCGCGGGTCACCAAGCAGCGGCCGGCCAGCGTCACCGTCGATTATATCGAGGGGCCGCTCAAATACCTCAACAACGTCTGGCAGTTCGAGCCGGACGGGAAGGGCGGCACCAAGATCGACTTCTGCGTCGATTTCGCCTTCCGCTCGCGAATCTTCGAAGCCTTGGCCGGCCAGATGTTCGACCGGGCACTGCGGCGGATGATCGGCGCCTTCGAGGAGCGCGCCCACCAGCTTTACGGTCCCGGGAAACAAACCGCAGCCTAACCCCGCTGCGCCCTTTAGTTCCTCCCTGCCGCGAAGCGGTGGGGAGGGGAACCACCCGAAGGGTGGTGGAGGGGTATATGCCGTGAGTTCAACGGGTTCACGCCCGATCCTCAAAGCCTTACGCCGATTACCCCTCCGCCACGCTACGCGTCGTCCTCCTCTCCATCTGGCGACGGGGGGGAACCCGGCGGCATCAGCAGCTCGAGCGCGCATAGCGCCGCCTGAAGGCGCACGCCGCCCCGGCCGAGATCGCGGAAGTCGCGGCTGTCGGCCATGATGTCCTTGGGATCGGCGCCGCGGCGCGCGCGTGCGAAGAGCACGGTGCCGACCGGCTTGTGCGCACTGCCGCCGTCCGGGCCCGCAATCCCGGTGATCGCCACGGCAACGTCGGCGCTGCTTTTCTTGAGCGCCCCCTGCGCCATCGACCAGGCGGTCGCCACCGACACCGCGCCGAAAGTGTCGAGCACGTCGGGCGAAACCCCCAGCAAATCGCGCTTGGCATCGTTGGAGTAAGTGACGAATCCGGCTTCCACCACGTCCGAGCAGCCGGGGATCTCGGTAAGCGCCGCCGAGACGAGTCCACCGGTGCAGCTTTCCGCAACCGCCACCCGCAGCCCGGCCGCGCGATTGGCCTCGATTACCTTTCGCGCGGCTTCAACCAGCTGTGCGGGCAGGACGGACTCCTGCGGCTCAACCATTCTTGCAGATTTTGAACTTAGGAAGGCCTTTAGCCGGCTTCCCGTCGGCGCCGGCGGTTTTGCCGCCATCCGCAAGTGCCGCGCTTGAAGCAACCAGCATGCCGATATTCTCCGCCGGCAGCGGCGATAGCGCTTCCATGATGCTGCTGATCTCGGCGCAGCTCTCGACAGGAATTTCGCCGGCTATCTTGCTGCCGGCCATCGATCCCATGAACCTGGCCAGGGACTCGGTGTCCTTGAGCGGCGGCAAATCTTCCCCCATGGCAATGAGGAGCATCTGCCCCGCGGACGCCTCCCGCCCGGCGCTCTCCGCCTTGAGGCGGGCGTGGAGGGCGGCGCCTTTCGCAACCAGGAACGAATCGGCGGGCAGATGTGCGCGGCACGTTTCGGTGATCGCCTCCACGAAATAGGGGGTGAGCACCATGGCAGCATCGGCCACCTGCCTTTTGGTGACGCATTGCGGCGCAGCCGCCGTGGCCGGTGCGACGAGCAAGGCGATAACGGCAAGGCTGTGGATCATTGGTCCTCCGGCAGGCTTAAGGTGGCGATCGCCTGCGCCGCTATGCCTTCCCCTCTTCCGGTGAAGCCGAGCCGCTCGGTGGTCGTGGCCTTGATGCTAACGCGGGGGAGGGGCAGCCGCAACAGCGCCGCAAGCCGCCCTCGCATTGCGTCCCGATGCGGGCCGACCTTGGGCGCTTCGCAGATCACGGTGGCGTCTACATGGTCGATCCGGCCGCCGCGCGCTTCCACGAGGCCGCGGGCGTGCTCGATGAACAGGGAGGAGGGAGCGCCGCGCCATTTCGGGTCGAAAGGCGGGAAATGCTGGCCGATATCGCCTTCGCCAAGCGCGCCCAGAATGGCGTCGGTGACGGCATGGAGCACGACGTCGGCATCGCTATGGCCCTTGAGGCCGCGATCGTGCGGGATGAGGATTCCGCCCATCCACACCCCATCGCCCGGCTCAAAGGCGTGAACGTCGAAGCCCATGCCCGTGCGGGACACGAGCCGCGCCCGCAGCCGCTCCTCGGCGACCGCGAAGTCGGCCTCGTAGGTAAGCTTCTCCAGCATCCTGTCTCCTTGGACGACGGCAATGGTTGCGCCGAATGCGCGGGCAACCTGCGCATCGTCGGTCGCCCGCGCCCCGGTCCAGGCGCGGTGCGCGGCGAGAATGACGCCGAAGCGGAACGCCTGGGGCGTTTGCACCCGGACAAGCGCCTCGCGGGGCACCACGTCCCCCAGCCGGCCTCCAGCCTGAGCGAGCGTATCCACGACCGCGAGGGCAGGGACGGCGCCCTCAGCCGTGTCCAGCGCCGCTACCAGCCGCTCGATGACGTCAGCGGGAAGGAAGGGGCGGGCGGCATCGTGGATCAGCACGGCCTCAGCGCCGCCTTCGGCTTCGATCGCTTCCAAGCCCTTGCGCACGCTGTCCTGCCGCTCGGCGCCGCCTTCGATGGGCCCCCCCCAAACTCGTGTTCCGATGGCGTCGGCGTATAGCTGCTCCTGATCGGCCCCGATCACCACCCGGATTTCATCGATCAGCGGGTGCTGCAGCGCATCGACCGCGTGCGCCAGCAGTGCCTTGCCGGCAATCTTGCGGTACTGCTTGGGCAGTTCGCCGCCCACCCGCCTGCCGCTGCCCGCCGCGACCAGCAACGCGATCGTCTTGCCCCTGTCTCCCATGGCGGCGGCGTAGCCGAGCCCAGCCTTGCCCGCCAGCGCCTTTGCCCCTATTTGGGCGCCTCCCATGCCAAAGCTGTCGCCCATCCAGATCGGACCCGTCCGCATCGGCTCGCCCGTGATCCTGGCGCCGATGACCGGCGTCACCGATCGTCCGTTCCGCCGCATCGTCAAGCGCTTCGGCGCCGGGCTTACGGTGACCGAGATGATCGCCAGCCAGGCGATGATCCGCGAAACCCGCCAGTCGCTTCAGAAAGCCGCGTGGGATCCGGTCGAGGACCCCGTCTCCATGCAGCTCGCCGGCTGCGCGCCGGTTGAGATGGCCGAAGCCGCCAAGCTCAACGAGGATCGCGGCGCCGCGATCATCGACATCAACATGGGCTGCCCGGTCCGCAAGGTGACCAGCGGCGACGCCGGTTCGGCGCTCATGCGTGATCTCAAGCTCGCGGCGCAGATCGTTGAAGGCGTGGTGAAAGCCGTCTCCGTCCCCGTCACGCTCAAGATGCGGATGGGCTGGTGCCACGACAGCCTCAACGCGCCCGAGCTCGCGCGGATCGCGGTCGATCTCGGCGCGCGGATGATCACCGTCCACGGCCGCACCCGCAACCAGATGTACAAGGGGCAAGCCGACTGGGCCTTCGTCCGCCGCGTCAAGGACGCCGTCCCGGTGCCGGTGATCGTCAACGGCGACATCTGCACGCCCGACGAGGCGGAGACGGCGCTCGATCAGTCCGGCGCGGACGGGGTGATGATCGGTCGCGGCAGCTATGGCCGTCCCTGGCTGCTCAATCAGGTGATGGAATGGCTGCGCACTGGGCGGCGCGTGCCCGATCCGTCGATCGACGAGCAATACCGCGTGATCGCAGGGCATTACGAGGCGATGCTCGAACATTACGGCATCGTCACCGGCGTCAACATGGCGCGCAAGCACATCGGCTGGTACACCAAGGGCCTGCCCGGCTCGGCCGAGTTCCGCAACACGGTGAACCAGGAACCCGACCCCAATCGGGTGAAGGCGATGCTGGCCGAGTTCTACGCGCCATGGCGAGAGCGTGCTGCGGCATGAGGTGCCTGCGAGACGCAACACACCCTGGCCCTCTCCGGCCTTCGCGGGAGAGGAGGGGCCCGCTCGCGTGAGCGAGTGGGAGGTGAGGGCCTTCTTGAGCG
>DASWNA010000059.1:0-37390 GCA_036399475.1 Allosphingosinicella sp.
GATGCCACCCGCCGCATAACACCCACCCCTACCCCTCCCTCGCCTGCGCCCGCGTTTTTCCGAACGCTCCGGCTCGAAGGGAGGGGGGTCTCCGGGCAAGGAGCGGGCTCCCGCGGATACCGCCGCCCCAACTCCCCTCCCTGCACGCCAGCGCAGGCACGTGCACGCAAACGGCGGTGAGGGAGGGGCCGGGGGTGGGTTTCGCCCAGCGCGCGACACCCTGCGGATGCCACCCGCCGCATAACACCCACCCCTACCCCTCCCTCGCCTGCGCCCGCGTTTTTCCGAACGCTCCGGCTCGAAGGGAGGGGAGTATCCGGGCAAGGAGCAGGCTCCCCCGGATACCACCGCCCCAACTCCCCTCCCTGCACGACAGCCTAGGCAAGTGAACGCAAACGGCGGAAAGGGAGGGGCCGGGGGTGGGTTCCGCCTTTCGCGAGCGCCCGTCATCGGCGGGTTGCAACCCACCCCTGCGCCTCCCTTCCATACACCTGCGTCCCCTGAACATGCCTGCGCAAAGGGAGGGAAGTATCCAGGAAACGGCACGGATTTATCCGGAGAGCGCCACCCAGGCTTCTCCCGACACCCAATCCAACGGCCCGTCTTTAGCTTATGGTTACGCCTTGGCTGCTAGAGCCGTGGGGATGCTAAACGCCTGGAGCGCCGAACTGCCGCCCGCTTGCCGACGCGCGCCCGCCGCAGCGGGTGCGGCGGCGCGCCCAGGCACCGGCGCCGTTGCTCCGGGCCGCCGCCGTCCACAGCTCGCGATCGTGGTCGATACGGAAGAGGAATTCGACTGGCGCAGCGCCTTTTCGAGCGCCAATACGGCGACTTCCAATATCGCCGCCCAGGCCCTGGCCCACCAGATCTACGATCGCTTCGGCGTCGTGCCGACCTATGTGATCGATTATCCGGTCGCCATCGATCCCGCCGCACGCGACCTGCTCGGCCGCCTCCGCTCGGAGGGACGGGCGGAGATCGGCGCTCACCTCCACCCCTGGGTCTGCCCGCCGCACGAGGAGGAGGTGAGCCAGTTCAACTCCTACCATTGCAACCTGTCGCCGGATCTCGAGCGCGCCAAGATCGCCGTCCTCACCGCCGCCATCGAAGACGGCTTCGGCGCGCGGCCGACTGTGTTCAAGGCCGGCCGCTACGGCTTTGGGCAAAGCACCGCCGCCACCATCGCCGACCTCGGTTACGAGGTGGATTGCAGCTTCGTTCCCCATGCCAGCTTCGCCGCGGATGGTGGCCCGAGCTTTCACTTCACCCCCGACCGCCCATTCTGGCTCGATGCGGAGCGCCGCCTCCTCGAAGTGCCGATGACCAGCGGCTTCATCGGCGCGCTTGCCGGGGCGGGCGGGCACCTGCCGGGCTTGTTCGACAGTCCGCTCGCTCGGCGCCTGCGGGTTCCGGGCATGCTTGCCCGAACGGGGCTCGTCGCCCGTTCCGCGCTGACTCCCGAAGGCGTTTCCGCCGGGGAGCAGATCGCGCTGATCAAGTCGCTGATGCGGCGTGGCCACAGCTTCTTCACCCTGACCTATCACAGCCCCAGCCTCGCGCCCGGCAACACGCCTTATGTGAAAAGCGAGGCGGATCTCACCGCCTTTCTGCAGCGCATTGAAACCGTGCTGCGCGCCTTCAAGGAAGAGCTTGGCGGCGACTTCACCACCGTGTCCCGCTACCGCGCGGCGCTAATCGGGAGCGCGCAAGGGTGAGCACGCCCTTCGACCGGGCTACGGTCTACCGCTCCGCCTTTCTCGCAGTGGCGATGCAATGGGGCGTGCGCGCCATAGGGCTTGTCTCCGTTGTCGTCATGGCGCGGCTGCTCAGGCCCGAGGACTTCGGAATCGTCGCCCTTGCCCTTGCCGCCGCCGCGTTCGTGGAGCTGTTCGGCTGGATCGGCCTTCGCCAGGCGCTGCTCCGGATCAAGGCGCCGGACCGCTCCCACTACGACACCGCCTTCACCATCCAGCTCTGCCTGTTTGTCGCTTTGGGCGGTGTGCTTGCCGCAATGGCGCCGGTCGCCGCCGCTTTCTACGGCAAGCCCGAGGTGGCGCCGATCCTGTGGGTGCTCGCCGGGCGCATGCTGTTCCTCGCCGTGGTCAATATCGGCGTGGTGGATTTCGAGCGCGACATGCAGTTCGGCCGGGACATGAGGATGCGCCTGTCGGTGCGCCTCGCCAGCCTTGCCGTCACCGTCGCCGCGGCTTTGTGGCTGCGCAATTATTGGGCGCTGGTGATCGGCCTGGTGTCCTACACCGCCTTCTACACGATCGCCTCCTATATCGCCCATCCCTTCCGCCCCAGACTGGACCTCAGCCGGCGGAGCGAGCTGCTTGGCGTGTCGATGTGGATGTTCGTCAGCTCGCTTGCCGAATGGGTACAGACCCAGATCGAGCGGCTGGTGCTCGGCCGCTTCGCCCTCCCCGCTACGATCGGCCTTTATTCGGTTTCAAAGGACCTTTCGACGATCTTTACGCAGGAGATCACCACCGCGCTGAACCGAGTCACCTTTGTCACCGTCGCCAGCGGACAGGCGAGCGCGGCGGAGGGACGCAATGTCGCCCGGGTGATCGGCGCTTATGCTCTGGTCGTGGCGCCGCTTGCCGCCGGCCTCGTCGCCACTGCGCCCAATGCGGTGGCGGTGTTGCTCGGACCGCAATGGCTGCCCGCCGCGCCGCTGCTGCGGGTTATTGCGGTTTATACGGGTGTTCAGGCCGTGTACCTGATGACTGCCTCCGTCCTCCAGGCGTCGGGGTTCGTTCGGCGCGCCGCGATAATGAACATAGTGGGTGCGATATTGTCGGCCGTTGCCGTGGCGGGCGCGGGGTGGTGGTGGCGCACGCCGCAGGCCATCGCGCTCGCCGCTTTGCTCGTGAACACAACCATGCTGACCGCGGGCCTGGCGATGCTTGCCGCCAATGCCGGCGCGCCGTTTCTCCGCCTCACCGCCAACCTGGTCCGGCCGGCCTTGGCGGCCGCGACCATGGCGGCTTCGTTGGTGTGGGTGTTCCCGGTCCACACCGGCTCCCCCTTCATCGATCTGGTGAGCGGCGCCTGCATGGGGGCGGCGCTGTATGCCGCAGCGCTTGTGCTGCTTTGGCTTGCCGCCGGCCGCCCCGAAGGCGCGGAAAGCGAGGCGGTGCTGCTCCTCGCCAGGCTTTGGGCGCGGGTCCGTCCAGGCCGTGCCCGGCGGGCTCGATTCGGCGTGGCTGATTCGCCACAGGACTCCGCCTAAAATTCCCGGTGCCTGCCGCGTAGGGATAAATCACCGGGATTCCGTGAAGAATCCCGGCCCCTCCCCGGCCTTTCAGCAGCCGCATTCTATTGCGGGCCGAAGGGGAAAAGGGCATAGCGAAGCCCGAAGGGCGGGCCTCGGGGGCACGGGCTTCGCGGCTGTCTCAAAACAGAAATTTTTCAAGCTTATCAGGCGTTGCATACTTTGCTGCACCGCAATATCGAGACCATAACTCACTGGGCCGCGGGGGCCCCGGAAGGAAGATTCTCACCATGAAGAAGTTTTCGCTGATTCTGGCCACGAGCGCGCTCGTGATGCCGGCAATGGCCTTTGCCCAGTCCACCGGCTCGATCGACTTCGAGGAGGAAACCGGCGAAGAAATCGTCGTCACCGGCACCCGCAACCAGGAAGTGGGCGGCATCCAGGCCCCCGACACGACCAAGGCCAAGGCAGCGATCACCGCCGAGCTGATCGGCCGCCAGAATCCCGGCCAGTCGATCCTCGACACGATCAACCTGATCCCGGGCGTCAGCTTCCAGAACAACGATGCCTACGGCTCGTCGGGCGGAACGCTCAACATCCGCGGCTTCTCCGCGGACCGCGTCTCGCTCACCGTTGACGGCATCCCGCTCAACGATTCGGGCAACTACGCCGTCTACTCGAACCAGCAGTTCGATCCGGAAATCATCGGCGAAGTGAGCGTCAACCTCGGCACCACCGACGTCGACAGCCCGACCGCATCGGCCGCCGGCGGCACCGTCAACTACCGCACGATCACGCCGCGCGAGGAATTCGGCGCGATGATGTCGGCATCCTACGGCCAGTTCGAGTTCCACCGCGTGTTCGGCATGGTCGAGACCGGCACCTTCACACCGTTCGGCACCCGGGCGTTCGTTTCGGCCTCGCGCTCGAGGAACGACAACCCGTTCAACAACTACTCCAAGGTCAACAAGCACCAGTATAACGCGAAGATCTATCAGCCGCTCGGCAATGGCGGCGATTTCATCTCGGTCGCGGGCCACTTCAACAAGAACCGCAACAACTTCTTCGGCTCCTCGCCGCTGCGCTGGGACACCACGCGGGTGATCGGCACTGGCGCCGCCGCGCGCATCGCCCCGCGGATCGTCGGTGGTCTTGCGCAGAACCGCTTCCCGATGAACGCCGATGAGCGCAAATATTTCGTCAACACTCCCTGCACCGTCGCGGTGGGCGTCAACGGTGTCGCCGACGCCGTCGCGCCGTCGCGCGGCCCGGGCGGCGCTGCCGATCCGGACGGCCAGTACGGAAGCTGCGGCACCGAGTTCGAGCGGCGCTACAACCCGTCCGACACGGGCAACATCCGCGTCTCCTCGCGCTTCAGCCGCGGTCCGTTCACCGTCACCATCGAGCCGAGCTTCCAGTACGTAAAGGCGAACGGCGGCGGCACCGTCGCCGGCCAGGAAGGTCTGCGCGACATCAACCCTGCGGCAGGACCCGGAACCCAGCCGGCAGCGGCCAATTGCCGCACCACGCTCAACGGTCCCCTCGTCACCTGCACCACCGGCTACATCGGCGGCATCCCGTATTTCGGCCGTGATGTGAACGGCGACGGCGACACGCTCGACGTCGTAACCGTGCTGGCGCCGAGCCAGACCCAGACCAACCGTTACGGCCTGATCGCCGGCGTGCGCTGGGACATCAACGACGACAACGCGCTTCGCTTCGGCTACACCTTCGACCGGGCCCGCCACCGGCAGACCGGCGAAGTCGGCCTGCTTCAATATAACGGTGAGCCGGTTGACGTATTTGCCATCGACGTCGCCCAGGCGGATGCAACCGGGGTCAACCTCCAGAAGCGTGATCGTCTCTCCTTCGCCATCCTGCACCAGCTCTGGAGCGAGTATCGCGGCGAGTTCGTCGACGGCCGCCTGGTGCTGAATGCCGGCCTGCGCGTCCCGTTCTTCAAGCGTGACCTGAACAACTTCTGCTCGACCAGTTCGGCGGGCGGCTTTGTGGAATGCTTCGGCTCGGCCGGCGATCCGCGCAATGCCACCTATGCGACGCTCAACCCGAGCTTCCAGGGTCCGCAGCAGCGCGTCTTCAAATATGACGCGATCCTGCCCAACGTCGGCTTCACCTTCGACTTCATGCCGCGGGCGAGCGTGTTCGCGAACTATGCCAAGGGCCTCTCCGTCCCCGGCACCGACAACCTCTACAACTCCTTCTTCTTCGCTCCGGGCACGGCCGCGGCCAACCCGAACCCGGAGAGGACGGACAACGTGGACGTCGGCGTTCGCTATCGCAGCTCGCAGATCCAGGCGCAGATCGGCGGCTTCTACAACAAGTACAAGGACCGCACCGCGTCGGCTTACGATGTGGAGCTGAACACCACCGTCTACCGCAACCTCGGCGAAGTCGAGAAGTACGGCGTCGACGGCTACGTGTCCTACCAGCCGGTGAAGCAGATCAACCTGTACGTCTTCGGCTCCTATCTGAAGTCGAAGATCGCGGACGACCTGGTCGTTGGTGAGTGCACCGCCGCTCAGGTCGCTGCCAATCCGCAATTCCCCGGCTGTTCGGCCCTGGGTGCGCCGATCCTGGCGCTCACTGCCGGCAAGCGCGAAGCGGGTGCTCCGAAGTATACCTTCGGCGGCACGATCCGCGGGAACTTCGGCCCGCTCGAGCTTGGCATCACCGCCAAGCGCACCGGTCCCCGGTTCATCTACGACACCAACGAGCCGGTGCGCGGCTTCGTCGGCCTGCCGCTTCCGGGTACCGACACCATCATCTTCCCGGCTTCCACTCCGGCCTACACGCTGGTCAATCTGGATGCCCGCTTCAGCCTCGCCGACATGGGCCTGGAGCGGACCCACTTCCAGCTCAACGTCTACAACCTGTTCAACCAGTTCTATGTGGGCGGGTTCAGCGGCGCACTGAACCAGACGATTACCCGCAACAACTCGGGCGTGGCCACGGCCTACGGCAACCCGATCAACGTTCAGATCGGCGCACCGCGCACGATCAGCGGAACGCTCACCGTCGGCTTCTGATCGAAGTCGCCGTTCAGGAATTCGGCCGCCGCGACTCACGTCGCGGCGGCCGTTTCTTGTTGATCAGCCCTGCTTGCCGCGCGCCTTCTTGGGCGGCGGTCCTGAGCGAGTGACGCTCGCCACGGGGCAGCGCTGCCCCTGAACCAGCAAGGCGCCGTGGCGATCGAGCTGGTTCAGCGCGGAGGTCTCGAAGCCGATCGCCGTCGCCGCGCGAAGGCGGGTGCAGCGATTGCTGGTTCGCACCAGATACCATTCGCCGCGGCCGCCGCGGATGTAAGCGGCATAGCTTCCGGCCGCCTTCCACTCGATGCTGGACAGGCTGGAAATGAACGGGATGGCGGTTTCGGCGCCAGTCTCCGGTGGGGCCGCGCCGGCGGCTCCGGCGCAGATTGCGGCGGCAGCCGCGGCAATATGGGTCAATCGGTGCATCTGCTGTTCCTTCCGGCGGCTCTCAAGCCTTCAACGTGTTGTTGGAGCGGCGGTTCAACGCGGGCCGCTTCCGCCTGCCCGGATGTGGGGACGACACGGCGGCGCGGGAAGGCTCGCAGTGCAGGCGCAACCGTGTCAAAGGATGTCCGAAACCAACGAAAAGGACCGCGGATTGACTCGCGAGGACGACATTCCCTCGATCATCGATCAGTTGATCGAAATCTCCGACAGCTCGGCCGCCGCGCTGCGCGGCGCGCTTGCCCGCTATTTGGCCCAGGGCGAGCGGCCCGATCCCGACGCGCGCATGCAGGGCGTGTTCGCTTACCCGGAGCTTCGAATCGCCTACCGGCTCGATTCGGCCCCCAAATTCCCCAACCGCGCCTTTGGCCGCTTGAACCAGCCCGGCGTCTACGCGACCAGCGTCGCCCGGCCGAAGCTGTTCCGCAAATACCTGACCGAGCAGCTCGGCTTCCTGGTCCGCGATTACGACGTCGAAGTTTCGGTTGGCCGCTCGGCAAGCGAGATCCCCTACCCCTACGTCCTCGACGGCACCGACGATCTGCGCCTCGACGGCGCCCATGCCGCCGACCTCGGCCGCTGGTTCCCGACCACCGAGCTTGCCCATATCGGCGACGAGATCGCCGACGGCGCCTGGGATCACACCTTGCGCTCGGCGCGTCCGCTGTCCCTGTTCGACGGCCCGCGCGTCGATTTCAGCCTAGCGCGCCTGCGCCATTATACCGGCACGCCGTCCGAGCACACGCAGCGCTATCTGCTGTTCACCAACTACGTCCGCTACGTCGACGAATTCGTACGCTGGGCGGTGGCCGAGCTGCAGAAGCCCGACACGCCTTACGAGGCGCTGTCCGCGCCGGGCGGCATCTTCATCGAGGCCTCGACGCCCGACCCCTTGAGCCTGATCGAGGCGGGCGCCTGGCGCAAGTTCCAGATGCCGGCCTACCACCTGATCGCCAAGAACGGCACCGGCATCAGCCTGGTCAATATTGGGGTCGGCCCGTCCAACGCCAAGACGATCTGCGACCACCTCGCCGTGCTCCGCCCCGAAGCCTGGCTGATGATCGGCCATTGCGGCGGCCTTCGCCCAAGCCAGACGATCGGCGATTACGTCCTCGCCCACGCCTATCTGCGCGACGACCATGTGCTGGACGACGTGCTTCCGATCGAGATCCCGATCCCGCCCATCGCTGAAATCCAACAGGCGCTGTACGATGCCGCCGCGTCGGTTACCGGCGAGGAGCCGGGGCAGCTCAAGGAGCGCCTTCGCACCGGCACGGTGGTCACCACCGACGACCGCAATTGGGAGCTGCGCTACACATCGTCGGCCCGCCGCTTCAACCAGTCGCGCGCGGTTGCGATCGATATGGAGAGCGCCACCGTTGCTGCGCAGGGCTATCGCTTCCGGGTTCCCTACGGCACCCTGCTCTGCGTTTCGGACAAGCCGCTCCACGGCGAGATCAAGCTGCCCGGCCAGGCCAACGCTTTTTACGAGCGGGCGATCAGCCAGCACCTGCGGATCGGCATCGAGACGCTGCGCATCCTGAACCGCGAAGGCGCCAAGCTCCACTCGCGCAAATTGCGCAGCTTCGACGAGCCGCCGTTCCGGTAACGATCCGTCATGCCACGGGCGGTCCTTCGAGACGGGCCTTCGACACGGGACCCCATCAAAGTAGTACTTTGATGGGAACCCTGCTCAGTCCCTCCTCAGGATGAGCGGAAAGGTCGATGGGACACCGCTCATCCTGAGGAGCCGGTGAGCAGGGTTCCCGCCAAAGTACCACTTTGGCGGGGTCCCTTGTCAAACCGGCGTCTCGAAGGACCGCACGGCGCGTCGGGACTGCATTGCGAGGAAGCGCGAGGCCGCCTTGCTCCACCCACCGTCACCCCGGACTTGATCCGGGGTCCACCTTTCTTCTTCTTGGCGCCGGGCAGGAAGAAGGTGGATGCCGGATCAGGGACCCCGCCAAAGTAGTACTTTGGCGGGAACCCAAGTCCGGCATGACTGATCGAGCAGCGTTTGCGTTCTGAAATTCACGGCTTCGGCGTACGGTTCTCCACCCGGCCGAGCGCCGGCACGGCCAGCGTTCCCGCGGCGGCGATATAGGCTTCCAGCGCGTCCACGTCCGAGGCGCCGCCGGCGGCGTCCTTGCCTTCGCGGAAGACGGTGAAATTGTCGCCGCCGCCGCCCAGGAAGTTGTTGCTCGCCACCCGGTAGACCGCATCGTCGCGCACTGGCGCGCCGTTCACCGTCAGCAGCACGATGCGCTGCCCGGCCGGCCGCGACAGATCGTAGGCGAAGCGGACGTTGCTGGACGGCGAAAGGATGTTCGGGTTCTCTGCGGTGTTGGTGGCGCTTGCGAATTGCTGCTCCAGGATCGCGCGGAGCTGGGCGCCGGTGAAGCTCTTCACGACCAGCATGTTGGCAAAGGGCTGGGCGGCGAAGAGCTGGCCGAAGCTCACCCCTCCGTCCGGCGCCGGCACCAGATCCACCCGAACCCCGCCGGCATTCGTGAGCGCGAGCTGCGCCCCGCCATTGGCCGCGCCTCTGGTGGCGGCGAAATGCGCGTCGGCGATGAGGTTGCCGAGCACCTGCTCGCCCGCATCGTTGGTGGCCTTGAGCGCCGGGCCGGAAAGCTTGCCCACCGCCCGCGCGGCCACCGGCGCCGCCGCCGCCGCATAGCGCGCCACCAGCGCCTCAACGTCCGCGCGCGGCTGGTAGGCTCGGACGGCGCTCGTGGTGGGCGTCTCGCCGCGCGAGGTGGTGAAGGCCGCGCTTTGCACGATGAGGTTGTCGGCCTTTTTCGCCGTCACCCGCCCCGCCACCGGATCGATGGTGAGGGTGATGTCGGTGAGCAGCGTGCCGTATCTGCCGGCGCTGGTCAGCAGGATCGGCCTGGCGGGGTTCATCCGGCCATAGTTGCAGATATAGGCATTGTGGGTGTGGCCGGAGACGACCAGGTCCACCGCCGGATCGAGCCGGTCGAGGATCGGGATCAGGTCGCCCTCGATGCCGCCGCAGCTTTGGTCGTTATAGCCGAGCCTGGAATAAACGCCCTGGTGGATGAGCAGCACGATTGCATCGGCGCCCTCGGCCTTCAGCTTCGGGATGAGCGCGTTCACCGTGTCCGCCTCGTCGCGGAATTCGAGGCCGGCGACGCCCGACGGCATCACCAGGGTCGGCGTTTCCTTCAGCGTCATGCCGATGATGCCGATCTTCACTTCGCCGGCGCCGGTGCCGAAGCTTCGGATGCCGTAGGATGGGAGCAGCGTATCGCCGCTTTCCGTCACCGTGTTTGCGGCAAGATAGGTGAAGCTGGCGCCGGGAAACGGCTCGATCGCGCAGGGCGTGCGGCTGGTCAGCTTCTCGCACCCGCCCTTCTGCATGCGGAGAAGCTCGGCCCGGCCGCGGTCGAATTCGTGGTTGCCAACCGCGTTGAAGTCGACCTTCATCAGGTTCATCGCGTGGATGGTCGGCTCGTCCAGGAACAGCGCCGACACCAAGGGCGAGGCGCCGATCATGTCGCCGGCTGAGACCACGAGATTGTTAGGGTTTTGCCGCCGCAGCGAGTCGATCGCCGAGGCGAGGTAGGCGGCGCCGCCCGCCGGGACGCGGATCGCCGCATCGCCGGGGCCGGGATGATCCACCGTCTGCCTGGGCGCTTCGAGATTGCCGTGGAAATCGTTGAAGGCGATCAGCTTCACCGTCACCGGCGCTGCCGCCGCGCGCTCCCGCGCTTCCCTGGTGGTGGCGCAGCCGCCGAGCGCCAGCGCGCCGGCGAGGAAAAGGAATTTCATGCGCATGTTCAGGATCACCCATCCCCGAGTTCGTTGCCCCCGCTGGTGCCACGGCGCGGGGTGGTCTGTCACTAGGCGAGCGGCCCGGCCCGGCTTAAGGAAGCGGGATGAGCAACGACCCCAACCCTCTCGTCGAGCGCGCCCGCGAGGCGGCGCTTCGTGCCTACGCGCCTTATTCCCGCTTCTCCGTCGGTTGCGCGATCGAATCGGTGGACGGCGAGATCGCGGTCGGGGTCAACATCGAGAATGCCTGCTACCGCCTCGGCATGTGCGCCGAGCAGTCGGCCCTTTCGGCGGCGCACCAGGCGTTCGGGCTCGACAAGGTGGCGCGGATCGCGGTGGCGGGCGGCGACGCGAGCAGCGGCGCACTCACCGGCGGCGGCGTCTGCACGCCCTGCGGCGGCTGCCGCCAGGCGATCCTCGAAGCGGCGCACCTCGGCGGCCACGACATCGAGATCGTGTCGGCCAACGGCGACGGCACGGAGAGCAGATCGTTGCGCATCTCCGAGCTCCTGCCCTTCGGCTTCGGCCCGGGAAACCTCAGCGACTCGGGCTAGGCCGGCGCGGCACGGCGTGAACTTCCCTCCCTTCTAGGGAGGGGCTGGGGTGGGTAGCCGTGGAGCCCCCTCGATGGGGGCGGAGCGGCCTTGCTGAGTAGGAGTAGCGCTTCGCGGGCATCGAGCCCGCTCAGCGCTTACCCACCCCCTACCCCTCCCTAAGCAGGGAGGGGAGTTTGACCCGCCATGGGATGCGCGGTGCGGACTGCCGCGAGGCAAGGGTGGGCTTTAGGCGCGGCTTACGAATAGAAGATGTGCAGGCCGATCTTGGCCTGCCTAGTGAGGCGCTTGCCCCAGCTCGGCGCGACGTAATCGGCATGGTACCACAGCACGTTCGACGGCAGCGTGTCGGACAGCTTGCCCTGGGCGATCTTCGCCACCGCAACCGCCTTGCGCCACGACATCGAGCTGAAGTCCGGAGTCGGGAAACGGCCGTGGCGGATGAACGAGAACTGCCAGGGCTGGGTGATCACCGAGCACAGGTCGGCGGGGTAGCGGCCCGAGCCGGCGCGGTTGATCACCACCTGGGCGACGGCGAGCTGGCCTTCCAGCGATTCGCCGCGTGCTTCGAAATACACCGCCTTGGCGAGGCAATCCTGCTCGCGGGTGTCGGTGGTGTCGCCGGCATATTCGCCGACAAGCTCGTCGAGGCTGCGGTGGGGACCGGTGGCGCCGGGGGCGGCGGGCGTCAGAGCCATGCGCGCCCAATGGGTGGCGGTGCTCCACAGGCTGGACACGACGCCGGGTTTTTCTTCGGTTTTCGGGAGGGGAGCGGCGACCCGGGCTTCGGCACCGTCGAGCGCGGCTTCAACCGAAGCGGCGCTTGCCCCGTTCACCGGCGCGGTGGCGACGATGCTTGGCGCATCGTTGCCTTCGGCCTGGGAGGGTGCGGAGATGGTGGCCGCCGCGAAGAGCGCGACAGCAGCCGCGGCAAAGCCCGCGGCCCGAGAAAGGCGGTTCATCTGGTTCCAGAACTATGCGGTGTGCGATCCCCCGGATGCCGAACATCGCATCCCCGATCGCGTCCCCCGTCTCGCTGCGCACCCATAAACAAGGGTCGCGCCGCTCTTCGTTTTCGCTGAGGAGCCAATGACTTAGACGCGGCAACAACTCAACCCGCCGGGGCCGGAGTCACGATGAACCGTGTGACTCCGCGGACACCCCGAAGAAAATTATGGGTGCATACGGAACTTTATGCCGGATCTGGCTTTTCAGCCGCCGTTATTGCCCAGGGCAGCGGGGGGATCCGCGACCGGCGGCTGCTCGCCTCCCGCGATCAGCCGCACAAAGGCGCTCGCCACCCAACCCGAACGGCACGGCCCGTCATAATCATGGGCCCGCGTTGCCGGCGAAGACACGCCGCAGCGCTCCGCCAGGGTGCCGTTTTCGTCGAACACGATGCCGAGCCACTTCTGGTCAATGGATCGGTTGCAGACAAAGAAGCGCGTGCCGGACGGCACCGCGCCATTTTCCGCCGCGCTGTCGAACGGGGCGGCACGAACGGAAAGGGATTGCCCGGGATCGAGGTTGCGGGTCGTACCGGCCCCGCCGCAGGCGTCGAAGCTTGCGCCCAGTTCGCCCACCCGAACCGCGCGCACCTGATTCACCGGGGCGGCGGCAGGCGCGTCCACCGGCTCGGCCCGGTTGGTATAATGGTCGTCGCGCACCGGCTCCCCGCACGCGCTGAGCGCGAGGAGTGCTAAGAGGGCGACGGCGTGAGGCTGAAAGGGTGCGCGCATCCGTGCCTTGTGGCGCTTGCCGCGGGGAAAATCTACGGGATGCCGCACAGGAGAGGACGCGGCATGGCGCATTGGCTGATGAAATCGGAGCCGGCGAGCTACGGCTGGGACGACCTCGTCCAGGGCGGCTCCGCCGAATGGGACGGAGTGCGCAACCCCGCCGCGCGCCTTCACCTGAAAGCCATGGCGGTTGGCGACGAAGCCTTCTTCTACCACAGCGGCAAGGACAAAGCGGTGGTCGGCGTCATCCGGGTCACCCGCACCGCCGAACCCGATCCGAAGGATTCGAACTGGGTAAGCGTTCGCGTCGAACCGGTTCGTCCCCTCCCCCGCCCGGTCACGCTTGCCGCGATCAGGGCCGCGCCGAGCCTCGCCGGACTGGAGATGCTGCGCCAATCGCGCCTCTCCGTCTCGCCGGTTGGCGAGGCGGAGTGGACAGCGATCCTCGACCTGGCGGCGGGCGCCTAGCGGGCCCCGCGCTGCCCAGCGACGCGGAACAAGGCCGCCGCTACGAACCACAAGCCGCCGAGGACGGCGCTGATCACGGCACCGTTGGGGTCGATCGCGTAGCCGGCCGCCGCAACGGCCACCTGCGCAACGCCGGCCACGGCCATGGCAAGCGCGGTGCCGGACGCTCGGAAGCGCGCCAAGGCAGCGCCTGCGATGGCGAGGCCGATCACGCCCAGGAACATGAAGCTGAAATTGTTGTCGCCGTCGCCGATCATGCCCACCGCCGCGCTTGCCCAGACGATAGCAAAGGCCGCGGCGATCGCGAAGGCCGCGCCGGCCCGGTAGAAGGCGTCGCGGCTCATCCGCACCGCCAGCTCGGCAGCGCCGCCGACCATGCCGATCACCACCGCGGCGAACAGGAAATCCTCCCCCTCCCAATTCATCTCCTTGGTGAACTGCATGATCAGGAGGGGCGCCGCGACCAGCAACGCCGCCAAACCCCAAAGCGCGGGCCGAAGCCGGCTTCCCCGCTGCCCTTCGGCGCTATGTGCAATGCCCGTCATGTTTCAAACTCCCCTGATGCCGTAAGCTTTCGAGCCTCGCTTCTGGCACCGCCGGGTGCAGCCCTCATCCGCCCGCTGTGGAGAATCGGTGCAGACGAAGCCTAGCCCGCTCCCGCCGCCGCTTCGGCCTTCAGCAAAGGCGCGATCCGCCGGGCGAGTTCGGCTTGCCGGAACGGCTTGGTGAGGAGCGGCAGGTCGGCCGCCTGGTGACCGGTGATCTGAGCGTAGCCGGTGATCAGCAGGATCGGGCAGGCAAGCCCGCTTTCCAGCACTTCGGCGGCGACGTCGGTTCCGGTCATCCCCGGCATCAGATAATCGGTGATCACAAGCGCGGGCTGGAGGCCGCCGCGGACGAGCTGCATCGCCGCCGCGCCCGACCCGGCTTCCACCACCTCGTGGCCGAGATCGCGCAGCATCTCGGCGGTGGACGCGCGGGCGCCTTCCTCGTCGTCGACGAGCAGGATCAGCGACGGCTTGCTGGCAGGCGCCGGCTGGCTGTCGTCGATCGCCTCCGCATCGAGCGCGTCCGACGTGGCCGGGAGCCAGATTTCCGCGCGGGTCCCCTCCCCCGGCGCGCTGGTCAGAAGCAGCGCTCCGCCCGATTGCGCGGCAAGGCCGTGCACCATGGAAAGGCCAAGGCCGGTGCCCTTGCCGACGCCCTTGGTGGAGAAGAACGGCTCCACCGCCCGCTTCAAAGTCGCCGCGTCCATGCCGCCGCCGGTGTCGCTGACGGCAAGCCGCACGTAGGTGCCGTGCCTGAGCCGCGAAGCGTGGTCGGACCCAACCTGCTGCACATCCGCCTCGATGGTCAGCCGCCCGCCGTCCGGCATCGCGTCGCGCGCGTTGACGGCGAGGTTGAGGAGGGCGAGCTCGAGCTGGTTCTCGTCCACCCGGGCGTGCGGCAGATCGGGCGCGGGCGGGATGACGAGTTCAATCCGCGGCCCCAGCGAGCGGGCAATAAGATCGGCCGTATCCTCGAGCATCCGGCCGATATCCACCACCCGCGTCTCAAGGACCTGGCGCCGGGCAAAGGCGAGCAGCCGCTGGACCAGGGTGCGCGCCCGCTCCGTTGCCTGCAGCGCCGCGCCGACCATCCGCTGCCCGCGCGCATCGTCATCCAGCCGCCGGCGAAGCATGTCGAGGTTGCCGAGAATGGGGGTGAGCAGATTGTTGAAATCGTGCGCCACGCCGCCGGTAAGCTGGCCGATCGTTTCCAGCTTCTGGCTTTCGACGAGATGCGCATACGCCCGCTCGCGCTCCGCCACCGCGTCGACCACCCGTTGCTCCAGCGTGTCGTTGAGGCTGCGCAGCTTTTCTTCCGCCTCGAGCTGCCCGGATACGTCGGTATTGGTGCCGAACCAGCGCGTCACCTGCCCGTCCGGTCCGCGCACCGGCTCCACCCGGGTGAGGAACGGCCGAAAGCTCCCGTCCGCGGCGCGCAGCGGAAAGACCATCTCGAACGGCCGGCCGGTGGTAAGCGACTGGCTCCAGCGCTCCACGACGTCGGCAAGCATGTCGGGATGCTGGACCTTCTGCCAGCCCCAGCCCTTCATCTCGGCGGGCGTGGTGCCGGTATAATCGTGCCAGCGGCGGTTATACCAGGTGATCTCGCCGTCGGCATTGGCCATCCAGCAAAGCTGCGGCATGGCATCGACGAGGGCGGAGAAATCCTCCTCCACCCGGCGAAGCGCATTCTCCGCCTGGCGCCGTTCCTGCCGCTCGGCCGCTTCGGCAAGCGCGCGGCGCGACGCGGCGGCCAGCCGGTCCAGCCGCTGCTTGACCACATAATCGGTGGCGCCGCGCTTCAGCGCCTCCACAGCCACGTCCTCGCCGAGCGTGCCCGAGACGAAGATGAAGGGGATTTCCGGAGCCACCCGGCGCGCGATATCCAGCGCCGCCTCGCCGTCGAAGGTCGGCAGCTGGTGATCGGCCAGGATCAGGTCGAAGCCGTCATGGCAAAGCGCGTTCTCGAAATCCTCGCGGGTCCAGACACGGTGGATGTCGCAGTCCAGAGCCTCGGCGCGCAGCATCTCGCAGATCAATTCCGCGTCGATGGCGCTGTCCTCCAGATGAAGGACCCGCACGGTCTCGTTGGGAACGGGCTTTGCCGCCATCAGCCGAAGGTGCCCCGCGGCGGCGGCTCGTTCAGCACCGCCCAGAACATGCCCAGCTCGCGGATCGCCTCGAAGAACTGCTCGAAGCCGACCGGCTTCACAACAAAGGCGTTGACCCCAAGGCTGTAGCTTTTGACCAGATCGCATTCCTCGCGCGACGAGGTCAGCATGACCACCGGCGTGTGGCGAAGCGAGGCGTGGCTCTTGATCTGCTCAAGCACTTCGAGGCCGTCCACCTTGGGCAGCTTCAGATCCAGCAGCACCACCGCCGGATCGCCCGTGACGCGCCCTTCATAGGCGCCGCGCGCGTGCAGGAAATCGAGCGCCTCGGCGCCGTCGCGCGTAACCACCACCGTATTGGCAAGCTGGCATTGCTCCAGCGCCGCCAGCGTCAATTCGACGTCCTTCGGACTATCCTCCACCAGGAGGATCGGCTTCAATTCCGACATTACCCGCTCCGCTTCGGCAACGTCACGGTGAACGTCGCCCCTTCATCCAATTTCCCATCGGCGGCGATGATGCCGCCGTGCCGTTCGATAATCCGCTTCACGTTTGCGAGGCCGATGCCGGTGCCCTCATACTCCTCCACCCGGTGGAGCCGCTGGAACACGCCGAACAATTTGCCCACATACGCCATATCGAAGCCGGTGCCGTTGTCTTTGATCCAGAACAAGGCTTCGTCTTCGGTCTCGGATCCGCCGATCTCGATCACCGCGGGCTCCCGGCCGCGGGTGAACTTGATCGCGTTTTCGAGCAGGTTCTGCACAGCGAGCTTGAGCATGATCGGATCGGCGAACACGTGCGGCAATCGGCCGATGCGCCACTCGATCGTGCGGCCGTCCTCGACATGCTCGAACAGCCTGCGCACCTCCGCGACGAGCACGGCGAGGTCGAGCTGGACCGGCACAAGGGTCGCGCGGCCCATTTGCGAAAAGCTCAGCAGATCGTCGACCAATGTCCCCGCCGAGATGGCGGACTCGATGATGGTATCGACGAAGCGGTTGCCGCGCTCCGACAGCTTGTCGCCTTCGAACTTCTTGAGGAGCTGGGCGTAGCCGACGATGTGGCGAAACGGTGCCCGCAGATCATGGCTGACCGAATAGGAAAACGCCTCAAGCTCGCGGTTCGACGCCGCCAGCCGGTCCGACAAAGCGGCAAGCTCCTCCGCCTGGCGAAGCACGATATCGACGATCGCGGTGCGCAGGCTGTTGGCCGCTTCCAGCTCCGCCTGGTCCCAGGGACGGGCGTGGAGCCGCACCGTCTCCTGCCACGCCTCGAAGGAAGTGCGCGGGTGGAGCCGCAGGTCCGGCCCCGCGCCGTCGCTCTCCGCCCGCTTGCGCGGATCGCCGCCCCAGGTCACCGTCTCGATCACTTCGGGCCGGAACCAGAGCAGGTAGCTGGCGTGGATTTGCGACACGGAGATCGCCAGCAGCCCGCTGGCCTGCTCCCTGAACCGCTCGCCCCACGGCATGTCGCCGGCCAGGCTGTCGGTGGCGAACAGATCGTCGCGCACCCCATCCGAAAGCCAGGACACGATCTCGCGCACCCCGCTTTCCGGCGGCGTCCGGCCGATCAGCACCATGTCCCCGCCGGTGACGATCGCCGCGCCCTGCGCCCCGGTCAGCGCGAGGAGGTCGGTCTCGGCGCGGGCAAGCCCTTCCACGAACCGCCCGGCGGGCCGCGATGCGCTTGCCGCCATGTTGGCCAGCAGCCGCGACGCGACCGACTGGAGCTCGGCCCGCCGCGCCGCGTAAGCGCCGCCCTCCAGAGCGGTGATCTGCATCGACAGGATCTGCGCGATGAAATCGCACGCCTCGCGCACCGGATAGCCGACCACCACCGGGGCTTGGTTGTGGCAGGAAATCAGCCCCCAAAGCTGGTCGCCGCGCATCAGCGAAATCGACATGGACGCGCCCGTGCCCATGTTGCGCATATATTCCAGATGCACCGGGGAGACGCTGCGCAGCACGGAGAAACTGAGGTCGGTCGGCCTGCCGGTGCGCGGGTTCAGCGCCGGCTCGATCGGCTCCGGCCGGTAGTCCGCCGAAGCGATCAGCCGAAGCCGGTTGATCCGGTACAGCTCGCGCGCCTGGGCGGGGATGTCGGACGCCGGGAAACGCAGGTCGAGGTAGGAGGGCAGCGCATCGTTGCGGTCCTCGGCCACCACCATGCCGTTCCAGTTCTCGTCGAAGCGGTAGACCAGGGCCCGGTCCAGCCCGGTAATCGCCCGCACCTCGCGCGCCGCGAGCTCGGCAAGCTCGCTTATGGTGGAACAGCGCGAAAGCCCCTCCAGAAAGCCGCTTGCATTGGGGAAGATGCCGGCCACCGGGTTCGGCTCCGCGCCGGTTGCGCGCTCCAACTCGACGATGATCCCATCCCCGGTGCGGTGGGCCAGCAGGTGATGCTCGGCCTCCCGGCCGCGCAGCTTGCCGAGCTGCACCACGCCGCTGCCCAGCCGCCCTGCCAGGCCGCTGAGCAACGGGGCCGCTTCAGGCGGGAGCAATTCGGGGAGGCGCGACCCTTGGATCACCACGCCCTGCGTTACCGCGTCGTCGTCGCCAACCGCCGCCTGCAGAACCCCCAGGCTTTCCGGATCGATCACGAACAAGGCGCCGTGCGGCTGTATGCTTCCAGGGACGCGGATCGGCTCGGTGGCGCAGCTTTCGATATCAAGAGCGGCCATCCCGCGATCCGTCACGAACAACACTCCTCGAGGATCCGGCGGAAATCCTGAAACGCCGCGGTTGCGCCTTCGGCCAGCTCGCCGTCGCAGCCCTCGAGCGCGGCATTGCCGTCCAAGCTCACGCAAAACAACGGCCATGCGGTGCCGTTCCCGCCCGATCCGGCGAAGAAAAGTCCTGCCGACCGCGCCCAATCCGGCGCGCTTTCCAGCGCGCGATGGAGCACTTTGCCGCCCAAGGCGGAGCCGCGGGTCACATAGGAATAGCCGACGTTCCAAGCGGCGGTGTTCGAAGCGGCCGCTGGTTCGGCGGCCGGCACCGGCATGCCCAATGTTGTAAGGTCCGCGCGTGCCGCCGCGATCCGGCTCAGCGCATGCGCATCGCCGCCGTTTTCGCCAAGCGCGGCGCTCGCCGCCCGCTCGATCTCAAGGCTGCGGGCGTGGAAAAGATAAAAGGCCCGCAGCACCGCCGCGTAACCGGCGCGCGACGGCCTGCCGTCAAGCAGCGCCTGAAGCTCCGGGCGGGCGTGCATCGCTTCGTGAAGATCGTCCGTCGCCGCTTTCAACAACTGCCGGCGCAGCGGTGCGGGGCGATGGTTCGTGGCTAGGGCCGGCATCCGCGCCCGCTTAGCTTTGCGGGCGCGCAAACGGCAAGCGCCTTTGCAATCAAAGGCAAAAAAGCGCCGAACCTGCGTGCGCGGCACCGCCGTGGGGCGAGCCGCGCACGCATGCGCTCCCCTTACGGGTTGCGGCGGTTGTCGACGTGGATGTCGCGCTCCTTGCGCTTCAGGCCGAGCAGGCCGGCAAGGCCGAGCAAGCCGAGCAAGCCCCACTTGCCGCTGTCGTCGTCTTCTTCCTGCTGCACGGGGGCCGCGTAGCTGGTGTCGGTGGTCGTGGTGCCGGTCGACGTCGTGCTGGCATTGTCCTGCGCCGAGGCGGCGGACGCAAGGCTGAAGTGTGCGGCGGCTGCAATCGCGGCCTTTGTCAAAGTGGAATAGC
This sequence comes from Allosphingosinicella sp., assembly GCA_036399475.1. Taxonomy (GTDB): domain Bacteria; phylum Pseudomonadota; class Alphaproteobacteria; order Sphingomonadales; family Sphingomonadaceae; genus Allosphingosinicella. Next base: position 19,612 of record DASWNA010000059.1, read on the forward strand.
GCATGTGTTTCCTCCTGTTTACACACCCGAAGCGGGCGGTGCCGCCAACGGGCGAAGCAACGGCCCGTTCCAAGCAAACACCTTAACTCAGATTAACTCCGCTTGCGGCTAACCGCTTGCCGCATTTGTGAAAAAGCCGGGAACAGCAAGGTGGCGAATCGGTTTCACCCACCGCATCACCACAAGGCTTGAGCTTCATGGCGGACAGGGAAGAAGTCGCGGCTATTCCGCTTGCGGAAGAGCGAGTCGCGATCGGCAAGCGGCAAGTCGAAAGCGGCCGCGTTCGGGTCCGCATCGGCGTCGAGGAGCGCGAGGAACTTGTTCCCGCCGAACTCGCCCGCGATGCCGTCGAGATCAAGCGCGTCGCCCGCAACACGCCTTTATCCGAATTGCCCGCCGTCCGCGTGGAAGGCACGACCACCATCATTCCAGTCGTCGAGGAGCAGCTCGTCGTCGAGAAACGCCTCGTCCTGGTCGAGGAAATCCACATCCTGCGCCACAGCGAAACCCAGCACGAACAGGTGCCGGTGCGGCTTCGCTCCGAACGGGTCGAGATCGAGCGCGACGAGGCCGGGGCATGAGCACGGAATCGACCGCCACCTGGCTGCCCGCCGGAGGAGAAGCCGAAGCGCCGCCCGTGGCGGAGGCCACTGCCCCGGCTCAGTACCAGCAGGATGCCCCGCCCCTGCACAGCGCCGAGCCGCAGCTCGTCACCGGCCGCGCCCGCGTTGAAACCGATGGCATCGAGACGGCGCACGGCGAACCCGCCGCCGCGCCGCAAACAACCGGGCGCGTGCTCAGCGAGGAGGAGATCGCCGCCGGCGGCTTTTTCACCGAACGGGTGATCGAAGTCGCCGAAAGCCGCGAGGAAGCGGTGGTCGAGAAACAGGTGGTGGTTCGCGAGGAACTGGTGCTGCGCCGCAACTCCGCCGAGCATGTCGAAACGGTGCGCGACAGCGTTCGCCACACCGAGGTCGAGGTAGAGGAATATCCGGCGCCCGCCGACGGCGCTGAGCGGCAGGAATAGCCACGGAAATTTCCGAGAATATTCAACGCCCGGCTGTGGGGAGCAGCGGGCGACTGGAAAAGAGTGGGGTTTCAACACTGTGAAGGAGAGTAGCTTATGTCCCGACACGTTACCGCATTGTACGACACCCGCGCCGAAGCGGATGCGGCCCGCCAGCGCCTGGCCTCGGCGGTCTCGCTCGACCAGGTAAGGATCATCGACAAGGACAACCAAAGCGGCTCCGGCGGCGGCTCCGGCTCGGGCGGCCTGGGCAGCCTCTACATGCCGCACGAAGACCGCCAGGCCTATGGCGAGGGCCTCCGCCGCGGCGGCTTCCTGCTCTGCGCCGAGGTTGAAACCGGCGAGGATGCCGACAAGATCGTCCGCCTGCTCGAGGAATCGCCGGGCGTCGACATGGAAGAACGGCAGAACAGCTGGCGCGGCGAAGGCTGGTCGCTCCAGGCCGCAACCGGCCAGGGTGCCTCGGCCGGCGCCCCGCTGACCGCGTCCGCCGGCACGACGCAGGCGCAGGGCAACCTCGTTTCGGAAGAGCGCATCCCGATCGTCGAGGAAGAGCTTCGCGTCGGCAAGCGCGAAGTCGAGCGCGGCGGCGCCCGGGTCCGCACCTACGTCCGCGAAGTGCCGGTGCAGGAGCAGGTCACCCTGCGCGAGGAGCATGTCTCCGTCGAGCGCCGCCCGGTCGAAGGCGGCCAGGCACAGGCCGCGGCGGTCGCCGGCCGTCCCGAGGATCTCCTCCAGGAGCGCGAAATCGATATGCGCGAAACCGCCGAGGAAGCGGTTGTGCAAAAGGTCGCCAGCGTCACCGAGGAAGTGGTTGTCCGCAAAACCGCCGAAGAGCATGTCGAGCAGATCAGCGACACGGTGCGCCGCACCGAAGTCGATGTCCAGGAAGGCGCGGCCGGCAGCACTGGCGGCACCACCGGCGGCACCGACCGCTCGGCCTTCGGCAGCTTCACCAGCGGCGGCCAGACCGGCGGCACCGGCAGCGACGCCAACCAGTTCGAACGCGACAAGACCCGCTAAGCCGGGCTCAGCGCTGACGAACGAAGGGGCCGGGGTGGAAACATCCCGGCCCTTTTTCGTGACCCCGCTCCTTCAACCGGCCGCGGCCCCTCGGCGTGAAAGGCACAACACCTTCCGAAGACCGCAAAGGGGCGGCAAAGGTTACGAAGTTGAGGCTTTCGTCTGGTGCATCCTGTTACCTTTGGATCCTTTGGTCGAGGAACGGGCCGAGCCGCTCGGACAAGGCGCGCAGCTCGGCGGTGCGGCCCTCGGCCTCGATCCGGGCCGCGAGCCGGTCAAGCACGGCAAGGCGCCCCATGACGCCCGACACCTGCTCGCGCTCGACGTAGCCGATCAGCCGCCCGCGGTAGAAACGCGGCACGAGCAGGGTTTCGATGGAGGAGCCGACAACCGCCCGCCGGTGCGCGGCGCCGCGCGCCTCCGCCGCGAAGGCGGCCGCCGAGTCCCAGGCAGCGGCGAAGCTCTCCGCGCCTGCGCGCCGGCGAAGCCGATACGCCCCCACCCGCGCCCGCCCAACGCTCCGCGCCGCCTCATCCACCCCCGCCCCGCGGGCGATGGCGAGCACGAAGCGCAACTGAATGGCATGGCTCCAGCCATCGTGCCGCGCCTTCACCGACACGGGGGTGAAGCGCAGGAACGGCGGAAGAGCATCCTCGGGCCGCGGAGCGGGTGCCGCCGTGGAGGCAAAGGCGGCGGCGGGATCCGTGGTGCGCGGGCCGGTCATGTTCTTCCTCCTTCCGAGTCGAGGCCAGTCGACCAGCCTATGCGCCAAGGAAATGCATGTAGGAAAGTGTTTTGTTCGCGCAATGTTCCCGGGCGCAGCGCCGCCGGCGTGCAACGCCGCCGAAGCAGCGCGAAGAGAGAACATGCGCCGGCCAGCCTGCGCCGGGAGCGAAGCGAAGGCGACAGGACTGACGTCACGGGATCCACTCCCGTGACGGCCCCTGCTCCGCTCCCATCAGCTATTTACAGCCATGTAGTTGTCCGGCAGCCTGCTTACTGGCGCGGGAGACAAGGCATGGCGATCCTTCAGCAACTGTCACGATGGGCGGCTTACAAGACGCCACTGCCGCCACTCTCGGCCGACGTGCATCTGGTCCTGGTCCCCGACGAAAAAAGTGGAGCCGTGCAGGAGCCGGTTGATCCTGCGCCGCAGCCCATCTCTGCCTTCGCGTGCATCATCGACTATGCTGGGGAAGCGCGGTTCATCACTTGCCGACGCTACGACCTGATTGGGCCGGTCGGGTACGTCGGCGCGATCTGCCATTCAGCCGGCGGGTATCGGCAGTTCCGATGTGACCGGATCGAGTCGGTTAGCGACGCAAGCACGGGCGAGACCTTGGGAGACGGTTCCTACTTCAGCCGTTTCGCCGTCACCTCCGAACGGGACGCAGCTGCGACATGGGGTCTCTCGCACAGCCGTAGAGCAACGCTCATTGCAGGGCTGAACGTCATGGCCTTCATGGCACGCTGCGATGGCCACTGGCACGAATTGGAAACGGAGGTGGTCGAGCGCTTCGTCTGCTCCATGTGGCTTCGTAAAGATTGGGAGGGAGACCCTCCCATGTTGGAAATCCTTGCGCATGCCCAGCGTCTGGCACCGGATGCCGAGACCTTCATGAAGTCGCTACGTTGTTACGCGAACAGCACCACCTCAACTCAGATATTGAAGCGGATGGTGAGCGACCTCATCGCCGCCGATGGGGTGATCTGCGCCAACGAAATGAACTGGGGCGCGGAGCTTGAAGCCTTCTTCCGCGACTACCGGGAAGACGAGTTCGACCGCTCGCTGGCGATCATTGTGCAGCACCCCGGATAATCAACTCTGAAACAGCTCCGCCGCCTCGATCTCCAGAGCCTCGGCGATCCGCTGGATGTTGATCAGGCTGACATTGTTCTCGCCGCGCTCGATCCCGCCCAGGTACGAGCGGTCGATGCCCGATTTCAGCGCCACCTTCTCCTGGCTGAGCTTCTGCGCCTTGCGGAGTTTGCGCAGGCGGGCGCCGAAGCGTTTCTTCACCTCTTCCTTACGCGCCGCATCCATTCCGCCTTGTCGGCGGAATGGGGGCTATAATTCCACGGGAAATGACTCTCAAATGGTGGGAAGCGGCCCCCGGTTCGGTGGATCGCTCTCGCACCAGCCAAGCTGCACCGCGACGAAATAGTCCTCCATCGCATCCGACCCGGCGTCGGTGAGCGCAAGCAGCCAACCGCCCTGCCGCTCCGGATCAGCGTCCCGCCGCACGAACCCGGCTCCGGCAAACATCTCCACCCAGCGCATCGCCGTCGTTGCCGACACCCGCGCGTCAGTGGCAAGCCGAGGCAGCCGCACCGGCCTTTTCTCCAGATACGCCCGGAACAGCTCCAGCAGCAGGCTCCACCCCGGGTTGCCAAGGTCCATCCCGAACATCGCCGACCTCGCATAACGCGCCGCCAGCACCGCCTGAACCTGCCCCGCCGTCACCCGCTCCCGAGCCAAAGCCGCCCGCCGCCCCGCCTCCTGATCCGCATAGAGCGCGAGCATGGCGGAAAGCGCCCCAAGCTCCCCGCTCAGGTCCTGAAGAAAGGTCCCGCCACTGCTCGCTTTCGCCGTGCCCACGAGTCATCGGTTAGCGCAATTTTGCGGGATATGATACCCGGTTTTGGCATTGGGTTCAGAGCACACTATCAAAACACACGACGCCTGTCTCTTTTGTTGCTTTATACCTCGTAATATGAGACAAACCGTACATGCCTAGCATGCCAGAACAGCCCAAACTGCTTGAGCGAATCGAGACCCTGATTCGTACATGTGGTTCCAATCAGTCTGAGGCAGCGCGACGCCTTTGTGTCTCACGAGGTCTTGTGAATAACGTGCTCAAAACGAAAGCAAGCGTGACCCCGAGGATAGCGGCATTGCTCCAGTCCGCACTTGATAATCTGGACGGCCCAACGCCAGCGCTAGATGCTTATGAAATTGGACAAAGCGAACAAGAGGTGTCGCGATTGGCCCTTATGGTAGCGCAGTTCATTACGGACTGCGTTGAGCAGCGGGTCAGCCCGACCCACCGAACAGGAGAATGATCGTGAACGCATACAATTCTGTGAAGCGGGCTTGCTCCGCAGCGTCCTCTGCACTTGCCCAAGGTCGATCCGTGCTGATTAATGGCGACGCAGAAGCAACGCTTTCGAACCCCGCTTTCCTGGGTGAACAGGCACGCGTGGTCCTCATTGATCCCCCCTACAATCGGAGAACAAAGTTCCATCACTACGACGACAGCTCGGGTCGCTCTCAGTGGCTCGATGAACTGAGGCAGAATTGCGAGAAGCTGCGCGGCCTGTTGTCTGAGGACGGTAGCTTATGGATGCACATCGACGATGCTGAAATGCCCGCGGCTCGGGAAATGCTCGATCAGATATTTGGGCGCCGCAACTTTATCGCAACTATCATATGGCAGAAGACGATCAGTCGGGATAATCGCACCCCCATATCAACAACACACGAGTACATTCTTGCCTACGCAGTGAACAAATCCGCGTGGTTTCAGCGCCGGCACAAGCTTCCGGCCACAGGCGAGCAGGAAGCCCGCTACAAGAACCCGGATAATGATCCTCGGGGTCCTTGGACCTCCGGCGACCTGACCGCGAAGGCGGGTCCAGGTAGACGCGCAGCGCAGTTCTACGAGGTGACCACGCCTTCTGGGCGGGTGGTGAAGCCTGCGACCGGAACGTGCTGGCGGTTCACGCGCGAGCGACTCGACGAACTGATTGGTGACAATCGCATCGACTTCGGCGACGGGAAGAAAATGCCACGGCTCAAACGTTTCCTTTCGGAAGTAGAACCCGGGCTTGTGCCTGATACTTGGTGGGCGGGAACCGAGGTAGGGACAGCCGACAGCGGCAAGCGCCACTTAAAGGCGATGTTCCCGAACCTCGTTCCCTTCGAAACTCCTAAGCCTGAAGAGCTGGCAGCACGCATTCTCCATATCGCTTCCGATCCGGGCGATTTAGTAATTGACGTATATGGAGGATCGGGCACCACGGCAGCCGTAGCGCACAAAATGCAAAGGCGGTGGTTGTTGTGCGAACGCGAGACCCGTACGTTCTTTGAGTTCACCTTGCCGCGGTTGCAAGCAGTACAAGAAGGCCGCGACCCAGGGGGCGTAACGGGAGAATTCGGATGGGCCGGCGGCGGTGGCTTCGACGTCATCTGCGATCAGGATCAACTCTCCGATGCCGCCTGACCGCTTAGCTGCTTAAGGCCAATATCCTCCAACGGTAGAACCCCAAGCGATGTGGGCGTAAGGCAGCGCCTGCTCCGCTACGGTGCCAGCGCCTTGAGTAAAGCCAGCCCAAGTGTCGCCGTTCACGTCACGTGCAAGAAAAATACGAACGCCCCCAAGCTTGTTAAGTAGCGCTTCTGCGTGGCTTTTAGTCTGACCTGCCGTCAGAGTCGGAAAGCCGGCAGCAGGGCTCCATCCTGCTGGTCGCGTACTTGACTTACGCCAACGGTTTTGTGCGCCTGTTCGCATACGGTCCTGCGACTTAGCCCAAAATGCGACCCGTTCCGGTGCGGCAGCGGGATTCCTCGGATTTCTGACGGTGAGCCAGTGTTTCGCGCTCAGAGGGGGCGCACTTGGAACACCGAGGAAATTCAGCAGCCCCGGAATCTTGGTTTTGTTGATTTGGAAATAGAGCTGCCCACCTCCCGAGGGAAGGCTGTGCTGGCGCTCGATGTTGAACAGTTCACTGGGGGTCACTTCTTTCGTCCACACCTCGACGGGGTTTAACTGGCTCAGCATATTTCATCTCCAGAACATAAAGGTGCTCTCGAACGTCGCCCTTGCGGGAAACGCGCGCGTTGCTTCGAAATCGCTCTAGCGGTTGATCGTACCGGTGAACTGTCCCGTATATACAAAGCAGAGCCGCCATTTCATAGTCGGTAAGCTGGGCGTCCTCGCTATAGCTTATAAAAACCCATTTTGCGGTGCAGTTATCCAGGACAGAGCGGAAGGCGCCTGCCGCTCGCCTTCGGTAGCAGAAATCGGACGCCTGATCTGACCAGTCACGCAGCCCGCCCTCTCCAACAGGGATTGGCTCATCTTCCTGTGCAATCGTCTCTAAAATGTGGTAATTTCCGGCATATTGCCGCTTCGTGTAGGGCGGGTCTAGATAGAGAGCGTCCGGGTAAATCGTGGCGATCGTTTCAACGACATCGCCTTGGATTACACGGTGCGCAGTGGTTCCATCGATGCTTTTCATCGTAGGCAGGATGGTCATTTTCGCAAGACTCGCCGCGCTGAAGGTTGATCGATAGTAGCCATAGGTACCGGCAATGTTGGCGACGCGGTTTGAGGCAAGCATCAGGTTGTGCAGCAATAAATCCGCCGCCAACGAATGCATCCCTTGCCTACGCCAGAGCTTTATCGTGGCTCTTGCTGCGTCAATTCGACCGGCGTTTTCGGACGTGAAATACGCGCGCGGCCGAGCGCCGTTCGCAGGCCGCCCGCCAGCGCTGTACTCCCTTGAGAAAAGACCACTGCAAGACGGCAGACGATTAAGTGCGGATACTGCCTCTTCGTAGGTCGTTCCGAATGACACAAACTCGGGAAGTGCATCAAAGAGTCTCGCTTGAGCGTGCAAGACTGGAAACTTCAACTCGTCGCCTGCGATTACCGTGTAGCCGGCGCGTGCGAACGCCTCTGACATCGTTGCGGTGCCGCACATCAGATCGGCAACGACGCTTCCTGGTGGCAGCCTTTCGGCCACCAGCCCGACGATCCACTCCGCCAGCCTCGCCTTATTCCCTAAGTATCTGTAGCTCATGCAGCTTCATTAGAGCGACGTTGACTGCGGTAAACCCCGAAGGTGTCGGGAGGCAACGGCCTCCCGCACTTAGCCGTCACGGGAGTTAATCCCGTGACGTCGAACGGGTTCGCTGGCGCGACCCGCCGGCCGGCCTTGGCCGTCTCTTCGCGCTGCTCCGGCGGCGCTTACGCGCCGGCGTCGCTGCACTCGGCGGCCGCTCGGCTTAGGCGGCCTCGGAGCGGCGGCTGGCTTTTTTGCGCTCGTGTGGGTCGAGGTGGCGCTTGCGCAGCCGGATCGCCTTGGGCGTGACCTCCACCAGCTCGTCGTCCTGGATGTAGGCGATCGCCTGTTCCAGCGTCATGCGCTTCGGCGGGGTCAGGCGGATGGCGTCGTCCTTGCCGCCCGAGGCGCGGAAGTTGGTGAGCTGTTTGGTTTTCATCGGGTTGACTTCCAGGTCTTCCGGCTTGGCGTTTTCGCCGATGATCATGCCTTCGTAGACCGGCTCCTGCGGGCCCACCATGAGGATGCCGCGCTCTTCCAACGGGCCCAATGCGTAGGTCACCGTTTCGCCCGAGCCGTTGGAGATCAGGACGCCGTTCTGGCGGCCCTCGATGCGGCCCTTGTAGGGGCCGTAGCGCTCGAACATGCGGTTCATGATGCCGGTGCCGCGGGTGTCCGACAGGAACTCGCCGTGGTAGCCGATCAGGCCGCGCGACGGGCCGGAGAAGGTGATGCGCGTCTTGCCGCCGCCGGACGGGCGCATGTCGGTGAGCTCCGCCTTGCGCTGCGCCATCTTCTCGACAACCGTGCCGGAATATTCGTCGTCGACGTCGATCACGACCTGCTCGTAGGGCTCCTCGCGGCCGCCCTCGCCGTCCTGGAACAGCACGCGCGGGCGGCTGATGGTCAGCTCGAAGCCTTCGCGGCGCATGGTTTCGATGAGGACGCCGAGCTGAAGCTCGCCGCGGCCGGCGACTTCGAAGCTGTCCTTGTCGGCGCTTTCGGTGATCTTGAAGGACACGTTGCCTTCCGCTTCGCGCTCAAGGCGGTCGCGGATCATTCGGCTGGTCACCTTGGAGCCTTCGCGGCCGGCCATTGGCGAATCGTTGACCGTGAAGGTCATCGCCAGGGTCGGCGGATCGATCTTCTGGGCGTGGAGCGGCTCGGTGACGCTCGGCTCGACGATTGAGTTGGAGACGGTCGCCTTGGTGAGGCCGGCGATGGCGACGATGTCGCCCGCGCCCGCTTCCTCGACGGCGACGCGCTCGATGCCGCGGAAGACGAAGATCTTGGTGGCGCGGCCGGCTTCGACCTCAACGCCGTCGGCATCGATCGCCTTGATCGGCATGTTGAGCTTGAGCTTGCCCGAGGCGATGCGGCCGGTCAGCACGCGGCCGACGAAATTGTCGCGGTCGAGAAGCGTGGCGAGCATTTTGAACGGGCCGTCCGGATCGGCGTCGGGCGCGGGGACGTGGCGGACGATGGTCTCGAACATCGGGTCGAGCGTGCCTTCGCGGACGTCGTCGGTGAGGCCGGCATAGCCGTTGCGGCCGGACGCGTAGAGGACCGGGAAATCGAGCTGCTCGTCATTGGCCTCGAGGCTGAGGAACAGTTCGAAGCATTCGTCGAGCACTTCGGCGGCGCGGGCGTCGGGGCGGTCGATCTTGTTGACGACGACGATCGGCTTGAGGCCGAGCGCGAGCGCCTTGCCGGTGACGAACTTGGTCTGCGGCATCGGGCCTTCCGCGGCGTCGACGAGCAGGATGACGCCGTCGACCATCGAGAGGATGCGCTCCACCTCGGCGCCGAAATCGGCGTGGCCGGGCGTGTCGACGATGTTGATGTGCGTGGTGGTGCCGTCATGATCCCACTCGACCGACGTGCACTTGGCCAGGATGGTGATCCCGCGCTCTTTCTCCAAGTCGTTGGAATCCATGGCTCTTTCTTCAACGCGCTGGTTGTCGCGGAAGGTGCCGGACTGGCGAAACAGCTGATCGACGAGAGTCGTCTTGCCGTGATCGACGTGGGCAATGATCGCCACGTTGCGGAGGCTCATTTGATAAGTCCTGTCAGGATTGGGATTTGCGGCCCCTATACGCAGGTCAATGCGGCCTGACTAGGGCAGTAAAGCGGGTGCGGGCGGCGCCGGGCCTAGAAGTCGACCTGCGCCCGGAGGCCGAACGTGTCGACGCCGAAGCTGCGGTCGTCGAGGGGCTCGGCCGAGCCCGGGACGACGGTGGCGGCGCGCGGTCCGCCTTCGGTGCCGGCGCGGCCATATTGGGCGACGAAGCGCAGGTAATCGGTCGGGTTCCAGATCAGGCTCGCCTCGAGCCCGAGCTGGCGGCCGCCGTTGACGAAATCGGGCGCTGCGAGGCCGGTGCCGGAGACGCGGTCGGCGAGGTCGACATAGTCGGCGCGGACGTTGACCTGGAGCGCGCCCCAGCCGCCCTTGTCGAAGGGCTTGGAGACTTTGGTGCGGTCCCAGCGGCCGCCTTTGTAGCCGCGGCTTTCGCCGGTGAGGAACAGGCCCACTTCCGCATAAGCCGAGGCAAAAGCGGGATCGCCCGCGTAGAAGATACCGCCGCCGGTGCCGTTGTTGGGGCCGAAGCTGCGGCCGGCGCGGAAGCCGCGGGTCCAGACGCGCTGGGCTTCGGCGGCGAAGTGCAGCGGCCCGTGAATGGCGCCGAGCTCCACGCCGGCGATGTCGTCGCCGTCGGCGGCGATCGCGCCGGTGTCGATGAAGCGTTGGTCGGTGAGCTGGGTGAGCGGCCGGGCGCGATATTGGACGTTCTGGGCATCGCGCTGCGCCACGCGGTGCTGGAAATTGGCGCCGAGGTGGAGGCGGGTGTCGCCGAGCGTTGGCGAGAAGGTGCCGCGTACGCTCGCCTGCCAGCCGGTGCGGTTGAAGGCGGCGTTGTTGATCTCCTGCCCGAACAGGCCGGCGCTCAGGGTGTACATATCGTTTTTCGGATCGGTCAGCGACACGCCGACGCCAAGGCGGCGGTTGTAGACGAAGGCATCGGTCAGCGAGGCGCGTTCGAGGAAGCTGGTGAAGCGCGAACTCGTCACCGATTCCAGGCTCGAATACGGATAGAAATTGCCGATCGTGATCTGGAGCGGGCTCTTCTCCCCTCGATACGTCAGGACGATGTCCTCGTAGTCCACCGCGCCCTGCGCGAGGTTGAACTCGGCCTTGTAGCCGAAGCCGCCGGGGAGCGTGCCTTCGGCGCCGATGATCAGGCGGCGGCCGCGGGAGTTCCAGCCGAGATTGTTGTAGTTGAGACCGCCGACCGTGCCGCTCCGCTCCGGGCCGGGGGTGCCGACATAGCCGGCGTCGAACTGCAGCAGGCCGGTGGGCTTGAAGCTGAAGCCGTTCTTGCCGGTGAATTGCGGGGCGCCTTTCCAGGCTGGGTTCTCGGGGGCTGCAGGCGCGGCCGCGGCGACGGCAACCGGAGCAGGCGCGGCCTCGGCCGGCTTGGCCTGGAGCGCGGCGACTTCCGCTTCGAGTTGGGCGATCTTCGCCCGCATGGTGGCAAGCTCGGCCGCGATCGCGTCGGTGCGGTCCTGCGCCTGCACCGGCGCGGCCAGCGCTGAGGCGAGCAGTGCCGCGGTCAAAGTCTTGCCGATCATCTTATCCTCCGTGCATCCGCCGCGGGCGCGGTTTCCTTACAAGCCGGTGACGCCGCCATTTCAGTTGAGCGTCCAAACGGTGACAACATCATGACACTGGAACCACATGTTTCGCGCCCGGTGCAAAGCCGCTAGGCGGGGCGCATGGCACGGGCACGCGGCGGGCGCATTCTTCTCGGCATCGGCGTAGCGGCCGTAGCGCTGCTCGCCGCCACCGCGGCCGGCGCTGCGTTGTTCGGCGCTCTCCTTGGACTGGTCGGCGGAGCGGTTGCCGCATTGGTCGTGGCCGGGGCATTCGGCGGCGAAGAGCAGCCGGTGCCGGAGGAACAGGCGCCGGCCGATCCGCTCGCACGTGCCCGCGAAGTGCTCGAGGCGCTTCCGGATCCCATGCTGCTGCTCGACGGCGGCCATGTCGCTCTGGCCAACGCCCGGGCCCGCGTGCTGTTCGGCGATTGGGCCGAAGGCCAGGACGTGCGGCTGGCCCTTCGCCACCCTGCGGCACTTGAGCGTCTGGCGAGCGTCGGCGACGGGCAGATCGAGCGGCTCGAAGTGGTCGGCATCGGCGATGCCGAACGGCGCTGGCTGCTGGCCATCGCGCCTTTGTCCGAAGGCTGGCGGCTGATCCACTTGTCCGACCGCAGCGAAGCGGCGGCGGCCGAGCAGATGCGGGTCGATTTTGTCGCCAATGCAAGCCACGAACTCCGCACCCCGCTCGCCACCCTGCTCGGCTTCATCGAGACCTTGCGGGACGACGAAGCAGCGTCCGACCGCGACCTGCGCCAGCGTTTCCTCGGCATCATGAACGATGAGGCGAAGCGCATGCAGCAGCTCATCGACGACCTCATCACTTTGTCGCGGGTGGAGGCGGAGCGCTTCCGGCCGGTGCACGAGCCGGTCGATCTGCTGCCGCTGGTCGAGGAAGTGCGCTCCGGCTGCGCGCTGCTTCTTGCCGAGCGCAAGAACCGGCTGGTGATCGAGTCCCCCGATGGCGGCGCAAGCGTTCCGGGAGACCGAACCCAGCTCCTCCAGCTCGTCCGCAACCTGATCGTCAATGCGGTGAAATACGGGCGGCCCGGCACCGACGTGACCGTCACCATCGAGGCGGAGGGTGAAGACCGGCTGCGCCTCAGCGTCGCCGACCGGGGCGAAGGCATCGCGCCGGAGCACCTCCCCCGCCTCACCGAGCGCTTCTACCGGGTGGATGCCGGCCGAAGCCGCGCCGCCGGAGGCACGGGCCTGGGCCTCGCCATCGTCAAGCATATCGTCGGGCGGCACCGCGGGCGATTGGAGATCAAAAGCCAGCTCGGTTCCGGCACCAGGGTGGACGTCACCCTGCCCAAGGCGGCGGTTCCAGATGCGCCTCCGGTTGTAACATCACTGTCATCATAACGTCACAGAACTCACGCCGAACGGACCTAAACGGTCCCCAAGCCCGCATCCGGGACTTGATGGAGGCAGAGTTGAAAAATTTCCTGTTCGCGGCGCCGGTGGCCGCCCTCGCCCTCGCCGCCTGCGGCGACAAGCCTGGCGGTGCTGGAAACCAGCAGATCCAGATCGTCGGTTCCTCAACCGTCTACCCGTTCACCACCGCGGTCGCCGAGCAGTTCCAGCGCACCAACCAGGGCATGAGCGCCATCGTCGAATCGACCGGCACCGGCGCCGGCATGAAATTGTTCTGCGGCGGCGTCGGCGACAACTTTCCCGACATGACCAACGCATCGCGCCGCATCAAGGCTTCGGAAGCGGCCGATTGCGCCAAGAACGGCGTGAAGCAGATCATCGAAGTGCCGATCGGCATCGACGGGCTGGCGCTGATCGAAGCGTCGGCCACGCCCGCCTTCACGCTCAACGTGCGCGACGTTTACGCTGCATTGGCCGCCAACCCGTTCGGCAAGGGCCCGAATACGGCCAAGACCTGGAAGGACGTAAACCCGTCGCTTCCGGCGATCGCCATCCAGGTGTTCGGCCCGCCGCCGACTTCGGGCACCCGCGACAGCTTCGCCGAGCTGATCCTCGAGAAAGGCTGCGACGCGGACCCGGCGATGAAGGCGCTGAAGGACAGCGACAAGGACAAGCACAAGGATTTGTGCACCAAGATCCGCGAAGACCGCGCTTATGTGGAAGCGGGCGAGAACGACAACCTTCTCGTCCAGAAGGTGTCGCAGAACCCCGGCGCGATCGGCATCCTCGGCTATTCCTTCCTGGAAGAGAATGCGACCAAGGTGAAAGGCATTCCGCTGAACGGCATCGCGCCGACGGCGGCGACGATCAGCGACCTGTCCTACCCGGGTGCGCGCCAGGTCTACATCTACGCCAAGGGCGAGCATGTCGGGGTGATCCCCGGCATGAAGGAGTTCCTCGCCGAATATGCCCGCGCCTGGAGCAAGGGCGGCTATCTGGAACGCCGCGGCCTGATCCCCTCGCCCGCCGACGTGCAGGCCAAGGGGACGGCGGCGGCGACGCAGCTTACGCCGCTGAACGTGGCCGAACTGAAGTAAGCCGTGAAACGCGGGGCTTCTGACCTTCACCGTCACCCCCGCGAAAGCGGGGGTCCCGCTTCTTCCTTTTCTCCTTCGGGACCAGAAAGAAGAAGAAGCGGGATTCCCGCTTTCGCGGGAATGACGGGTGGGGCTCGGGTGCCTCACCTCGCAGTCGGTAAGTAGGAACTACGCACACGTGTCGCCCTTCGCACTGTTCCTGATGGTGATCGGCCTTGCCGCGATCGGCTGGGTGGCGGCGCGTGGGCGTTCGCTTGCCTTCGCCCGCGCGGCGAAGGGGGGCGCGGCGGGGGATCGGCCGCATTCGCTGCCTGCTTACCACGGCTGGTACGTAGCCTTGTGGGCGGCGATCCCCGCCCTGCTCTTCATCCTGATCTGGTCGCCTATTTCGGACCGGCTGGTGATGGACGCCCTGATGGCGCACCCCGCGGCAAGCAGCCTGCCGCCGTTCGAGATGCAGAAGGCGGCGATCCTGCGCGACGCGCGCGACATCGCCGAGGGCGCCAAGCAGGCGAGCTTCTACCCGCAGGCCAACCAGCTCGCGCCGGTCTATGGCGAGACGCAGGGCCGCTACCGGCTGATCGGCGCGATCGTGGCCCTGCTCCTCGCCTTTGCCGGCGGCGCCTTCGCGTTCAGCCGGGTGTCGCCCCATTTCCGCGCCCGCACCCGCGTCGAGCGGCTGGTGATGGGCGCGTTGCTCCTCGCCTCGCTGATCGCGATCCTGACCACCGCCGGCATCGTCGCGTCGCTGCTGTTCGAGAGCATCCGCTTCTTCTCGATGGTGAACTCGCTGGAGTTCCTGTTCGGCACCAACTGGAGCCCGCAGACCGCGATGCGCGCCGACCAGGCGGGTTCGTCCGGCGCGTTCGGGGCGATCCCGCTGTTCTGGGGCACGATCTTCATCGGCGCGATCATCGCCATGGCGGTGGCGATCCCGCTCGGGCTGATGAGCGCCATCTACCTCACCCAATATGCCCGGCCGCGGGTGCGCAAGTGGATGAAGCCGACGCTGGAGATGCTCGCCGGCGTGCCGACCGTGGTCTACGGCTATTTCGCCGCGCTGACCGTCGCCCCCGCGGTGCGCGACTTCGGGCAGGCGATCGGCATCACTTCCGCGTCCTCGGAGAGCGCGCTTGCGGCCGGCCTGGTGATGGGCATCATGATCATTCCGTTCGTCTCCTCCATGGCCGACGATTCGATCACCGCTGTGCCGCAGGCGATGCGCGACGGCTCGCTCGCCATGGGCGCGACCAATTCCGAGACGATCCGCAAGGTGCTGGTGCCCGCCGCGCTGCCCGGCATCGTTGGCGGCATCCTGCTGGCGGTCAGCCGGGCGATCGGTGAGACGATGATCGTGGTGATGGCGGCGGGTCTGGCTGCCAACCTCACCGCCAACCCGTTCGCCAGCGTCACCACCGTAACCACGCAGATCGTCCAGCTCCTCACCGGCGACCAGGAGTTCGACAGCCCCAAGACCCTTGCCGCCTTTGCGCTTGGGCTGGTGCTGTTCATCGTCACCCTGCTGCTCAACATCGTCGCCCTGCGCGTCGTCAAAAAGTATCGTGAAGCGTATGAGTAAGGGACCGTTCCTTTTGAAACTCGTCACCCCGGACTTGATCCGGGGTCCATCTTCTTTGGGCTTTGGACAAGGAAGAAGGTGGATGCCGGATCAAGTCCGGCATGACGATTGGGGAGCGTGGTTGTGAACGCCCGTAACCCCACCGACTGGAATGCGGACGCCATGCAGCGGCGCATCCGCGGCCGCTATGCCGCCGAGCGGCGCTTTCGGCTGGTCGGCCTGTTCGCCGTCCTGCTCTCCGCCGGCTTCCTTGCCTTCCTGCTCATCTCGATGATGTCGAACGGCTTGCGCGGCTTCACCCAGACGAACGTGCGGGTCGATATCGACTTCGCCAAAAGCGCCCTGTTCCTCGATCCCGCCACGGTGGAGCGGGACGGCGCCCGTGCGTTGGCCGGTGCGAACCTCGAATCTGCGGTCGCCGCGGCAGCCGAGGCGCAATATGGCCCGGGCGCGGCGCGGCTGCTCTCGGACAGCGCGTGGCTGCGCGTCGAGCGCGGCATCGTTGCGGAGCCTTCGATGCTGGCGGGCAAGCACAGCTTCTGGCTCCCCGCCGCCACCGAGATCGACCAGGCGGCGAAAACCCAATCCGATCCCGAGGCCGAGCGGATCGTGGCCCGGCTCGAGCAGGCCGGTGCGCTCAAGACCAGCTTCAACACCGAGTTCCTGACCGGCGCCGACGCCACCGACCCGGCCGCCGCGGGCATCTGGGGCGCCTTCAAGGGCTCGCTGCTCACCATGCTGGTGACGATCGCCCTGGCCTTTCCGGTCGGCGTCCTCTCCGCCGTCTACCTCGAGGAATATGCGCCGCGGAACCGCTGGACCGACCTCATCGAAGTGTCGATCAACAACCTCGCGGCGGTGCCCTCGATCATCTTCGGCCTGCTCGGGCTGGCGGTGTTCCTCAACACCATGCACCTGCCCCGCTCTGCCCCTCTGGTCGGCGGCCTGACGCTGGCGCTGATGACCATGCCGGTGATCGTCATCGCCGGCCGCAACGCGATCAAATCGGTGCCGCCGTCGATCCGCGATGCCGCGCTCGGCATCGGCGCGTCCAGGGTGCAGGTGGTGTTTCACCATGTGCTGCCGCTGGCGCTGCCCGGCATTCTCACCGGCACGATCATCGGCATGGCCCGCGCGCTCGGCGAGACGGCGCCGCTCCTCATGATCGGCATGCGTGCCTTTATCTCGACGCCGCCGGGTGGGATCGCCGATCCGGCAACCGTGCTCCCCGTCCAGGTGTTTCTGTGGTCGGACGAGGTCAGCCGCGGTTTCGTCGAGAAAACGTCGGCCGCGATCATCGTGCTTCTGCTCTTCCTGCTCGCGATGAACGGGCTGGCCATCTACCTCCGCAACAAATTCGAACGCCGCTGGTGACCGACATGAACCACATACCGAACGACGCCGCGCCCAAGATGACGGCCCGCGACGTCAGCGTCTTCTACGGCGCCAAGAAGGCGATCGACGCCGTGTCGATCGACATCAGCCAGGAGCATGTGACGGCCTTTATCGGCCCATCGGGCTGCGGCAAATCGACGTTCCTGCGCACGCTCAACCGGATGAACGACACCATCGCCAGCGCGCGTGTCGAGGGGCAGATCGCGCTCGACGGCGAGGACATCTATTCCTCCGGCATGGACGTGGTGCAGCTTCGCGCCCGCGTCGGCATGGTGTTTCAGAAGCCGAACCCGTTCCCCAAATCGATCTATGAGAACGTGGCGTACGGACCGCGGATCCACGGCCTGGCCAATGCCAAGGCGGACCTCGACGGGATTGTCGAGAAATCGCTAAAGCGCGCCGGCCTGTGGGAGGAAGTGAAGGACCGCCTCCAGGAAAGCGGCACCGCCCTTTCCGGCGGCCAGCAGCAGCGCCTGTGCATCGCCCGCGCCATTGCCGTCGATCCCGAGGTGATCCTGATGGACGAGCCCTGCTCGGCGCTCGATCCCATCGCCACCGCCAAGATCGAGGAGCTGATCCACGAGCTTCGTGGCCGCTACGCCATCGTCATCGTCACCCACAATATGCAGCAGGCGGCGCGCGTATCGCAGCGGACCGCCTTCTTCCACCTCGGCGAGCTCGTCGAATATGGCGAAACGTCCGAAATCTTCACCAATCCGCGCGTCGAGCGCACCAAGGATTACATCACCGGCCGCTACGGCTGAGGGGACGAACATGGCCACCGGACATACGCTCAAGGCTTTCGACCAGGACCTCGACCAGCTGCGCGCAAGCATCGCC
>DASWNA010000060.1:0-51397 GCA_036399475.1 Allosphingosinicella sp.
TAGCAGGTGGACCGTCGTTCCCTTGGCGACT
The DNA here is from genome assembly GCA_036399475.1 of Allosphingosinicella sp. Lineage (GTDB taxonomy): Bacteria > Pseudomonadota > Alphaproteobacteria > Sphingomonadales > Sphingomonadaceae > Allosphingosinicella. Next base: position 32 of record DASWNA010000060.1, read on the forward strand.
TGGCTTTCGATGCGGATCGTGCCGCCCGATTGGCGGGCGATGCCGTAGACCTGCGCGAGGCCGAGGCCGGTGCCCTTGCCGAGCGGCTTGGTGGAGAAGAAAGGCTCGGCGGCGCGGGCGAGCACGTCCGGGCTCATGCCTTCGCCGGTATCGGCCACGGTGATCCGGATGAACTCGCCGGCCGGGTGGTCCGGCGCGTCGGCGAGGCGAAGGCGGTCGGTCGAGATGGTGAGGGTGCCGCCGCCGGGCATCGCGTCGCGGGCGTTGATGGCGAGGTTGAGGATCGCGTTCTCGAGCTGGTTGGCGTCGCAGACGCCGTGGCCGACCCGCGGATCGAGCCTGGTCTCGATCCCGACCGCGCCGCCGATCGTGTGGCGAAGCAGGCGCTGCATCGCCTCGATCACCTCGTTGACCGCGACCGGCGCCATGCTGATCCGCTGGATCCTCGAGAAGGCGAGCAGCTGGCCGGTGAGCTTGGCGCCGCGGCGGGTCGATTCGAGCGCCGTCTCGGCGATCCGCTTCAGGCGGGGCTCCTCGACGCGCGAGGCGATCAGCTCCAGCCCGCCCATGATCGGAGTGAGCAGATTGTTGAAATCGTGGGCGATGCCGCCGGTCAGCTGCCCGACCGCCTCCATCTTCTGCGCCTGGCGAAGCGCTTCCTCGGCCCTGAGACGCTCGCCGACCTCGGCCTGGAGGCGGTCGAGCGCGGCGCTGAGGTCGGCCGTGCGTTCGGCGACGCGTTTCTCCAGAGTTTCATTGCCCTCGCGAAGGGCCGCCTCGGCGTTTTTCAGCTCGGTGATGTCGTGGGCGACTCCGATAAAGCCGACATGCTCGCCGTTCGGGCCCCAGCGCGGCTGGGAAACCGAGCGGATCCAGCGCCACTCGCCATTGCTTCGGTAGCGGCCGACCAGTTCGAAGGTGGACAGGCCCGCTTCGCCGGCGACCGATTCGGCAACGATTCGCGCCGCGTCGTCGGGATGGATCACGGTGCGCCAGTCGAAGGTGATCGCTTGCCTGTAATCGATGCCGAGGAATTCGACGTAGGCGCGGTTGACGAAGCTTCGGGTGCGGTCGAGGCGCGAGACCCACATCGGCACCGGCGCGGAATCGGCGATCAGGCGAAAGCGCTCCTCGCTTTCGCGGAGCGCCTCGGCGGCGAGATGCCGCTCGGTGACGTCATAGCCTTGGACGAAGATGCCGCTTGTCTTGCCGTCGGCGCCGACGATCGGGGCGTAGACGAAATCCACCCAATGCTCTTCCACGGGGGCGCCGGGAGCGGGCTGAATATCGACCCCCATGTCGCGGCCGTTGAAGGCCTTGCCGCTGCGGTAGACGGTGTCGAGCAGTTCAAAGAAGCCCTGGCCGCTGACGTCCGGCAAGGCCTGGCGAACGGTTTTCCCGGTCAGATCGCGGTGGCCGACGAGCTGGAGGTAGGCGGCGTTGCTGATTTCGAATTGGTGTTCGGGCCCGCGCAGGACCGCCATGAAGCCGGGCGCCTGGTCGAACAGCTGGCGCAGGCGCTCGGCCTCGCTGACCCGCTCGCGCTGGGCGAGAACCGCCTGGGTGGTCTCGACGCAGGTGCACAGCATTCCGCCGACTCCGCCGGAGCGATCGCGCACCGGGCTGTAGGAGAAGGTGAAAAAGGTCTGCTCCTCATAACCCTTGCGGGTCATTGTGAGGGGCAGGTTTTCGTAGAAGGTGGCTTCACCGGAAATGGCGCGCTGGGCGATCGGCTGGATGTCGCTCCAGATCTCAAGCCAGATGTCCTCGAAGCGGTGGCCGAGCGCGGCCGGATGCTTGCCGCCGAGGATGTCGGTGTAGCCGTCATTGTACAGGAAGCCGAGCTCCGGCCCCCAGGCGAGGAACATCGGGAATTTGGACGACAGGACGATGCTCGTCGCCGTCTTGAGCGCCTGCGGCCAGTCTTCGGGCGGGCCCAGCGGCGAGGTCGTCCAGTCATGCTCGCGCATGCGCCGGCCCATGTCGCCGCCCTCCGCCAGAAAGGCGAGGGGATCGGGTTCCGGCGCGGCGGGGACGGGGGTCGTCATTGGGCGAACACAAGCTCCAGCACGCAAGGGGCCCCCACCCCGGCCGGGGGAGCGAATAGCGAGGGCGGCGGCGCTCGAAAAGCCCTCAGCGCGCCGCCTGCTTCTCCACAGCGCGCATCACCCGCAAAAGGTTGCCGCCCATGATCTTGGCGATGTCCGCGTCGGAGAAGCCTTCCTTCTTGAGACGGGCGGTGATTCGGGGAAGGGAGGCGACATCCTCCATGCCGATGACGCCGCCGCCGCCGTCCCAATCGGCGCCGAGCCCGATATGGTCCACGCCCATCACGGCAATGGAATGGAGCATGGACTTCATGAACAGCTCGAAATCCGCTTCGGTGTAGCGGCGCCTGGCGTCGAGCGCGGCCTTGTCGGCGACCAGGCGCTTGCGCTCGGCGGGGGTGGCGGTTTCCCAAGCCTCCTGCCGGTCGGTGATTCCGTCGCGCTCCTCCGACGTGTCCTGCTGGACGAGGAAGACGGAGTTCATGAACATCACGCCGCCGGCCTTGGCGAGGCGGCGCATGCGATCGTCGTCGATGTTGCGGCGGTGGTTGAAGATCGCCTTGGGGCCGGAGTGGGACAAGATGATCGGCGCCTTCGACAGCGCAAGCATCTGGTCGAACACGGCGTCGGAGGAATGGCTGCCGTCGACGATCATGCCTAGGCGGTTCATCTCGGCGACCCACTGCTTGCCGAGCGGGGAAAGGCCGTTCCAGCGCGGCGTGTCGGTGGTGGAATCGGCGAACTGGTTGTTCTTGCTGTGCACGGGCCCGGCCATGCGGACGCCGAGCTTGTGGTAGTAGCCGAGCAGCGAGAGGTCGTTGCCGAGGGGATAGCTGTTCTCGATCGACTGGAGGACGACGCGCTTGCCGGTTTTGTGGATGCGTTCGACGTCGTCGGCGGTGGTGGCGAAGGCGAGCTTGTCCGGGTTGGCGGCAACGACGCGCTGGATCGCGGCGGCGCGGGACAGGGCGTCGTTGCGCGCCTTGTTCATCGACGCCGGGTCGAGGCCGGCTTGCGCGGTGTAGATGACGAAGAAGCCGCCATCGAGGCCGCCCGCTTCCATGCGTGGGATATCGACCTGCGTGTTGTCCCAGCCATATTCGTGCCAGCGGGTGAAATCCCAGTCGCCTACGCGTTCGAACAAGACGGGCGTGTCGAGATGGGTGTCGAGCACCAGCATCTGTTCGTGAAGCAGCCGGTCGGCGGCGCTGACCGTCTCGTGGGCGGCGGCGGGGGCTGCGAGGGTTAGCGCAAGGGCGGTGAGCGGGGCTAGGCGCATGCTATTTCTCCTGTTGCGGCGAGGATTAGACAAGGGCGAGAGGCAGCGCTAGCGTTCCGCCATGTTCACCGACATGAAGCACGGCACGCGTGACGATTGGGCGCACATCGCCGCCGAGCACGGCCGCCATCAAAAGAGCGCGGCGGCGGCGCAGATCATGGAAAGCCTGGCCCGGCTGGAGCGGATCGAAGTGGGCTTCGGCGCCAACCAGCTCCAGCATTCGCTGATGGCCGGGACGCTGGCGCGGCGCTCCGGCGCAACCGACGAGGAGGTGGTCGCGGCGCTTTGCCATGATCTTGGCAAGCTGTTCTCCATCCCCAACCATGGGCCGATCGCGGCGGAGATGCTCAAGCCCTATGTGCAGGGCGACATCTACCACGCGGTCTATTGGCACCAGGAATTCCAGGGCCGCTATTATTTCGGTCATCTCGGCAAGGACCCGGAAGGGCGGGAACGCTTCGCCGGGGAGAGCTGGTACGGCTTTGCCGAGAAACTGGTCGACGATTGGGACGCGCCGGCCTTCGATCCGGGGTTCGATGCCGATCCGCTGGAAAGCTTCGCGCCCGAGGTGATGCGGGTGTTCAGCACGCCGCGGGCGATGGTCTGACGAGGGGGAAGATGGTGTTGAAATTCGGGATTACCGCTGCGGCCTTGGTGCTGGCCGGCGGGGCTGCGGCGCAGACCGGGGCGAAGCACGAGGCGGAAGCGCGCGGGCTGTTCGAAAAGGCGATCTCGTTCCGCACCGCGCAGGGGCAGGGGCAGGTGCCGAAGATGGCGGCTTGGCTTGGCGAAAGGTTGCGCGCTGGCGGCGTGCCCGCAGAGGACATCGTGATCCTGCCGCACGAAGACACCGCGGCGATGATCGTGCGCATCCCGGGCCGCAACGCCAAGGCGAAGCCGATCCTGTTTTCCGGCCACATGGACGTGGTCGATGCGCGGCCCGAGGACTGGAAGCGCGATCCTTTCACCCTCATTGAGGAGAACGGCTATTTCTACGGGCGCGGGACCGGGGACAACAAGGCGGGAGTGGTGGCGCTCGCGTCCACCATCCTGAGGCTCAAGGCGTCGGGCAGGACGCCGGCGCGCACGCTGGTGTTCGCGTTCGTCGGCGACGAGGAGACGACCTTCGGCACTACCCGCCTGATCGCCGCGCATCCGTGGGTGAAGAACGCCGAGTTCGCGATCAACACCGATGCCGGCGGCGGCACGCTGACCGAGGACGGCAAGCCGCTGATGTATTCGGTGCAGGGCGCGGAAAAGACCTACGCCACCTTCAAGCTGACCGCCCGCAACCCGGGCGGGCACAGCAGCCGGCCGCGCGGCGACAATGCCATCTACGACCTTGCCGAGGCCTTGGTGCGGATCAAGGGATACGAATTTCCGGCGATGTCGAACGCGCTGACGCGCAGCTATTTCGGCGTGCTCGGCAAGGTGCTTCCGGGGGACGAAGGCGCGGTGGTGCTGCGCTTCGCGGCCAATCCCGAGGACCCGCAGGCGATTGCGGCGCTGAGGCGCAATCCGGGGCTGGTGGGTACGATCGCAACCACCTGCGTGGCGACGATGCTGGACGCCGGGCATGCCGAGAACGCGCTTCCGCAGCGCGCCGAGGCGACGGTGAACTGCCGCATCTTCCCGGGCGTCAGCGTGGAAAGCGTGCAGGCGAAACTGGTGGAGGTGGTGGCCAACAAGGACATCGCCGTCGCGGTAATCGGCAACCCGCAGGCGAGCCCGGTCTCCGAGCCGCGCGCCGACGTGATGGGCGCAATCGCGAAATCGGTGCACGCGCGTTATCCCGGCCTGCCGATCACGCCGTACCAGGAATCCGGCGGCACGGACGGCGTGATCTACCGAAGCGCCGGCATCCCGACTTATGCCAGCTCCGGCCTGTTCTACCGCGAAAGCGACATCTTCTTCCACGGCTTGGACGAGCGGGTTTCGGTGAGGAGCTTCTACGAGGGCGTTGAGCATGGGCACGACCTGGCGGTGACGCTGGGCGGCGTGAAGTAGGGAACGGCGCAACCGCCCACCCCGTCCTTCCCGCGAAAGCGGGAATCCCGCTTCTTGTTGTTCCTGGTCTCGCCTGCAGATCAGGCCGTGCAAGCAAAGGAAGCGGGACCCCGCTTTCGCGGGGGTGACGTAAGAAGGACGCGGGGGTGACGGTGATGGAAATACCGAGCTTTGCGTGGAACCGGGGCCGGGCCGTTTCGGTTCTCCGGCGATGTCTATTCAACCGATCACATGGCCGAGCTTTTCCGACTGGAAAATCGTGCTGGTGCGGACCTGGAAGGAGGGGAGCGACGACAATGTCGGGCTGCTCGCCGCCGGAGTCGCATTCTATTTCTTCCTGGCGTTCGTGCCGCTGCTCGCATCGATCGTCCTGACCTACGGGCTGATCGCCGATCCGGCGACGGTGGCGGAGCATATCCGCACCCTGGCCCAGACCCTGCCGCAGGAGGCGGCGTCGATCATCTCCGACCAGCTCAAGGGTATCGCCGGCGGCGAAAAGGGGAGCAGCCACGGCTTCGGCCTGCTGCTCGCCATCGGTCTTGCGATTTATGGCGCGAGCAAGGGCGCGGGGGCGATCATCACCGCGCTCAACATCGCCTACGAGATCAAGGAAACGCGCGGCTTCGTCAGGAACACCCTGGTGTCGCTTGCCACCACGCTCGGCGCGATTCTTATGATCTTCGCGGTCGTGCTCGCCGGATCGTTGATGGGCATGGTCGAGCGGGTGCTGCCTTTCTCCTCGCCGGTACTCCATGTCGTGCTGCAGATCGTCTCCGCGCTGGTTGCGGTGGCGGTGGTCGGCATCGGTCTGTCGCTCCTCTACCGCTACGGCCCGAACCGACCGGACGCGCCCTGGGCGTGGGTCACCCCCGGCTCGGCCGCCGCAACGATCCTGTGGATGCTGGCAAGCCTCGGCTTCGGCCTCTACGTCTCCAATTTCGGCAACTACAACGCCACCTACGGCTCGCTGGGCGGCGTGGTGGTGTTCCTGACCTGGCTTTATCTCACCAGCTACGTCGTCCTGATGGGCGGCGAACTCAACTCCGAACTCGAGCGGATGCAGGCGGAGAAGAACCCGGCGCTGGCGCCCGCGACCGGGCCGCAGCCGGGCGGGGCAGCCGATGGAACCAGGCCGGTCAGCACCGCCGCTCAGCCCGGAAAGTCGCCTTCGTCCGTGCAGTCTCGATCAGCGCCGGAACAGGACGGCTCGGGAAACAAGACAGCGCTGACGCTCCTGCTCGGCGGTGGTGCGGCGCTCGGCCTTCGCCTCTGGCGCGGCCGGCGGCGCAAGGAGAGCAAGGAAGTCTTCTACACCTACAAGGAAAAAGGCGCGTCGCTGCACCTCGACGCCTGAGCGTCAATCTCGCCGCATCGCCACTTCCGCAAGGCTTTCCGCCTCGATCAGCAACTGATCGTCCGACGTGCCGGTGGCGGTGCGTTCGCGGCCGACGATGACCAGGACGGGGACGGCCATTGGCGACACCCGGTCGAGGGTGACGTGGAGCATGGTGCCCTGGGCGCGGTCGAGGAGGCGGGCGAGGCGGCCGACGTCGGTCATCCGCTCGCGCGCGTCGTTCCAGGCGGCGCGGAGCAGGAGGTGGTCGGGCTCGTAGCGGCGCAGCACGTCGTAGATGAGATCGGTGGAGAAGGTGACCTGCTTGCCCGACTTGCGCTTGCCGGGGTGGTGGCGCTCGACAAGGCCGCCGATCACCGCCACCTCGCGAAAGGCGCGTTTCAGCAGGTTCGAGCCCTGCACCCATTCGACGAATTCGTTTTCGAGGATGTCGGGGGAGAACAAGGCGGCGGGGTCGGTGATCGGCTCCAGGCCGTAGCAGGCGAGGGCGTAATCGTTGGAGACGAAGCCCAATGGCTTCAGGCCTGAGCTTTCCATGCGCCGGGTGATCAGCATGCCGAGCGACTGGTGGGCGTTCCAGCCTTCGAAGCTGTAGGCGACCATGTAGTGGCGGTGCTCGTGCGGGAAGGTTTCCACGAGGAGCTGGTCGGGGCGGGGCAATACGGAGCGGTAGGCCTGCACTTCCAGCCAGTCGCGCACGTCGTCGGGGAAGCGCGGCCATTCGTCGCGGTCGTAGAGGAAGTTGCGGACCCGGTCGGCGAGGTTGGTGCTCATCGCCATTCGGGCGCCGACATAGGTGGGGATGCGGGCGGATTTGGTGGAGGCGCGGACCTGGAGGTCGGTGCCTTCGATCCGCTCCACCTCCAGCACCAGGCCGGCGAAGTAGAAGGTGTCGCCGGGGGAAAGGGTGGAGGCGAAATATTCCTCCACGGTGCCGAGCTTGCGGCCGTTGCGGAAGCGCACGTCGAGCAAAGGCGCATCGACGATGATGCCGGCGTTCATCCGGTGCTGCTGGATGAAGCGGGGGTGAGAGACTCGCCAGGTGGCGCCGGTTCCCGGAGCCGGGTCGGGCTCGCGGGTCAGGCGGCGGAAGCGGTCGTAGGCTTTCAGCGAATAACCGCCGCTTTCGATATATTCGAGGACCTGGCGGAAGAGATCGGCGGAGAGGCCGGCATAAGGTGCGGCGCTGCGCACCTCGTCCAGCATCTCGTCCTCGCGAAACGGCGCGGCGCAGGCGGCGGCCATGACGTGCTGGGCGAGGACGTCGAGCGCGCCCGGGCGGAAGATCTCGGGGTCGAGCTCGCCCTCTTCGATGGCGTCGAGGGCGGCGCGGGCTTCGAGATATTCGAAGCGGTTTCCGGGGACGAGGATCGCCTGGCTCGGCTCGTCGAGGCGGTGGTTGGCGCGGCCGATCCGCTGGAGGAGGCGCGACGAGCCCTTGGGCGCGCCCATCTGGATGACGAGATCGACATTGCCCCAGTCGACGCCGAGATCGAGGGAAGCGGTGCAGACCAGGGCGCGCAGCTTGCCGTCCGCCATGGCGTTCTCGACCTTGCGGCGCGCCTCGATGGAGAGCGAGCCGTGGTGGATGCCGATGGGCAGGTGGTTCTCGTTCTCCGTCCACAGATCCTGGAAGATCAGCTCCGCGAGGCTTCGGGTGTTGCAGAAGATCAAAGTGGTCTTGTGCTTCTCGATCTCGCGCATGACGTTTTCGGTCGCCCAGCGGCCGGAGTGGCCGGACCAGGGGATTCGCTCGTCTTCCGGCAGCATGATGGAAATGTCGGCTTCGGCGCCTTGTTCACCGATCACCACCTCCACCGTTTCGATGTCGGCGTGCGGGGCGAGCCAGCCTTGATAGGCTTCGGGATCGGAGACGGTGGCGGAGAGGGCGACGCGGCGCATGCCGGGCGCGAGTTTCTGGAGGCGGGACAAAGCGAGACTGAGCAGGTCGCCGCGCTTGCCGGTGGCAAAGGCGTGGACCTCGTCGATGACGATCGCCTTCAGGCTTGCGAACAGGAACGCGCTGTCTTCGTGGCTGAGGAGGAGGCTGAGGCTTTCCGGCGTGGTGAGCAGGATGTGGGGCGGGCGGACGCGCTGGCGGGCCTTGCGGTCCGAGGGGGTGTCGCCGGTGCGGGTCTCGACCCGGATGGGCAGGTCCATCTCGGCGATCGGGGTGAGGAGGTTGCGCTGGACGTCGACGGCGAGGGCCTTGAGGGGGCTTACATACAGCGTGTGCAAAACATTCTGTGCAAGCTCCCCACCTCGTTCGTCCCGAGCGAAGTCGAGGGGCGCATCTGCTGAGTCCCTGCCAGCGCCCCTCGACTTCGCTCGGGACGAACGAATCTCTTGGGGTCCCGTTTTGTTTGGTTCGATCAGGTCGGCAAGCGTCGGCAGGAACCCGGCCAGCGTCTTGCCCGCACCCGTCGGCGCCACGAGCAGCGCGTTGCGCCCCGCGCGCGCGGCGGCGAGCATCTCGAGCTGGTGACGCCGCGGCTGCCAGCCTTTGGCTTTGAACCAGGCGGCGAGCGGCGCCGGAAGGGGGGCTTCAGGGTCCGTCATTGGGCGCGACGATGCTCAGCGGCGCGCCGCGCGGCAAGCCCCTCCGCCTCAGGCGGTCTTGTCGTGATCGTGGCGGTGGGCGTTTTCCTCGTCGTAGAGGCGGTGGGTGGCCTCCTCCGTTTTGTCCATGCCGCCCTTGTTCTTCTTGTTCTTGAGGAACGCCCAGCCGAGCACGATGACGATCAGCAAGGGTCCGACGATGTTCAAGATCGCCCAGCTTCCAGCACCCAGGTCCATGGTCCGCTCCTTTGTATCCGGGAGGCGCCGGGCTTTCGCACGGCCGCCTTTCACACCATATAGCTCTCGTGGCCCGTCTCGGTTCCTGGATTGAGCCTTTTCCCGAAGGCATTTACGTGAAGCCCGCCGATGCGTGGGTGGATCCGAGCCAGCCCAAGGCGCGGGCGCTGGTCACGCACGGTCATGCCGACCACGCCCGCGGAGGCCATGAAAAGGTCTGGGCGACGCCGGAAACGATCAGCATCATGGACTGCCGCTACGGCGAGCAGCACGGCGCCTGCCCGATGGCCTATGGCGAGGTGGTGCGGATCGGCGAGGTCGACGTGAGCTTCGTTCCGGCCGGGCACGTGCTTGGCTCCGCGCAGATCGTGCTCGAATATGGCGGCGAGCGGGTGGTCGTCTCGGGCGACTACAAGCGCCGGCCGGACCCGACCTGCCTGCCGTTCGAGCCGGTGCCGTGCGACATCTTCATCACCGAGGCGACGTTCGGCCTTCCGGTGTTCCGCCACCCGGACACGACGGCGGAGATCGACCGGCTGCTGCTTCGGCTGTCCGAGAACCCGGACCGCTGCATCCTGATCGGCGCTTATGCGCTGGGCAAGGCGCAGCGGCTGATGATGGAGCTGCGCGGCCGCGGCTACCATGAGCCGATCTACATTCACGGCGCCCTCCAGCGGCTCTGCGACCTCTACAAGGAGCACGGCATCGCGCTCGGCGAGCTTCGCCCCGCGACCGAGGCGAAGAAGGAGGAGCTCAAGGGCAAGGTGGTGGTGGCGCCGCCGGGTGCGCTCAACGACCGCTGGTCGCGGCGCCTGCCCGATCCGATCACCGCCATGGCGTCCGGCTGGATGCGGGTGCGGCAGCGCGCCCGGCAGCGGAATGTGGAGTTGCCGCTGATCGTCTCCGACCACGCCGATTGGGACGAGCTCACCACCACCATCCAGGAGCTTGCACCCCGCGAGGTGTGGATCACCCACGGCCGCGAGGATGCGCTGAAACACTGGTGCATGACCCGCCAGATCAAGGCGCGCGAGCTCAACCTGGTCGGCTACGAGGACGAGGACGACTGAGCCGCCGAGCGGCAGCGGCCTCCGCTATCGGCCCAGCAGCACCCGCGCCTGGGTGGCGATCTGGGCGAGCATCGGCGAGGTCGTGATCGGCGCGTTCTTGGCGCGGTCCACGACGCGGCGGAACTGCTCGATGCGCGGGCCTTGCGAAGCCACCCATTGCTCCACCGCTTCGGCCGGCTCGGCGCCGCGCTTCCTTGCAAGGAAGTCGAGGCGGAGCTGCTCGAAGTCGCGGGCGAGGCCGGCGGTAAGCAGGCGCTCCCACTGGTCCTTGGCCTGGAAGCGGTTGGCCACCGTCTGCGCCCAATCGAGGCCGAGCGCTTCGCCGAGCCGCGTGTACGCGTTGGTCAGCGCAATCTCGTCGACGCCGAGCTTGCGGCCGAGCGCTGCGACCCCGACGGCGCCGTTCAGCTCGTAAAGCCGCACCAGCCGCTCGGCGATGTGCACGGGCGCGCCGAGCTCGATCAGCCGCAGGCGGCGGGTGGCCGCCTCGTTGGCGATTTCCTGGCGGAGGAGCTGGCCGACCGCGACGTCCAGCTTGGTGAGGCCGGGCTGGAGATTGTCGACGATCTCGGCAAGCTTGGCGCTTGCCGGCGTGTTGCGCAGGATGTCGGCGATGTGGAGCTGCAGCGCGTTGGACGCCTCGTCGAACAGCTCCAGGCGAAGCTGCTCGGGCACGTCCACCGTGTCGAGTTCTTCCCAGAAGCTGCCCATGTCGAACAAGCGCTCGGCGGCCACAAACGCGGCGGCGACCTGGCCGAACGACGCGCCTTCTTCCTCGGAGAGGGTAAAGGCGGCGGTGAGGCCGAGGCGGTTGACGAAGCGGTTGGCGATCTTGGTGGCAATGATCTCGCGCCGGAGGCGGTGCTCCAGGATCGCCTGCTCCTGCCGGACCTGCATCGTCTTGGGGAACGCCGCGAGCAGCTCGGGCGTCAGCGTCGGATCCTCGGTGATCCGGCCTGTCTCCAGCGCCGCCTGCAGCGCCATCTTGGAGGTCGAGAGCAGCACGGCGAGCTCGGGCCGGGTCAGGCCGCGGCTCTCCTGTCCGCGCCGCATCAGTTCCTCGTTGGTCTCGATGCCCTCGACGGTGCGGTTGAGGCGGCCGCTTTCCTCGAGGATTTCGATGGCGCGGATCAGCGGCGGCAGATCGGCCGCGCCGCCGCGCTCGGCAATGGACAGGGCGAGGCTCTGGAGCCGGTTGTCCTCCAGCACGATGGCGGCAACCTCGTCGGTCATTTCGACCAGCAGCGCGTTGCGGTCCTCGAACTCGAGGCGGCCTTCGATCATCTCGCGGTTGAGCGGGATCTTGATGTTGACCTCGTTGTCCGAGCAATCAACGCCGGCCGAATTGTCGATGAAGTCCGTGTTGATCCGCCCGCCGCCTTGCGCGAATTCGATCCGCCCGGCCTGGGTGATGGCGAGATTGGCGCCCTCACCGATCGCCTTGGCGCGCACTTCGCTGCCGGTGATGCGGATGGCGTCGTTGGCGGGATCGCCGACCTCGGCATTGCTCTCGCTCTTTGAGCGAATGTAGGTGCCGATGCCGCCGAACCAGATCAGGTCCACCGGCGCTTTCAGGATGGCGGTGATCAGGTCGGTCGGCGCGATTTCCTCGACATCCAGGCCAAACAGGGCGCGCACTTGCGGCGTCAGCGGGATGGTCTTCTGGCTGCGCGGGAAGATGCCGCCGCCGGCCGAGATCAGGCCCTTGTCATAATCGTCCCACGACGAGCGCGGCAGCTCGAACAGGCGCGCGCGCTCGTTCCAGCTTTTCGCCGCGTCGGGATCGGGATCGAGGAAGATGTGGCGGTGGTCGAAAGCGGCGACCAGCTTGATCGCCTTGGACAGCAGCATGCCGTTGCCGAACACGTCGCCCGACATGTCGCCGACGCCCGTCACCCGGATCGGCTGGGTCTGCACATCGACGCCCATTTCGGCGAAGTGGCGCTGCACGCACACCCAGGCGCCCTTGGCGGTGATGCCCATCGCCTTGTGGTCGTAGCCCTGGCTTCCGCCCGAGGCGAAGGCGTCGCCCAGCCAAAAGCCGCGCTCCAGCGCAAGCGCGTTGGCGACATCGGAGAAGGTCGCCGTGCCCTTGTCGGCGGCGACGACGAAATAAGGATCGTCCTTGTCGAGCACACGCACCTTTTGCGGGTGGACGACCTTGCCCTCGACGATGTTGTCGGTGACCGACAGAAGCGAGCGGATGAAGATGCGGTAGCTTTCCGTGCCTTCCGCGATCCAGGCATCGCGGTCCGACACGGGCGGGAGCTGCTTGGGGTAGAAGCCGCCCTTGGCGCCGGTCGGCACGATCACCGCGTTCTTGACGAGCTGCGCCTTCATCAGGCCGAGGATCTCCGTGCGGAAATCGTCGCGCCGGTCCGACCAGCGCAGGCCGCCGCGGGCGATCGGGCCGCCGCGCAGGTGGATGCCCTCGACGCGCGGCGAATAGACCCAGATCTCGCGCCACGGCACGGGCTTAGGCAGCCCGGGAACGCCGGCGCTGTCGAACTTGAAGGCGAGCGCTTCGTCGGCCGCGGGCGCAAAGGCGTTGGTGCGCAGCGTTGCCTTGATCACCGCCAGGAACAGGCGAAGGATTCGGTCCTCGTCGATGGCGGCGACCTGGGCCAGGCTGTCGCGGATGGCGCTTTCGGCGGCGGCCGTTGCGGCTTCGCGATTGCCACCGCCGGCCGGATCGTGGAGCGCGTCGAACAGGGCGACCAGGCCCTGCGTCACCGCCGGCGCGCGGCGCAGCGCGTCGACGGCGGTCATCAGGCTGTACGAGATGCCGGTCTGGCGCAGGTAGCGGAACCAGGCGCGGAACAGCACAACGTCGCGGCGGCCAAGGCCGGCGGCGACGAGGAGCTGGTTGAAGGGGTCGTTCTCGGCCTTGCCTTCCAGCACGTCGGCGATTGCGCGCTCGACCAGCTCGGCGCGCTCGAGCACCGGCGCGGCCTCGCCCGAGCGGGTCTCCAGCACGAAATCGTGGATGTAGCCGAGCTTGCCGTCGTCCAGCGCGGTCGGCACTTCCTCGAGCACCCGGAAGCCGAAATTCTCGAGCACCGGCACCGCGTCCGACAGGGGAATAAGGTCGGCCAGGCGGTAGGTCTTGAGGTGCAGCCGATTGGGCGCTTCCTCGCCGCCGCGGTACAGCCGGGCGCCGCGCTGCGCCATGCCCTGAAGCGCGCTGATCCGAAGCACATCCTCCGCCGCTTCCTCGGAAGAGGTGCCGAGCCGGTAGCCTTCCGGGAAGTCGGGAAAATAGGAGATTGCGAGGCGGGTGGCGCGCTGCGCGCCGACGAGGTTGCCGAGCGCTTCCTCGACCGCCGGCTCCCAGCCGCGCACCATTTCGTGGAGGCGGCGGTTCAGTTCGGCGACGTTGGGCGTCTCGGTTTCCGGGCCGACGTAGAGGGTGTAGCGGATCAGCGCGAGATCGCCGTCGCCAAGCTCCACCGACCAGTTGGAAATACGGCCCGAGGATTCGGTCTCGATCATCGATCCGATCGCCAGGCGGCGACGGGTGGTGAGCTCGTCGCGGGGCAGCCAGACAAAGGCGAACATATTGCCCTTGAGCAGCGAGCGGACGAGGATGATGGTCGGCCGCGGCCGGTCGGCGAGCGACATGGCGGTGGTGACGAGCTCGCGCACGCAGTCCATCGACAGGCCGACGAGGAGGTCGTGCGGAAGGGCGTTAACCGCATGGCGAAGCGCCTTGCCGCTGTGGCCCGACGGGTCGAAGCCGAACTCCTCCTCGAGCTGCTTCAGCCGCGCGTTGAGCAGCGGCACCTTTTCCACCGGCGAGCTCAAGGCTTCGCTGGTCCAGAGGCCGGCATGAACTCCGATGCCCGTGATCCTGTCGCCGTCGCGCACCGGGACGACGACGAGGTCCAAGGGCACCCGGCGGTGAACGGACGCGCGGCGCTCCGCCTTGGCGAGGAGCGGGATCGACCCGCCGGATTCGAAATACCGGATCGCGCCCATCGAGCCGCCGGGATCAGTCGGATCGCCCGGGAAGCGGAACAGGCCAAGCGCGTCGCGGGCGCCGCCATCGGGGGTTTCGACTTCGTAGCCGAGCAGGGTCATCGCGCCATCGGCGAACCAGCGCAGCAAGGCGGCGCCGTTCGGATCGGCGGTGTCCTCGGCGTCCTGGCGCATGCGGGCCTGCATGGTGCGCCAATCGGTGACCGCGGCGCGCACGTCGGCGAGCACCCGGCGAATTTCGGCGACCACGTCCTTGCGGCCGCGCGCATCCTCGCGGTCGACTTCAAGATACATCATCGATTCGCGCCGCTCGGCATCGTCGCAGAGCGGGCCGAGCGCGGTGAGGATGTCGTCGTCGTCGCGGGTTACGCAGACCACCGGGTGGAGCAGGCGGTGAACGGTGAGGCCGCGCGCCGCCAGCGTGTTGGCGACGCTGTCGACCAGGAACGGCATGTTGTCGTTGACGATGGCGATGCGCATGCGGCGCTGGCCAAGTGCGCCCCCCAAAGTTTCCACGCTGACCAGGGGTTCGCCTCGGGGTCGGCGGAGCGCGCAGGCGGCGACGAATTCGGCCGCTTCGCGCCGCCGCTCGGGCCCGAAATCCGCGACCTCGCCGGGGAGAGCCCCGGTAACGAGGGCGTCGGCAAGGGCGTCTAGAATCCGCACGTCGGCGGTGCTTGCCGCGACGGTGCTGTCCGGGTTCATATCTTGGCTCCGATGGGCCGGCGCCGGCAGCGCCGCGGGGATGCGCCGCCCTATGCTCCCCCTCGCCGCGAGGGGCAACCCCGTGCGGGCGGGTTAGGAGGGGGGCCTAGCGCCAGCCGAGCGAGCGGCGCTTGCGCATGATCAGGGTCGGCCACTCGCCATGATCGACTCGCCCGGCAAGCATCAGTCCATGCCGCCGGTATGCGGTCGCGACGCCCTCCGCCTGATGGTCGAGCAAGCCGGCAAGGATCAGGCGGCCACCGGCGGCGATCGCCTTCGACACGGAGGGCGCCATGGCGATCAGCGGCGGGGCGAGGATGTTGGCAATGACGAGATCGTAGGGCGCGCGGGCCTGGAGGCGGGGATGGTCCATCCCTTCGGCAACGGCGAGTTCGAGCTGGCCGCGCAGGCGTCCGAGCTTCACCGCGTTGATGCCGGCATTCTCCTCGGTGACCTCGATCGAGACCGGATCGATGTCGGAGGCGGCGGCGCGGGCGTTGGGCCAGATGCGCATCGCCGCAAAGGCCAGCAGCCCGGTGCCGGTGCCGAGATCGAGTATCTCGGATGGGGAAATGCCCTGGTCCTTGAGGCGGGACAAAGCGACCAGGCAGCCGCTGGTGGTTTCGTGCTGGCCGGTGCCGAAGGCGCGTCCGGCGTCGATCTCCAGCGCGATCGCATCCGCGGGGACTTCGTCGCGGTGCGCCGGGGTGTGGACAAAGAAGCGGCCGGCGCGGATCGGCTCGAGGCCCGCCTGGCTCAGTGTAACCCAGTCGCGCTCCTCGACGGCTTCGACGACCGGCTCCACCGCTACAGCACTTGGAACCAGAGTTTTAAGCAGCGCGATCATTTCGGCGCCCGGTTCGCCGCTGAAATAAGCGTCCATTCGCCACTCGTCGGGCCGCGCCGGATCGGGCTCGCTGGTCATCAGCACGGGCGGGAAATCGAGATCGGCAAAAGCGGGAACGTCGTCGGGAAGCGCTTCGGCTTCGGCCTTGGTGCAGGGCAGGGTGACTTTCCAGCTCTGCGCCTCAGCGGACATAGGAGGCGCCGTTGACGTCGATCACCGCGCCGGTCGATGACGGCGGCGCGTCGGTCGCAAGCCAGCGCACGGTTTCGGCGACTTCGTCGGCGGTGGCGACTCGGCCCAAGGGGATGTCGGCGGTGATCTGCTGTCCGCCGCGGCTGGCGAGATAATCCTCCACCATGTCGGATGCGGTGAAGCCCGGGCAGACGGCGAAGGCGAGGATGTTCTCCGCCGCATAGCCGCGCGCGATTGACTTGGTCATCGCGACCATTCCGGCCTTGGACGCGGCATAATGCCAATGCTGCGGCGAATCGCCGCGATAGGCCGCGCGGCTGGCGATGTTGACGATCCGCCCGCCTTCGGGTCCCCGCAAAGTAGTACTTTGCGGGGTTGCCCCGCCTCCATTGTGGCGGAAGTGGGTGACGGCGAGGCGGCAGAGTTCGGCCGACGCAGTGAGGTTGACGCGCATGGTGCGCTCCCACCCCTGCACCCAGTCCGCATGCGGCAGGTCGATCGGCGCGGCTTCGAAGACGCCGGCATTGTTGACCAGCACGTCGATCCGGCCGCCGAGCCGCTCCAGCGCTTCGGCCCACAAGGCTTCCGCCGCGCCGGGCTGGTCGAGGTCGGCGGCGATCGCGCCGTCGCCGCCGCGCGAGCTGTGGCCGACGACGTTGTGGCCCTGGAGGGAGGCAAATATGGCCTTGCCGATGCCCCGGCTGGTGCCGGTGATGAGGATGTTGCGGGTCTGGGTCATGGCCGCGTGCCTAGACGGGCGCGGCGCGACTTTGAAGCCCCCGGGCCACGCCCCGCCGCACCGCGAAAACGCTTCGCAAAGCCCGGCGCGCAGAATAGTCTCCTGGCCATGGGGGAAAGCGAATCCTTGTTCGAGGATGTGCCGCAGGTCGGTTCGGCCGACCGGCTGACGCTCGACCTCGAGGGTTGGGAAGGGCCGCTCGACCTCCTCCTTACGCTGGCGCGCTCGCAGAAGGTGGACCTGCGCGAGATTTCGATCCTCGCTTTGGTTGAGCAATATCTCGCCTTCATCGCCGACGCCAAGAAGCTCAAGCTGGAGATCGCCGCCGATTACCTGGTGATGGCGGCCTGGCTCGCTTACCTCAAATCCTGCCTGCTCCTGCCCAAGGATCCCGAGCAGGACCCGAGCCCCGAAGAACTGGCGATGCGGCTCCAGCTTCGCCTCCAGCGCCTCGCCGCGATGCGCGAGGCCGGCGTCCGGCTGATCAACCGCGACCGGCTCGGCCGCGACGTCTTCGCCCGCGGCGCGCCGGAAGGTCTGCGGGTGATCCGCAATTCGCTTTGGCAGGCTGACTTGTACGATCTGATTTCCGCCTACGGCTCGGTTCGCGCACGCACCGAGCCTGCGGTGCACATGGTCCACCGCCGCCCCGTGATGACTCTGGACGAGGCGCTGACGCGGGTCGAGCGGATGCTCGGCCACCGGGTGCAGTGGACCCGCATCGAAGCCTTTCTCCCCGCGACGCAGGACCCGGAATATCGCAAGTCCGCTCTGGCCTCGAGCTTCGTCGCGGCGCTGGAGCTTGCCCGGCGCGGCCGGCTGGAACTCGACCAGGAAGCTGCCTTCGCGCCGCTGTTCGTGCGCTCGGCATGAACGAGCTTTCCGACGATCTGCGCGCCGTGGAAGCAGTCCTGTTCGCCGCCGCCGAACCGATCGGCGCCGACGAGATCGGCGAGCATGTCGGCACGGGCGTCGACGTAAAGGCCGCGCTTGCCGAACTCGCGGGCCACTATGCCGGGCGCGGCATCAACCTGGTCGAGCGCGGGGGGAAGTGGCACTTCCAGACCGCCGGCGACATGGCCCACCTCCTTCGCCGCGAGCGCGACGAAAGCCGCAAGCTCTCCCGCGCCGCGGTCGAGACGTTGGCGATCATCGCTTACCATGAGCCGGTCAGCCGCGCCGAGATCGAGGCGATCCGCGGCGTTCAGATCTCCAAGGGCACGCTTGATGTGCTGATGGAAGCGGGCTGGGTCCGCCCCGCCGGCCGCCGCGAAGTGCCCGGCCGGCCGCTCACTTATGCCACCACCACCGCCTTTCTCGCCCATTTCGGGCTGGAAAGCCGGCGCGACCTGCCCGGGATCGACGATCTGAAGGCAGCGGGCCTGCTCGATCCGATCGATGCGGCGCTGGAACAGCTGGTGCTGGAAACCGGGCCGGAGGGAGACTAAGGCTTGGGGCGCACCAATATGCTTCGCCGCCGCGCGGCGGGGCGTGCGCCGCCATTGCGGGAATCCGGCGCTACCCCTAGGTAGGCAGCCAAGCCTTTATCGGAGAATATGGATCATGGGTGGTTTCAGCATCTGGCATTGGCTGATCGTCGGGATCATCATCCTTCTCTTGTTCGGCAAGGGCCGCTTTTCCGACATGATGGGCGACGTCGCCAAGGGCCTGAAAAGCTTCAAAAAGGGCATGACGGAGGACGAGGAGGCCGCCGCCGCCAGGCCCGCGCCGCTCGCCGAGCCGCGCCGCCTGCGCGACGATGCGCCGCTTGACGCGGCCCCGGAACGCACGGTGGAGCGCACGGTCGAGATCGACAAAACCGACCGGCGCGAGCCCTGACCCTCTAGCCGCCGCTTAAGCGCGCGCCATGTTCGACATCGGCTATTCCGAGCTGCTGATCATTGCCGTGGTGGCGCTGATCGTGATCGGCCCCAAGGATTTGCCGCGCGTGATGCGCACCGTCGGCCAATGGGTCGGCCGCGCCCGCGGCATGGCCCGCCACTTCCGCTCCGGAATCGACACCATGATGCGCGAATCCGAGCTTCAGGAAATGGAAAAGAAGTGGCGCGAGGATAATGAGCGGATCATGCGCGAGCATTCCGGCGCGGTCGGCGCCTGGGATTCGGCCGCCGGCATGCCCGCGCCGGACAGCGTCCAGCCGCTGCCGTCCGAGGCGGGCGGGCCGGTGGACGAAATAGGCGAGCGGGACCCGTGGGTTTCGGCCGCGTCGCCGGAGCCGCCTTCCTTGGAAAAGCCGTCCGCTCCGCCCGCGCGCGCGCCCGGAGAGCCGCTGCCGTGAGGGAATTGGACAACAGCCGCGCGCCCTTGATGGAGCATCTGATCGAGCTGCGCCGGCGGCTGATCTGGTCGTTCCTGGCGCTGGGCGCCTGCTTCGCGGTGTGCTTCTATTTCGCCGACCTCATCTTCGCTTTCCTCGCCCAGCCGCTGGTGCGGGCGTTCGGCGAGGGCGAGGGCACCTTGATCTATACCAAGCTGTACGAAGCGTTTTTCGTGCAGATTCGCGTGGCACTGTTCGCCGCCTTTTTCCTGGCCTTTCCGATCATCGCCAACCAGATCTGGCTGTTCGTCGCGCCCGGCCTTTACGCCAAGGAGAAACGCGCCTTTCTGCCCTTCCTGATCGCCACGCCGGTGCTGTTCGGGCTTGGCGGCGCGCTCGCTTATTATGTGGTGATGCCCACCGCGTTTAAGTTCTTCCTGAAATTCGAAGGCAATCTCGGCGGCATCAAGCAGGAGGCGCTGCCCGCGGTCGGCGATTACCTGTCCTTGGTGATGCACTTCATCTTCGCCTTTGGAATCGCTTTCCTGCTGCCGATCCTGCTGATGCTTCTGGAACGGGCGGGGATCGTCACCCGCAAGCAGCTCACCAGCGGCCGCCGCTATGCCATCCTCGGTGCCTTCGTGATCGCCGCGGTGGCGACGCCGCCCGACGTCCTGTCGCAGTTCATGCTCGCGATCCCGCTGATCGTTTTGTACGAAGTGTCGCTGATCGCCATCTGGTTCACCGAGCGCCGCCGCGCCAAGGACGTGGCGGAAGCCGAAGCGCCTGACGACGCGCCCAGCGACGCGGCGTAGCTGGGCAGACCTCTCGTTGAACAAGGGGTCGGCCACAACGGGCGACCGTTAGCGCACCGGCCCGAAGCGTCTCCCCTCCCTTCGCTCCAGTTTCCGCGAACCTGTATGGCGGTTGGAGAGGGAGGGGAGTTTCACCCCCGCGGAGCATGGGCCCACGCACAAAAAAAAGGGCCGCCCGTGAAGGCAGCCCAATCTCGAAACGCTGTCCGGCCGCTCAGGTGGCCTTGTCGCCGGCCTGGCCGACGGACTCGATGTCCTCGCCGGCGCCCTTGACGGTGTTGCAGGCGCTGAGCGCGAGGCTCGTGGTGATTGCGAAAAGGGTGACGAGCTTGCGAACCATGATCGGTCTCCTGTGCGGCTCCGGCGCGCGCTGCGCCTGGTGGAGCGGACGTTGGCAGAGCGTGCGGACGGCGGCTTCGGTTCCCGGAGGGGGTCCGGGCCAGCCGCCGTCCGCGTGAGTCCTTAGATCGCCTTGTCGCCGGCCTCGCCGACCGACTGCACGTCTTCGCCGACGCCCTTGACGGTGTTGCAGGCGCCGAGGGCAAGGCTGGCGGTGACGGCGAAAAGGGCAAGAAGCTTACGGGCCATGATCATTCTCCAACAAAGGCTCGGCGCAACGTTTTGCGTTGCGCGCGCCAGGTAGGGGGTAATCGCGCGGCGGGCCAAGTAGTTCCGGAAGGGCAACGGCCAAGCGGCGGACCGTGAACCGGCAGCGGCGGATGGGCGGCGGAGAAGGGTAAAGCCGGCGCGGAACGCCCCGGCCGGAAAGGGCGCCGGCCATCCGCGGCGCGCAAAAGAAAAGGCGCCGAGTGGCGCCTGGGGTTGGTTCGGGAGGTATTCGAGCCCGGAGCCGCCATCGGGGGGGGGGGGGGGATGGCGGGTCCGGGCTCGTTGGTGGATAGCGAGAGCGGGGGGGGGGCAAAAGGTCGCTATCCGAATGACATAACGGCCGATTGGCGAGTGGGTTCCCGCGCAATATCGAAAAAGTTTGATGCGGTGATGTTCGCTGGTTGCCGGGTAGCTCGCCACCTCCTCGACCCGCAGCGCGCGGCGTCTGCTACCTTCCGTGTCATTCCCGCGAAAGCGGGAATCCCGCTTCTTCCCTCTCGACGCGGCAGGAAGGGGGAAGGAGGAGGAGGAGGAGAAGAAGAAGAAGAAGCGGGACCCCCGCTTTCGCGGGGTTGACTGTCTCAGGGCTTCACCGCAGCCCTATTCAGTCCCGGGTGACGGCGGAAGGCGAGGCGGTCGCCCGAAGCGCGGCAGGCAAAAGAAAAGGCGCCTGAGGCGCCTTGCTGGTGGGGGAAGTGTTGAGCCCGGAGCCGCCACCGGGGGGGGGGGGAGGTTGGCGGGTCCGGGCTCATTTTAGCGAACAGCGAGAGCGGGGGGGCAAAAGGTCGCTGTTCGAATGACATAACGGGGGAACTGGGCGGGGGTTCCCGGGCGGCCCTGAAAAAAGTGCACTTCGTGCATTTTTCTCGCAACCGCCGGCCGCCGCGGCGGATTGATGGGGGTGAAGGAGACTATCCAAAGTGGCCCAGCCCCCGAAATCGACCCCGCACAGCGATCTCACCGGCGTTCATCGCGACGAGAAAACCAATATTGAAACGGCCAACGAGGCCGGCCAGGATTCGGGCACGGTCGCCAAGGACCAGAAACGGTCGGTCGGCTATCCCGATTACTCGGAAGACGAAACCAACCCGGAGGGGCCGCGGCCCTAGCCGCCGGCTTCAGCCGTCGCCCTTGTCGACCACGGTGATGGCGAGCTGGTAGCGGCCGGTGTCGCGGTCGCGGTCGATGGCGGAGCGGAGCTGGCGCGACAGGCCGGTGACGATCCGCTCGAACCGGTCGGCAAGCTTCTCGTCGCACGGAATGTCGGCGCGCAGGCTTTCCGATTCGACCACAAGCGAAGCCTGCTTGCCGGTGTCTCCGGGCGTCAGTGAGATGGCAACGTTCTGCGCGCCGCAGAACATCGCGAACTCGACCAGCTCGGTGATCAGGAACGCGACCGACACCGCCACGTCCTGGGTTACGTAATAGGGTTCGAGATCGAGCCGGATCGCCATTCCGGAGGCGACCTGGGGAGCGGTGGCGCGCAGGTTGGCGGCAAGCTCGGAAATCAGCGGCTTGAGCGCAACTCCGCGATTTTCCTCGAGTTCGGCATAATGGTTGCGATGCACCACCGCCAAGGCGTCCACCCGGCGCTGGATCGAGGCATAGGCCGCCGCGACGTCCTCGCTCGCCGCGCCGCGGGCGTGGAGGTTGAGCAGCGAGGCGACCACCTGCAGGTTGTTCTTCACCCGGTGGTGGACTTCGCGCACCAGCCTGGTCTGCCGCTCCACCGCCGCTTCCAGATCGGCTTCGTGGCGGGCAACGGTGCGGGCGACTTCATTAAAGGCGCTGGCCAGTGCCTTGATCTCGTGCGCGGGGGTGGAAAGGTGGGGAATGTCGAGCCGGGGATCGCCTGGCCGGTAGGCGGACACCGCGCGCTGCATGCGGACCAGCGGCCGAAGCAGCAGCCGGTCGGCGACCAGCCAGCCGACGAATGCGGCGGCAAGCCACATCAGCACGGGCAGGAGGATCATCAACAGCTCCAGGGCGGAGACCGGCACGGCACTGAGCGCGATGTTGAGCTGCGCCTGGTCGCCGGCGACGGGCTGCGATCCGCTCACCGTGTGCATCAGCGCGCCGTCTTCATATTCGTCGCGAAGCACCATGCGGCGACTGCCCTGGACCAGCTCGAGATCGAAGTTGCGGCTGGTGCCGGGAATAAAGGTCAGGTCGGCCAGCATGGCGCGCGGGAATTCGGCAACGCCATCCGGCTTTCCGTCGGCGCCCAGGAAGGTAAGCCGAAGCGCGCTGTTGTCGGGGAGGATCTCGGCGACGCCTTTTCCCGCGGTGGCTGGAGTGGCGGCGGCGGGGAGCCTGATCCCCGGCGACCCGCAGGCCGGCGTGCCGTCCGCGCCGTAAAGAGCGTAGCGCGCCCCCCGAACAGGCGCCTGCTCCAGCCGGGCCAGAGTGGTCTCGCAAATTCGCGAATTGGGGGCGAGAACGATCGCGGCCGCGGCCGTGTCGATGGTGATTGCGGCGCGCGACACGACCGAGTTGATCCGTTGCGCCTTGATCTGAAGCCGGCCGAGTGTTTCCTCCCGGCGCTCGGCGCCGTTCTGCTGCGCGTTCTGGAGGGAGGCGAGCACCGCGATCAGCCCCAGCGGCAGCAAAGCCGCGCTAAGGATCAGCAGCATCTTCGCACCGGTGGAAAGCCGGGCGAATTGCGTGCCGAACCAGCCTTTTTCGTTATCCGTCAAAACAATGTGCCGCCTGGGGATGTGCCGCGCGGGAATGTGCGGCTTCTTGGCGTGCCGCCGGAGCGGCGGCCCGTAGCCGGGCTTGCCCCCTTAACCGAGCTTGCCAAGGAGATCGAGGAACTCCGGCGGGATGCTTTCGTCGATCGTCTTTTGATACGCGGCGCGCAAGGCGTGCCCGACTTCGGGCGTACCGCCGCGCTTCTTCCTGGCCTTGGGGGCATCGGATCCTTGGCTTTCGGGGGAAGGCGGGGACTTGCGCCTACGCTCGTCATCCTTGTCGTTCACGAAGCTCAAATTCACTACCCCTCACGGCCGCTGCCGCCCCTGCCAGTTCCATAGGTGCAAACCCCACCCGGCCTTTTAGCCTGAGTACGAAGCATGCCCCGCGGTGCAGGCGAAATAATCGCCCGCAGTCGGCGTGGAAACAAAAAACTGCGCCAATGGTTCCAACCCCTCATGCGGGAGCAAGCGGGGCGATTTCATACATCCTTCTGCCCTGCCGCGCGTCCCCGGGGGCAGGCTTGCAATGCGCAGCCCACCCTTTCAATAGGGCCGCAAGGATTTGAATAGGAGTCGTAACGAACATGTCGCTCGGTCAGGAACTCGCGCCGCACCTTCCCCTCCTTCGGCGCTATGCCCGCGCCCTCACCGGCAGCCAGGCGCATGGCGATAATTTCGTGCGCGCGACCCTTGAAGCGATCGTCGCCGCGCCCGAGGATTTCCCCCGCGGGATCGATCCGCGGCTCGGCCTGTACCGCACCTTTCACGCGATCTGGTCGACCGCGCACATCGAGGACAGCCCCGGCGACTCCGGCAGCGCCGACCCGCGCGAGGACATCGCCAACGCCCGCCTGGCCAACATGACTCCGCTGACCCGCCAGGTGCTGCTGCTGACCGCAATGGAAGGCTTCACCAACGAAGATGCCGGCTATCTGATCGGCGCCGAGCCGGAGGAGGTCGAGCGGCTGGTCAACGAAGCCAATTCGGAGATCGAGCGCCAGACCCGCGCCGACGTTTTGATCATCGAGGATGAGCCGATCATCGCGATGGATATCGAAACCATTGTCCGCGATCTCGGCCACACCGTCACCGGCGTCGCCGTCACCCGCGACGAAGCGGTCGCCCAGGCGCTGGCAACCCGGCCGGGCCTGGTGCTTGCCGACATCCAGCTTGCCGACGACAGTTCGGGGATCGATGCGGTGAAGGACATCCTTGCCGAATTCCAGGTTCCGGTGATTTTCATCACCGCCTTTCCCGAGCGGCTGCTGACCGGTGAGCGGCCCGAGCCGACCTTTCTGATCACCAAGCCGTTCCAGCGCTCCACGGTGAAGGCGGCGATCGCCAACGCCCTGTTCTTCGATCAATCCACCCTCCCAGTCTGAGCGGGCCGGTCTGAGCGCGACAGGGGAGCGGGAACCCGCGCGGCCAGCGGGCGTTGCCCCCCTGTAACGAGTGGAACGCAGGTACATGGACGACGGCACCCAGCATATCGACACAACCAGGGCGCGGGGCGGAGCGACGCCGCATTCCGTCCGCTACATCCTGCCGATTTCCATCGGCCTGGTGGTGATCATCTTCGCCATTCTGTTGCTGGTCTGGTCCTGACCGCCTACATTCCGTGACCATTGGGGGCGCGCCTTCGGGCGCAGCGACCGGATGAGCAACGCACGTTTACTATTTAGCGGGGGCAGCTTGAGCCAAGAGCCGGCATCGATCGAAGACGATGAAGTTGAAACGGTACGGCCCGAACCCGTTCCGCTGCCCGACGACGAATTCAAGGATCAGCTCGCGCAGGTCATTCCGCACCTGCGCGCTTTCGGCCGTTCGCTTTCCGGCAGCCGCGATCTTGCCGACGATCTCGTCCAGGAAACCCTGCTCAAGGCGTGGGCGGCGCGCAAGCGCTTCCAGGCCGGCACCAACATGCGCGCCTGGACGTTCATCATCCTGCGCAACCTGTTCCTCAGCCAGATGCGCCGCGCCCGGTTCAAGGGTGAGTGGGACGAGATCACCGCGTCCAAGATGCTCGCCGCTCCGGCCAGCCAGGACCGGCACGTCGAACTGGGCGACATGCAGCGCGCACTTCTTCACCTTCCCCAGCCGCAGCGCGAGGCGCTGATCCTCGTCGGCGCCGGCGGCTTCGCGTATGAAGAAGCGGCGGAGATCTGCGGCTGCGCGGTCGGCACGATCAAGAGCCGGGTCGCCCGCGGCCGGGTGGCGCTCGAAAACCTGCTTGCCGAGGGCAAGCTGACGTCGCGCCGCGAATATGAATCGGACGGCATGTCGGCGCTGACCAGCATCATGAACGAGGTCGACGATCTCAGCCGCGACCGCGATCCACGCGCGGAGCTCGGCGGGGACGACTGAGCGGGAGCAGAGTGGCGCCGCCGCTTGACCTCCCGCTATTCCGCCTCGCGGCGTACCCGCTTCTTCCCCTCGATCTCGCTGCGGTGTTCGCCCGCGCGGTCCTTGTCACGCGTCTCTCGTCTTCGCTCGAGACGAACGGGGTGGTGCATTCGCGGACCGGATCGAGGGCGACGAGTGGGAGTTTCACGGAAGAGGCGTAAACCTTAAAACCCGTTCGTCTCGAGCGAAGTCGAGAGACGGTGGCACGGAGTCGGGGGAAACGTCTTTAAACTTCGCTCGAGACGAACGGGGTCAGGAGCTTGCGGAACTGACCGGGGGCGCCAAGCGGGTTTTGACAGAAAGGGCCTGATTCCAGCGCCAAACCTAAAGGCGGGAGACATGGCCCCTAAGTGGCCGGAAAAGCCCGCACAACCGCCCTAGCGGCACACAAAAACAAACCCCTCCGGAACGCCGGAGGGGCTGGAATGCCGGAAGCTGCGCAGGCGTCACTCGCCGTCGAGGCGTGCCAGCAGGTCCTCGAACATCTTCAATGACCTGGCTTCTCCATCGGCCGCATAGGCCTGGCGCAGCGCACTGCCGATGCCGGCATGCACGGTGGGGGCCGCCACTTTGACGAACCGTCTGGAGGAAGCTTGAATCATGGCTTCTTGTCTCGGATTGATCGTATTCACGGTGGGTAGAACGCCCCGGATGGTGCAGGGTTTCAAACGTTGCGCCTCCCCAATGGAACTGATCTGTGCTGTTGTATGGATGACACGCAAAGTGAAGACGCCGTTAACGATGCTTTGGCGCGGGCGCGGGCGCATTCGCCTTTCCTGAAGCTGCAGCTCGAACGCTTCCCGGCGGTCGCCGCCGCTCTGGAGCGGGGCTCGGTTGCGGAGGCGCTCGCCGAGGCTGGAAACGCCGGTGTCGAGGCCCTCAATCTTGCCGCCACCCTTCGGCGGGAACGCAGCGCGCTCGCCGCGGCGCTCGCCGTCGGCGATCTCGCCGGGGCGGTGCCGCTGGAAATGCTGATGGGGCGGCTTTCGGATTATGCGGACAGCGCGCTGGAACGGGCGCTCGCCGCCGCGATGCTGGAGCGGACACCCGATCTGGAGCCGCGGGGCTTTGCCGTGATCGCGCTCGGCAAGCACGGCAGCCGCGAGCTCAATTATTCGTCGGACATCGATCCCATCTTCCTGTTCGATCCCCACACCCTGCCGCGCCGCCCGCGCGAGGAGCCGGGTCAGGCGGCGGTGCGGATCGGCCAGCGCGTCATCGAACTTCTCCAGAAGCGCGACGGCGAAGGCTATGTGTTTCGGGTCGACCTCAGGCTGCGCCCCTCGTCCGAAGTCACTCCGATCGCGCTGCCGGTGAACGCGGCGATCTCTTATTATGAATCGAGCGCCCTGCCGTGGGAGCGCGCCGCTTTCATCCGCGCCCGCCACGCCGCCGGCGACACCGAACTGGGCCGCTACTTCATCGAGGCGATCCACCCGTTCGTCTGGCGGCGGAGCCTCGATTTCGGCGCCATCGGGGAAATCCAGACCATCACCCGCCGGATCCGCGACCATTATGCCCACGGCCAGGCATTCGGCCCGGGTTACGATCTGAAGCGCGGCCGCGGCGGCATCCGCGAGGCCGAGTTCTTCGCGCAGATCCACCAGCTCATCCACGGCGGCCGCGAACCCGCTCTGCGCGCACCCGCTACGCTCGATGCGCTTCGCCTGCTCGGTGAAGCCGGCCGGATCGCGCCGGAGGATGCCGCGGCGGTGGCGGACAGCTACCGGCTGCTGCGAGTCGCCGAACACCGGCTGCAGATGGTCGACGATCGCCAGACCCACAGCCTCCCCGCCGACCGCGACGCACTCGACAATGTCGCGCGGCTGCACGGCGCGGCGGACGGCGAGGCGCTGCTCGCTCTGCTTCGGCCAAAGGTGGACCGGGTCGCGCACCTCTACACCGCGCTCGCCGGCGAGGAGGAGCGGCGGCTGCCGGTCAACCGCGACGCGCTCGAGACCCATCTCGGCTCGATCGGCTTTGCCGAACCCGCCGCGGCCCGGGTGCGGGTGGAGGCGTGGCGCTCGGGCCGCGCGCGGTCCTTGCGCGCGCCCGCTGCGCAGGATGCCTTTGAAGCGATGCTGCCCGCCTTGCTCGAAGCCTTGGCCCACGCGCCCGATCCGATGCGGGCGCTTAACCGCTTCGAAGACATCGTCGAGCGGTTGCCCAGCGGCGTCAATTTCTACCGCCTCCTCCAGGCGCGGCCGGGGCTGACCGGTTACCTCGCCGATATCCTGAGCCACGCCCCGACCCTCGCCGACCAGCTCGGCCAGCGCCCGCAACTGCTCGACGGTCTGATCGACGCCAGCGCCTTTGCCCCCGCCCCGCCGGTCGAGGATTTGATCCGCGACTTCAGCCGCTCGGACCGGGCGGGCGAGGATTACCAGCTGATCCTCGACCGGGTGCGCCGCCTGGTCAACGAGCGCCGCTTCGCGCTCGGCGTCCAGCTCGTCACCGGCCGAAGCAATGCCCTGGAAGTGACCGAAGGCTATTCCCGAATCGCCGAAGCGGCGATCAACGTCCTCGCTGACGCCGCCGCAGCGGAGTTCGAAGGCCGCCACGGCCGGGTGCCCGGCTCCGAACTCCTCATCCTCGGCCTCGGGCGGTTGGGGGGCGAAGCGCTGACCCACGCCTCCGACCTCGATCTCGTCTACCTGTTCAGCGGCACGCACGAGGCGGAGTCCGACGGGCCCAAGCCGCTTCGCGCCACCGATTACTTCAACCGCCTCGCCGCCCGCGTCTCCGCGGCGCTCAGCGTCTCCACCGGGGCCGGCCCCCTCTACGACATCGACACAAGGCTTCGCCCCTCCGGCGCCGATGGCATGCTCGCCGTCAGCCTGGAGAGCTTCGAACGCTACCAGCGTGAGCAGGCCTGGACGTGGGAGCACATGGCCCTGCTCCGCGCCCGACCGGTCTACGGCGCGCCCGAGCAGAGGGCGGCGCTCCGCGAGGTGATCCAGGCCACCCTGCGCACGGAGCGCGAGGCGCCGAAGCTGATCGCCGACATCGCCCGGATGCGCGGCGAAATCGCCCGCCACAAGCCGCCCTCCGGCCCATTCGACATCAAGAAGGGCCCGGGCGGCCTCGTCGATCTCGAATTCGCCGTCCACGCGCTCCAGCTCCGCCACCGCATCGGCCTCGATCCCCACCTCGAGAATGCACTCGCCGCCCTGCACGAGGCGGGGCTGGTCGGCGCCGAGATCGATCCGGCGCTTCGCCTGCTCACCTCCATCCTGGTGATGTTCCGCTTGGTGTCGCCCAACTCCGCCGAACCGCCGGAAGCGACCCGCCAGGTCGTCGCCCGCGCCTGCGGCCTGCCCGACTGGCAGGCACTGCTTGCGGCGCACGACGCGGCGCGGCAGAGGGTGAGCGCGCTTTGGCAATCCGTCTCGGCAGGAGAGTGAAATGGTGAATGAAGGCGATCCCGTCCCCGACGTGAAAATGCTCAGCGTGGACGGCAAGGAGATCAGCCCCACCGATTACGCCGCGCAAAAGCTCGTCCTCTATTTCTATCCAAAGGACGACACGTCCGGCTGCACCGCCGAAGCGCAGGCGTTCACCGCACTCGCCGGCGAGTTCGAGAAAGCCAACGCCTGGGTGCTCGGCGTCTCAAAGGACGATGCGAAGAAGCACGGCAAGTTCATCGAGAAATACGACCTCAAGGTCGCGCTCGCCACCGACGCGGACGGCAGTGTCTGCGAGGCGTTCGGCACCTGGGTCGAAAAATCCATGTACGGCCGCAAATATATGGGCATCGACCGCGCCACCTTCCTGGTCGACCGCGACGGCGTGGTCAAAAAGGTGTGGCGCAAGGTCAAGGTGCCCGGCCACGCCGAAGAGGTGCTGAAGGCGGCGCAGGCGCTGCCCTGACCCGCGCGATGCGGCCCAACCTCCACCCGCGCCTGGTCAACGACCGCTTCGGCGATCCCGGCCT
The DNA here is from genome assembly GCA_036399475.1 of Allosphingosinicella sp. GTDB lineage: Bacteria > Pseudomonadota > Alphaproteobacteria > Sphingomonadales > Sphingomonadaceae > Allosphingosinicella. Next base: position 29,782 of record DASWNA010000060.1, read on the forward strand.
GTTCGTGGACATGCTCCACCGCAGGGACGCGATCCTGTTCGACATCGGCGACGTCTCGCCGCTCTCCGCGCGCGACCTGCTGCGCGTCGGCCACCTGTTCGTCAGCCACACCCACATCGACCATTTCATCGGCTTCGATCGGCTGCTGCGCCTCTCCGTCGGACGGGAGAAGAAGATCGAGATGGTTGGACCGGCGGGGTTCGCCGACCGCGTGCATCACAAGCTTCAGGCCTATGCGTGGGATCTGGTCGACCGCTACGACGCGGACCTGCTGTTCGAAGTCACCGAATTGCAGGAAGGCGGCGCCACTTCCGGAGCACGCTTCAGCTTCAAGGCCGCGTTCGCGCGGGAAGAGCTTGGCGCGGGGCATGCAACGGACGGCCTGGTCGCACGGGGGGACGGCTTCGAAGTGCGCGCGGCGGTGCTTGAGCATCACGGCCCATGCCTGGGCTTCGCGGTGACCGAACCGCTCCACGTCAACATCTGGAAGAACAGGCTGGAGGAACGCGGCTGGGCGGCAGGCGCGTGGCTGCAGCCGCTCAAGCAGGCGGTGCTGGAGGGGCGCGGCGACGATTGGCCCGTCGCGCTCCCCGACGGCGGCACCGCCGCGCTCGGCGAATTGCGCGACCTGCTGAGCGTCGGCCCCGGCCAGAAGATCGCCTACGTCACCGATGTCGCCGACACGCCCGCCAACCGCGTAGCGATCGCCGAACTCGCCCAGGGCGCCGACACCCTGTTCCTCGAAAGCTGCTTCGCCGCCGCCGACGTGGAGCAAGCCCGCGCCCGCCGCCACCTCACCACCGCCGCCGCCGGCGAAATCGCCCGCGCCGCCGGTGCGCGGCGGGTCGAACCCTTCCACTTCTCCCCGCGCTACGAAGGCGAGGAGGAACGGATGCTCGGCGAGGTCGCGCAAGCGTTCGCTTCCGGACGCCCGGCCTGTCCGCCGCCGGACGATGAGGCCGCCCAGCACGGCTAAGCCGCTGATTTGCAAGGAACAGCGCCGTGGCGCGCTTCTTGCCTCCACCAAAGCACAACAAGGAGAATATAGGTGAGCTTCAGGCTGCGGGCGGGCGCGATTGCGGGTTTGCTATTGTGCTGTGCGGGCCCTGCCTTGGCGCAGGAGGCCGGCGCGGGCGGCCGTACGGTCTACCAGGCCGCCTACTTCGCCGCCTTTTCGCCCTCCAACGCGCTCGAACTCGTGCAGCGCGTGCCCGGCTTCAGCCTCGAACTGGGCAGCCAGGACGTGCGCGGCTTCGGCCAGGCGGCGGGCAACGTGGTGATCAACGGCCAGCGGCCAAGCTCAAAGAGCGACACGCTGGAAACCATCCTCGCCCGAATTCCGGCAAGCCGCGTGGCGCGGGTCGAGGTTGGCTCGGGCGACCTGTTCGGCTCCGAATTTTCGGGCAAGCCGCAGGTGCTCAACCTCATCCTCACCGCCGAGGGCGGCGTCGCCGGCACCGCAACGGCAACGCTCAGGCGCGATTTTTCCGGACAGCTCACCCCCGAGGGAAATGTCTCCGCGCTTTACCGGCGCGGCGCCTCCTCGTTCAACGTCTCGGCCGGTTACAACAATGGCCATTTCCCCGAGGAGGGGAGCGACACGGTCACGGCCGTGCCGGGCGGCGCGCTTGTCGAATTCCGGCGCAAATACAACGACACAAGCGAACGTGAGGCGTTCCTTACCGGAAGCTGGGAGCATAATGGCGGCGCCAACCGTACCGCCCACGCCAACTTCCGGGTGGCCGACGCGCGCTTCACCCTGTTCCAGACCAACAACGTCTTTCCCGTCGGCGGCGCCGAGCGCGACGACCGGCTGAGCCAGGAACAGGATCGCCGCGATTACGAGATCGGCGCCGACATCACCCGCCCCTTGCTCGGCGGCGGCCTTAAGCTGATCGGCCTCGCCACCCGCCGCCATTCGCTGAACGCCGACACCTCGTTCAACCGTATCGGCAGCGACGTGATCGGCGGCTTCGTCCAGAACACGGAAAACCAGCGCGACGAAACCGTCGCGCGCCTCGTCTGGTCGCGGTCCAACTGGCACGGCTGGAGCGTGGAGACCGGCGCGGAAGGCGTGCTCAACAGCCTCGACAGCGACGTCAACCTGTTCGCCGTCGACGGCAACGAAGGCCTCACCCGCATCGACCTTCCCGTCGATCAGGCAAAGGTCACCGAATATCGCGGCGAGGCCTTCGTCAACGCCGGCCGCGCCTTGACGCCGACACTGCGCATGGACCTCGGCCTCACCTTCGAGGCGTCGCGCCTGACCGTGAGTGGCGACACCGAGGCGGAGCGCTCGCTCCGCTTCCTCAAGCCCAAGGCGGTGTTCGACTGGAAGCCGAAGGGCCCGTGGCACCTCCAGCTCGCGCTGGCGCGAACGGTGGCGCAGCTCAATTTCGACGATTTCATCAGCTCGGCCGAACTCGCCAACGACCGTGTCGACGCCGGCAATGCCGACCTGCTGCCGCAGCGCGCCTGGGAAGGGCTGCTGACCGTGGAGCGGACGGTGTTCGGCGACGGCCTCGCCAAGGTGGAGCTCGGCTACAACCGCATCTCCCTTCTCCAGGACCGGGTGCCGACGCCCGAGGGTTTCGACGCCCCCGGCAACATCGGCACCGGAACGCAGAAGTTCGTCCGCGCCACGCTCGACGCGCCGCTTACCAACTGGGGCATCAAGGGCGGCCGCCTGACGATCAACGGCACGCTTCAGGACACGTCGGTGGAGGACCCTTATACGGGCGAGCAGCGGCGCTTCTCGGGCTACTCCACCTACCGCTTCGATGCGGCGTTCCGGCAGGATCTCGGCAAATATGCCTGGGGCATCAACGTCTACACCAACCCGGGCACAAGCTACTTCCGCCGCAACGAAGTGGATACGCCCAACGGCCAGGATCCGTTCGTCACCGCCTTCGCCGAATACCGCCCCACGCCGCGCACCACCGTCACCCTCGGTGTCGACAACCTTTTGGAGACCAAGGGCAAGCGCTTCCGCACCTTCTACCCCGGGGACCGCGGCAACTCCCAACCCAACCTGTTCGAGGTCCGCGAGCGGAGCCAGCACCTGACAACCTGGCTGCGGGTGAAGCAGAGCTTCGGGTAGGTGCCGGCTACCCGTCACCCCAAACCGTCACCCCGGACTTGATCCGGGGTCCACCTTCTTTTCCCACGGGCAGCAAGAAGAAGGTGGATGCCGGATCAAGTCCGGCATGACGATGGGGGACTGGGCTGGGGGTGAAGCAGAGCTTTGGGTGAGGGGAGAGGGCCACGCACTGGCAATCTTGTGTGCCACTAATCCACCCCGTTCGTCCCGAGCGTAGTCGAGGGGCGCACACGAGGACTCAGTGCCAGCGCCCCTCGACTTCGCTCGGGACGAACGAGGTTGGTGTGTCTCAGGCGAGGCTGTCGGACCGCGTCACGCCCGCCCCGGATCGAGATCCTCCAAAGCCGCCGCTTCCTCGAACAACGCGGGCAGGTCCGCCTTGGCGACCTGCTCCAGCAGCCCTTCGAAGCTGTCGATCACGAAATAAGCCTTCTGGAATTCACTGGAGACATAGCTCGTGCGCAACACCTCCAGCAGGTCGAACGGCCGCCGCTTGGGTGCCGCGCTCTCCAGGCTGAAGCGCGATTCCCCGAAGCTGGAAAGGATACCCGCCCCATAGATGCGCAGGTCGCCCTCCTGCCGCGCCAGCCCGAACTCCACCGTGTACCAGTAAAGCCGCGCGAGCCGGTCGAGCCGCCCGAGGCGAAGCGCCTCCAGCCCCATCTCGCCCAGTGCCTGCATGAAATCGGCAACCGCCGGCTGGGCGAGGAGCGGGACGTGCCCGAACACGTCGTGAAACACGTCCGGCTCTTCCAGGTAGTCGAGCTGCGCGCGCTTGCGGATGAAGTTGCCGGCGGGGAAGCGGCGGGCGGCGAGGTGCTCGAAGAAGATGTCGTCCGGCACCAGCCCGGGAACGGACACCACCGTCCAGCCGGTCTGGCGGCCGAGCCGCTCGTTAAGCTCGCCGAGCTCCGGAATGCCCGGCCGGGAAAGCTTGAGCACGCCCAAGGACTTCTCGAAGGCGCGAACCGCGCGGCCGTGCAGCATCTCCTGCTGGCGGGCGAACAGCGTGTCCCAGACGTCATGCTCCTCGCCCGTGAACTGCGCCCAGTTCTGCGGCACCGTCCAGTCGGCGGCGGCGCCCGCAGGCGGGGCGGACGGCGCGGGCACGGGCGCCGGAGCGGCCCCTTTCTCGTCGGTAAAATCCTTGAACATCGTATCGGTCCTTCGCCAAAATGAAAAACCCCGCCCGGTTGGTCCGGACGGGGTGGTTTGATGCCTGGGTGCTGAAATCAGCGCGTCAAATCGGTCCCGTCCTGCCGGTCCGATAATAATAATAGACGGCGGCGGAGCCGGTGAGGGCCCGCTGGCAGGATCCAAAAATGTGCGCCGTCTTCGTCATGTCGCGTCCAAAATGCGGCCCGTGCCGCTGCCTGTCAACGCCCTTCTAGGCTCGCCATCCTGAACCGCCGATGTCGCCACGGGATTGACCCACCCGGCGAGCGGCGGTAGCTATCGCCGCGAAATGACTGCGATTTCCTCTTCCCTGTCCGGCGCGAGCCTTGGTCTGTGGTGGCGTTGGCCTTCCCAGCACGATGCGGCGCGCCCGGCGAACAGGTAAGACGAAGAGCGAACGGCTCCCTTCTCGAACCAAACACACGGCCCGCCGCCAAGGCGGGCTTTTTTTATGACCTTTTCACATTGGAATCCTCGACATGATCATCGTCCTCAAGCGTGAAGCCACGCCGGAAATCGCCCAGGAAATCCTCGACCGCATTGCCGCCAAGGGGCTCAAGCCGCTCCACATGCCGGGCACCGAACGGGTCGTGCTCGGCGCGCTTGGCGACGAGCGGATCCTTGCCGAGCTGGCGCTGGACAGCCACCCGATGGTGGAATCGCTGAAGCCCATCCTCGCGCCCTACAAGCTCGTCAGCCGCGAAATGCACGCCCACGACACGGTGGTGCGGCTCGGCAAGCACGCTGTGGGAGGGCGCGGCTTCACCGTCATCGCCGGGCCCTGCGCGGTGGAAACCGAAAGCCAGATGCGCAACACGGCGCGTGCCGCCAAGGCTGCGGGCGCCCACGGGCTGCGTGCAGGCGCCTACAAGCCGCGCACCAGCCCTTACGCTTTCCAGGGCCACGGCGTGGAGGGCCTCAAGCTGCTCCGCGCCACCGGCGACGAGTTCGAGCTGCCGGTGGTCACCGAAGTCCTGGAAACCGCCGATGTCGAAGTCGTCGCCCAATATGCCGACGCCCTCCAGATCGGCGCCCGCAACATGCAGAACTTCTCGCTGCTCAAGGCGGTGGGCCGCTCCGGCAAGCCGGTGGTGCTGAAGCGTGGCATGGCGGCCAAGGTCGAGGACCTGCTCATGGCGGCGGAATATCTCCTCGCCGAAGGAAACGACCAGGTGATCCTGTGCGAACGGGGCATCCGCACCTTCGAGACGGCGACCCGTAATACGCTCGACTTGAACGCTATCCCCTACATCAAGCAGCGCACCCACCTGCCGGTGCTGGTCGATCCGTCCCACGGCACCGGCGTTCGCGATTTCGTCATCCCGATGGCGCTCGCCGCCGCGGCGTGCGGCGCGGACGGAATCCTCGTCGAGGTTCACGAGAACCCCACCGAAGCCTGGTCCGACGGCGCCCAGTCGCTCTACCCGGAGCAGTTCGAGCGGCTGATGGCCCAGCTCGAGCCGATCGTCAGCGCGGTCGGAAGGCAGCTTCGGTGAGGGGGGGCAGCGCCAAGGCGCTCACCCGGCGGCTGTACCGCTCGGCGGACGCGCTCGCCCTCTACGCGGCGCTGACCGGCGGCGGCACGCGCACCGACACGATGCTGCTCGAAACCCTCGCCGGACCCAGCCTGATCCTCGATGGGGCTGCGGTGCGGATCGAAGGCCGCGGCCGCGAGGTGCGCGTCGATGCGCTCGGCTCTGGCGGCGGCGCCGTGCTCCGGCTGCTCGCCGAGCGTTTCCGCGACTGCATCGCAGCGCAGGACGACACGCACCTCGTCCTCCGCTTCGCTCCACCAGGCGGCGACGACGCCGAAGCGCGGCTGCTCGCGCCGTCGCCCTTCGATGTCCTCCGCGCGCTGTCCACCGGCATGGCGAACGAGACACCCGAGGAGCCCTTCACCCTCGCCCTGCTCGGCACCGTCGCCTTCGACCATGTCGATCTGTTCGAGGACCTCCCCAAAGCCGCCGAGGACCCGCTCGGCTTCCCCGACTTCCTGTTCTGGCTCGCCGAATCGCTGATCGTGGTCGAACAAGGCGCCGCCCCGCGCCTGGTCTGCGCCGCCTTCTCGGGCGGCGACGAGGCCGAAAAGACCCGCGCCCATTTCGGCGCCGCCGAGCGCCTCGCGGCCCTGGCGGAGCGCTGCGAACGCCCGCTCCCCGAAATCGCGCCCGCCGGCAGGAGCGACCCCAGCGCTGCCGAGACCGACCTCGACGACGACACCTACGCCGCGGTCGTGTCGCGGATGAAGGCGCACATCCTCGCCGGCGACGTCTACCAGATCGTCCCCTCGCGCACCTTCCGCGCCCCCTGCGCCGATCCGCTCGCCTCCTTCGCCGCGGTGCGCCGGCTCGATCGCAGCCCCTACATGTTCTTCGTCTCCGCGCCCCGGCACTTGCTGTTCGGCGCCTCGCCCGAAACCTCCGTGCGGATCGCGCGGGAGGAGGGCGCGCCGACCGTGGAGGTGAAGCCGATCGCCGGCACCCGCCCGCGCGGCGCCGACCTGGACGAGGACGACCGCATGGAGGCTGACCTGCGCCTCGACGGCAAGGAGATCGCCGAGCACATGATGCTGGTCGATCTCGCCCGCAACGATGTCGCCCGCGTCAGCCTCTCCGGCACCCGGCGGGTGGCCAAGCTGATGACGGTGGAGCGCTACGCCCGCGTCATGCACCTCGTCTCCTCCGTGAAGGGCAAGCTCGCGCCCCGCTTCGATGCGCTCCACGCGCTCCAAGCCTGCCTCAACGTCGGCACCCTGTCCGGCGCGCCCAAGCTCAAGGCCACCGAGCTCCTGCGCCGCACCGAACGCACCAAGCGCGGCCCCTATGGCGGCGCGGTCGGTTGGCTCAACGGCGAGGGCATGATGGACACCGGCGTAGTGATCCGCTCGGCGGTGGTGAAGGACGGCGTCGCCTATGTCCGCGCCGGAGCCGGGGTGGTGCACGACTCCGACCCGCAAGGGGAAGCGGACGAGACCCGGCGCAAGGCGTCCGCGATTCTCTCGGTGCTTGGAGGCGGGGCATGAGCGGCCAAATCCTGATGATCGACAATCTCGACAGCTTCACCTTCAACCTGGTGGAAGCGATGGAGCGGCTCGGCCTCAGTGTGCGGGTGCTGCGCAACAGCGTCTCCGCCGAGGCCGCGCTGGAGCAGGCGCTCGCGGCGAAGGCGAAGATCGTCGTCTCCCCCGGCCCGGGGCGGCCGGAGGATGCGGGCTGCTCCTTGGCGCTGATCGCCCTCGCCAAGGGCCGGGTGCCGCTGCTCGGCGTCTGCCTCGGCCACCAGGCGATGGTGCTCGAAGCCGGCGGCGAAGTGGTCCGCGCGCCTGCCCCGGTGCACGGCAAGACCTCGACCGTGGAGCATGACGGGCAGGGACCGTTCGCGGGGTTGGCTGGGCCGGTGCAGATCGGCCGCTACCACAGCCTGTGCACCCGGCGGATACCCGAGCGTTTCACAATCCACGCCGAGGTGGACGGAATGGCAATGGCGATCAGCGATGCGGACGCGCTGCAGACCGGCCTCCAGTTCCACCCGGAATCGATCCTCACCCCGGTGGGCAACAAACTGCTGGCGAATATCCTGCTCTAAAGGTTCGGGACTTGGAGCGCCGGTGTCCTGAACCGTCACCCCGGACTTGATCCGGGGTCCACCTTCTTTCTCCGATTGGCCGGAAGAAGTAAGGTGGATGCCGGATCAAGTCCGGCATGACGATGGGCGGGATCTCGGGCTGGTGCCTTCCTTTTGATGGAGGCGCTACGCGTTGAGCTCCCCCTCCCCGTACCGGCGCGGATAAGGTACCCCCCTCCCATGACCACCCTCGCCGCCGCCTGCCGGGCCGTTCTCCTCGCCGCCGATCCCTACACAAAGGTGCGCACCGCCCGCGCCGCCGCCCGCGCCTGGCGCCGGGGCGAGGTCGCCCACACCTTCGACACCCCGATGCCCGACCGCCCCGCGCGTCCCGCCCAACCCGAACTCCTCCCAGCCTCCCGAATGCCCAAGCGCGGCCGCGGCGGCTCCGAGCGCGGCCGAACCGCCATGCTCCACGCCCTCGCCCATATCGAGTTCGGCGCGATCGACCTCGCCTTCGACATCGTCGGCCGCTTCGGCGCCCAGTTCCCGCGCGAGTTCGCCGACGACTGGATCGGCGTCGGCGCCGACGAAGCGATGCACTTCGTCCTGCTCGACCGGCGCCTGAAGGGCATGGGCAGCTTCTACGGCGCGCTCCCGGCCCACGACGGCCTGTGGGAAGCCGCCGAGGAAACCGCCGGCGACGCGCTCGCCCGCCTGGCGGTGGTGCCGATGGTGCTGGAAGCCCGCGGCCTCGACGTTACGCCGGCCACCGTCGCCCGCTTCGAAGCGGCCGGCGACACCCGCTCGGCCGCCATCCTGGGCCGCATCTACCGCGACGAAATCCGCCACGTCCGCGCGGGCACCACCTGGTTCCAGAATCTGTGTGAAAGCCGCAGAATCGCGCCGGTTGCAGAATGGAAACGCCTGGTCGGCACCCACTTTCGCGGTGCGATTAAGCCACCGTTCAACGACTCAGCGCGGGACGAAGCCGGTCTGTCCCGCGATTTCTACGCTGGGGTGGACGTGGAAGGATATGTTTAACAGTCTCGGTTCAACGACACGGGGTGGGCAACTTCCAGTCGATATCCACGAGCCGGCGCGGCAACGCACCGGACTTTGATCGGGCCGCTTCTGCAGTGGCCCCGCCGGCAAGCCCGGCGTTGAGCGGGGACGAATTTGTGCTGACTAAGATGAACAACGCAGGTCTCGGTAAGGCGTTCCGGCCGCGCGACATTTTCTTCCACGACGGCGCCACCCTGCGCCGCGTGCGCATCGGCACCGGCCCGCAGCTCTTCGCGGTGATCGCCGCAGCCCTGCTTCTCTTCTGGTCGGTGTTCGCCGCCGCGCAGCTCGCCGCCGCCCAAACCGCGCCGGCCGGCAACCCCGCCGAACTCGCCCGCATGGAGCGCGAAGTGCAGGCGATGCAGACCGATGTCGCCGCCATCAAGGCCGCCGCCCAAAAGCGTTTCCAGTTCACCGCCAGCGAAGTCCGTCGCTTGGGCATCGAGCCGAGCCGCATCCAGGTCCAGGGCGGCGTCGGCGGCCCCTATGAAGCCGTCGATCCGGCTCGCGCCGCCGATCCCAGCTTCAAGGCGATGTTCAACAGCTGGAAGCAGCTCGACCAGCTCGAGCAGGGCACCATCGCCATTCCCTCGGCCGAGCCGGTCAAGGGCGTTGCCTTCACCTCCTCCTACGGCGTCCGCTCCGATCCGTTCCGCGGCACCCGCGCCATGCACGCCGGCATCGACCTCGCCGGCCCGATCGGCACCCCGATCTACGCTACGGCAGACGGCATCGTCGGCCGCTCCGAATATAACAGCGGCGGCTACGGCAACCTGATCGAACTCAACCACGGCCGCGGCATCCAGACCCGCTACGGCCACCTTTCCCGCTCCATGGTGTCCGCCGGCCAGCACGTGAAGCGCGGCGACGTGATCGGCCTGATGGGCTCCACCGGCCGCTCCACCGGCAGCCACCTCCATTACGAAGTGCGGCTCGACGGCAAGGCCGTCAACCCGGTCCCCTTCATGCAGTCCACCGCCTACCTCCAGTCGGTCCAGCGCCGCGCCTCCGCAGTCGCCGTCGGCGGCCCCGCCACCGGCGCCCGCTAAAAGTTTCAGTCTCAGGAGAGGGCCAAAAGGCCACCGGCCCCGGCGGAAACGCCGGGGCCTTTTTATTGGCTCCGCCTCATCGGGGATGAGGCTGCGGAGCACTGATCCCCCTCCCTTCTGGGGAGGGGTAGGGGTGGGTAAGCACCGAAGCGGCTCGATGCCGCTGAGGGGCTATGGCGTCTCCGAAACGGGCTGGACGTCGCCGCGGGCCGGGGCGTCTTCAGGGGCATCGAGCCCCCTCAGCCGCTACCCACCCCCGGCCCCTCCCTTGCAGGGAGGGGAGAGATGCAGGCTCATCGGGATGAGAGCGGAAAACAGACCAGGACTCCCCTCCCTGCAAGGGAGGGGTGAGGGGTGGGTAAGCACCGAAGCGGCTCGATGCCGCTGAGGGGCTATGGCGTCTCCGAAACGGGCTGGACGTCTCCGCGGGCCGATGCGTCTTCAGGGGCATCGAGCCCCTTCAGCCGCTACCCACCCCTGGCCCCTCCCTGGCGGGTAGGGGCGAGATGCAGGCTCATCGGGATGAGAGCGGAAAACAGACCAGGACTCCCCTCCCTGCAAGGGAGGGGAAGGGGTGGGTAAGCACCGAAGCGGCTCGATGCCGCTGAGGGGCTATGGCGTCTCCGAAACGGGCTGGACGTCGCCGCGGGCCGATGCGTCTTCAGGGGCATCGAGCCCCCTCAGCCGCTACCCACCCCCGGCCCCTCCCTTGCAGGGAGGGGGGAAGCGCAGGCGAACAACCCGGCTCGAAGTACTACTTCGAGACGTTTTATTATTTCCCCTTTTTCGCCCGGTGCTCGTCGAGGTCGAGGACGCTGTTGGTGTCGCCTTCGGGGAGGAGGCCCATGCGGCGGGCGACCTCCTGATAGGCCTCGGCCTCGCCGCCAAGGTCGCGGCGGAAGCGGTCTTTGTCGAGTTTCTCGTTGGTGGCCATGTCCCACAAGCGGCAGCCGTCCGGGCTGATCTCGTCGGCCAGGATCACGCGCGCATAGTCGCCGTCGTACAGCCGGCCGAACTCCAGCTTGAAATCGACCAGGCGGATGTTGATCGCCGCGAACAGGCCGCACAGGAAATCGTTCACGCGCACCGCCATGTCGGCGATGTCGTTCATCTCCTCCTGGCTCGCCCAGCCGAAGCAGGCGATATGCTCGTCGGCGATCATCGGATCGCCGAGCGCGTCGTCCTTGTAATAATATTCGATAATCGTGCGCGGGAGCTGCGTCCCTTCCTCGATGCCGAGGCGCTTGGACAGGCTGCCGGCGGCGACGTTCCTCACCACCACTTCGATCGGAATGATCTCGACCTGGCGGATCAACTGCTCGCGCATGTTGAGGCGGCGGATGAAGTGGGTGGGAATGCCGATCGTGCCGAGCAGGGTGAAGACATGCTCGGAGATACGGTTGTTGAGAACGCCCTTGCCGCTGATCGTGCCGCGCTTCTGCGCGTTGAAGGCGGTGGCATCGTCCTTGAAATACTGGATCAGCGTGCCGGGTTCGGGACCCTCGTACAGGATCTTGGCCTTGCCTTCGTAGATCTGGCGGCGGCGGGACATACGCTCTCGTCCTCAAGGCAAAGAAAAAATCGGCCCCGGACGCCGGACGGCACCCAGGGCGGCAATGAACGGCCCATAGCGAAGCGCTCCCGCCTGCGCAACATAACGGGCCGTGACGGGTGGCGTCGCGGCTGCCGATGCGAACGATCCTGCCGCAGCTCCCCGCACCCCCGTCATTCCCGCGAAAGCGGGAATCCCGCTTCTTCCTTCCGTTTCTGGGACTCGAAACGGAAAAGAAGAAGCGGGCCCTCCCGCTTGCGCGGGAGTGAGGGGAAGAAGCACGAGCTCTTCTTCCCAACCTCGCAGTTCACCGCGTGCCGATCGCCTCCGCAAGGCCCGGCGCGTATTCGGCGCCGTGCGGCACCTGCGCGGTCGATGCCTTCAGCGACGCGCCGATCGGCTCGGCCCGCCCGCCGAGGCAGCGGGCAAGGAAGTTCTCGGCCACCGCGTTGAAGGCGATGTTGTTCACCGGCCGGGCGAAGCCGTGGCCTTCGTCGGGAAACACGACATAGGTGACGGGAATGTTCTTCGCCTTCATCGCATTCACGATCTGCTCCGATTCCGCGACATTGACGCGCGGATCGTTGGCGCCCGGGCCGATCAGCAGCGGCCGGGTGATCTTGTCCGCCTTGTAGAGCGGCGAGCGTTCCTTGAGCAGAGCCAGCCCTTCCGCGGTGTTCGGGTCGCCCATGCGCTTGTAGAACTGCACCTTGCCGGCCTCCCAATAAGGCGGGATGGTCTTGAGCAGGGTCTCGAGGTTCGACGGGCCGACGATATCCACCCCGCAGGCGAATTTGTCGGGCGTAAAGGCCAAGCCGGCCAGCGTCGCATAGCCGCCATAGGAGCCGCCCATGATCGCGACCTTGTCGGGCGAGGTGACGCCGCGCTTCACCGCCCAATCGACCGCGTCGAGCAGGTCGTCGTGCATCTTGGTGCCCCATTGCAGGTCTCCGGCGGAGATGAACTTCTTGCCGAAGCCGGTGGAGGCGCGGAAGTTGGGGGACAGCACCGCATAGCCGCGGTTGGCAAGCCATTGATGCGTGCCGTTATAGCCGTAGGCGTCGCGCCCCCAGGGTCCGCCATGGACGAGCAGCACCATCGGCACCGCCTTGTTCGGGCGGCCGTCGCCGTCCGGATCGCTGCCCGGCGGCAGAGTGAGATAGGACACCATGTTGAGGCCGTCGCGCGACTTGATCTCGACGGGGTGCATGGCGGCGAGGGTCGCGCCCTCCAGCTCGGGCCGCGTGGTGTAGAGCTTGGTCAGCCTCTTGGCCTTGCGGTCGTAGAGATGGGTGCTCGACGGCTGGGTCACCGGATCGACCGAGACGATCCATTTGTCGTCCGCGTTCGTCCGGGAGGTGACGGCGATCTCGCCCTTCAAATTCTTCTCGAGGAAAGCGAGGTCGCCCTTCACCGCCCCGCCGAGCGGCGTCCATTCGTTCTTGAGGTAGTTGACCGCGTAAGCTTCGACCCTGCCGGTCTTCGGGTTGGTCAGGGCGTTGCCGATATCGGCCTTCGCGCTTTGGGCGACCAGCGTCTTCTTGGCCGTCGCGACATCCTGCGCGATCAGCGCGGCGGTGTCGCGGCCGCGGCTGTCGATCCAGTACAAGGTCTTGCCGTCGGTGGTGAAGCCGACCGGCTGGGTGGTCTGCGAATCCTCCAGCGTGACTTCCTCGAAGGGCTGCGCCTCCACCTTGTTGTTCATCACCCGGAAGAACGAGCTGCCGCCGTCGGCGCGCGACTTGTTGGCGACGCGCACGACGAGCTGCTCGTCCGCCAGGAAGCCGGCATAGCCGCCGTCATTCTGGAGCACGGGGGTGAGCTTGCCGGTCTTGAGATCGAGGCTGTGAACATCGTGCCAGCGCGGATCGCGGTTGTTGACGCCGATCAGGATCCGGTCCGGCACGTCGTTGGAAATGTTGACGATCTGCACCCGGGTCTTGTCGAACGGGGTGAGTGCGCGCTCCTGAGCGGAGGCGATATCGACGCCGTAGAGCAGGAAATTCTCGTCGCCGCCTTTGTCGTTGATGAACAGGATCTGCTTGCTGTCGGGCGCCCAGAAATATTGGCGGATCGGCCGCTGGCGCTCGTTGGTGAGCGGCCTGGCGGCGGCGGGGCTGGACGCCGGAGCGACATAGATGTTGAGCACGCCGTCGCGAGGCGCGATCCAGCTCAGCCACTTGCCGTCGGGCGACAGGCGGCCGGCGGTCTTGGTCGGGTTGCCGAAGATCGTCTCGCGCGGGATCAGCGGCGCCTCGTTCTGGGCGAGCGCCGGTACGGCGGCGAGCGGCAGGGCCACCGCGGCGGCGGCGGCGAGCAGGATCGTCTTCTTGGTCATGTTGGTCCCCTTCCGGTGAGTCGTTCCGGAGGGGATACTAGTGTATTATGCACCTAATACACAAGAGGCGTTTTGCAGGGGCCTCAGGTGACCTTGCCGCGCACCGCGAAGCGCGGCTCGCGCCAGCGCTCCGTGCCCAGGATGTCCGCCATCCGCTCCACCGCCTGCCAGATGTCCTCGAAGCCGAGATAGAGCGGGGTCAGGCCGAAGCGGATCACGTCGGGCGCCCGGAAGTCGCCGATCACGCCGGCGTCGATCAGCGCCTGGCAGATCTCAAAGGCGTGGGGGTGGCGGAAGCTGATGTGGCTGCCGCGTTTCTCAGGCTCGGCGGGCGAGATGCATTCGAGCTCCGGGCAACGCTCGGCGGCAAGCGCCGCGAACAGGTCGAAGAGCTGCACCGACTTTGCCCAGAGCGCCTCCATGTCGACGCCGTCGAAGCTTTCGATCCCGCTTTCCAGCGCGGACAGGCTGAGGATCGGCGGCGTGCCGACCAGGAAGCGGGCGATGCCGGGCGCGGGCACATAATCGTCGGTGAAGGCGAACGGCGCCGCGTGCCCCATCCAGCCGCGCAACGGTGGGATCAACCGCTCCTGAAGATGCTCGGCAACGTACAGGAAAGCGGGGGCTCCGGGGCCGCCATTGAGATATTTGTAGCCGCACCCGACGGCGAGTTCGGCGCCGTCGCGGTTGAGGTCCAGCGGCACCGCGCCGGCGCTATGCGACAGGTCCCAAAGCGTCACCGCCCCCGCCGCCTTCGCCCGCGCGGTGACCTCCGCCATGTCGAACCGGTACCCCGCCTTGAAGTGCACATGGGTAAGTAGAAGAAGGTTGGTTTCCCCCGACAGCGCATCACGCACCGCGGCACGTTCGACAACATCCAGCCGCTTCCCCGCAAGCTCCGCCGCGCCGCTCGCGATGTGCAGGTCGGTGTGGAAATTGCCCCCTTCCGACAGGATCTGCGCCCGGTCCGGCGCCAAGGCCACGGCGGCGACGATCAGCTTGAACAGGTTCACCGACACGCTGTCGGCAACGATCACCTCGTGCGGCTTGGCGCCGATCAGCCGCGCGATCTTGGCCCCCACCCGCGCCGGCGCATCGATCCAGCCGCGGCTGTTCCAGCTCCGGATCAGCTCGGAGCCCCATTCCTCCGCCACCACCTTGCGCTGTCGGTCCACCGTCGCCCTGGGAAGCACACCCAGCGAATTGCCGTCGAGGTAGATCGTGCCGAGCGGCAGAAAGAAGCGGTCGCGGTAATGGCGCAGCGGATCGGCGGCATCCCGCGCGCGCACCGCCTCCAGGCCCGTCACCGGCCGAGCGCCTTTTCGATCTCGCGAACCGCGACTTTCCAGGCGTCGGTTTCGGGAGCGATCAGTTCGACGTGGCCGGTGCGATCGACCATGCGCACCGTCACCTTGTCGCCCGCGGCGCGCATTCGCCGGGCATACTCATCGGCATAAGCAGTGGGAATGATCCGATCCTGCAAGCCGTTGATCAGTATCTGCCGCACCCCGAGCGGCGCTAGGTTGGGGACGGAGGTATCGGCATAAACGTTGCGGCTGCTCAGCGTCGCCGGACCGACCAACTTCTCGATGACTTCAGTGCCGCAGCCGCTGCCGGGAGGAGTGGCCGCCAGCTCCAGGTCGGGGAGGCCGCCGAGGCTGACGACCGTGTCGATGCGCAGGGGATCGGCGGCCAGGATTGGGCTGTCCAGCGGAATAAGCGGATTGCCTGGCCTCGCCTTTGGGGACCGGCGGGCCGCCAGCCACAAGGCAAGGTGGCCGCCGGCCGAGTGTCCGACGGCGACCACGCGGGAGACGTCGAGGTTGTAGGTCTTGGCGTGGCTGCGCAGCGCATCCGCGGCCGCTGCGGTATCCTGGAAGGTGCCGGGATAGCCGCCACCGGCGCGATCGACGCCGCGATAATCGATGTTCCACACCGCGATTCCGTGCGCCCGCAGGTCGTTGGCGATCCAGTTCATGATCCGGCGGTCGGCGATCTCGGTCTGCCAGCAGCCGCCGTGGATCATCAGCACCGTCGGGTGCGGGCCCTTGCCGGCAGGAAGCCACAGATCGACGATCTGCATCTGGTCCTCGCCGTAGCGAACGGACGTAGAAGGCTCCGGCCGCTTGCGGGAAAGCAAGGCCGGCCACTTCATCAGCTCCCGGGCGGGCTGGGCCGACGCGGTTGCCGCCTGCTCGGAAGGAGTGTCCACGGCGCAAGCGGCTAGCGCGGGACAAAGGGCGAGGGCAAGGGCGGAGAGAATGCGCATGCCCCGCTCTAGCCCTCCCGGCGCAAGGCGGGAAGGGGAGCGGGCTCGCACCGCATCCCCTTCGCCGTCCTCAGGCGCCGCTGCCAGGATCGGCTGGTTGTGCGGCCACACGATTGCGGTCGGGGAAGAAGCGCCGGCTGACCCAGCGCAGCCCCAGCGCGATGGCGAGCGCCGCAAGCATCCACGGCAGGATGTAGAGCAAGGCGATGAGCAGGATTCGCGCACCCGTCCAGAACGCGTGAAGCGCTTGGGCCGCCTGACCGCCGAGCGACTCGTCGGTTTTCCCGGCGGCGTAGCGGAAGATCATCGGTGTGGTGGCGAGCAGTTTGCGGCGCTCGCCGATCGTCTGGGCACTCGCCCGCATCGATTGCCGCAGCTCCTCCGCCTGGCGCTGGAGCTCCGCCCGCTCGCTTCCGGAGCGGCCCTTCTGCGCAAGCTGGCCTTCGACGGCCTTCAGCGACTCCTGCACCTGCACCTGGACCTGCTGGTCGCTTTCGATCGCGCTTCCGACATCCTCGCCGGTGATCTGGGCGCTGGTCACGAGGCCCTCGGCGCGGGCGACAGCGTCCGAGGCTTCGCGGCCGAAGCGGCGGGCGAGCTGGGGGTCGAGCTTGAGGACCAGTTGGGCGGAGACGTCTTCGTTCCCGTCCTGCTCATAGGTCATGCCGGTGATGCGGCAGCGGTCCGGACCCAGTTTCTCGCAGGCGGCGGCGTGCTGTTCCTGCACAGCGCCGATGCGGGTGGGGGGCAGGCGGAAGGAGTAACGATAGTCGAACGCGACGCCCGGCGCAGCCGTGGGGGAGACTTCGGGCGGGCGTGGCGGTGCGCCGGGAGCGCCCGGTGCCGACGCATCGGCCGCAGGCGCCTCTTCAACATCGAACGTTGCCAGATTTCCGCCACCGCGGTCCGCGGTTTCGTTGCTGCCGCACGCGGCGGCCGAAAGAAGGAGCATCGCTCCCAGAGCCTTGCGCATCCTCGTCTCCTGTTTAGCCGATCTCGTGCCGGCGAATGTAATACTATCCTTTTGGTAGACAAAGGCAAGCGGCCCTACCGCCCGGAGGAATCGGCTGCTATCCCCTCTCCATGTCCGACCTTTCCGATGCCGCCACGCCGATCGATCCGATCGAGAATACCCCTTTCGACAAGGCGCTTTCGCAGCGTTACCTCGTCTATGCGCTGTCCACGATCACCGCCCGTTCTCTGCCGGACGTGCGCGACGGCCTGAAGCCGGTGCACCGCCGCCTGCTGTGGGCGATGCGCCTCCTCAAGCTCGATCCGGCGTCCGGCTACAAGAAGTGCGCCCGCGTGGTCGGCGACGTGATCGGCAAATACCATCCGCACGGCGACCAGTCCGTCTATGACGCAATGGTCCGCCTCGCCCAGACCTTCTCGCTGCGTTACCCGCTGGTCGACGGCCAAGGCAATTTCGGCAATGTCGACGGCGATAACGCCGCGGCGATGCGCTACACCGAGGCCAAGCTCACCGCTGCCGCCGCCGACCTGATGGCCGGCCTCGACGAAGGCACGGTGGATTACCGCCCGACCTATAACGGCGAGGAGGAAGAGCCCGAAGTTTTTCCCGGCCTGTTCCCCAACCTGCTCGCCAATGGCGCAAGCGGAATCGCGGTCGGCATGGCGACCTCCATTCCGCCCCACAACCTCGCCGAGATCGTCGATGCCGCCGCCCACCTGATCGACAATCCCGGCGCCGAACCCTCGGCACTGATGGACTTCGTCTCCGGCCCCGATTTCCCCACCGGCGGCGTGATCGTCGACAGCGCCGATGCGATCGCGCTCGCCTACCGCACCGGCCGCGGCGCCTTCCGGGTGCGCGCGCGGTGGAGCATCGAGGACCAGGGCCGCGGCACCTGGACGGCGATCATCAGCGAAATTCCCTATCAGGTGCCGAAGTCAAAGCTGATCGAGCAGATCGCAAGCCTGATCGCCGACAAGAAGCTGCCGATCCTGGCCGACATCCGCGACGAATCCGATGAGCAGATCCGAATCGTGCTGGAGCCGCGCAGCCGGACGGTGGACGCAAGCGTGCTGATGGACAGCCTGTTCCGGCTCACCGACCTCGAAGTGCGCGTGCCCTTGAACATGAACGTGCTCGACGCCGACCGCACGCCGCGGGTGATGGGGCTCAAGGAAGTGATCACCGCCTGGATCGCGCACCAGTTCGAAGTCCTGGTCCGCCGCTCCCAGCACCGCATCGCCAAGATCGACGACCGGGTGGAGCTGCTCGAAGGCTACCTCGTCGCATATCTGAACCTCGACCGGGTTATCCAGATCATCCGCGAGGAGGATGAGCCCAAGGCGGTGATGATCGCCGAGTTCGCGCTCACCGACCGGCAGGCCGAAGCGATCCTCAACATGCGGCTGCGCTCCCTGCGCAAGCTCGAGGAAATGCAGATCAAGAAGGAGCGCGACGCGCTGATCAAGGAGCGGGACGAGCTCATCAAGCTGGTCGGCTCCCGCGACCGCCAGCGTACCCGGCTCAAGAAGGACCTCGCCTCGCTCAAGGCACGCTACGGCGAGGACACCGAACTCGGCCGCCGCCGGACCACCATCGAGGAAGCCGGGCCGACACGGGAAATCCCGCTTGAGGCGATGATCGAGAAGGAACCGATCACGGTCATCATGTCCCAGCGGGGCTGGATCCGGGCAATGAAGGGCCATGTCGACCTTTCCAACCCGGAAGCGATGAAGTTCAAGGAAGGCGACGGCCCGCGCCACTTCTTCCACGCCCAGACCACCGACAAGATCCTGCTCGCCTCCACCGGCGGACGTTTCTACACGCTGGCCGCCGACAAGCTGCCCGGCGGCCGCGGTTTCGGTGAGCCGGTGCGGCTGATGGTCGACATCGAAGGCGAGGGCGACATTGCGGCGCTGTTCCCGGCGGTCTCCGGAACGAAGCTGTTGCTCGCGACAACGGACGGGCGCGGCTTCGTCACCACGGCGGCCGGTGCGATCGCCGAAACCCGCAAGGGCAAGCAGGTGGTCAACGTTCGGCCCGGCGCCCGGCTGTCGGTCGTCCGAGCGCTGAACCCGGACGAGGATTACCTGGCGGTGATCGGCGACAATCGCAAGATGGTGGTGTTTCCGCTCACCGAGCTTCCCGAATTGAGCCGCGGTTCGGGTGTCCAGCTCCAGCGCTACCGGGACGGCGGCCTGTCGGATGTGCGGACCTTCCGCTTCACCGATGGGATCAGCTGGACGATGGCGGGGGATACGGGGCGCACCCGTACCGAGGCGGATCTGAACCCGTGGCGCACGGCGCGCGGCGCCGCCGGGCGAATGGCGCCATTGGGCTTCCCCAAGAACAACCGCTTCGAGCCGGAGAAGAAAGCCTAGCTGTCGGCCAGTGCCCAGGCGACCGCTTCGCGGGCGATGGCGAGCTGATCGGCGCGGTCCTCGGGGAAGCCGGCGTCCGCCCAGCGTCCTTGCACGTCCTGCATCGCCTTGGCGACGACCGGCCCCGGCGTGAGGCCGAGTTCGATCAACATACCGCCGCTGACCAACAGGCGCGGCCGTTCCCAGGTCGCAATCGATATGGCAAGCGCCGCGTCGCCCCCGCCGAGTAGCAGCCGGTCGACGGCTTCCTCGCGGCCGATGCGGTAGGCGAGCACGGCGGGTTTCATCGCCGTGTCGGCTTCGCTCCGCGCCGCTGCGCTGGCGATGCGCTTGGCAGCCTTGTTGGACAGGCGCAGACGGGCGCCGACTGCTGCG
This sequence comes from Allosphingosinicella sp., assembly GCA_036399475.1. GTDB lineage: Bacteria > Pseudomonadota > Alphaproteobacteria > Sphingomonadales > Sphingomonadaceae > Allosphingosinicella. Next base: position 49,624 of record DASWNA010000060.1, read on the forward strand.
GCCAACTCCGGCTCGGGTGGGAGAAGCGCGGCGAAGCGGCGCAGCGGATCGCCTGGCAGGCCTGCCTCCGCCTCGCGCCCGATCAGTCTCGCCAGCCGGGCGGCGCCGTGCGCGTCGATCTCCGGCAGGACCGGCTTCAATATCCCCCGATCAACCATCAACGCCACTGTCGGGGCCGGGTTGGCGAGGGTCAGGAGCTTGATCAACTCGTCGGCGATCCGCTCCCGAGACAAGGCCATCAGGTCGTTGGCGCGGGCTGCGCAGGCTTCCAGCCCCGCCCTGTCCGGTTCACCTTTGGAGAAGCGGGCGTGGAAGCGGAAGAAGCGCAGGATGCGGAGGTGGTCTTCGGCGATTCGGGTGAGCGGATCGCCGATGAAGCGCACCCGCCGCGCCTCTACATCCTCCCAGCCGCCGAAATAATCGTGGACCTGCAGGCTCTCGGGATCGGCCGAAAGGGCGTTGATCGTGAAGTCGCGGCGGGCGGCATCCTCCTGCCAGTCGTCGGTAAAGGCGACGGTGGCGCGGCGGCCGTCGGTGGAGACGTCGCGGCGGAGCGTGGTCACCTCCACCGGCTTGCCCTCGACAATTGCGGTGACCGTGCCGTGGGCAAGGCCGGTGGGCACCGCCTTGATCCTGGCGCGCTTGAGGCGGGCGATCACCTCCTCCGGCTTGAGCCGGGTGGCGAGATCGACGTCGCTGACTGGTACCCCCAGCAGGGTGTCGCGGACGCAGCCGCCGACATAACGTGTCTCGCCTTCGGCCGCGCCGAGAACGGAGAGGAGCTGGGCCATTCCCGGCCGCTCCTGCCAGGGTGCGCGGGGCAGCTTCAACGCACCAGCTCCAGCCGGCGGGTGAGGTTGACGATCATCGCCGCGGTGGCGCCCCAGATGCGGCGGCCCTGCCAGTCGATCTCGTAATAAGAACGCTGACGCCCCTGGAACTCGACCGTCCTCGTCTCTTGCCGGGCGGGGTCGAGGAGGTGGCGCAGCGGCGCCTCGAACATGTCGGCCACTTCGCCGGGCGAGGGGGTGAGGGGGAGGCCGGGCGGCACCACGCCGATCACCGGGGTTACTTCGAAGCCGGTGATCGTGCGGTACAGGTCGGCGGTGCCGATCACGTCCACTGCTCCGGGGGACAGACCGATTTCCTCCTGCGCCTCGCGCAGCGCGGCGGCAACCGGGCCGTCATCCTCCGGATCGATGCGCCCGCCGGGGAAGCTGATCTGGCCGGGATGCTTGCGCATCGTTTCGGGGCGGAGGGTGAGGATGACGGTGGGTTCGGGGCGGTCGACGACGGGCACCAGGACTGCGGCCGGAGTGAGGCCCGCCTCCCGTTCCTCCTCTTCGAGCGCATCGCCGGGCAGGAGCACCGGATTGCGGGTCCGGCCCCGCTCCAGCGCCTCGCGCAGCCTTTGCGCCAAGGTCACGGGGCGGGCTCGAAGGCGAAGAAGGCGCCGTTGCTCCACAGGCCGGGCGGGGTGGCGCCCTCGGCCAAAGCGGCTTCGGCGAGTTCGTAATAGACGGAGCGGGCGACCAGGGCCTCGAGGCCGCGGCGCACTTCCACATAAGGGTGCGGGCCGTCGGCGCCTTCGCGAAGCGCGATCGGGTGGTTGGGGCCGGCCACGACGACATCGCCGGTGTTGAGGCGGAAGGCGAGGGTGCGGCGTTCGCCTTCGCCCCCGCTCTTCACTTCGACGGCGACGAAGGGGGCGTCCTCGACCTCGATGGAGAGCTTCTCGACCGGGGTGACGAGGACGAAGGAGCCGTCCTCCTCG
>DASWNA010000061.1:0-10409 GCA_036399475.1 Allosphingosinicella sp.
CGCTCGCCCTCGATGGCGAGGATGCCGATGTCGGTGATCGCCGCCGGATCGACGCGGCGGCCGCGGTGCATCATCTCGCCCTTGGGCAGCAGGTGACGCTGGAACACGACGTCGATGGTCTGCAGGTAGAATTCGGCGGTCATGTCGCAGACCGCGCGATATTCCTCGTAGAACGCCTTGGTGCCGTCGGCGCTCTCGCCGTCGCCTTGGACGAGGTGCTTGAACATCTCGTAATGGCTGGTGAGGTGATTGCCGAGGTTCATGGTCATGAAGCCGGCGAGCTGCAGGAAGCCGGGGTAAACCTGCCGCCCGTTGCCCGGATAATGGTAGGGCACGGTGGCGATGACGTTGCGCTGGAACCAGGCATAAGGCCGCTGGGTGGCGAGCGTATTGACCGCGGTCGGCGCCTCGCGCGTGTCGATCGGACCGCCCATCATGGTCAGGGTCCTGGGCCGCGCCGGGTTCTTCGTCTCGCTCATCACGCAGGCGGCGGCGTAGCAGGGCACGGACGGCTGGCAGACCGCCAGCATGTGCGCGCCGGGGCCGATCTTCTCGAGATATTCGATGAGGTAATCGACATAATCGTCGAGGTCGAACTTGCCCGCATCGGTCGGCACCAGCTTCGCATCGCGCCAGTCGGTGATGTAGACGTCGTGGCCGGGCAGCATCCGCTCCACCGTACCGCGGAGCAAGGTGGCGTAGTGACCGGACATCGGCGCCACGATCAGCAGGCGTGGGCCGCCCTCCACGCCTTCGCGGCGGAAGCGCTTCAACTGGCCGAACGGCTTTCGGAGCACGATCTCTTCGGTGACGCGCACCGCCTTGCCCTCGACCACGGTCGTGTCGAAGCCGAAGTCCGGCTTGCCGCGCGACGCGGAGGCGTGGGCGAAAACGTCCAGTGCCGAAGAAACGATCGGCCCCATCTGGCTGTACGAGAATGGGTTAGCGGGGTTCTGCATCCAGCCGGCGCCGATATTGGCAAGGGTGGAAGCGCCGGCGAGCAGCGAGCGCTGCATTTCATATGCGTCGTAGAGCATCGAGACTCCGAATGGTGCGCGGCGGGCGAAGGATCAACCGCGTCAAGGACTTAGCCGTTAAACAGGTGGTGCCTGGGAAAGCTCCCGCAAGGGGCGGCATTGAGCGCCGGGACATGCACTGCTAGGCCCCGCTTATGGCGCAAACCAGCCCTGATCTTCCCGCCTCCCGAAAACTCGGCAACCTCCGCATCATCTGGGGTTTCACCGCGCGTTACAAGGGCCATGTGCTCGGCGCGCTGCTCGCCTTGGTGGTCGCCGCGAGCGCGACCTTGGCGATTCCCAACGCGTTCAAGCTGATCATCGATCGCGGCTTCGGCGGCTCGGGCGGCGATATCGGACGCTGGTTCCAGTATCTGCTGATCGTGGTCGTGGTGATGGCGCTCGCCACCGCCGGGCGCTTCTACTTCGTGTCCTGGCTCGGCGAACGGGTGGTGGCGGACGTGCGTGAAGCCGTGCAGCGCAATCTGCTTCGCCTTGCGCCAAGCTTCTTCGAGGAGAACCGCCCGTCGGAGATCGCGTCGCGCCTCACCGCCGACACCACCATCATCGAGCAGGTGGTCGGCACCACTATTTCGGTGGCGCTGCGCAACATCGTCATGGCGGTGGGCGGAATCGCCTACTTGTTCGCCCTCGCGCCCAAGCTCACCTTGATGATGTTGCTCGGCATTCCCGCCGTGATCGTGCCGATCACCGTGCTCGGCCGCCGGGTCCGCAACGTGTCGCGCCAAAGCCAGGACCGGATCGCCGAAGTCGGCGCCATGGTCGACGAAGTTCTCGGCGCCATGAAGATCGTCCAGGCCTTTAACCAGGAGGAGCGCGAGGCGGGCCGCTTCCGCACCGCGGTGGAAGACGTGTTCAACACGGCCAGGCGCCGCATCATCCTCCGCGCGGTGATGACCGCGATCGTCATCGCCCTCATCTTCGGCTCGATCACCCTTGTTATGTGGCAAGGCGCGCTCGACGTTCAGGCGGGGCGGCTGAGCGGCGGCACCATTGCCGCCTTTGTGCTCACCGGCGGCCTAGTCGCCGGCGCGTTCGGGGCACTGACCGAAGTGTATGGCGAGCTGCTGCGCGGTGCCGGCGCGGCTGGGCGCCTGGCCGAGCTGCTCACCGAGCAGGCCGAGATCCGCGCGCCCGCTCAGCCGCGCCCGCTGCCCGAGCCCGCGCGCGGCGCGCTGGAATTCCGCAACGTCACTTTCCGCTATCCCACCCGGCGCGAAGTCTGCGCGCTGGAGGATTTCTCCTTATCGGTGCGGCCGGGCGAGCGGCTGGCGGTGGTCGGCCCGTCCGGCGCGGGCAAATCGACGCTGTTTCAGCTTGCCCTGCGCTTCTACGATCCCGAAGGCGGCGCCGTTCTGATCGACGGCGTGCCGCTCCCCGAGGCCGACCCCGGCGATCTTCGCGCCCGGATCGCGGTGGTGCCCCAGGAAACGGTGATCTTCGCAGCCTCCGCGCGCGACAATCTGCGCTACGGGCGCTGGACGGCGAGCGACGACGAGCTTTGGGCGGCGGCCGAAGCCGCTAACGCGGCCGAGTTCCTGCGCAAGCTGCCGCAAGGGTTCGATACCTTCATGGGCGAAGGCGGCGCCCGCCTCTCGGGTGGCCAGCGCCAGCGCCTGGCCATCGCCCGCGCCATCCTGCGCGATGCGCCCTTGCTTCTGCTCGACGAAGCGACTTCCGCTCTGGACGCGGAAAGCGAGCGCCTCGTCCAGGGTTCGCTCGAGCGTTTGATGGAGAACCGCACGACCATGGTCATCGCCCACCGCCTCGCCACCGTCCGTGCCGCCGATCGGATCGTGGTCATGGATGGGGGTAAGATCGTCGAGCAGGGCACCCACGACGAACTCCAATCGGCCAGCGGCCTTTACGCCAGGCTTGCCCGCCTGCAGTTCGAGGGGATGGCGGCCTGAGACTATGCTGGCGTCAGCGTTACCCGTCTCGCTACTCGGCGGACCGCATCGCCGCTTCACCGCCTGGTCCTTTCTCGGGCTAAGACCCGCCTCCGCTTGCTTGGATGGCAGATCAATCGGACCGGCGGCGCTACCGGCGGCGATCCAAGATGGAACCCGGTTGCTCTCGCCAAAACCCTGATGTCGCAAGCGCCGTCGGCAGGCTCCCAAAGGTATCAAGCCCCGCAGAAAAAGGCGCCGAGAGCACCTGTTAGGTCTCCGACGGCGCCGGTCCCGCGTCACCGGGGCTCTCGAACGTTCTGCCGACCGCATTGGGCGGAGCGGTGGCCCGATGGGCAGGCACGTGAGCAACCAAGGCTCGACCTGGGGACCGACCCGAGGCTTCCACCGGTCGCGCCACACCCGGCTCGCCGATAAGGAAGCTGGTCATTCGCAGCGGGAGGGGTCCGCGCCCGCCCCTGCCAAGGTTTCCGCCCCCGAGGAGCCACTTAGCTTGGTCGGAACGGGTCTTGAGCGATCTCGATTGGCCGTGAATCTGCGGCGCCTCCAGCAGGATAGTTGCCCCTCCCTGCACCTGAACTCGCGCTACCGCACGGCCGATGCCTGGCTTGCCTTCGCGCGGTTCGATGAGGCCGCCGACACGGTGCGGCAATAGGAAAGGTTCGGCCGCCGGGGTCGGCGCCGGCGCTATCACCCTCGGCTCACTCGGACGCCGCGGATCAGCAGGTCAGGGGGCTACGGCCCCGGCGATGCCCGTCGCTGGCGCTTGTTAGCCGGAAGCTCCAAAGTCGGGCGTGCCGCGCGCCGCTAAGGCCGCCGTAGTCACCGTTTGGGCTTGAGCTCGCTGCGTAAGCGACGACCGCAGCAGCATAGGCACCGCGGCTATTCCCCTCACTGCGTGCCGCTTCGCGTAAGGACGGGGGCATAAGCCCGACGATGGAGGAACGGCCGCGGGAACCCAGGCTGTGTTTCCGCCCCTCCTGGCTTGGAGGCAGGTGGCCACGCCTTGGCCGCTTGGGAGAGCAAGCTGCCAAAGCAAGCGCAAAGGATCCGATTTCGGCGTGGGGATCAGTGTAATCGAGTGCGGCAATGCGCAACCACCCAGGCCCTGAGGATGAGTTCGGAAGGATGTGTCGGACGGGCACCCGTACTTGTTGACCCAAAAAAAAGGCGCCCCGTTGCCGGAGCGCCCCTTTATCTTGCTTGATCTTGAGACGCCTTAAAAGGCGTTCATGTAGGCTTCGTTGCCGACGAACCCCATCTTCTCGACGTTGGCGCGTTTGGTTACCGCGAGGACTTCGTCGACCAATTCGTAGCGGGCGTTCTGATCCGGCTGCAGATGCAGTTCCGGGATCGGGCTCATCGTCTGGGTATAATCCAGGTTCTGGCGCAGTTGCACCAGATCGAGCGCTTGCCCGTTCCAAAGCACCTGACCCTGCGGGGTGATGACGATCTTGTTCTTCACCGGATCAACCGGCGGCGGCGGGGTCTGGTCGGAATTCACCGGCAGATCGAGCTTCACCGCGTGCGTCTGGATCGGAATGGTAATGATGAACATGATCAGGAGAACCAGCATCACGTCGATAAGCGGCGTGGTGTTGATGTCCATCATCGGTTCGGTCTCGGATGCGCTGACTGCACCTGCCATTATCTAAACTCCTGTGACCCTTGGGTCATTACAGCCGCTGAACGTTGCCGCCCGGTTCCGGCTCGGAAATGAAGCCGACGCGCGAGAAGCCTGCCCGCTGCATCTGGTACACCGCGCCGCCGACGCATTTGTAAGGCGTGTTGATGTCGCCGCGGACATGGACCTCGGGCATATTCTCTTCGGTCATGTTCTCGACGCCGCCCAGCTTCTTGATATCGGATTCGAGCTTCGCAACCGCCCTGTCGAGAAGCTGCTGGGCGTCGACGGGATCGAGACCCCAATAAACCTTGCAGCCACCCGCCCCATCACCTGTGACGGAAAGCGAGACGTTTTCCGGCTTGGTGCTGGTCACTTCGAACTGAACCTTGGGAAGGCTCACGTCCACCGTCTGGACCACGACCGGGACGGTAATCAGGAAGATGATCAAGAGCACCAGCATGACGTCGACGAGCGGCGTCGTGTTGATGTCTGACATCGGGGCATCTTCGCTGCCGTCGCCGCCGACACTCATTGCCATGTGTTAGTTCCTATCTTCGTCTTTGCGGATCCGGGCCGGTGCGGCCGATTCGGCGGAGCGGCGTGAAGGCCGCTCCGCCGGGAACCGGATCAGACCTTCTTCGGGCCCGAGTGCGTGGTGCTGGTGGCGCTGCCGGTGGCGGTGGTGCCGCCCGGCGACGTCGCACCCGGCTTGGCGCCGCCGGACGTGGCCGTGGCCGTTCCGCCGCGCGTTGCCGAGACCGGCTTCACCGTTCCGCCCGACATCATGTAGCCATGAAGATCGTTGGAAAAGCGGGCGAGCTCCTCGACGATCGACTTGTTGCGGCGCTGCAGCCAGTTGTAGGCAAGCACGGCCGGAACCGCCACGGCGAGACCGAGCGCGGTCATGATCAGCGACTCGCCGACCGGGCCGGCGACCGCGTCGATCGAAGCCTGACCAGCGGCGCCGATCCTGATCAGTGCGCGGTAGATACCGATAACCGTGCCGAACAGACCAACAAACGGAGCGGTGGAACCCACGGTGGCGAGCAGCGCGAGGCCGTTCGACAGCTTGGACGCGATCGCGCCCTGGGTACGCGCCAGCGAGTTCTGCATCCAGTCGTGCTGATCGATGGGATCGGTCAGCTTGTCATGCTGCTCGAGTGCGAGGATGCCGTCGTCGACGATCTGGCGATAGGCGCTGTTCTTTTCGAGCTTGTTGGCGCCGTCGCGGAGTGTTCCCGCTTGCCAGAAGGTGGAACGGGCACGGCGGCCCTGGTTGATGATCTTCTGCTGTTCGAACAGCTTGACGAAGAGCACGTACCAGGAAGCGGCCGACATGATCACGAGGATGGCGAAGGTGGCGATGGCGATGGCGCCGCCCTGTTGAAGGGCCGCGACGAGACCGTAGGGATTTTCTCCGCCGCCGTGGCCTGCTGCTGCTGGGGTGGTCATGGTTTTAACTTTCCTCTCAGATAATATCTGTAACTGAATGCTGAAGTTCGGCCGATATCAACCTGCCGGCAGGCGCCACGCGATACGACCGCTATAATTATCGGCGATCGGATTACCGTTGCTGTCCCGGGCCGGCGTAAACCTGGCACGCGCCTTGAGCAGGCGACAGGTTGTCGCGTCGAGCGACGAAGACCCGCTGGACGACGTCACCGTACAGGCGGTTGCGCGTCCGTTTGCGCCGATTTCCAGGCGGAAACCGGTGGTGCCGGATTCCTCCGAGCGAAGCGCGGCGGCGGGATAATCCTCGTCCGAGAACAAGGCCGGCAGGTTGCCCTTTGCACGCGCCGGCTCGACCTTCTTGGCCGGGGGCGGCGGAGGAGGCGGCGGAGGAGGCGGCGGCGCGGGCACGGCGGGCGGTGCCGGCGGAGCCGTGTACGTCGGCACAAACGGCGGCGCTTCGCGAACCGTTTGCATCGGCGGCGGCTGCGTGTTGGTCCGCACGATCGGCGGCGGCGACACCACGGGCGGCGGCTGCGTCTCCGGCACATCGGGCGGCGGGGGCGGCGGCTCCTCCTCGGGCGGAGGGGGCTCCTCGACGTTAAAGGTTTTCAGATCCGCTGCCACTTTCTTGACCACATTGAAGGCCAAACCGGTGACAAAGGCGTAGCCGAGAAGAGCATGCAGCAGGGCAACGACGATGATCGCCGTTAACCGGTTTTTGCTCATTCCTGAATTGTCAGCATATGCCATTAACCAGCCACGCTCCCTCTCTTATTCGTCAGCCGGGGATCGGCGCGTATCGGAAACGCGCTTGGCTCCCATCGGTTCAATCGATGTTTCAACATATCATCGATTAGCCCGTGTCTCTATCGCGTCGCTTTGGGCGACGCAATCCTCTCGTAATCGCCCGGTAACGATAAAAAAATGGCGGAAATCTGCGGTTCAGGAAGCTAAACTTATGGTTAGAAGCAACTTAATTTCCGGAGGCGGAATGATTTTACCACGCGCAAAGCTTTTCATCTCCGCCCTCGCCCTGCTCGTTGCAGCCGCCGCGCCGGCTGATTCGCAGGTTCCGAGCGCGCCCGTGCTCACCTATGCGGACCTCGCCGACCTTGGCCTCACCGCGCCGGTCGCGGCGCATGTGCGGGTGGCAAAGGCCAGCACGCTCAAGGCTGAGGCGGCCGGCGGCGTCCAAGCCGGCTTTGCCCGCTTACTGGTGGAGGCGCAGGTCGTTTCACTGATCCGCGCTCCCGACGGCCTTGCCTCAAAGATCAGCTACGTCGTCGACCTGCCGCGCGATGCGAAAGGCCGCGCCCCCAAGCTCCGCAAGAATAGTGAGTTCCTGATCCTCGCCGCGCCGGTTGCCGGACGTTCCGGCGAGGTCCGCCTTGCCGCCCCCGATGCCCAGATCGCCTATGCGCCCGACCGGGCCGAGGCTTTGCGCGCCATCTTGCGCGAAGCCACCGGCGCCGATGCGCCGCCGCGGATCAGCGGCATCGGCCGCGCCTTTCACGTGCCGGGCGCGATCCGCGGCGAAAGCGAGACCCAGATTTTTCTGCTCACCGCCGAAAACCGGCCGGTGTCCTTGAACGTGCTGCGCCGCCCGGGCGAGACCCCCTTGTGGTCGGTGGCGCTGAGCGAGATCGTCGACGATGCCGCCGCGCCGCCGGCGCGCGACACCCTGCTCTGGTACCGCCTGGCCTGCACCCTGCCCCGCACCCTGCCCGCGCAGAGCATGGCGGATGCGGACAGCGCCGGCCGCGCGGCGATTGCCGCCGATTACCGGCTGGTGCTGGATCGGCTCGGCCCCTGCACCCGCGGCCGCGCCCGCCGCTAAAAGGAACACAGCTCCACGCCGACGCCCTTGCAGTCGGGGTAGATGTCGGGCTTGCGGGTAGAAACGCGCAGCCCCGTCACGCCCCGCCGCGCAGCCACCAGGTCGTAGATCGCGCGGGCAAGCGTTTCCTGGAGGTTGTAGCGCGCGCCGGCGACAAGCGCCCCGACGTCGTTGCGCAGGGAGTCATAATCCCACGCATCGGCGGCAGCGTCGGTGACGGGAAAAAAGGCGTCCTCCAGCCACACTTCAACGGTGATCAGCAGATTTTGCGGCGTGCCGATCTCGAAATCGTGAAAGCCGATGTCCGCGGACACGCAATACTCCTCGAGCACGATCTTGCGCGTTTTAGGAGCAAGCGCCTGCGGCAGCAGACCGTCGAGGCGCGGGCGGTCGGTCATGGTTCAGGCCTCCAGGAATTGAACGTCGCGGGCGAGGCCGAGAAAGCGCTGGCCGCCGTCGAGGGTGATGGTCTGCCCGGTGATGGTCGGCGTGGCGATAAGGAAGCGAAGCGCCGCGACGATTTCCTCCACCCGCACTCCGAGTCGCAAGGCGTTGAGGTCGTGAACCTCGTCGAAATTCTCGCGGCTCTGCTCGCCGGAGACGAGCGTCACGGACGGCGCGATGCCGCAGACCCGGATCTTCGGGGCGAACGCCCGCGCGGTTAGTTCGGTCAGGCCGGCGAGGCCGAACTTCGACACGGTGTAGGTGAAGAAGTCCGGGTTGGGCTGGGCGAGCTTGGCGTCGAGCAGGTTGACGATCATCCCCTCGCCGCACGCCTTTGCAAACGCCTGCGACAGCAAGGCCGGAGCGCGCAGATTGATGTCGATGTGCGCGTCCCACTGCTCGACCGTGAACTCCGCCGCCGAGTCGAACTCGAAGCGCGAGGCGTTGTTGACGAGCAGCCGCGCCTTCGGAAGTCCCTCCAGGGCCGCGAAGATCGCTGCCGCGGCGCCGGGATCGGCAAGCTCGGCCTGCACGACCGTGGCGTTGCCGAGTTCCGCGGCAAGCGCCTCGCCTTCCTCGCCTGAACGATTGCAGTGGATGAGGAGGTGCCAGCCGTCTTCGCTCAGCGCCCGGCACAAGGCCGCGCCGATGCGCCGGGCGCCGCCGGTGACGATCGCGGTGCGTGGGCTTGGCGGCGCGCTGCTCATCCGCCGCGCCCTAGGCCGGGCGCAAGGCAGCGGCAAGGCTTGCCGCCGCCCGCCGCCGTCCCTAGGTCCGGCCAATGCCGATGACGTCCTCGCCGCCCGACCTTTCCGGCCTCAGCCTTGCGGACATCGCCCGGCTCCTCGAAGAAGAGAAGCTGCCGCCGGTGGAGCGCTGGAACCCCGAGCATTGCGGCACCAGCGGCATGCGTATCGCCCGCGACGGCACCTGGTTCCACGAAGGAAGCCCGATCGGCCGGCAGGCGATGGTGCGGCTGTTCTCAACGATCCTTCGCCGCGAACCCGACGGAAGCTTCGTGCTGGTCACCCCGGTCGAGAAGCTCGACATCGAGGTCGAGGACGCGCCGTTCGTCGCCGTCGAGCTCAAGAGCGAAGGCGAGGGCGAAGGCCGCTCGCTCGCCTTCCGGCTCAACACGGGCGACCTGGTCGTCGCCGGGCCGGAACACCCGCTGCGCTTTGCCGCAGGCGCGGACGGGCCGCACCCGTATGTGGAAGTGCGCGGCGGCCTTGAGGCGCTGATCGCCCGCCCGGTCTACTACGAGCTCGCCAATCTCGCCCTTGCCGAAGGCGCTGAGCCCGCCGGCCTGTGGAGCAGCGGCGCTTTTTTCCCGCTGGAGCCCGCGGCTTGAGCCTTGCCGACGACCTGCGCGCCGCGCTCGAGGCGGGGCGGCGGCGGACGCCGATATTGCTGACCGGCGACGTGCTGGAATACGAAGCTGAGGGCATGCTCGCCCCGGCAGCGGTGCTGGTGGCGGTGGTGGACCGACCCGAGCCGACGGTGATCCTTACCGAGCGGCCGAAGACGATGCGCAAGCATCCCGGCCAGATCAGCTTTCCGGGCGGGCGCCGCGAACCTACGGACGAAAGCCTGATCGCGGCGGCGCTTCGCGAGGCGGAAGAGGAAATCGGGCTGGCGCCGGCCGATGTGGACGTTATCGGCATCGCCGACGTTTACCGGACGATCACCGGCTTCGAAGTAACCCCGGTCGTCGGCGTCGTGCCGCCGGGGCTTGCCCTGACGCCCCACCCCGGCGAAGTGGCGGGCATGTTCGAAGCCCCTTTGCATTTTCTCCTCGATCCCGATCGCCAGATCGTCCGCACCGTCGAGTTTCAGGGGTGCGAGCGTTCCTATTACGAGATCATCTGGGACGGGCGGCGGATCTGGGGCGCGACGGCGGCGATGATCGTCAATCTCAGCCGCCGCCTGGAGCTCGCGGCATGAAGCTTCCCGACGTGGAGACCAGCGCCGGAACGCGGCGCCTGCTCGAGACCCTGGGATCGAAGCAGGGCCAGACCCGCTATGTCGGCGGTTGGGTGCGCGACACGCTGCTCGGGCTTCCGGTCAGCGACATGGATCTGGCCACCCGCCATCGCCCGGAG
>DASWNA010000062.1:0-54045 GCA_036399475.1 Allosphingosinicella sp.
CCAGCATCGCATATTCCTTGCCCGTGAGATGGACGCGGGCGCTGTCGACCTCGACCGTCTTGGCGTCGAGGTTGACCGCCAGCTTGCCGGTGCGAATGACGCTCTGACTGTGGCCCTTGGAGCGGCGCACGACGGCGTGGATGCGGGCGACGAGTTCGTCGCGGTGGAACGGCTTGGTGACGTAATCGTCAGCGCCGAAGCCCAATGCGCGGACTTTCGAGTCCATCTCGCTGATGCCGGACAGGATCAGCACCGGGGTGCCGACCTTCGCCAGGCGAAGCTTCTTCAGCACATCGTAGCCGTGCATGTCCGGAAGGTTCAGATCCAGGCAGATGATGTCATAATCATAGAGCTTGCCGAGGTCCAAGCCCTCTTCGCCCAAATCGGTCGTGTAGACGTTGAAGCCTTCCGCCCCAAGCATCAGCTCGATGCTCTTGGCAGTCGTCGGCTCGTCTTCGATCAGCAGCACTCGCATATTGGCACGCCCCTCTTGCTCATCCGGACCCCGGCTCCTGCCGCGTCATCCGGTTGGTGCTTGTCATTAACCATGGCCTAGAAGTGAACGCAAAAGGTTAATTTCGGATTAAACGAGGATTACCAATGCGTTTGCCGTATCGTTGCGCCGCCGCCACAGGTGTGCGAGGGCGGATGCCATGTGGGACAACCGTATTCTGTTCGAAGATTCCGAGGCGCTGGTGATCGACAAGCCGGCCGGCCTTGCCGTGCATCCGGGGCCGAAAACGCGCGAAAGCCTGGAGCATTATCTGGGGCAGATGCGGTTCGGGTTCCAAAGACCGCCGAGCATCGTCCACCGGCTGGACCGCGATACGTCGGGGTGCCTGCTGCTCGCCCGGCATCCCAAGGCGCACAAGCGCTTCGCCCTGGCGTTCGAGGAGGGGCGGGTTTCGAAGACCTATCTGGCGGTGCTGGACAGCGTGCCGGAGGCGGAGAGCGGGACCATCGACATTCCGCTGCACAAGATTTCCAGCCGCGAGGAAGGCTGGCGGATGGTGCCCGATGCGGAGCGCGGCAAGCGGGCGGTGACGCACTGGCAGCTGGTTGCGCAGCAGGACGGGCGCGCGATGCTGCTGATGACGCCCGAGACGGGGCGCACTCACCAGCTTCGGGTGCATGCCAAGGAAGGGCTCGGTATCGCGATTGCGGGGGATCCTGTGTACGGGGCCGGGCGCGGGCCGATGCTGCTTCACGCGCGGGCGCTGCGGCTGGAACGCGAGGGCAAGGAGCCGATCGAGGCGCTTGCGCCGGTGCCGCCGACGTTCGTGCAGGTGGGCTTCGAAGATGGGGACTATTGAAGCCTACCAGGTGCCGGAAGAGGCGCTGAGCGAGAGCTTTATCGCCTCGTCGGGGCCGGGCGGGCAGAACGTCAACAAGGTGGCGACGGCGGTGCAATTGCGCTGCGACGTGTTCAAGCTCGGCCTCGCGCCCTGGGCGTTTCGGCAATTGCGCGCGCTTGCCGGGAGCAAGATGACCGACGGCGGCGAGATCGTCATCACCGCGCGCACCCACAGGAGCCAGGACGCCAACCGCCAGGAAGCGCGGGAGAGACTGGCGGAACTGCTCGGCCGTGCCCATGTCCGCCAGGCGAAACGGATCAAGACAAAGGTGAGCCGCGCGGCCAAGGCGCGGCGGGTGGATGCAAAGAAGCAGCGTTCTTCGGTGAAGGCCGGGCGGGGCAAGGTTCAGTCGGACTGAAAACCACTGCCGTCATTCCCGCGAAAGCGGGAATCCCGCTTTGCCTTGGCGCTGATCGAAGAAGAAGCGGGACTCCCGCTTTCGCGGGAATGACGGTTAGAGGATGCACTCGATGTACGATTTCAAGATTGCGGCGGCCGACAACGCGACCCTGTGGCGGGAGCTGAACCAGGCGGCGGGTGGGCTCACGGACGGGGAGCCGGACGCGGTGGCGAACATGGCGAACGTTGCCGCCTTGCTGTGGGAGACCTTGCCGGACCTGAACTGGGCGGGTTTCTACCGCAATGTCGGCGGCGAGCTGGTGCTTGGGCCGTTCCAGGGGCGAGCGGCGTGCATCCGCATACCCTTCGGCAAGGGCGTGTGCGGGGCGGCCGCGGCGACTCTCGAGCCGCAGTGCATCGAGGATGTGCATGCTTTCCCCGGGCACATCGCCTGCGATGCAGCCTCGGCTTCGGAGCTGGTGGTGCCGGTGGTGCACGAGGGCGAACTGCTCGGCGTGATCGACCTCGACAGCCCCTTGAAAGCGCGGTTCGACGCGGCGGATGTGGAAGGCTGTCTCGAATTGGCACGGCTGCTCGCGCCGCGGCTTTCCGCTCGGTAGCAAATCCGTCCCCGAAACGTTAAAAAAGTATGAAGACCGTACGCACACCGCGTCCGGACATACGACTTTTCGGCAGGGGAAGCGGACAATGAGGAAGCTCTATCTGTTGGCGTTTGCGGCGGGCGCCGCGCTGATTCCCACGGCGGCCTCGGCCCAGGGGGCACCGGCCGCCGGTCACTCGTGGCGCGAAGGTGCTCCGGTGGCACTGCCGCCGCCGCCGATGGTTCGGGACGTGCGCCAGATGCACCGCGGCCCGGGCGTTGGTATGCAGCACCAAGGCGCGCGGCGCTTCGGACACATCCAGCGCATCGGCCGCGGCGGCTTCGTGCCGGGCGGCTGGTGGGGTCCGCAATTCGTGGTGCGCAACTGGAGCAGCTACGGCTTTCCCCAGCCGTTCAACGGCGGGCGCTGGATCCGCTATTACGACGATGCGCTGCTGATCGACCGCCAGGGCCGGGTGCATGACAGCCGCTACGGCTATGACTGGGACCGTTATGGCGACCGCTGGAGCGAGGACGATCGCGGCGTGCCGGTCTATGCCGGCGACGACGACTATGACGACGGCGACTATGACGATTACGGCATGGACGGCGACGATTACGGCTATGACGATCGCCGCGAGCATGGCCGCCGCGAGGTGATCGTGCGCCGCCGGGGTGGGCCGGTGCTGGACGATTGCGCCAGTTCCTGCACCCGCAGCTACCACGGCGCTCCGCCGCCGCCGCCGCCGCTGCTGAGCTACGGCGGCTACGGCCATGCCTACGGCTATGGCGGTTATGGCGGCTGCGGCTGCGGTCCGGTTGTGGTGACGGAGACGACCACCACCACGGCGCCGGTGGTGGAGCAGGTCACAACCTACGAATATGTCACCGAATATGCGCCCCGTGCCAGGGCCGCGCCGAAGAAGCGCCGCGCGGTGCGCCGCGCGCCCGCGGCACGTCCGGCTCCGGCACGGCCGGGCGAGCGCGGCTAGGCTTCAGGCGAGGCGGTCGAGCGCCTCGTCGCTGAGGCCGCCCGGCACGACGATCAGCGGGCAGGGCAGGCTGCCCGCGACGCTGCCGGCGAAGTGATCGACCAACGGCCCCGGGCCGCCCTCCGCGGCGGCGCCGAGGATCAGGGCGGCGATATCGTCGCGTTCGCCAAGAATGTCGGCGATCGCCTTGGCGGCCTCGCCTTCGCGGACCAGAATCTTGGGCTGAATGCCGGCTTCCTCGACGATCGCGCCGGCGGCCTGGAGCACCATCGCTTCGGCACGCAGCTTCGCTTCCTCCTCCATCGCCGCCTGAACGCCGCCCCAGGCGACGAACTCGGCGGGCGGGACCACCGCGAGGATTTCCACCGTTCCGCCGGTGCGCGAGGCGCAGCGGGCGGCATAGCGAAGCGCAACCCGCGCCTCGCCCGTTTCGTCGATCACCACCAGATAGGCCCGCATCCGCCCCGCTCCCTTGCGCTGCCAAGGCGGTGATGCTGCCCCGGAAAGCCGGTGCGATGCAAGCCGCGCCGCCGCACGCGCGGACCGGACAGGCTTGACCGCGCACCCGCCTTTGCTGTTTGGGCGTTGGGAGACCATCCCTCGCCAGGAGCTTGGCCACGATGCCCATCGAGTTGAAGATGCCCGCCCTTTCCCCAACCATGGAGGAGGGCACGCTCGCCAAATGGCTGGTGAAGGAAGGCGATGTCGTCGCGGCCGGCGATCTTTTGGCGGAGATCGAGACCGACAAGGCGACGATGGAGTTCGAAGCCGTGGACGAGGGCACGATCGCCAAGATCCTCGTCGCCGAAGGCACGGACGAAGTGAAGGTGGGCACGGTGATCGCGATCATCGCCGCCGAGGGCGAGGATGCGGGGGCTGCTGCCGCGGCGCCGACCGCCGCGAAAGAGCCAGTGGAAAAAGGCGGCGGCGAGACGGGGGCTGGGCAGCCTGCGACTCCGACGCCCGCGCCGGACGTGAAGGGTTATGGCGCCAACCCGGCCGAGGACGCGAAGATTGCGGCGGCTACTCCCGCTGCGACGCCTGCGCCTGCGCCGAGTGGCGGCGGCGATCGGGTGAAGGCGAGCCCGCTTGCGCGGCGCCTTGCAGAACAGCGTGGGATCGACCTTTCCGATCTGCAGGGCACCGGCCCGGGCGGACGCATCGTCAAGGCGGACCTGGAAAGCGGCGCGGCCAAGGCGCCCGCGGCTCAGCCGGCCGCCGCTGCCGCACCGGCGCCTGCCGCACCCCCCGCTGCCCCTGCCGCACCCGCGCCGGTGGCCGCGGCCTCGGCCATCCCCGACATCCCGCACGAAGCGGCGAAGCTCAGCAACGTGCGCAAGACCATTGCGCGCCGGCTCACCGAATCGAAGCAAACGGTTCCGCACATCTACCTGACGGTCGACATCCAGCTCGACGCTCTCCTGAAGCTGCGCGGCGAGCTCAACGCCAGCCTGGAGAGCCGCGGCGTCAAGCTGTCGGTCAACGACTTCATGATCAAGGCGCTCGCCGCCGCTTTGATCGAGGTGCCGAGCTGCAACGTGATGTATACCGGCACCGAACTGGTCTCGTTCAAGCGCGCCGACATTTCAGTTGCTGTGTCGACGCCGAGCGGCCTGATCACGCCGATCATCAAGGATGCCGGCAGCCGATCGCTGTCCGCCATCTCCACCGAGATGAAGGACTTGGCCGTCCGTGCCCGCGACAACAAGCTGAAGCCCGAGGAATATCTGGGCGGCACGGCGTCGCTCAGCAACATGGGGATGTACGGGATCAAGCAATTCGAGGCGGTGATCAACCCGCCGCAGGGCATGATCATGGCGATCGGCGCGGGCGAGAAACGGCCGTACGTGTTCAACGACAGCCTGCAGATCGCAACCGTGATGAGCGCTACGGGGAGCTTCGACCACCGCGCCATCGACGGCGCCGACGGGGCGCAGCTGATGCAGGCGTTCAAGCGGCTGGTTGAGGCGCCGCTGGGGATGATTGCGTGACAGCCCCTCTCCCCCAGCCCCTCTCCCGCGGAGGGGAGAGGGGAGCTAGTCCGAGCGCTGCACCTAGCCCCTCTCCCATCTCGGGAGAGGGGTTGGGGAGAGGGACTGGAATTCCCACGCGCAAGGAGCTGATCGCACGTGCGAAGTGGATGCGCGCGAACCCGACGGAGGCCGAAAGGCGGATGTGGGACTTGCTGCGCGCGAAGCGGCTGGCAGGATTTAAGTTCCGCCGCCAGCAAGTGATCGCGCCTTACATCGTAGACTTTGCCTGCCTCCAGCAGCGGCTGATCATCGAAGCCGACGGATCGCAGCACGCGGACAACAAGGACGACGCTCGCCGCGACGCTTTTCTTCGTGCGCAGGGCTTCCGCGTGCTTCGCTTCTGGAACAACCAGGTGCTTGGGGAGAGCGACGCGGTGGGCGTTGCCATCTTTTCGGCCCTATTCCCTCACCCTCCCAAGCCTTCGGCTTGGGCCCCTCCCTCTCCCGAGATGGGAGAGGGGTTCAGTGGAGCATCCCATGCCTGACACCTTTGACCTTATCGTTCTCGGCTCCGGCCCCGGCGGGTACGTCGCCGCGATTCGGGCGGCGCAGCTTGGCATGAAGGTGGCCATTGTGGAGCGCGAGAAGCTTGGCGGGATCTGCCTCAACTGGGGGTGCATCCCGACCAAGGCGCTGCTGCGCACGTCGGAAATCTATCACTACATGACGCACGCCGGCGACTATGGGCTGTCCGCGGAGAAGCCGGCGTTCGACCTGACGAAAATTGTCGAGCGCAGCCGCAAGGTGGCGGGGCAGCTTAACGGCGGCGTCAAGGGGCTGATGAAGAAGAACAAGATCACGGTGGTCGAGGGCGAGGGCTCGCTTGCCGGCGGCGGCGTGCTCAAGGTTGTCAAGGACGGCAAGGCCACCGAGCTCAAGTCCAAGCACATCGTCATCGCCACCGGCGCCCGTGCACGCGACCTGCCCTTTGCCAAGGCCGACGGCAAGCGCGTCTGGACCTACCGGCACGCGATGGTGCCGGCCGAGATGCCGACCAAGCTGCTGGTGATCGGATCGGGCGCGATCGGGGTGGAATTCGCGAGCTTCTATTCGGACATGGGCGCCAAGGTGACGATCGTCGAGATGCTCGACCGGATCCTGCCGGTCGAGGATGCCGACGTCTCCGCCTTTGTGCACAAGGCGCTGACCAAGCAGGGCATGACCATTCACACGTCGTCGGGCGTCGACAAGCTCGAGGTGAGCGCGGCGGGCGTGAAGGCGACGCTGAAGGGCGGCGCCGTGGAGGAGTTCAGCCACGCCATCGTCGCCATCGGCATCGTGCCCAACACCGAAGGGCTCGGCCTGGAAGCGCTCGGCGTGAAGACGGAGCGCGGCCACATCGTCACCGACGGCTATGGCCGCACCGGCGTGGAGGGCCTCTACGCGATCGGCGACGTCACCGGCCCGCCCTGGCTCGCCCACAAGGCGAGCCATGAGGGCGTGGTGTGCATCGAGGCGATCGCGGGCAAGAACCCGCACCCGTTCGAAACCTGGAACATCCCCGGCTGCACCTACTCGCGGCCGCAGGTGGCGTCGGTGGGCTTCACCGAGGCCAAGGCCAAGGAGCTCGGCAAGACGGTCAAGGTCGGCAAATTCCCCTTCATCGGCAACGGCAAGGCGATCGCGCTCGGCGAAGCGGAAGGCTTCGTGAAAACGGTGTTCGACGCGGACACGGGCGAGCTGCTCGGCGCGCACATGGTCGGCGCCGAGGTGACCGAGCTGATCCAGGGTTATGTGATCGCCCGCCAGCTCGAGACCACCGAAGAAGACCTGATGCACACCATCTTCCCGCACCCGACGCTGAGCGAGATGATGCATGAGTCGGTGTTGGATGCGTATGGGCGGGCGGTGCACTACTGACGTAGTTCGGCTTCATCGGGGATGAAGCCGGCTTTGGGCGCCGCAGCTGCCATCGCGAGCTTACGCACCCTATCTCGTTGCAAGAATCAGTTGGCGGGGTTTGCGTCGAAGGTTGGGCGGAGGAAGCGTGGGAGGGGCGAATGGAACCGCTGTTGCTGCATTATAGCCGGGGCAAGCTGATCCGGCTGAGCCTGCTGTCGCTGGTGATGATGGCGCTGGGGCTGTGGATGGCGCTGGGCGGAATTGCGCCCGGTGAGGAGCTGCACGGGCGTGGGGCCTGGTTGGGCGAGCTGCTCGGGCCACAGGGTCTGCAGGTGCTCGGCTGGGCGATGTTCTTCGTGGTGGGGCTGCTCGCAATCCTCACTCTGCGCCGCGCGTTCGGCGATCTTGTCGCGGCGCGCGCGGATGGGACCGCGGTGACGATCCACACGATCTTTGGCAGCCACCAATATCGGGCGGAGGACCTTGCGGGCATCGAAATTCGGCGACCCGCGGGGCAGGGCATCCTGCAGTTCGTGCCGGTGCGCGGACAGGGCAAGCAGCGGGGCCTTACCCTGAACAGCCTGGCCGAGGACGAGGACGAGATCGCCGCGTGGATCGAGGCGGTGTGGGCGCGGCTTCGGAGCGGAACGGCCTAGAAGCTCATTTCCTCGTACACGCGGGACACGTCGCCGGCCCAGGGGCCGTGAAAGCGTTCCAGGAGCTGCTCGGCGGGGGTGAGGCCGCGGGCGACGGTTTCGCGCAAGGGATCGAGGAAGCCGGTTTCGTCGTCGCCGGCGCCGTTGAAGCGGGCGCGGGCGCGGAGGCCAGCCTCGGAGATGGCGAGGATCCGGCGGGCGAGATCGCGAAGGGTGCCGCCGCCAGGCGTGCGGGTGGCGAGGCCGTGCCTGGGAACTTCGTCGCGGAGGCGCTGGCGTTCCTCGAGCGGCCAGTCCTTTACCTCGTCCCAGGCGGCGTCCAACGCGGTCTGATCGTAGAGCAGGCCGACCCAGAAGGCCGGGAGGGCGCAGATCTTGTTCCACGGCCCGCCGTCCGCGCCCCGCATTTCCAGGAAGCTCTTGAGGCGCACTTCGGGAAAGGCGGTGGACAGGTGGTCTACGAAGTCGGAACGGCGCGGCCGTTCGCCGGGGAGGATGGAGAGCCGCCCGTCGAGGAAGTCGCGAAAGGACAGGCCGGCGGCGTCGAGGTAGCGGCCGGTGCGGTAGACGAAGTACATCGGCACATCGAGCGCGTAGTCGAGGTAGCGTTCGTAGCCGAAGCCGTCCTCGAACACGAAAGGCAGCATGCCGGTGCGGTGGGGATCGGTGTCCGACCAGATGTGGCTGCGGAAGGAAAGCATGCCGTTGGGCTTGCCTTCGGTGAACGGGGAATTGGCGAACAGGGCGGTGGCGAGCGGCTGGAGGGCAAGGCCGACGCGGAACTTCTTCACCATGTCGGCTTCGGAGCTATAGTCAAGATTAACCTGAATGGTACAGGTACGAAGCATCATGTCGAGGCCGAGGCTGCCGACGCGCGGCATGTGGCTGAGCATGATCTTGTAGCGGCCCTTGGGCATGATCGGCAGCTCGGCGCGGGTCTTGTCCGGCCACATTCCAAGGCCGAGAAAGCCGAGGCCGAGCTTCTCGCCGACGGCTTTCACCTGGTTCAAGTGGCGGCCGGTTTCGGCGCAGGTCAGGTGAAGATTGTCGAGCGGCGCGCCGGAAAGCTCGAACTGGCCGGCAGGCTCGAGGCTGACGTTGCCGTCGGGCCCGGCAAGGGCGATGACGTTGCCGCCCTCCTCCACCGGGGTCCAGCCATAGTCGGTGAGCGCCATCAGCAGGTCGCGGATGCCGCCGGGCTCGTCATAGGAGGGCGCGCGGTGATCGGCGCGGCGGTAGACGAATTTCTCATGCTCCGTGCCGATCCGCCACGCCTCGGCGAGCTTCTCGCCGCCGCTGAAGGGCGCGAGCAGATCCTCGCGGGTTTCGATGGTGGGATCGGCCTTGGCCGTTTCGGTGCGCGTCGTCATCGCGCTGCCTGTAGCGCCCGGCGGAAAAGCCCGCCAGCGGGTTTCATCGCGCTACCGGTCCCGTCCAGTCGCCGGCGGCCGACATCCAGACGGAGAGGGCGGCGATTGCCGCGGTCTCGGCGCGCAGGATGCGGGGGCCAAGCGAGACGGGGCGCGCCTGTGGGAGGGCGCGGATGACGGCGGCTTCTTCCGGGGTGAAGCCGCCTTCGGGGCCGATCAGGATGGCGGCGGGGCCCGGGGCAGCCGCAGCGGCGGCCGGGGCGAAAGGCTCACCGCCATTTTCGTCGGCGAAGAACAGCATGCGCTCGGCCGGCCATTCGCGGAGGAGCGGGGCGAGCTTCACCGGTTCGTCCAGGATAGGGAGGGCGGTGCGCTCGCACTGCTCGGCGGCTTCGATCGTGTGGGCGCGCAGGCGTTCCAGGTTGAGGCGGTCGACGACGGTGCGCTGGGTGACGACGGGCAGCAGGCGGGCGGCGCCCAGTTCGGTGGCTTTTTCGACCAGCATGTCGATCCGGTTCTTCTTGATCGCGGCGAAGACCAGCCAGATGTCGGGTACCGGCTCGCGCGGGCGAAGGTTGCGGGTGACGGCAAGGGTGAGGCGCTTCTTGCCGGCGTCGGTGATCTGGGCGAGCCATTCGCCGGTACGGTCGTCGAACAGCTTCACCTGGGCGCCGGGCTGGAGGCGAAGCACGTTGCCGAGGTAATTTGCGGGGACGCCGTCCAGCGTGAGCACGCTGCCTTCGCGCAGCGCCCGATCAACGAACAAGCGCGGCAGGCTGGAGGGAGGCCAGGCGGGGGTGGCGGGCATCGGGCGTTTCTAGACGCCCGCATGCCGCCCGTCACCCCGCGCCCGCACCCGCGCGACCGGGCGGTTGAATTGATCTATGGTGCGCCGACTCGCAAACTGACGGGAGGATGCGATGCCGGTTGTGGAGGGGCAAAGCCTGGAAGGCGGGGTGGTTCACGATCTGCCCGACGATCTCAGGGAGGCGCTGCTCGGCGAGCCGGCGGCGGCCGCAACCTGGCTCGACATCACGCCGCTCGCCCGCAACGAATGGATCTGCTGGGTGCAATCGCCGAAGAAGCCGGAGACAAGGCGCAAACGCATCCCCTGGGGCATCGAGAACCTGCGCGACGGCAAGCGGCGGCCGTGTTGCTGGCCGGGGTGCCCGCACCGCTGACCCGCCGTCCGTAACCGCCTCGCAGGGGATTTGAAGAAGCAGCCGCCCGATTGGGGGCGAGGGTATGCGGGAGAAGATCGGCGCGCTTCGCCCCCACGTCGCCGCCGCGTACAGCCGGGCCACGGCGCCGCCCGAATACCGGCCGCGCGAGCCCAAGCTGTGCCCGCTGAAGCGCACCGGCATCGTCAACCATTAGTCCGGGCTGCAAAGCTGCACCACCAACGTCGGCTATCTGAACGATTGCGACGGCTGAGGCGGGCGCCGCTGCAGGCCTCGACTTCCGCGGCTCCGACGGTAGGGTCCGGCGCATGACCGCCGAGCCCCTGCCGCCGCCCGACATCGTTCCCGACAGCGAACAAAGCGGCTTGATCGGCGCGCTGCCTGCCGGAGTGCGGCCTTATGCGTCGCTGATGCGGCTCGATCGGCCGATCGGGGTTTGGCTGCTGTTCTGGCCGGGGGCGTGGTCGATTGCGCTTGCCGGGGTTGGACCGGGGGGGCTGGCGCTGATCGGGTGGTTCGCGCTTGGGGCGTTTGCGATGCGAAGCGCGGGGTGCGTTTATAACGATATCGTGGACCGCGATCTGGATGCGCAGGTGGAGCGGACCCGGCTTCGGCCGCTGGCGAGCGGACGGGTGAGTTTGACGGGAGCTTGGGTTCTGCTGGTGGCGTTGAGCCTGGTGGGGCTGGTGGTGCTTCTTCAGCTTCCCCGCACGGCGCAGATGGTGGCGCTGGCGAGTCTGGCGCTGGTGGCGGCCTATCCGTTCATGAAGCGGATTACGTGGTGGCCGCAGGCCTGGCTCGGGCTGGTGTTTTCGTGGGCGGCTTTGGTCGGGTGGCCGGCGGTGACTGGGGAGATCGGCTGGACGGGGCTGCTGCTGTGGGGCGGGGCGGTGTTCTGGGTGATCGGCTACGACACGATCTATGCTCTGCAGGACCGGGAGGACGATTCGCTGGTCGGCGTCCGGTCTTCGGCGCTGGCGTTGGGGCGGTTTGCACGGGTGGGGGTGGCGGTGTCTTACGCGATTGCGCTGGCGCTCTGGGCGGCGGCCTTGTGGCCGGAGCGGGCCGATGGGCTGGCGCTTGCCGCGCTGTTGCCGATGGCGGTGCACCTGGGGTGGCAGGTGGCGACCCTCAAGACCGCCGACGGCGGCGA
The DNA here is from genome assembly GCA_036399475.1 of Allosphingosinicella sp. Taxonomy (GTDB): domain Bacteria; phylum Pseudomonadota; class Alphaproteobacteria; order Sphingomonadales; family Sphingomonadaceae; genus Allosphingosinicella. Next base: position 11,523 of record DASWNA010000062.1, read on the forward strand.
TGCGCTTGCCAAGTTCCGGTCGAACCGGTTTGCGGGCCTGTTGATGTTCCTCGCCTGCCTGGTGGTGGGCACTTCCTAGACTTTGCAGCGGACGCGCCCTAGGTGCGCGCCATGCTCAGCATTTCAGAAGCCGAACAGCGCGCCGCCGCCCTTGTGGAGCGTGCGCGCAAGGCCGGCGCCGACGCCGCCGACGCCATCTATATCGCAGATGCCTCGACGGGCGTGCAGGTGCGCCTGGGCGCGCTCGAGGACGTCGAGCGATCGGAAGGCGAGGAGATCGGGCTGCGCTTCTTTACCGGCAGCCGGTCGGCCACCGTGTCGTCTTCCGACCTTTCCGAGGAGTCGCTTGGCGCGCTCGTTGAGCGGGCGGCGGCAATGGCGGGCGAGGCGCCGGAGGATAATTGGGCCGGGCTTGCGCCCGGGGACTTGCTGATGCGCGAGCGCGGGCCCGACGTCGATGGCGACGACGGGGCGGATCCGGCGCCGACCGAGCTCAAAGCCCGGGCGATGGCGATCGAGGACGCGGCGCGGGCGGTTGCCGGGGTGACCAATTCGGAAGGGGCGGGGGTGAGCGCCGGCCGTTCGGTGGTCGCGCTCGCCACCAGCCATGGCTTTTGCCGGGGCTATTCGACCAGCGGCTATTCTGGATCGGCAAGCGTAATCGCCGGCGCGGGCGCCAACATGCAGCGCGATTATTCGTCGCACAGCGTCCGCCATTACAGCGACCTTGACGGGCCCGAGGAGATCGGGCGGCTCGCCGGAGAGCGGGCGGTGGCGCGGCTCGATCCGGCCAAGCTGGCCAGCGGGGCGATGCCGGTGGTGTTCGATCCCAGGGTAGGATCGAGCCTGATCGGCCACCTGGCGAGCGCGATCAACGGCGCGGCGATCGCCCGGCGCACCTCCTTCCTGCTCGACAAGGAAGGCGAGCAAATCTTCGCGCCGGGGATCATCATCCGCGACGATCCGCACCGGGTGCGCGGGCTTCGCTCCAAGCCGTTCGACGGCGAGGGATTGGCGACGCGGCCGCGGGACGTCGTGTCCGACGGGCGGGTGACCGGCTGGATCATGGAAAGCGCGTCGGCCCGCCAGCTTGGGCTTCAGCCGACCGGCCATGCGGTGCGCGGCGCGGGCGGGGCGCCTGGGGCGAGCCTGACCAATATGCATATGGAAGCGGGCACCCTGAGCCGAGACGAGCTGATCGGCGACATCAAGCTTGGCCTCTATGTCACCGAGTTGATCGGGCAGGGGGTGAACGGAGTGACCGGCGATTATAGCCGGGGGGCTTCGGGGTTTATCATCGAGAACGGGCAGATCGGCGCGGCGGTGGCGGAGATCACCATTGCGGGCAATCTGCTCGACATGTTCCGGGCGCTTACTCCGGCGAGCGACCTTACCTTCCGGCGGGCGGTGAACGTGCCGACCCTGCGCATCGACGGAATGATGGTGGCCGGTGCTTGAGGATGTTTCACGGATCGCCCGCGAGGCAGGGCGGATCGCGGCTGCGCGCTCGGGCAGCGGGTTCAAGCGCTGGGAGAAATCGCCCAACAACCCGGTCTGCGAGATCGACCTGGAGGTGGACGCGTTCCTGCGCGAGGCGCTGACCCGGCTCGATCCGGAAGCCGGGTGGCTTTCGGAAGAAACGGTTGACGTTTCGGACCGCATCGAGCGGTCACGGCTCTGGGTGGTCGATCCGATCGACGGCACGCGCGACTATCTGCGCGGGCGGCCGGGCTGGTGCGTTTCGGTGGCGCTGGTTGAGGAACGGGTGCCGGTGCTCGGCGTGCTCGACGCGCCGGCGCGAGGCGAGCATTGGATGGCGGCGAAGGGCAAAGGCGCCTGGCGCAATGGCGAGGCGATCCGGGCAAGCGGGCGGACGGCGCTCGCCGGTGCGCGGGTGCCGGCCGACCAGCTTCCGGCCCTCGATGCCGATCTGGTCATGGTGCCCAAGCCGAACAGCATCGCGCTGCGGATCGCGCTGGTCGCGGCTGGGGAGGCCGATCTGGTGGCGACGACCAAGTGGGGCTTCGAGTGGGACATCGCGGCCGCGGCGCTGATCGCGGCGGAAGCGGGGGCGCGGGTGACCGGGGCGTTGGGCCAGCCGCTGTCCTTCAACACCGCTTCGGGGGAAGCATTCGGCGTGCTTGCCGCGGCGCCGGGCATTCATGCCGAGGCGGCCGAGCGGCTCCGGGCGCGGGCGCTGGACCTGGTCTGAGGCCGCGGGGCCTGGCGCTGCTGCTCCGGAGCAAGCGTTTCGCGATTCGTCTGGCGGGTGCTAGTCTCGCCGCCTGAGCAGCGGAGACAGTTTCATGGTTCCCCTTGCAGCACGCCTTTTCCTGACCCTCGCCGCGGCTTTTGGCCTTGCCGCACCGGCGGGGGCGCAGGAGGCGCCGGCGCCGGCGCCGGTCGCCACCCCGGCGAACCCCGAAACGGTTCTGGGCTACGAGCTCGACCGTGCCGACCGGATGACGGTTCCGGTGATCGTCGATGGCCGGGGCCCTTACGATTTCGTCGTCGATACCGGCGCCGAGCGGACGGTGATCGCCCGCGAACTCGCCACCCATCTCGCGCTTGGCGCGGGCAAGCGAACCCGGGTGCATTCGATGAGTGAGGTCAGCGACATCGAGACGGTGATCATTCCGCACCTCGAAGTGGCGGGCGACAAGGTGCGTTCGATCCAGGCGCCCGCCTTGGCCCGGCGCAATCTCGGCGCGGAAGGGATGCTGGGTGTCGATTCGCTGAAATCGCGGCGGATATCGTTCGATTTCGACAAGGGCGAAATGACCATCTCGCCGTCGCGGCGGCGGGAGCCGAGCTGGGCGCCGGGCACGATCGTGGTCACCGGCAAGCGCTTGTTCGGCCGGCTGGTGCTGGTCGATGCCTCGGTGGAGGGGCAAAAGGTATGGGTGATCATCGATACCGGTTCGGAAGTGACGCTCGGCAACAGCGCGCTTCGCCGCAAACTGGAGGCAAAGGGACGGCTCGGGCCGGTGCGGCCGATCGATGGAATGAGCGTCACCGGCGGGATTTTTCAGGCCGATCAGGGCGTTGCGAAGCGGATTCGGATCGGCGGAATGGACATCGAGGACCTGCCGATCGCCTTTGCCGACGTGCATCCGTTCAAGAAGCTCGATCTGATGGACCGGCCCGCCTTGCTGCTCGGCATGGACGCGCTGCGCTTGTTCGGAAAAGTATCGGTCGACTTCGCCAACCGGCGGGTACGCATGCAGGCGCGGCCAGAGGCCAGCCGCCAGGGCGGCGCGCAGTTCGCCCAGGTTCTGGCGGCGAATCCGGGGCGCTAGGCGGCCGCTTCGATGCGCGGCACGCGCAGGCGCGGCAGGTCGATCTTCGGGCAGCGGTCCATGACGACCTTGAGCCCCGCCGCTTCGGCGCGGGCGGCGGCTTCGTGGTTGATCACGCCCATCTGCAGCCACACCGACTTGGCGCCGGCGGCGATCGCTTCGTCCACCGCTTCGCCCGCGGCCTGGGGGCGGCGGAAGATATCGACCATGTCGATCGGCTCGCCGATCTGGGAGAGTTCGCGCCAGACATATTCGCCGTGGACGTGCTCGCCGGTGATCTGCGGATTCACCGGAATGACGCGGTAGCCCCACTCCTGGAGGAAGCGCATCACGCCCCAGCTTGGCCGGTCGGGGCGGTCGGAGGCGCCGATCATCGCGATGGTGCGGGTGCCCGTGAGCAGGTCGCGGATGTCTTCGTCGGTGGTGAGCGGCATGGGTACCTCCTGCCTAATCAACTCGGGTGGAGGCGTAACGGTTCAATTTTATCCCTCTCCCCTTCAGGGAGAGGGAGGGGCCCGCCGCGCAGCGGTGGGAGGGTGAGGGCACGCGGTCTTTGGGCGACGGCGGTGTGCCGGCGTACATCGTGCCCTCACCCTTCCCACGCCTGCGGCGCGGGCCCCTTCCCTCTCCCTAAACGGGAGAGGGAGTTGCGCGGGTCTCAGCGCTTGTTCATTTGCTCGATTAACCGACCCGCGATGGCGTGGAACACCGCACCTTCATCGCTCTCCCCGGCGGCGGGGGGCGTGCCGGCGTCCGAAGCGATCCGAATCGCCATGGCGAGGGGAACCCGGCCCAGGAAGGGGATGCCGAGCACCCGTGCCGCGGCTTCCGCGCCGCCGGCGCCGAACGGGTCGGAGATTTCGCCGCAATGGGGGCAGGCGTAGCCGGACATGTTCTCCACCAGGCCGAGGATCGGCACGTCCATCTTGCGGAACAGGTCGATGGCGCGGGTGGCGTCGATCAGCGCGAGGTCCTGCGGGGTGGAGACGATCACCGCGCCGGCCGGCTTCCACTTCTGGATGAGGGAAAGCTGGATGTCGCCGGTGCCAGGGGGAAGGTCGGCGACCAGGATTTCGGTGTCGCCCCAATCGCCTTCGATGAGCTGGCCCAACGCGGTCGCCGCCATCGGCCCCCGCCAGGCGAGCGCCTTGCCCGGCTCCACCATCTGGCCGAGCGAGAGCATCTTGATGCCGTGGGCGGCGACGGGGACGATCTGCTTGTCGGCGTGGCCGGGTTTATCGTGGTTGCCCATGATCTGGGTCTGCGACGGGCCGTAGACGTCGGCGTCGACCAGCCCGACCCTTTTGCCGGCGCGCGACAAGGCAATGGCGAGGTTGGCAGACACGGTGGACTTGCCGACGCCCCCCTTGCCCGAGCCGACGGCGATGATCATCCGCTCGACCTTGTCGGCGGTCATCGCGACTCGCACCTCGGTGACGCCTTCGACCGGCGCCAAAGCGGCACGAATCTGGCGCTCGAGCGCGCTGCGCTGCTCGGCGGACAGGCCGGTCGCATCCACCACCAGGGACGCGACTCCGCCGTTGAGGCGGGGCGCCGCGAGGCGGCCGGAGCCGGTGAGGCTGCCGGTGCCGGCCGGATCGGGCACCCTGATCAGCGCCTGGAGAAGGGGAGTGGGATCGTCGCTCATTCGGGCGATGTAGGCGCGCCCGCCCGCCTTGCCACTGTTTTTCGCGCTCGCCGCTTCCTATAAAGAGCCCATGAGCAGAATGATCGGGTGGGGAGCGCGCCTCGGCGCAATGTGGAACGATAACAAGGGCGGGCCATGGGGACCGTCCGGAGGTGGATCGACGGGAGACGGTGGCGATAGCGGCGGCTCCGGCGGCGGTCCGCGCAGCCCATGGGGCCAGCCGCCGCGCGGCCGCCCGGGCGGCGGCGGCGGCAGTGGTGGGGCGGGCAGCGTCACCTCGTTCGACGATTTCCTGCGGAAAAGCCGCGAACGCTTCGGCGGCCGCTTTCCCACCGGCGGCGGCAGCAGCCGCCCTTACTGGCTCTACGGGCTTGGGGTCTTCGTGCTGCTGTGGCTGGTGTTCAGCTCCTTTCACCGCATCGGCCCCAACGAGCGCGGCGTGGTGACGCTGGCCGGCTCCTACAGCCGCACCTTGCAGCCCGGCATCGGCTTCACCTTGCCAGCGCCGCTGGAGAGCGTCGAGAAATTGGATGTGGAGAATATCCGCACCACCGACGTCGGCTCCACCAATCGCGCCGAGGAAAATCTGATCCTGACCGGCGACCAGAACATCATCGATCTGGCTTATTCGGTGCGCTGGAACATCAAGGACCCGCAATTCTATCTGTTCCAGATCCAGGAGCCGGACGCGACCATCCGCGAAGTCGCCGAAAGCGCGATGCGCCAGGCAGTCGCCGGCGTGTCCCTGGAGGACGCGATCGGCGCCGGCCGTTCGGAGATCGAGCAGCGCGTGCAGTTGCTGATGCAGCAATTGCTCGACGGCTATGGCGCGGGCGTTCGGGTGCGGGGCGTTGCGATCAAGCAATCCGATCCGCCAGCCGCCGTCAACGACGCTTTCAAGGAAGTGTCGGCCGCCCAGCAGCAGGCGCAAAGCTATATCAACGATGCGCGCGCTTATGCCCTTCAGCTCACCGCCAAGGCGCAGGGCGAAGCGGCGGCCTTCGACAAGGTCTATGCCCAGTACAAGCTGGCGCCCGAAGTGACGCGCCGCCGCATGTATTATGAAACAATGGAACGGGTGCTTGCAAAGGTGGACAAGACGATCATCGAAGCGCCGGGCGTGACGCCCTATCTCGCGCTTCCCGAAATCCAGCGGCGGACCCAGGCGGCTCCGGCCGCACCCGCGGCCACTCCGGCCGAGGGGGCACCCGCACGATGAGCCGCGTCCTTCGCAATCCGATCGCCCTCGCCTTTGCGGTGATCCTCCTGCTCGTGCTCCTCGGCAGCACCTTTGCGGTGGTTCCGGAAACCAAGCAGGCGGTGGTGACCCGCTTCGGCAATCCCGAGCGAATCATCAACGCATATCAAAAGGGCGAGCAGTTCGGGAGCACCGGCGCCGGCCTCAAGGCGCGCTGGCCGTTTATCGACAAGATCGTCTGGATCGACAAGCGCATCCTGTCCATCCCGATGGAGCGGCAGCAGGTCTTGTCGCAGGACCAGTACCGCCTGCAGGTCGATGCCTTTGCGCGCTACCGGATCGTCGATCCGCTCAAGATGTACATTTCCGCGCAAAGCGAAACCCGGGTGTCCGACCAGCTCAAGCCGATCCTTGGCTCGGCGCTTCGCAACGAGCTTGGCAAGCGGCCGTTCGCGGCGCTGCTCACCCCGGAGCGCGAGCGGGCGATGGAGAATATCCGAACCGCGCTCAACCTGGTCGCCGGTCAGTACGGCGCGGAGATCATCGACGTGCGGATCAAGCGCACCGACCTTCCCGAAGGCACGCCGCTCGAATCCGCCTACCAGCGGATGCGCACGGCGCGTCAGCAGGAAGCGCGCTCGATCCAGGCGCAGGGCGCCAAGCAGGCACAGATCATTCGCGCGGAAGCGGATGCCGAGGCAGCCAATATCTATGCCGAAGCGTTTGGCAAGGATCCGGACTTCTTCGATTTCTACCGCGCCATGCAATCCTACGAGACCACCTTCGTCAACAACGGCAGCGGCCAGGAGCAGGGCCGTTCCAGCATCATATTGTCCCCCAACAACTCGTACTTGAGGGAATTTCAGGGGCGCCGATGAAGGGCAGGCGGCGCTTCATTCAATTCCGGTTCAGCCTTGAGGGCTAGCATCGACTACATGTGTTTTCCCAACCGGGTGCCTGCCCGCCCGGGGGAAAGATCCCACAAGGAGGATTAGCGACCGTGCGTTATGTTTATGGCCTTACCGCCGCCCTTTTATTGGGCGGCGCCACTGCGACGCTGACCGTCGGTCCCGTCGGCGCGCAAACCGCGCAGAACGATCCCGGCGCCATGATGGCAAGCGCGCCGCGCCCCGGCGCGCCGATGAGCTTTGCCGATCTTGCCGCCAAGCTGCAGCCCGCCGTGGTCAACATCTCCACCAAGCAGAGCATCCAGGTCAGCCAAAGCCGCCAGATGCCGCCCGGTTTTGAGGACTTCCTGCGCCGCTTCAACGTGCCGGTGCCGGAAGGCCAGGATGCGCCGGCCACCCAGAAGGGCGGCTCGCTCGGCTCCGGCTTCCTTATCTCGGCCGATGGTTATGTGGTAACCAACAACCACGTCGTCTCGCCGTCGCGTACCGGCGCCACGGTGGACCAGATCACCGTGATCCTGCCCGACCGGCGCGAGTTCGAGGCCGAACTGGTCGGCCGCGACGCCGCGTCGGATCTCGCCGTTCTGAAGATCAAGGGCACCAACCTGCCCTTCGTCCGCTTCGCCCAAGGCGATCCGGTGCGGGTCGGCGACTGGGTGGTTGCGATCGGCAACCCGTTCGGCCTTGGCGGCACGGTCACCGCCGGCATCGTGTCCGCGTTGCACCGCAACCTCAACAGCGGCGTTTACGACCGCTACATTCAGACCGACGCATCGATCAACATGGGCAATTCCGGTGGCCCCATGTTCGATCTGAACGGCAACGTCGTGGGCATCAACACCGCGCTGATTTCGCCCACCGGCGGCAATGTCGGCATCGGCTTCGCCATTCCGGCCGGCCAGGCCGCGCCGATCGTCGAGGCGCTGCGCAAGGGCCAGCGCCCGGAGCGCGGCTATATCGGGGTCAGCCTGCAGCCGATCACCGAAGACATCGCAGCGTCCATGGACCTGCCCAAGAATACGGGCGAGCTCATCCGCGGCGTCACGCCGGGCGCGGGCGCGGCGCGGGCCGGCATCCAGCAGGGCGACGTGGTGATTTCGGTCAACGGTCAGCCGGTCAACCCGGATCAGTCGCTTGCTTATCTGGTGTCGCAGGTCCGGCCGGGCCAGCGCGTTCCGGTTGAGCTGATCCGCGAGGGCGACCGCCGAACGGTCACCGTCACCGTGGGCGCGCGGCCGACCGAGGAAGAGCTCGCCAAACTGAACGGCGTCGAGGACGAGCAGGCGGTGACCGAGCCCGGCGAGACCGAGCAATCGACCAGCCAGCGTTCGGCGCGCGAAAGCCTGGGCGTCACCGTCCAGCCGCTGACGCCGGAGATCGCCCGGTCGCTGCGCCTCAACGACGTCAATCTGAAGGGGCTGGTGGTTGCCGGCGTCAACCCGTCAAGCGACGCCGGCCAGAAGCTTCAGCAGGGTGACGTCATTCTGTCGATCAACAGGCGTGCGACCCGCACGCCGGAGGAAGCCGCTGCGGTGGTTGCCGCCGCGCGTGCCGCCAGGCGCACCAGCGTGCTGTTGCTGGTCCGCCGCGGCAACGCTCCGCCGGTGTACGTCGGCATCGAGCTGGCGCGGAAGTAAGGGCCTCATCGTCATTCCCGCGAAAGCGGGAATCCCGCTTCTTCTTTCTTCCGGCAGTTTGCTAGGAGAAGAAGCGGGACCCATTGACCAGGATCGCCCTGTCCCACGGACAGGGCTGCGCAGTGCGGGGCACTGCGCACCTGGTCAATTTCGCGGGGGTGACGGGAGGGTCATCGTCCTGATCTAGATGAACATGGCTTGCCGCCCCGTTCCCCTTGGGGGATAGGGGCGGCAGGCTTTTTTCGTGGGGACCCGCTTGGACGATACCAACTCCATCCTGATCGGCGCCGGCCCCGGAGGCGCGCAGCGGCTCGTTCTGTCCCGCGCCAACCGCCACGGCCTGATCGCGGGGGCGACCGGCACCGGCAAGACGGTGACGCTGCAGGGGTTGGCCGAGGGCTTCTCGGCCGCCGGAGTGCCGGTGTTCCTGGCCGACGTGAAGGGCGACCTTGCCGGCATCGCGGTGGCCGGTTCGGCGACGTCGAAGATGCACGCGGCGCTGGTCCAGCGTGCCGCTGACCTCGGCATCCAAGATTACACCTACGGCGGCAATCCGGCGGTGTTCTGGGACCTGTTCGGCGACGCGGGCCACCCGATCCGCACCACCGTATCCGAAATGGGGCCGCTGCTTCTCTCCCGCTTGATGGGGCTGAACGAGACCCAGGAAGGGGTGCTGTCCATCGCCTTCCGGGTGGCGGACGAAGAAGGCCTGCTGCTCCTCGAGCTGGACGACCTCCAAGCGCTGCTGACCTATTGCGCGAACAACGCGCAAAAGCTTTCGGCCGAGTACGGCAATGTCGCCAAGCCGACGGTGGGCGCGATCCAGCGCCAGCTCTTGCAGCTCGACGCGCAGGGCGGCGCACATTTTTTCGGCGAGCCGGCGCTGGATGTCGCCGACTTCCTCCGGACCGACGAGGAGGGGCGGGGGGTGATCAACATCCTTGCCGCCGACAAACTGATGCAGAGCCCGCGGCTCTACGCCACCTTTCTGCTGTGGTTCCTGTCGGAGCTGTTCGAGGTGCTTCCGGAGGTCGGCGATCCCAACAAGCCCACCCTCGTCTTCTTTTTCGACGAAGCGCATCTGCTGTTCACCGATGCACCCAAGGCGCTGGAGGAGAAGATCGAGCAGGTGGTGCGCCTGATCCGCTCCAAGGGCGTCGGCGTGTATTTCGTCACCCAGAACCCGATGGATATCCCGGACGCGGTTGCGGCACAGCTCGGCAACCGGGTGCAGCACGCGCTGCGCGGCTTCACGCCCAAGGAGCAAAAGGCGATCAAGGCTGCGGCGGAAAGCTTTCGCGCCAATCCGGGGGTGGATGTCGCCACCGTCAGCACCGAGCTCAAGGTGGGCGAGGCGTTGGTGTCCCTGCTCGGGGAGGACGGTGCGCCGTCACCGGTGGAGCGGACGATGATCCGGCCGCCGCACTCACGGCTGGGGCCGATCGCGCTGCAGGAGCGTGGCATCTTCCTCACCACGTCTGCTGTCGCGGGAAAGTATGAGGAGCGGATCGATCGCGAGAGCGCCGAGGAGATTTTGAAGGCGCGGGCCGAGCAGGCGGCGGAGGCGGCGGCGGCGAAGAAGGCGGCGGCAGACGAGGCCAAGGCCGAGGATGCGCGCTACAAGGACGAGATGCGCGCCGCCCGCCGCCAAAAAGCGGAGCGCGGGTTCGGCGAGGAAATGGTGGTGCAGCTCGGCCGGTCCGTGCAGCGGCAGGCGGTGAACAGGATTGCCGGCTCGCTGGTCCGCGGGCTGCTCGGGAGTCTTTTCAGGGGGAAATAGAGGATGGTGGATGTGGTGAAGGCGGGGGCCGGCGAGATGCGCGAGCTTACGGTTCGCGCGGTGATCCTGGGCGGCATCATCACCTTGGTGTTCACCGCCGCCAACGTCTATCTCGGCCTCAGGGTCGGCCTGACCTTTGCCACCTCGATCCCGGCCGCGGTGATCTCGATGGCGGTGCTGCGCTGGTTCGCCTCCTCCACGATCCTCGAAAACAACATCGTCCAGACCGTGGCCTCGGCGGCGGGAACGCTTGCGGCGATCATCTTCGTTCTGCCCGGCCTGGTGATGGTCGGCTGGTGGCAGGGCTTCCCCTACCTCACCACGGCGGCGGTGACGGCGGTGGGCGGCATTTTGGGCGTGATGTTCTCCGTGCCCCTGCGCCGCGCCTTAGTGGTGGATACGCCGCTGCCCTATCCCGAAGGAGTCGCCGCGGCGGAAGTGCTCAAGGTCGGCGCCGCAAGCCGCGAGGGCGGGGCGGAGGCCGAAAAGGGGCTGCGGCTGATCGTGTTCAGTGCGCTGGTCGCGGCCGGCTTCACGCTGGTCTCCAAGACCCGGCTGCTTGCCGAGGAAGCGGCGGCGTTCTTCAAGGTGGGAGCGGGGGCGACCGGCATTGCCGGCAGCCTTTCCTTTGCGCTGATCGGCGCGGGGCACCTGGTCGGCATTTCCGTCGGCGCGGCGATGTTCGCCGGGCTGGTGCTGGGCTGGTGGATCGTGCTTCCGATCCTCACCGCCGGCGCGCCCGGAACGGCGGAGGAGGTGGCGAACACCGTGTTCCGGTCCGACGTGCGCTTCCTTGGCGCGGGCGTGATCGGCGTTGCCGCGATTTGGACCTTGCTCAGGATCATCGGCCCGATCCTGGCCGGCATCCGATCCGCAATTGCGGCGTCGCGCCTGCGGGCGACCAGTGGCTCGGCGCTGCCGCTTGAAGAGCGCGACATGCCGATCGGCATCGTCGGCGGGGTGATCCTCGCCTCGCTGATCCCGATCGCCTGGCTGCTGTGGCGCTTCATCGCCGGCGGGCCGCTGGAAAGCGCGGCGGTGCCGCTGATCCTCGGCACCTTGCTGTTCATCCTGATCGCCGGAATCGTGATCGCCTCCGTGTGCGGCTACATGGCGGGCCTGATCGGCGCCTCGAACAGCCCGATTTCCGGCATCGGCATTCTCGCTATCCTTGGTGCCGCCTTGCTGCTGGCGATGGGCTTCGAAGGCGGCGGCACCGAGACACCGGCGCTGATCGCCTACGCGCTCTTCACCACCGGCATCGTGTTCGGAATTGCCACCATCTCCAACGACAACCTCCAGGACTTGAAAACCGGCCAACTCGTCGGCGCGACGCCGTGGCGGCAGCAGGTTGCCCTGGTCTTCGGCGTGATCTTCGGCGCGCTGGTGATCCCGCCGGTGCTCGATCTGCTCAACATCGCCTACGGCTTTGCCGGAGCGCCGGGCGCACGACCCGATGCGCTTCCGGCCCCGCAGGCGGCGCTGATCTCGGCACTTGCGGCGGGCGTGCTCGGCGGAGACCTGAACTGGCGGATGATCGGCATCGGCGCGGTGATCGGCGTGGCCGTGGTGATCGCCGACGCGGCGCTCGGCAAGGCCGGCAAGCTCCGCCTGCCGCCGCTCGCCGTCGGCATCGGCATCTACCTGCCGATGGCGGTGACCTTGCCGGTGGTGATCGGCGCGGTGCTGGGCAAGCTCTACGACCGGCGCGCCGAACGCGCCGCCGATCCCGAAGCCGCCAAGCGGATGGGCGTGCTGATGGCCACCGGGCTGATCGTCGGCGACAGCCTGCTCAACGTGCTGTTCGCCGGGGTGGTGGCCGGCACGGGCAGCGGGTCGCCGCTTGCGCTTGTGGGGGACGGCTTTGCGGTGCCGGGGATTGTGCTCGGCACGCTGGTCTTCGCCGCGCTGCTCGCCTGGCTGTACCGTCGCACGGCAAGGGAAGGCGGCGTCGCCTGAAGTCGTCACCCCCGCGAAAGCGGGGGTCCCGCTTCTTCTTCTCAGAGCCTGAAAAAGGAGAAGCGGGATTCCCGCTTTCGCGGGAATGACGGGCAGGGGCTTAGACCTTCTTGGCTTCGAGCCAGCGGCTGATGTCGGGCAGGCGGGTCTGGCGGACCTGCACCCGGTTGCGGATCGATCCGATTGCCACGTCGGCCGGGCGCCGCGATTCGGGCGTCAGGTAGCGCGTCGCATAATCCTCGATCTTGGCAACCATTGCCGGGTCAACCGAGCCGCTGCCCAGCGCCGCGATGTAGCGGGAGCGGGACGAGGTATCGACCAAAGCCTCCACCTTGTCGCGGTTCTGCAAGGCGTAGTCGAAGGCGAGATCGGGGTTGCCCGCGGCCACGGCGCTGAAGATCGCCGGGCTGGTGGTCGCGCCCGGCTCGGCGGTGAGGGCGAGATCGAGCGCGCGGCGGGCAAGCACGGGATCGCGCGAGGCGCCGAGCAGGCGATAGAGCGACGCCTTGACCAGCGGGTTGGTCTCCGCCTTGGCCTGGGCGCGCAGGCGCTCCCAGCCGGCCGTGTCGATGTTGCGTGCGACAACCGACAGGATCGTGGTCCTGAGCCCGCCGGCCGTGGCGAGCGGATCGCCCGCCGCGTAAAGCCGGTTGGCTTCGCGGACCACCGCCGGATCGCCCATCGAGCCCAAGGTGGCGATCAGCTCGGAGCGGAGCACCGGCACGGTCGGCGCCTCGCCGGCCTTGGCCCGCCAGCCGATGCGGCCGAGCATCGGCGACAGCTTGGCCGAGGCGTAGCGCGCCACCATGGCCTGGTGGGCGGCATCGCCGTTGTAGAGGCCGTAAAGCTGAGACAGGATGCCGGCGACCCGGCTGTAGACCTGGCCGTTGGCGCCGCTTGGCATCGCGTCGACCATGTCCATCGCTTCCGCCGCCGATTGGTAGCCGGCAAGGCCGAGGCCCCAATTGTCGGCAAGCAGCCCGGTCTGGTCGATCGGCTTCAGCTTCGCAAAGGAGGCGGTGAGCGTGTCCAGCATCGCCGGGCTGTAGAGCGTCCGGTAATAGCCGGTCTGGCCGGAATTGACGACCAGCGGGCCGCAGCCGGGCACCGTCATCGACGCCGCGCCGCCTTCGACAAGGGTGCGCACTTCGCTGCCGCCGACGGTGGAAGCGATCACCGGCACGCGCCAGCTCAGGCTCTGCTTTTGCGGGCGGTCGCGGGTGAATTCCGCCTGGCGCAAATTCACCTGGGTCTTGCCGCCGGCGCAGCTCGCGTTCTCCACGCGGATCAGCGGCACGCCCGGCTGCAGGGTGAAATCGTGGGCGATGGCGGTGACCGGCTTGCCGGCCGCCGCGCCCTCGACGCTGCGCCACAGATCGTCCGTCTGGGTGTTGCCGTATTTGTGGGTGCGCACGTAATTCTGCACGCCGGTGCGCCACGCATCCTCGCCGACATAGTCTTCAAGCATGGTGATCACCGCTTCGCCCTTGGAATAAGTGATCGAATCGAACGCCTGGCTGATCTGCTCCACGGTGGTGAGGCGCTGGACGATCGGGTGCGTGGTCGCCACCGAGTCGAGGCCCATCGCGCCTTCGCGGGCGCCGACCAGCCCCAGTTCGGTTTCCCATTCCGGGTGGAGGTCGGCCATCGCCTTGCTTGCCATCCACGAGGCGAAGCCTTCGTTCAGCCAAAGGTCGTCCCACCAGGCCATGGTGACGAGATCGCCGAACCATTGGTGCGCCATTTCGTGCGCGGCGACTTCGAAGATGCGCTGGCGCGTCGCTTCGGTGGTGATCGCGGGATCGACGAGCAGGATCGATTCGAACGAAAAGATCGCGCCCCAATTTTCCATCGCGCCGAAGAACTGGCTGCTGCCCGGGCCGGCGACGTTGTCGAGCTTGGGGAGCGGGTAGGGGGTGCCGAAATAGCTGTTGTACCAGGGGAGGATCTGGGCGGAGCTTTCCAGCGCCCAGCGGCCCTTCTCGCCATCGCCCGCCTTGGTCACCACGCCGATTTCGGTGCCCGCCGCGGTGGTGGTGATCCGGTCGAAATCGCCGACCGCGAGGAAGAGGAGGTAGCTCGACATCGCCGGCGTGGTGCGGAAGGTGACCGTCTTGGTGCCGTTGGCGCGGCTCTCGACGCCCGCCTGCGGCATGTTCGACACGACGTCGTCGCCCTGCGGCACGGTGACCATCAGGTTGTAGGGGGTGCGGAATTGCGGCTCGTCCCAGCCCGGGAAGAAGCGGCGCGCGTCCGGCGCTTCGAACTGGGTGAACAGAGCGCGCTTGTTGGCGCCGCCGGCCGCTGCGGGATAATCGAGCGCGAACAGGCCGGTCGCCTGGGTGTTGATCTTGCCGGCATAATCGAAGGTCATGCGATAACGGCCGGGTGCGAGGCGGTTGGCAAAACGGATGCTTGCGGTCTGTTCCTTGGCATCGATGTCGATGTCGCGGCTGTTCATCGCCGTGCCGGCAGCGCCGCTTGCGGAGAGCGGCGCGAGCCTTGCGCGGCTGATCTCGAGATCGACGGCGTTGACGGTGACGGTGTCCGTCGCCTCGAGCACTTCGATGTCGACGGCGGTGATCGCAGTGAAGCGCAGGTTCGCCGCGTCCGGGGTTACCGAGATGCTGTACTGGAGCGGGCGGACGTTGCGGGGAAGCTGGGTCGTCACGTCGCGGCGCACCTGGGCCGCTCCGGGCGTCGGCGCGGCGGCGGGCGTTTGCGCCGAGTCGCGCGCGGCGGTGGAGGCGCAGGCGGCAAGGCCGGCGGACAAAGCGAAAAGCGAAATAGCGGAACGAATGCGCATGCGGGCGAGTCTCCGGGCCTGGGGTGCCCAAGTCCCTGCGCGGGCGCAAAACCCTTGTCAAATCAGTAGCCGAAGAGCGGCGCCACCTTGTGCCCCTGCAAGACGTGCGCCTTGAGCTCGTTTGGGCTCCAAAGGTGCTCCACGCCCGCCTCGGCCTGCTTGATCAGCGACACGATGGCGGCGTTGACCGGCGTCTTGCGACCGAGCTTTTCGCCGAGCTTCACGACTTCGCCGTTGAGGTAATCGATCTCCGTCATGCGGCCGGCTTTGAGGTCGTCGGCCATGGAGGAGCGGGCGTGGCCGTCGATCTTCTGAACCTTGAGGAACACGTTGTTGAAGATGAAGTTGGGGGCCGCGATGGCGTGGGGGAGGAGCTTGGGCGGGACCGGTCCAAGGGTGGCCGGCTCGATCCCGGCGGCGGCGAGCACGTCCAGCGCCTCGACAATGGAGGCGGCGACGATGCGGCGGTAATCGCGCTCCTTGAGCTGTTCGAGCAGGGTGCGGCCGGACAGTGCGTTGACCGCATTGTTCAAGTTGATCAGCAATTTGCCCCAGGCGAGCGCGGGCATATTCGCTTCAAGGCGGAGCTGGGCGGGGCCCTTGCCGACTTGCCCGGCGAGCGCACGGGTTTCGGGCAGATCCGCCACGGCAAGCTCGCCGGCGACGCCTTTGTGGAAGCGGCCCTGGCCGAGATAAGCGATGTTGAAGGGCACGGTGGCCTGGGCGACCTTGAAGCCCCTCCGGCTCAACGCGGCCTCCAGCAGCTCGGCATTGCTGACGCCGTTCTGGAAGGAGATGACCAGCGCGCCTTTCTTGCCGTGGCGAAGGATGTCCTTTGCCGCGCCCGCGGTGTCATGGCTTTTGACGCAAAGCGCGATCACCTCGGCCTTGGCGAGCGCGGCGGGCTTGGTGGCGAAGTCCACCTCTCCCGGCTCGCGCCGCGCTCGCCAGCCGGCGCCGTCGGTCAGGGTGAGGCCGTTTTCGGCGATCGCGCTGCCGATCCGCTCACGGCCGATCAGGGTCACCGGCACACCCGCCGCAGCCCAGGCGCCGCCGATGAAGCAGCCGACCGACCCCGCGCCGAATATCGCGACCTTGCCCACGCTTGTTCTTCCTTTTCGCCGCCTCTGCTGCGCCCTCTCGCCACAAGCGGTCGCTCTTATCAACCATTTGTCTCCCGGCGCCTTTTAGGCAATCATCCGGCCGAACAAGGGGGATATCCGATCATGCTGCTTCTGCTCGCCGCGCTTGGCGCAACCTTCGACATGGCGGTGCCCGTCCAGGCACCCCTGGCGCGGACTCAAAGCGCGACGCCGCTTGCCGAGGCCTGGGCGGCCTGGGAGGCAAAGGATTTCGAAAGGGCGGTGAAGCTCGCCCGGCCGCTCGCCGGCGCCGGTAATGGCGAGGCGCTTTACCTGCTCGGCTCGGCAAGCGACTTCGGGGTTGGCGTACCCCAGGATCCCGCGGAGGCGGCGCGGCTTTACGCACGGTCGGTCGAGACCGGCTTCGCTGCCGCCTACGGGTCGCTCGGCTTGCTTTATGAAACGGGAAGCGGGGTGGAGAAGGATCTCGCCAAGGCGAACGATCTGTACCGGCAAGGTTCCGACAAAGGCGACAGCAACGCCCGCTACTACCTGGCCAACAACCTGTATCACGGCACCGGCGTGGCGGAGGACGCGAAGGAAGCCGTGCGGCTGCTCCGCTCCGGGGCCGGCGACGGCGACGCTCGCTCCATGCAACTGCTCGGCATCGCCCTGGACGAAGGAAAGGGCGTGAAGGAGGACGACGAGGAGGCGGTGTCCTGGTTCCGCCGCTGCGCCGAGCTTGCCGAAAGCGACTGCGAGCGCAGCCTCGGCATCATGCACGAATATGCCCGCGGCGTACCCAAGGATCTCGCCGAGGCGTATCGCTGGTATGCCAAAGCCGCGGCGCAGGACAACGTTCCGGCCTATGTGGACGTCGGCGTGGCGCTCCATTTCGGGCTGGGCGTCGAGCGCGAATACCCCGCGGCGATGCGCTGGTACCGCAAATCGGCGGAGGCGGAGGATTCGGCGGGAATGGTGGGGATGGCCGTCCTCCATCGCTTCGGCCTCGGCACCGCCAAGGACCCCGCGGAGGCCGTCCGCTGGTATGAGAAAGCGGCGGCGCTCGGCCACCTTGAAGCGCTGGTGGCGCTGGGTGCGATCTATCGAGACGGTGAGGGCGTGGCCGCCGATCCCGGTAAGGCGATCGCCTATCTGCAGCGCGCGATTGAGGCCGGATCGACCGGCGGCATGGTGGAACTTGCCGACGCCTATCGGACCGGCACCGGGGTTCCCAAGGATGCGGCCCAGGGGCTGGCATTGCTCAACAAGGCGGCCGAAGCGGGCGACAGCGATGCGCTGGTGCAGATCGGCTGGCTGTATGAAATGGGCGACGGCGTGCCGCAGGATTATATCAAGGCGCTGGCCTGGTACGGCAAGGCGGCCGCGGCCGAGAACGGCACCGGCCTCACCAATCTCGGCGTGATGTACCGGTACGGCCGGGGTACCAAGGCCGATGTGAAGAAGGCGTTCCGCTTGTTCGAAAGGGCGTCGGCAACGGGCGACAGCCGGGGCACGATGTTCCTCGGCATGGCCTATCTGGAAGGCCAGGGAGTCCGCAAGAACGACAGCAAGGCGTTTGGATTGGTCGGGCAGGCGGCGGCGATGGACGATGCGGAAGCGATCACCGAATTGGGCCTCCTCCACGAGCTCGGCCGCGGCACCGCCAAGGATGAGCGCGAAGCGATGCGCCTGTATCGCAAGGCCGCCGACATGGGCGATGCCGTTGCGATGCGCTTCCTCGGTGCCAACTACGCCGATGGGATCGGAGTGGAGAAAGACAAAACCCAGGCTGCCGTCTGGCTGCGCAAGGCCGCCAAGGCGGGAGACGAGGAAGCGGCGAAGATCCTGGTCGGCGTGCTGTTCAGCAAATAGCTCAGCCGCGGCCGCGATAGCCGGGGACGTCCTGGCCGGGCACCCATAGGCCGGCGGGCGGTTCGCCGGTCTGGAAGAAAACGTCGATGGGAATGCCGCCGCGCGGATACCAATAGCCGCCGATGCGAAGCCACAGCGGGTTCATCTCGGCGGCCAGGCGCTCGCCGATGCCCACCGTGACGTCTTCGTGAAAGCCGCAATGGTTGCGGAACGCGCCCAGGAACAGCTTCAGCGACTTGGATTCGACGATGGTTTCGCCCGGCGCGTAATCGATCACGATGTGGGCGAAATCGGGCTGGCCGGTGACCGGGCAAAGCGAGGTGAATTCCGGCACGGTGAAGCGCACCAGATAAGGCCGGCCGGTGCGCGGATTGGGAACGTAATCGAGCCGCGCCTCTTCGGGCGAGGCGGGGAGCGGCGACGAGCGGCCGAGATGCGTAAGGTCCATGCGCCGGCCTACTAACGCCGCACTAGACGCCTGTCATTCGTCGCGTGTTATTCGGCTCCGGCCGCCGCCGCCGCGCGCGGCGGCGCTGGGGCACCCTTGACGTGGGTGTCGAGCCAGTGGGTCATCTCCCACAGGGTGTGCATCACCGACTCCCGCGCACGGTAGCCATGCGCCTCGAGCGGCAGCACGACATAGCGCACCGTCGCCCCCTGGCCCTTCAGGGCTGCGTAGAAGCGCTCGGTCTGCACCGGGAAGGTGCCGCTGTTGTCGTCCGCCTCGCCGTGGATGAGGAGAATGGGCTCGTTGATTTTGCGAACATGGGTGAAGGGGCTCATCTGCGTATAGGTCTCCACCGCTTCCCAATAAGTGCGCTGCTCGGCCTGGAAGCCGAACGGAGTAAGCGTGCGGTTATAGGCGCCGGATCGGGCGATACCGGTTTTGAACAGGTCGCTGTGGGCGAGCAGGTTCGCGGTCATGAACGCGCCGTAGCTGTGCCCGCCCACCGCGATCCGCGCGCGGTCGGCGACGCCCATTTCCACCACCGCATCAACCGCCGCCTTGGCGCTGGAGACGAGCTGCTCGACATAGGTGTCGTTGGCTTCGGCGCCGTTCACGCCGATGATCGGCATGGTCGGGTTGTCGAGGATGGCATAGCCCTGGGTGAGCAGGAACAGGTGGCTTGCGCTTCCCGGGCGGGTGAAGCGGTTCTGCGTGTCCACCACTTGCCCCGCGACGGCTGCGTCGGTGAACTCGGTCGGGTAGGCCCACATCAAGAGCGGCAGCGGCCCGTCGCGCTTCTCGTCGTAGCCGGCGGGAAGGTAGAGGGTGCCGCTCAGATCCACGCCGTCCGCGCGCTTGTAGGTGACCAGCCGCTGGGTCACCCCGGCAAGCTGGGGCGCGGGATCGGCAAAGCGGGTGATCTGCACCGGCTCGCCGCCGGAGCGGGTGCGAAGATAAAGGTTGGGCGGATCGATCCGGCTCTCGCGCCGGGTGAGCAGGCGCTCGCCCGCGTCGTCGAGAATGCCCACCAGCGTTTCATAGTGCGGCGCCTTGGCCTGCCACAGGCGCTCGGTCTTGCCGGTGGCGATGTCCATCCGCGCCAGGAACGGGAACTCACCTTCGCGGCTTGCTCCGGGCGCGGTCATGAACAGCCCGTGCCCGTCGGCAGTGAAGTGCATCACCGGCCGTCCCGCGGCGTTGGGGCGCAGCACCGGCGCGCCGGGATCGTTGTAGCGATCTTGGAAATTGCGCTCGAGCAGGACGCGCCCGGTGCCCGGCCGGGAGGGATCGACCGCGATCTGGGTCTCGCGCCGCGTGTTCCACCATTGCGACGTCACCATCGCATAATCGTCGCGGCCCCAGGTGATCGATGAGAAGCGATCCTTGACATCAACAAGTGCGCGCGGCGGCGCGGTGAAGGGCGCGTCGAGCATGTACACCCGATCGCGGATCGCGGCCTCGCGGCGGACGTCGCCGCCGTCCTGAGCTTCCGCCCAGACGAGGGTAGAGGGCTTGTCGCTGCGCCAGTGCACCGCGCGCGGGCCGGGCGCGACGGCGTCGAACTGGGTCGGGATGTCGTCGCGAAGCGGCAGGTCGGCGAGCTTGCGGATCTGGCGTCCGGCAAGATCGGTGACGCTGACTTCCGCCGGGAACAAGGCGGCGGGCACGACATAGCTGAACGGCCGTTTCACGCGGGTTTGGAGAATGTAGCGCCCATCGGGCGATACGCCGGCGCCGAGCAGCAGGCCGGGCGCGCCGACCGGACGGGCAGCGCCGGCGAGCGGCACGTGGGTGAGCTGCGCGGTGAAATAATGGGCGAACAAGGCTTCGTCCGAAGGGCTTCGCAGCAGATCCTGGTAGGTGCGCACCGGTGCGGTGCGGCCGGCATTTTCCTGCACCAGCGGTCCGGCGGGAGCGCCGCCGACCTTGGGTGCGGGTCCGCGCCCGGCGGGGACCATCCGCACCAGCAGGCCGGAGCTGTCGGGCAGCCATTCGAAGCCCG
Organism: Allosphingosinicella sp.; assembly: GCA_036399475.1. GTDB lineage: Bacteria > Pseudomonadota > Alphaproteobacteria > Sphingomonadales > Sphingomonadaceae > Allosphingosinicella. The sequence continues at coordinate 32,165 of DASWNA010000062.1, forward strand.
CCCCGATCGTGGCGTTGACGCCCGCGGCGGTCAGCCGCCGCGCCTTGGCGGTCGCGGCGTCGGCGACCCAGAGTTCAAGGCCGGCCGGCCGGTCGAGCAGGAAGGCGATTCGAGCCCCGTCCGGGGACCAGGCGGGGGAGGTGAAGCGCGCCCCTGCGGGCAGCGCGACCCGCCGCTCCGGGCCCGAAGGAATCGGCTGAAAGGAGATCGCATTGAGCCAGGCGACGCGGCTGTTCGCCTGGCCGTTGTTGCGCGGATTGATTCGGTAGCCGGCGAGCTTCAAATCCGGCTCGGCAAGTTCGGCGATGGGCGGAAGATTGAAGCGGCCGAGCAGGGCCACCGTGTCGCGGCGCGGGCTGATCAGTGTGCCGGGGGTCGGCGCGGCGTCCAGTATCTGCGCGATGGGGGCCGGCGGCATGCGGTAGCCGGAGTCCTGCGCCAAAGCGGGGGGCGCCGCGGCGACGAGCAGGAGAGCGCAAAGCCTGGGGAGATCGAACCGCTTCATTGCCGGGTCCTCCATGAAGAGACGTTGGCCCGATCATAGCCGCAAACCGCAAGGCCGCCAGCTTTCCGTCGCGCGGGCGCCGTGCCATAGCGCCGTGCTCGAACGAACAGCCACGGATATTCGATGACGCTTCGCCTGCGCCTGCCCGCCGCCGCCCTCCTCGCGGCCCTCGCCGTGCCCGCTTTCGCGCAGGCTCCGGCCACCGAGAAGGAGGCGCAAGCGCCGATCCCGCCGCCCCGCATCTCCATCACCCGGCACAGCGGCACGTTCGGCGGCGCGCGGGTGGCCTTCACCGCAACTGCGGGCGAGACCTATCTCAAGGCGGAGGACGGCACGCCCAAGGCCAGCATCTTCTCCACCGCCTACGTCAAGGAGGGGCGCGATCCGAACCGGCCGGTCACCTTTCTGTTCAACGGCGGGCCGGGGTCCGGATCGGTGTGGCTGCACATGGGCGCGTTCGGGCCGAAACGGGTGGCGATCCCGTCGGACGCGCGCGACGACGGCGCGCCGCCCTTTCCGATCGTCGACAATCCCGAGAGCCTGCTCGACGTTACCGACATCGTGTTCATCGATCCGGTCGGCACCGGCTTCAGCCATGCTTTGGGAAAAACGGATCCCAAGGAATATTGGGGCGTCACCCAGGACGCGAAATCGGTGGCCGAGTTCATCCGCATCTGGCTAGGCGAGAACGGCCGCTGGAATTCGCCCAAGTTCCTGGGCGGCGAAAGCTACGGCACGACGCGCTCGGCGGCGGTCGTCAACCAGCTCGAAGGCCAGTTCAACGACGTGTCGCTGAACGGCATCATCCTGATTTCCACCATTCTCGATTTCGGCGCGCAGGCCGGCGTGCCCGGCAACGAAATGCCGTATGTGATCTTCCTGCCGTCGATGGCGGCGGCGGCGTATCACCACGGCAAGGCGCCGGCCGATGTGGGCACTCTGGAGGCGTTCGTGGAGGAGGCGCGGCGCTTCGCGATCGGCGACTATGCTTCGGCGCTTCTCCAGCGCCAGGCCCTGAAGGGCGAGCGCCGCGCCAACATCCGCCGCCGCCTGGCGCGCTTCACCGGCCTTTCCGAACAGTTCCTGGAAAGCGCCGACCTGCGCGTGTCCGACAGCCGCTTCTACAAGGAATTGCTGCGCGACCGGGGGCTGACGGTCGGCCGCCTCGACGCGCGCTATACCGGCCGCGATTATGACAATGCGGGCGAGGAGCCGGACAACGATCCCAGCTTCTACGGCATCGACGCGGGCTATACCGCGGCCATCAACGCCTGGGCCCGCGACGGCCTCAAGTTCAACACGGAACGCCAATATACCACCATCGGCCCGGTCGGCGACTGGGACTGGAATTTGGGCGGCGGCGACGCAAAATATTACAAGAATGTCGCCCCCTACCTCGCCAAGGCGATGCGCGAGAATAGCGGCCTGCGCGTGTTCGTCGGCCAGGGCTATTTCGATTTCGCGACGCCCTTCTTCGGCGCCGAATATGCCCTGTCGCGGACCGGCGTCCCGGCCGACCGGGTGCAGTTCGCTTACTACGGCTCCGGCCACATGATGTACGTCCGCGACGAGGATCGGGCGAAGCTGAGCCGGGACATCCGGGCGTTCATCCGGGCACGGTGAGCTAAGACAAAGCGACGAAGAAGAAGCGGGGCCCCCGCTTTCGCGGGGTGACGGCGAGTAGCTGACGGGTGCGCCTCCTCCGTCATACCCGCGAAAGCGGGTATCCCGCTTCTTCTTCCTTTTCGCGCGGCTGGACACGCGACGGGCGACGGGACAAGGGGGAAGGGCCACTTGCCGGAGTTCGCGATGCGCCTGTCCTTTCTTGCTCTCCCTTTTCTCCTCGCCGCCTGCGTTACGACGCCACCAGCGCCGAGCCAGGCGGAACGCGCGGTGCGGTGGTGGGGGGATGTTTCCGCGCTCGCCGACGACGGCATGGAAGGGCGGCTGACCGGCACCCCCGGCTATCAGCGCGCCGCAGATTACGTAGTGGCGCAGGCCAAGGCGATCGGGCTCGAGCCCGCGGGTGACGACGGCGGGTATTTCCAGAAGGTCGCGTTCGAGGAGCAGTTCGTTGATCACGTCCGCTCCTCCGCGTCGCTGACGGCGGGCGGGACCGAGACCCGGCTGGAGGTGCCGAACGACCTCATCATCGGCCGCGGCGGCGGGCGGGTGCCCGAGCGGGTGGACGCGCCCCTGGTGTTCATCGGCTACGGCCTTTCCATTCCGGAGGCCGGGTATGACGACCTCGCCGGGGTCGACCTCCAGGGCAAGATCGCGGTGGTGATCGGCGGCGGGCCGGAGAACATTTCCGGGGCGCTCAAGGCGCATGCGCGGCGGGACCGCTCGCGCATCCTGGCCGAGCGCGGCGCTGTCGGCCTGCTGTCGCTGACCACCTTGGAGGCGGTGGAAACGCCTTGGTCGCGGGCGGTGGCGCAGGTCGGGCAGGGCGGCATGTATTTTGCCGACGCCGCGCTGCGCGACGTGAAAACGCCCTTCGTGTCGCTGAGCTTCAACCCGGAGACCACGCAGAAGCTGTTCGCCGCCGCCAACATCAGCTTCGCCGATCTCTCCGCCGCCGCCGATGCGTCGCGGCCGCTGCCCAAGGTGGCGTTCAAGGCCAACCTGCGCGGCAGCTTCTTCGCGACCCACCGGCCGGTGATGTCCAACAACGTCGTCGCGCGGCTGCCGGGCGGCGGCGACGGCCTGCGCGGCGAGCATGTCGTCTTCTCCGCCCATCTCGACCACCTCGGCGTGTCGAGCCCGATCGGCGGCGACGGGCTCTACAACGGCGCCATGGACAATGCGGCGGGCGCGGCGGGGCTGCTCGACATTGCACGGAGCTTCAAGGCGCGCGGCACGCGGCCGAAGCGCTCGCTGCTGTTCGTCTGGGTCACCGCGGAGGAGAAGGGCCTGCTCGGCTCGCGCTACTTCGCGCTTCGGCCGACGGTGCCGAAGCGCTCGATCGTTGCCGATCTGAACTTCGACATGGCGCTGCCGATCTTCCCCCTGCGCAGCGTGATCGCGCTCGGCGGCGAGGAAAGCAGCTTGGGCGTCACCGCCGCCGAAGTGGGCGCCGCGCAGGGCCTGCCGCTGGTGCCCGATCCCTGGCCGGACCGGAACAGCTTCGTCCGCTCCGACCAGTACAGCTTCATCCGCGAAGGCGTGCCGTCGCTCGCCTTCAAGTTCGGTTTTGCGAGGGACACGCCGGAAGCGGAGATCGAGCGGGTGTGGCGCTCGACCCGCTACCACGCGCCGTCCGACGACCTTTCGCAGCCGGTGGAGAAACTCGACGCGGTGCGGCTCCACGATTTCGTTGCCGAGCTCGGCTGGCGGGTGGCCAATGCCCCCGAGCGGCCGAGCTGGAACAACCAGAGCTTCTTCCGCCGCTTCGCCCAGGAGTAGTTTATGGTCCCCATCCGCGCGCTTCCGCTGCTTCTCCTCCTCGCCGCCGCACCGGCGGTGGCCGAGGTAAAGGCGCCGCTGCTCAGCGCGGCGGAGACGGAGGCGCTGGCGGGGGAGCTTTCCGGCGCGGCGGCGAAGCGGACGATCACGTCCTTGTCGCAGCACCACCGGATGCGCGGATCGGAAGGGTATAACGACGCGGCGGCGCTGATCGCCGGCAAGCTCAAGGATTATGGGCTGAGCGAGGTCGAGACGATCCGCCTGCCCGCGGACGGCAAGATCTTCTACGGAACGCAGCGTTCCCGGCCGGGGTGGAATGCCAAGTCCGCCGAGCTTTGGGAGCAGCGGCAGGACAGCGGGCAATGGCGCGACGCGACCCGCATCGCCTCCTTCGCCGACCAGCCGATCACGCTTGCTCAGGACAGCGTCAGCGGCAAGGCGCAAGGCGCGCTGGTCGACATCGGCGCCGGCACTTCGCCGGCCGACTACGAGGGCAAGGACCTGCGCGGCAAGCTCGTCCTCACCTCCTCGCAGCCCGAAGCGGTGGCGAAGATGGCGGTGACGCAGCGCGGCGCTGCGGGCATCGTCTCCTGGGCGCAGAACCAGAAATCGGCCTGGTGGGGCGAGGATGAAAGCCTGATCCGCTGGGGCCATCTCAGCACGTGGCAGGACCCGACCTTCGCCTTCATGGTGTCGCCCGCGCGGGCGCGTGCCTGGCAGGAACGGCTTGCCAGAGGCGAGGCGGTGCGGCTGCGCGCGGCGGTGGAGGCGGGGCGGAGCGCGGGGGAGTATCGCATCCCGACGGCGGTGATCCCGGGCAAGGACCGGTCGAAGGAGATCGTCTTCTCCTGTCACCTCGACCATCCCTCGCCCGGCGCCAACGACAATGCCAGCGGCTGTTCGGGCATCCTCGAAGTGGCGCGCACCCTCAGCCGCCTGATCGCGGACGGGCGGCTGGCCAAGCCGGACCGCACCCTCCGCTTCATCTGGCCGTGCGAGGTCGAGTGCACGATTGCGCTCCTCAACGCGCGGCCGGAGTTCGCCCAGCGGACGCTGGCGACGATTCACCTCGACATGATCGGCGGCAATACGGAGATCACCAAGGGAACGCTCAAGGTGGAAGGCTCGCCGCCGAGCCTGCCGAGCTTCGTCTCGGACGTCGGTTTCGCGATCGGGCGGTGGGTGAACGACCAGTCGTCGCTCTACGCGAACATCGGCGAGGCGCCGATGCCGCTGCTCGATCCGGAAGGGAGCAAGCAGCCGCTTCGGGCCACCATCGGCGGCTTTTCCGAAGGCTCCGACCACCAGGTGTGGGCGGAGGGAAGCTGGCGAATCCCGATCATCTACCTGGCCGACTGGCCCGATATCTATATCCACACCAACAAGGACGTGCCGGGCAATATCGACGCCACCAAGCTCAAGCGCGCAATGTTCATTGCCGCGGCTTCGGGTTGGTATCTCGGCACGATCAAGCCAGGCGCGATCGACGGAAGCGCGAGGCTGCTCGGCCGCGATGAGCTGCGGCAGGTCATGGATGCCGAGGGTCTCCAGCGGGTGGCGGCCCAGCGCAGGCGCACCGCATCGCTCAGCGTGACGGAGCGCGAGGCGCTTATGTTTCACGGAGGCCGGTTCGAGATGGACCTGGCATCTTCGGTGGAGCGCTTCGGCGTGTTCAGCGGCCTGACGGTTCGCACCCCGCCGGAGGTGAAGGCGGCGGGCGTCGAGGCCGGCGGCCCCGTCTACCGCCGAAACCCGCGCCTCAAGGGGCCGATGAGCGGCTTCGGCTATAGCTGGCTCGACGACCAGTTGGAAAAGCGGAACCTGCCGCGTCCGGCGCTGCTGTCGCGGGAAGCTGGAGAAGGCCCGAGCTTCGCCTACGAAGCGCTCAACCTCGTCGATGGGGTTCGCGACCTGCAGGGAATCCTGGAGGATCTTGCGGCCAGTGTCGGGCCGGTGCCCTTAGCGGACGTCGCGGCCTATCTGGAGACGCTGGCGACGCTTGGAGTAGTGGAGCCCGTGAAGCCTTGAGCCATCGTCTCCACCCCATCACCGTCACCCCGGACTTGATCCGGGGTCCACCTGCTTCTGCCGGACAGGGAAGGTGGATGCCGGATCAAGTCCGGCATGACGAAGTGAGGACGGAGGCGTGATGGACTCGCTCGTCTCGACCGAATGGTTGGACGCGCAGCTTGGCGCGTCCGATCTGCGCATCATCGATGCGTCCTGGTTCCTGCCGGCGGACGGGCGAAACGGACGCGCCGAGTACGAGGCCGCTCACATCCCCGGCGCCGTCTTCCTCGATCTCGATGTGGTTTTCGATCCGGATCATCCGGCGCCGCACATGGTGCCGCCGGAGCATCTGTTCGCAAGCCGGATGCGGGCGCTTGGGCTCGGCGACGGGCAGCGGATCGTGGTCTACGACAACAGCCCGCTGCACAGCAGCGCGCGGGCGTGGTGGATGCTGAAGAGCTTCGGCGCCCGGCAGGTGGCGGTGCTCGACGGCGGCCTCGCGAAGTGGAAGGCGGAAGGGCGGCCGCTGGAGAGCGGCAAGGCGGAGGCGCGCCACGGCCACTTCACGCCGGTGTTCGACGAGGAGGCGGTGGCGGACAAGGCGCTTGTGGCGTCCCTGCTCGGCGCCGGCAGCCACGAGATCGTCGATGCGCGCGGCGCGGCGCGCTTTGCCGGCACGGAGGCGGAGCCGCGGGCGGGCATGGCGGCGGGGCATATTCCGGGATCGAAGAACCTGCCGCAGGGCACGCTGTTCAACCCGGACAACAGCATCAAGCAGGGTGACGCACTGCGCGCCGCGTTCGAGGAGGCGGGCGTGGACCTTGCCAGGCCGCTGGTGGCGACCTGCGGCTCGGGCATCACCGCCTGCGTGCTGCTGTTCGGCGCGCATCTGCTCGGCAAGAGCGACGTGCAGCTCTACGACGGGAGCTGGGCCGAATGGGGCGCGGACCCCGAAACACCAAAGGCGACAGGCGCGGCATGAAGAAGAAAGACGGCACCCGGCAGGGCACCAGGCTGGTCCAGGGCGGACGGCGGCCCGAATGGACCGGGGGCATCGTCAATCCCGCGGTGTGGCGGGCCTCGACCATATTGTTCGACAACGTCGCGGCGATGAAGGCGGCCAATCCGCCGCGCACCGGCACTCTGCAATATGGCCGCAACGGAACGCCGACCCAGTGGGCGCTTGCCGAGGCCTTGACCGAGATCGAGCCGGGCGCGGCGGGGACCCGGCTGTTTCCGTCGGGCGCAGCGGCCATCGCGATCGCTCTGATGACGGTGCTCAAGCCCGGCGACGAGCTGCTGATGGTAGACAGCGTTTACGGGCCGACGCGGATGTTCTGCGACGACGTGCTTGCCCCGTTTGGCATCGCGACGCGCTACTACGACCCGCTGATCGGCCGCGGCATCGAAGCGCTGATCGGCGACAGGACACGCGCGCTGTTCCTGGAAAGCCCCGGCTCACTGACCTTCGAGGTGCAGGACGTGCCGGGCATGTGCGAGGTCGCAAAGGCGCGGGGGCTCGTTACCCTGCTCGACAACACCTGGGCGACGCCCTTGCTGTTCCCGGCGCTCGCTGCTGGGGTGGATTTCGCGATCCTCGCCTGCACCAAATATATCGTCGGCCATGCCGATGTGATGCTCGGCTCGGTGACGGTCGGGCCGGAGTGGCTGGACCGGCTGGACAAGCAAGGCCGGGTTTTCGGCCAGACCGCGTCCCCGGACGATTGCTGGCTTGCGCTGAGGGGCCTTCGGACGCTCGGCGTGCGGCTGAAGCAGCACGGCGAGAGTGCGCTGAAGGTGGCGCATTGGCTTGCCGAGCAGCCGCAGGTGGCGCGGGTGCTTCATCCGGCTTTGCCGTCCTGCCCGGGGCACGAACATTGGGCGCGCGACTGCCGCGGCGCCTCGGGCCTGTTCGCGTTCACCCTGAAAGGCGGCGGCGAGGCGGAGCGGGCGGCGTTCGTGGACGGCCTTTCGCATTTCGGCATCGGCTATAGCTGGGGCGGCTTCGAGAGCCTTGCCCTTCCCGCCGATCCGGAGCGGATTCGCACGGCAACGCGTTGGCAGGCGGAAGGGCCGCTGGTGCGGCTCCATATCGGCCTGGAGGACGTGGACGATTTGATCGAGGATCTGGCCGAAGGGCTCGCCCTTTACGGGGCGGCCGGGTGAGGGGCGCGTTCGAAGGGCTGGGCGTCGCCTGGCCCCAATATGCCGACTGGATGTCGGCGGGCGCGGCCTTGGGCGCGGTGGCGATCGCCTGGGGCGTCGCCTACCTCGTCTCGCTGCGGATCGGCCCGAAGCTTGCCCGCTTCTGGGAGCATCGCGCCGGTGCCCGAGCCGAGGGCCTGGCCGGGCGGATGTGCGGCCTTTCGCGCTACCTCCTGCTTGCGTTGCTCCTCACGATCATCCTCAACGTCGACGAGTGGCGCACGCTTGCCGCCTTCGTGCTCGGCCTTGGGCTTGCCGGCGCCACGGCGCTGGTCGTGCTCGGCCTGATCCGCGGCCTGCAGATGCCGCGCTGGATCGCCTATCTGCTCGCCGGGGTGACGTTCGTGGCTTTGCTGGCGCGGTCGGTGGGGGGGCTGAGGCCGATCACCGAGACCCTCGACAAGGCCGGCTTCAACGCGGGGGCGACGCGTGTGTCGCTGCTCACCGTCACCCAGTTCGTGCTCACCGCGCTTGCGCTCTACGCGGTGGTGAAGCTGCTCAACCGGGTGGTCAGCCACTCGATCCGCCGCGCCCCGAGCCTCGATCCGACCCAGCAGCTCCTCGTCCAGAAGCTGTCCGCGATCGCCATCATCGTTGCCGCCTTCTTCATCGGCATCGACGTGCTCGGCATCGACTTGACGGCGTTCGCGGTCTTCTCGGGCGCGTTCGGGCTGGCGGTGGGCTTCGGGCTTCAGAAGACGTTCGGCAACCTCATCGCCGGCATCATTCTGCTGATGGACCGGTCGGTGAAGCCCGGCGACGTGATCGTCGTCGGCGACACGTTCGGGCACGTCACCAAAATCGGCGTGCGCGCCGTTTCCATCGTCACCCGCGACGGCAAGGAGCATCTGATCCCGAACGAGAACCTCATGACCCAGGAGGTCGAGAACTGGTCCTACTCCAGCCGCGACGTGCGGGTGCATATCCCGGTCGGCGTCGCCTATGGCTGCGACCTGGCACTTGCCCAGAAGCTGATGATCCAGGCGGCAACGGAATCGGAGCGGGTGCTCAAGGCGCCGGCGCCGCGGGTGTGGCTTCGGGCGTTCGGCGAAAGCAGCGTCGACCATGAAATATTGGTGTGGATCGGCGATCCGGAGGCCGGGGTGGGCAACGTTCGCTCGGAAATCCTGAACGCGCTCTGGGTTTCGTTCGCGGAGAACGGGATCGAGCTGCCCTTCCCGCAACGCGACATCCGCATCAAGGAGTGGCCGAAGCCGCCTCCCGCTGAGACCTAGGCGGAAACGATGTCGCGCAGCTCGGCGAGCGCCTTGCGCAGCTCCTGCGCCAGCCGCGCCGCGGCGGGCTTCACCGGCCAGCCGCGCTCCTGGAGGGTGACCAGCGCTTCGATCCCCGCCGTGGCCCAGCGGGCGGTGCGGGCCGCTTCTTGGTCGAAGCGGCGCTGTACCACCGGAAGCGCGCTTTCGTAAGCGCCGCTGATCCGCGCGGCTTCATCGAGGTCGGTGGGGGCCAGAGGCGCGCCGGTGCCGGCAAGCTCCTCCACCAACGCAAGCACCTGGCGAAGCTGGGCGATCTCGCCGCCGGCATCGGCGGTGCCGTAGGCGAAGGGGACGGTCTGGCGGCTCATGCGCGCACTCTAGAGGCCGCCGCCTAACGAACGCTAAACGCGCCGCTTGCCCCAGCCTGAAAAGGGGTTCAGTTTTGCAGGCCTGGGGAGGATCGCAATGCCGTTTTTGAACGAAGCCGCCGCCGCGGCGGGCGACAAGGAGCCGCGTACCGAACGCGGCCGCAAGACGCTGCGCCGGCTGATCGAGGCGGCGTCCGGCGAGTTCGGCGAGCGCGGCTATCATGACGCGGCGATCACCGGCATCACCCAGCGCGCCGGCGTCGCGCTCGGCACATTCTACACCTATTTCGGCTCCAAGGAGGAGGTGTTCCGGGCGCTCGTCAAGGAGATGAGCCGCGCCACCCGCGCCCATGTCGCCGAGGCGGTCAAGGACGCTCCGGACCGGATGGCGGCGGAGCGGATGGGCCTGGAGGCGTTCATCGCCTTCGTCCGCAAGCACCCCGAGCTCTACCGGATCATCGAGGAAGCGCAGTTCGTCGCCCACGACGCCTATCGCGAGCATTACCTGACCTTCGCCGACGCGTATCGCCGCAACCTTTCCGGCGCACGGACCCGGGGAGAGATCAGCGACGGCCTGGACGAGCCGCGCGCTTGGGCGCTGATCGGGATGAGCGTGTTCCTCGGCATGCGCTACGGCATCTGGGACAAGGACCTGTCGCCCGGCGAAGTGGCCGACGTCGCAATCTCCCTCGTGTCGGAGGGGCTGCGGAAGCGCGAGCCATGATCGGCGACCTCCCCGACATCACCGCCAAGCGGACCGAGTTAGCACCCGGGCGGGTGGCGCTGGAGGAGATCGCCGGCGGGCGGACTTTGACCTATGCCGAGCTCGACCGGCGGGCGGCGCAGGCGGCGTCTTTGCTGGCGGCGCAGGGCGTTGCGGCCGGCGACCGGGTGGCGATTCTGTGCCGCAACCGCATCGCCTTTTTCGAAATCCTGTTCGGCTGCGCGAAGCTCGGCGCGATCCTGGTGCCGCTCAACTGGCGCATGCCGGCCGCCGAGCTGGACCGGATGATCGACCATTGCCGCCCGTCCCTGCTTTTCTACGGGGCGGAGGACGAAGCCTGCGTCGAGGCACTGGCCGCGCCGCCGCCGAGTGTCGGGCTCGATACCAATTATGAAGCCCTGATTGCCGCCGCGTCGCCGCTGGAGGGCCGCCGTGAATGGCCCGCCGACGGCATCTGGTACCTGCTCTACACATCGGGAACGACGGGCACGCCCAAGGGGGTGATCTACACCTTCCGCATGGCCTTCGCGAACCACGTCAATATCGGCACGGCGATCGACATCGCGTCCACCGACACCACAGCCAACTTCCTGCCGCTGTTCCACACCGCCGGCATCAACCTCCACACCTTGCCGACTTTGATCCAGGGTGGCCGCGTGGTGATCCTGCCGGGCTTCGAAGCGGATGCGGTGGCCGGGCTGCTGGAGGCGCGGCGGCTCGACACCTTCTTCGCAGTGCCGGCCGTTTACCAGGAGCTTGTCGACCATCCGCGCTTCGCCGCCGCGCCGCTCGGCCATGTCCGCCACTGGGGCTGCGGCGGGGCGCCGCTGCCCGACGCACTTGCCGCCCGCTGCCGCGACCTCGGCATCCGGGTGTGCGGCGGCATGGGCATGACCGAGACGGGCCCAACCGCCTTTCTCGCCGCGCCGGAGGATGCCTGGGAGCGGATCGGCAGCGTCGGCAAGCCGCAGCTTTTGGTGCGCGCGCGGATCGTCGATGCCGCAGGCCGCGACGTTGCGGACGGGGAGGTCGGCGACCTGCTCTTCGCGGGGCCGGCCGTAACCCCAGGCTATTGGAACGACCCAGAGGCGACCCGCGCCGCCTTTACGTCCGATGGCTGGCTGCGCTCGGGCGACCTCGCCAGCCGCGACGCAGAGGGTTTCTACACCATCGCCGGGCGGCGGAAGGAGATGTTCATCTCGGGCGGCGAGAACGTCTTTCCGGTTGAGGTGGAGAATGTGCTCTCCGCCCACCCCTCGATCAGCGCCGCCGCGGTCGTGCCGGCGCCGCACCCACGCTGGGGCGAAGTCGGCCGCGCCTTCATCCAGCTCGCCGCCGGCGCGGGGCGGCCGGTGGAGGGCGAGCTGGAAGCCTTCTGCCGCACCCGGCTTGCGCCTTACAAGGTGCCCAAGAGCTTCGAGTTCGTGCCCGACTTCCCGCGCACCGCGGCGGGCAAGGTGCAGAAGCACCTGCTTGGATAAACTCCGTCGCCCCAGCGAAGGCTGGGGCCCATGCTGAATTTCAACCCCGTACCGTCAGCTCGCCCTCAGCATGGATGCCAGCCTTCGCTGGCATGACGAGGGGAACAAACCCCTTGCGAATCAACGACGGCAGTTCTAGGGCGCGTTCCATCGTATTAACACGGTAGAACAAGCATGTCCGTCTCCACTGCCGCTCCCGTCGTGCCGATGCGGGAAGCGGGTGCGCTTACCGCCGACCTCTGCGCCGCTCTCCTTACGCCGCACGACGGTGCGGAGATGGCCACCTTGCTCACCGATCTGTGCACGCCGGCCGAGATCCGCACGTTGGCGGAGCGCTGGCACGTCGCCCGCCTCCTCGACGGAACCGACCTCTCCTACCGGGACATCCACGATGCCACCGGGGTGAGCACCACCACCATCGTGCGGGTCGCGCGTTTCCTTAGGCAGGAGCCGCACCAGGGATATCGCCGCGCAATCGACGCGTTGGAGGGCGGCAATGCTCGTTGACGACACCCGCCTCCACATCGCGATTCAGAAGTCAGGCCGCCTTTCGGACCAGAGCCGGGGCCTGCTGCGCGACGCCGGCCTGCGCATCCAAAACGGCAAGAACGAGCTCACCGCCCGGGTCGAGAACTTCCCCGCCGACCTGATGTTCGTGCGTGACGACGACATCCCCACCTTCGTCAGCGACGGCGTGTGCGAATACGGGATCGTCGGCGAGAACGTGCTTCAGGAGTTCGCGCTCGGCGAGAGCGAGCCGCGCTTCGAAGTGCTGGCCAGCCTCGGCTTCGGCCGCTGCACCCTGAAGCTCGCCGCCCCTGAGGCGACGCCGTACGAAGGCCCGGCCTCGTTGGAGGGCGCGCGCATCGCCACCTCCTATCCGCGCATCGTGCAGAGCTTCCTCGATGCCAACGGCGTGACCGCAACGGTGGTGAAGATGAACGGCGCCGTCGAGCTTGCCCCCCGGCTTCAGATCGCCCCCTTCATCTGCGACCTCGTCTCCACCGGCGCGACCCTGGAAGCGAATGGCCTGCGCCCGGTGCAGACGGTGTATGAAAGCCAGGCGGTGCTGATCCGCACCCGCAAGGCGATCACTCCCGCCAAGCTGGAGCAGGGCGACCAGCTTTTGAGCCGAATCGAAGGCGTGCTCGCCACCAAGGAATCGAAATACATCATGCTCAACGCGCCCGGCGAGGCGCTGCGCGACATCACCGCCATCCTGCCCGGGGCGGAAGCGCCGACCATCCTGCCGCTGCACGGCCGCGCCGGCCATTTCGCCGTCCACGCCGTCTGCCAGGAATCGGTGTTTTGGGAGACGCTGCAGAAGCTGAAAGCCGCCGGCGCGTCGGCAATCCTCGTCCTCCCGATTGAAAAGATGATGCTGTGAAGCGGCTTAGCTGGAACACGCTGGACACGCCCGGCCGGGCGGCGGCGCTTGCCCGTCCCGAGCAGCGGAGCGACGCCCGCCTGCAATCCTCGGTTCGCGCCATCGTCGACGACGTGCGCGAGCGCGGCTGGCAGGGCCTCGCCGCCCACGCGCTGCGCATCGACGACGCGCTGCCACGCCGCATCCCTGTTGCCGAAGCCGCGGCCCGCGCCCGCAAGTCGCTGAGCGCCGAGCAAGTGGCGGCGATGGAGCTTGCCGCCAAGAACATCCGCACCTTTCACGAAGGCAGTTTGCCGCCCGAACACCTGGTGGAAACCATGCCCGGTTTGGTGGTGCGCAAGGTGTGGCGCGCGATCGACCGCGTCGGCCTCTACATTCCGGGCGGCAAGACGCCGCTCTTCTCGACCTTGCTGATGCTCGCCATTCCAGCGCGGGCGGCGGGGGTGCTGGAGCTTGTCGTCACCACGCCGCCCGACCACCGCGACGGCGGGCTCGATCCGGTGATCGCCCTTGCCGCCGAGCTGTGCGGGATCGACGCGGTGTGGACCGCCGGCGGCGCGCAGGCGATCGCCGCGCTTGCGTTCGGGGCGGGCGACATTCCGCGCGTCGACAAGATCTGCGGGCCGGGCAATGCCTGGGTTGCGGAGGCCAAGACCATCGTCGCGTCCATGCCCGGCGGCCCGGCGGTGGACATGCCGGCGGGGCCGAGCGAACTGATGGTGATCGCCGACGACAGCGCCGATCCGGTAGTTGTGGCCGCCGATCTGCTCAGCCAGGCCGAGCATGACGCGTCGGCGCAGGTGCTTCTGGTGACGCCCTCGGTTGCAATTGCCGACGCGGTGGAGGCGGAGCTGGCGCGGCAGGTCGCCTTGCTGCCCCGCCGGAGCGTTGCCGAGGCGTCGCTCAAGGAAGCGAGCATCGTCCTCGTCACCAGTCTCGAAGAAGCGGTAGAGGTCGCGAACCTCTACGCCCCCGAGCACCTGTCGCTGGCGGTGGCCGATGCCGAAGCGCTGCTGCCGCTGGTGCGCAATGCCGGGGCGGTGTTCGCCGGTCCCCTCGCCGCCGAGACGTTCGGCGATTATCTCGCCGGATCGAGCCACGTCCTCCCCACCGACGGCGCCGCGCGGGCGTGGAGCGGGGTGTCGGTGCACACATTCTTGAAGGCGATGACCGTGCAAACGGTGACTCCGGAAGCGGCGCGCGCCATCGCCGGCCCGGCCGCCGCTTTGGCTCGGCTGGAGGCGCTCGAAGCCCATGCCCGCGCCGCCGATCTGCGGGGCGAGGTGGGGGCGTGACCAGCCTCGCCGAGCGCCTCGCGCGCCCCGAAATCCTGCGGCTTGCGCCCTTTGACATCGCCGCCAACGCCAACGACGCGTTCGGCAGCGACGCGATCAAGCTGGACGCCAACGAAAACCCCTATCCGCCGCTCAGCGACGGTGCCCTTGCGACCGGCCTCAACCGCTATCCGGAGCCCCAGCCGGCGCGGCTTCGGCGGTCGATGGCGGCGCTCTACGGCGTTGCGGCGGAGAACCTGATCGTCACCCGCGGCGCCGACGACGCCATCGACATCCTGGTCCGCACCTTCTGCCGCGGCGGCGAGGATTCGGTGTCGATCTGCACGCCGACCTTCTCCGCCTACGCGCACTTCGCGGCGCTGCAGGGGGCGCGGGTGATCGAGGCTCCGCTCGATGCGGCGTTCGACTTCAGCGCCGCGCGCTTTCTCGATCAGGTGCGCGGTGAGGCGGGTCTGAAGCTCGCCTTCATCTGCGCGCCGAACAACCCGACCGGCAACATCGTGCGTTTCGCCGAGGTGGAAGCAGTGTGCCGGGCCTTGCCGGACACCATAGTGGTCCTTGACGAAGCCTATATCGAGTTTTCGGACGGGGAGAGCGGGACCAGCCGCGCCGCCGAGACCGAGAACCTGGTCGTTCTACGCACCCTGTCAAAAGCCTATGGCCTCGCCGGAGCACGTGTCGGTTGCCTGATCAGTCATCCCGCCACCGTGGCGATGGCCGCCCGGGCGCTGCCGCCTTATCCGCTGCCGACCTTGTCGATCGAAGCCGCCGTCGCCGCGCTCTCGCCGTCGCGTCGCGCGGTGCACGAGGAGCGGATTGCGCGGATCAAGGCGGACCGGGACCGGCTCGCCTCGTTGTTCGCCGCGTCGCCCATCGTGACCAAAGTGCGGAACGGCGGCGGCAACTTCCTCTTCCTCGAGGTGGAGGAGCCCGCAGCCGTCGCCAAGAAACTGAACAGCCTGGGCATCCGCGCCCGCTTTCGCCCCAATGCCGCGCCGGGCGGGGTGCGCCTGACGGTCGGCACCGACGCCGAGAACCACGCTGCACTCGCCGCCTTCGGGGTCGCCGCCGCCGACGAGCCCGCCCGCCGCGGCGAAGTAGTGCGCGATACCAAGGAGACCAGGATCGCCGTTGCCGTCGATCTCGACCGCCCGTCCCCGCGGCGCATCGACACCGGCATCCCCTTTTACGACCACATGCTCGACCAGGTCGCCGCCCATGCGGGCTTCAGTCTGGTTCTGTCCTGCGAAGGCGACATCGAAATCGACGCCCACCACAGCCTGGAGGACTGCGCCATCGCCTTCGGCGGCGCCTTGTCGAAGGCGCTCGGCGCGCGGCGCGGCATCGGCCGCTTCGGCTTTTCGCTGCCGATGGACGAAACCGAAGCCCACGTCCTCATCGACCTTTCCGGCCGCCCCTACAGCGTCTTCGAAGGCTCGTTCGAGGCAAGCCACATCGGCGCCTACCCGACCGAAATGACCCGCCACATCTTCCGAAGTTTCGCCGACAGCCTCGGCGCCGCGATCCACGTCCGCGTGGAAGGCGACAACGACCACCACAAGACGGAGGCGTGCTTCAAGGCCTTCGGCCGCGCGCTGAGGCAGGCGGTCGGGCGTGAGGGCGACAGGAACGCCATGCCCAGCACCAAGGGGGTGTTGTGAGGGCGGCCGCTAGACCCCCCTCCCTGCAAGGGAGGGGCCGGGGGTGGGTCGCGGCCGGTCGGGCTCGATGCCCGTCCGGACGCCCGGCAGTGCCCGAAGAGCTCGCCTTCGGCTCGCACCCACCCCCAACCCTTCCCTTTCAGGGAGGGGGGCACTCATGAACCTCGTCATCGTCGATGTGGGCTGCGGCAATATCGGTTCGGTGGGGATCGCGTTCGAGCGGTTCGGCCTCACCCCCGTCATCAGCGCCCACGCAGAGACCATCACGAGCGCCGACAAGGTGATCCTCCCCGGCGTCGGCGCCGCGGGGTACGCGATGGAGCAGATCCGCGCCCGCGGGCTTGTCGAGGTACTGAAGGACCTCACCCAGCCGGTGCTCGGCATCTGCCTCGGCATGCAGCTCCTCTTCGCCCGCAGCGCGGAGGAGGACACGGAGTGCCTCGGCATCATTCCGGGCGAAGTGCGCCGCATCGCCGCCGCGCCGGGCATGCCGGTGCCGCACATGGGGTGGAGCGCGCTCGACGTGGCCGACGAAGGCATCGGCCTCACATCAGGCGACTACGTCTATTTCGCCCACAGCTTCGCCTGCGACGATGGGCCCTGGACGATCGCCTCGGCCGACTACGGCCGCCGCATCCCCGCCGCGGTGCGGAGCGGCAACTTCCTGGGCGCGCAATTCCACCCGGAGCGCTCGGGCGAAGCGGGCGGGCGCTTCTTGCAGGAGTTCCTCGACTCATGATCCTCTACCCCGCCATGGACCTGATGGGCGGCCGCGTCGTGCGGCTTGCGCAGGGGCGGTTCGAGGACGCCACGATCTACCCCGGCGACCCCGCCGAGGCGCTCGCCGCCTTTGCGCAAGCCGGTGCGGAGTGGGCGCATGTCGTCGACCTCGACGGCGCCCGGGCGGGCGCGCCGGTGCAGCACGATCTCCTCTGCGAACTCGGCCGCACGGCGCCCCTGAAGCTCCAGGTCGCCGGCGGCTTTCGCACAGCGGAGCAGATCGCGCGGGTGCTGGAGGCCGGGGTTGCACGCGTGGTTGTAGGTAGCTTGGCGGTGAAGGAGCCGGAGCTGGTCAGGGGCTTCCTCGATCGTTTCGGAGGCGAACGGATCACTCTCAGCCTCGACGTGCGCTTAGTGGACGGCGTACCCATGGTGGCGACGCTCGGCTGGACCGAGGATAGCGGCCGCAGCCTGTGGGACATCGCCGCGCTCTACCCCGAAGCGCGGCACCTGCTGCTCACCGACATCGGCCGGGACGGCATGTTGGGGGGCCCCAACTTTGAGCTGCTGGAGGAAGCGGGAAGGCGGCTCCCGCACCTTGCGATCCAGGCCTCCGGCGGAGTGTCCTCGCTGGACGATCTCACCCGCCTCACCAGCGCGGGCGCGATCGTCGGCAAGGCGCTGTGGGAGGGCCGCATCGACTTGCCGGAGGCGCTTCGTGCCTGCGCGTAGGATCATCCCGTGCCTGGACGTCAAGAACGGGCGGGTGGTGAAGGGCGTCCAGTTCCGCGACCACCGCGACGCCGGCGACATTGTCGAAAGCGCGCTGCGCTACCGCGACGAAGGCGCCGACGAACTGGTCGTCTACGACATCGCGGCCAGTGCCGAAGGGCGAAGCCTGGACACCGGGTGGGTGCGGCGCATCGCCCGCGTCATCGACATTCCCTTCGCCGTTGCGGGCGGCATCCGCACCCGCGACCAGGCCGCTGCGTGCCTCGACAGCGGCGCCGACAAGGTCTCGATCAACTCCCCGGCGCTGGAGCGGCCGGCCTTGATCGAGGAGCTTGCGCGCGATTTCGGAAGCCAGTGCGTGGTGCTCGGCGTCGACAGCTTCGAGGCGGGCGGCGACTACCATGTGAAGCAATATACCGGATCCCCCGACGCCACCCGCGACACCGGCCGCCGAACGCTCGATTGGGTGCGCGAAGCGACCGAAAGAGGCGCGGGCGAGATCGTGCTCAACTGCATGCGCCGCGACGGCGTGCGCACCGGCTACGACCTGCCCCACACGCGCGCGGTGGCCGAAGCGGCGCCGGTGCCGGTGATCGCGTCCGGCGGGGCAGGCGCGCCCGAGCATTTCCGTGACGCCTTCCTGGACGCGGGCGCAAGCGGCGCGCTTGCCGCAACCGTGTTCCACGACCGGATCATCCCCATCCCAGACCTGAAGGAGTATCTCGCCCGATGCGGGATCGAAATGCGCCGCTGAGCGAGACGGATATCGCCGCCCTTGCCTGGGAGAAGATGGACGGGCTCCTGCCCGCCGCCGTGCAGGACGCCGCGAGCGGCCGGCTACTGATGCTCGGCTATATGAGCCGCGAGGCGCTTGCCGCGACCCTGGAAAGCGGCTTCGCCACCTTCCACAGCCGGTCCAAGGGGCGGCTTTGGCAGAAAGGCGAGACCAGCGGCAACCGGCTCAAGGTGTGGGCGGTGCACGAGGACTGCGATGGCGATGCCCTCCTCGTCCTCGCCGATCCCGAGGGGCCGACGTGCCACACCGGCGCGCAGAGCTGTTTCGGCGGCGAGGGGGCGAGTGGCCCGGGCTGGCTTGCCGAGCTGGCGCGTGTGGTGGCGGCGAGAGCGGCCGCGGGCGGTGAGGGGAGCTATACCCGGCAGCTACTCGACAAGGGCACGGCCAAGATCGCGCAAAAGGTCGGCGAGGAGGGTGTGGAGGTGGCCCTTGCCGCCGTCACCCGCGACGCGGCGGGGTGTGCCGAGGAGACTGCGGATTTGCTCTACCACCTGACGGTGCTGATGCAGGATCGGGGATATGGGTGGGATGAGGTGGTGGGGGTGCTGAAAGCGCGCCATTCGGGATAGGGGTCCTCCACCAGACTCGTTCGTCCCGAGCGTAGTCGAGGGGCGCTGGCACTGAGTCCTCGTGTGCGCCCCTCGACTTCGCTCGGGACGAACGGGGTTTGGGGTCTGGTACGCCCGCCTAAGCCGCACCCTCCATTGCCGCCACCGCCTGCGCAAACAACTCCTCGGTCGCTGCCGCAATCACCTTGCCGCGCGCGAAATCGTTTCCGCCGCGCCAGTCGCCGATCACGCCGCCCGCGGCGCGCACCACCGGGATGAGGGCGTTGTAGTCGTGGGGCTTGAGCCCGCATTCCACCACCAGGTCGAGCGTTCCCGCGGCCACCCGCGTGTAGCCGTAGCCGTCATGGCCGTAGCGCATGGTCCGCGCCCCGCGGCGCAGGGTCTCGAACGCCTCGGCCTCCGCGCCGGTGAAAAGATAGGGGTCGGTGGTCGAAAAGCGCGCCTCGCCCGGGTCGCGGCAGTCGCTGACCCCGAGCGGCGCCTCCTTGCCTCCCTGCCGCAGCTGGGCCGTGGTCCCGCACCCCACGTAAAGCTCATCCAAGGCCGGCGCATCGATTACGCCAAGCACCGGCCGCCCCTCGTACAGCAACCCGATCAGAGTCACCCAATTGGGCAGCCCGCAAGTGAAGGAGCGGGTGCCGTCCACCGGATCGAGGCTCCAGCCCCAGGGGCCATCGCCGGGGCGGTCCGGAAACTCTTCCCCGGCGATGCCATGCCCGGGAAACTCGGCCCCGATCAGCGCGCGCATCGTCCGCTCGGCTTCGCGGTCGGCGTCGGTGACGGGGTCGTACTCCGCCATCCCGCCTTTGTCCTCGCTTGCCAAGCCGGTGCGCCAGCGCGGCAGCGTCTCGGCTCGCGCCGCCGCGGCGAGCCGCAGGGCGAAGGGCAGGAAGTCTTCGGGGGAAGGCGCGGCCATGCGGCTTCCTAGACGCTCGGCCCGCTTGCGCAAGGGCGGCTTGGTTGCCGGTCAGTTGCCCTTGAGATGCTCGCCCGTCGGAAGCACCGGATCGCCGGCGGCTGCGCCCTTTGGGGCATTGAGGTCGATATCATGGCGGTCCTCCGGATGCAGCCGGTTGTGCCGCACCGACCAGTAAAGGGAGGCCCCGATCAGGACGGCGCCGATCAAACCGGTGATCGCTTCGGGGATATGGAAGCGGGCCGACAGCAGCATGATGACCGCCAACGCGAGAATAGCCCAGAAGGCGCCGTGCTCGAGATAGCGATATTGCGCCAGCGTTCCCTTGTCGACGAGCATGATCGTCATCGACCGAACGAACATCGCGCCGATGCCGAGGCCCAGCGCGATGATGAAGATGTTGTTGCTCAAGGCGAAGGCGCCGATCACGCCGTCGAACGAGAAAGCGGAATCGAGCAGGTTCAGATACAGAAAGCCGGCAAGGCCCGAGCGGATCACGGCGCCGTTGGCGTCCGCCTCCGGCTCGAGCAGGGCGTTGACCGCCTCCACCGCAAGATACGCAAGGATCCCGAAAATGCCGGACACGAGCAGCGTGAACGCTTCGTCGCGAACCAGCATGGTCGAGACGCCGTAAAGGGCGAGGAGAACGATGCCGATCTCGATGGCGTGCACGGACGAGAGCTTGGCGAGCCTCTCCTCGATCACGTCGATCCAGTGCACGTCCTTTTCCTGATCGAAGAAGAATTTGAGGCCGACCATGGCGAGAAAGGCGCCGCCGAAGCCGGCAATTCCGACATGGGCGCCCGTAATGATCCGCTCATATTCCGCCGGGTTGTTGGCGGCGAGGCGGATCGCTTCGATCGGCCCCATGCGGGCGGCGACGGCAACGATAACGAGCGGAAAGACGACGCGCATGCCGAACACCGCGATGGCGATGCCCCAGGTGAGGAACCGCTTGCGCCAGACGGGCGACATTTCGCGCAGCACCGCGGCGTTGACCACGGCATTGTCGAACGACAGCGACACTTCCAGGACGCTCAGCACGACAACGATCCAGAGCACGCCGGCGGTTCCGCTAACCGTGCCGGTCATCGCCCAACCGAGCCACGTCGCCAGCCCCAGACAGACGGCCGTAAAGGCGAAGGAGCCCTTGAAATAACTCAGCATATTCGTCCCAAACCCTTTGTCATGCTCAAACCCCAGGAGCCCGCGGCCCGGCGCATGCCCCAACTGTGCGCGCGGTCGGGGTCGCTCCGGTCGCGGTAATCTCGGGGAGCCTTGTCGCCTTGATCCGGCCGCCGTCTTCTTCGAGCAGGTTCATGCCGCACAGCCGCTTGTTGTTGCGCCGCCCGGTCTTCCTGACCCGGCCGCTTTCGCGGGACGCTAAGCAAGGGCACGGATTTATTGCAAGCGCTAGCCGAACCGATGGCGCGAAGAAAATGGTCGGGGAGAGAGGATTCGAACCTCCGGCCCCTGCCTCCCGACGACAGTGCTCTACCAGGCTGAGCTACTCCCCGACCGGGTTGACGGCGCGCGAACACGCCGACCGGAAGGCAGGGGGCGAGCCTATAAGGAGGGCGTTCGGGAAGCGCAAGCGGCTGCTTGGGTCAACGGGCGATCGCCGCCAGCATCTCGGGGATCGAGGTGAACTTCTCGCGGGGGCTGCCTGCCCGGGCGCGCTCCACTTCGGCGGCTTCGATGGTCTGCCAGTCCCCGAAGGTGACGGGTCGGGCGCCGCGGGCGGTGAGTAGGGTGTCGAGGCCGTCCGGGCCTCCTTTGCCGCTGTTGGCGGTGCCCAGCGCCGCGAAGATCTTCTCGGCCACGTCGAAGCCGTCCGGGCGGTTGGTGCCGATCGTGCCGGTCGGCCCGCGCCGCGCCCAGCCGACGCAG
>DASWNA010000063.1:0-2438 GCA_036399475.1 Allosphingosinicella sp.
TCGCAACATCGCCTACCGGATCCAGAAGAACCGCAAGGCGCATTACGTTGCGCTCGATTTCGAAGCCCCGGCCGGCGTCGTCGCCGAGCTGGAGCGCCAGACCCAGATCAGCGAAGACGTCATCCGCTACATGACCATCAAGGTCGATGCGCATGAGCAGGGCCCGTCGGCGATGATGCGCCGCGGCGAGCGCGACAAGCGCGACCGCGACGATCGTGGCGACCGCGGAGACCGCGGCGACCGTGGCCCGCGCGGCGACCGTGGCGACCGCCCGGATCGCGCCCCCCGCCCCGACTTCGCCGAAGCGTAACACAGAAAGGACAGCAACATGGCACGCCCATTTTTCCGCCGCCGCAAGAGCTGCCCCTTCTCGGGCAAGGACGCTCCCCGGATCGACTATAAGGACGTTCGTCTGCTGCAGGGCTTCGTGTCCGAGCGCGGCAAGATCGTCCCCAGCCGCATCACCGCGGTTTCGGCCAAGAAGCAGCGCGAACTCGCCCAGGCGATCAAGCGCGCGCGGCATCTCGGCCTCCTCCCCTACGTCGTGAAGTAAGGAGCGCGAGCCATGGAAATCATTCTGCTCGAGAGAATCGAGAAGCTCGGCGCCATTGGCGACGTCGTCAACGTGAAGCCGGGTTTCGCCCGCAACTTCCTGCTGCCCAACGGCAAGGCGCTGCGCGCCAACGAAGCCAACCGCAAGGTGTTCGAGGCCAATCGTGAGCGCATCGAAAGCCAGAACGCCGAGCGCCGCACCGCCGCGCAGGCCGATTCGAAGGGCCTCGACGGCGTCAGCATCCAGCTGATCCGCCAGGCGTCGAACACCGGCCAGCTTTACGGTTCGGTTTCTGCCCGGGACCTGGCCGAGGCCCTCGAGGCCGACGGCCACAAGGTGGCGAAGAACCAGATCGTCCTCGATCGCCCAATCAAGACGATCGGCGTCCAGGACGTGAAGATCGCGCTTCACCCGGAAGTTTCGGTGACCATCCGCATCAACGTCGCCCGCTCGCCCGAAGAGGCCGAGCTTCAGGCGCAGGGCGTGGATGTCATGGCCGAAATGTTCGAAAAGGACGGTGCCGGCTTCATCGAGGATTACGATCCGAACGCCGAGCCGGGCGCGACTGCGGAAACGCAGGCGTCTTCCGCCGGCGACGGCGAGGCCGCCAGCGAGGCGTAAGCTTCGCCACGGTATCGCCCCACAGACAGAGGCCGCCTGCTCCCACGAGCCGGCGGCCTTTTTCTTTACCCGCCGCGGGTGGACATGGCCTGCAACCTCATGTTCAGGGGCGCACAAGCACAGGAGTGACGATGCTCAAGCTCATCCTCGGCAACAAAGCCTATTCTTCCTGGTCGCTGCGCGGCTGGCTGGCCGTCAAGCAATCCGGCCTGCCTTTCGAAGAGATCACCGTTCCGATGTTCGACGAGGAATGGGAGAAGCGCCGCCAGGGCGACGAGTTCGCGCCGTCGGGCGGCAAGGTGCCGGTGCTTTGGGACCAGCAGGCGGTGATCTGGGATTCGCTGGCGATCGTCGAATGGCTCGCCGACAAGACCGACAGATCGCGCTACTGGCCCGAGGACGAGATCGCCCGGGGGATGGCGCGGTCGATGGCCGCCGAAATGCATTCGAGCTACCTCAACCTGCGCCGCGAATGCACGATGAACCTCAGGAAGCAGTTCCCGCCCAAGGAACTGAGCGACGGCGTCCGCGAGGAGGTGGTGCGCATCCTCGAGCTCTGGGCCCAGGCCCGCGCCCGGCACGGCGGCGGCGGTCCGTATCTGTTCGGCACGTTCGGCGCGGTCGACATCATGTTTGCGCCCGTGGTGACCCGCTTCGTCACCCACTCGATTCCCGTCCCCCGCTTCGCCGCCGCCTACATGGAGGCGATGCTCGGCCATCCCTGGATGCAGGAATGGGTGGAAGCGGCGCAGGAAGAGCCGTGGGTGATCGAACAGTATGAGACGCCCGCTTAAGGGAGCGACCCGTCCTTGCGGGTGAAGCGCATCGATGCGGCGTCGAGGTGCATGTCGATGTCGGGATAGTGGCAGTCCGTGGCGGCGGTCCTGCCGACGGCGATGAAGATGCAGGGGCGCCGCTGCGGTTCACCAGATGATGCCCGTTGGGCACCCCCTTAGCCCAGGCTGCGCAGTCGCCGGCGCGCAGGATTGTTTCGCCGCCGTCCTCGATCAGCACCGCCTCCCCTTCCAGCATCACGACGAACTCGTCCTCGCCCTCGTGCCAGTGGCGCTGGCTGGAGATGCCGCCGGGCTGGAGGACGACGTGGCTTACCCCGAAGTCGGTGAGCCCCGCGGCCGGCGCAAGCCTGCGGTACCAGCGTTTGTCCATGGCGGCGGCATAAGGGGCGGGATAGCCGGTCGCGTTGACCTGCGGGATGGCGTCGAGGTCGAGCTTGGGCATGCCGGTCTTTCGCTGGTGAAGCCTC
>DASWNA010000064.1:0-3166 GCA_036399475.1 Allosphingosinicella sp.
CTGGTGGTGAACGGCGTCACCTTCGCCGGCAACCCGACCGGCGGCGCGATCGCCACCATCCTCAACACCGCCGGCTTCAACGTCACCAACGCCGCGCGCTTCTTCGTCAACGGCCTCGACACCCGCACCCGCGGCCTCGATTTCGTCGCCACCTACCGGATGGACATCGGCGCGGCGGGCCGCCTCAACCTCACCGCCGGCTACAATTACAACAAGACCAAGCTGAAGAGCATCATCGCCGCCCCCGGCCCGCTCGCCAACGTGCCCGGCGTCGTGCTGTTCGGCCGGCAGGAGCGGCTGCGTCTCACCGACGGCCAGCCGCGCGACAAGATCAGCTTCTCGGCCGATTACGAACAGGGTCCGCTGGGCCTGACGCTGCGCACCAACCGCTTCGGCAACGTCCTCGCCGCCGGCGGCGAACTGGGCCAGGCCGGAAGCGGCATCTTCAACGATGTCGATATGGGCGCCAAGTGGATCACCGACGCCGAAATCCGCCTGCGCGCGGGCGAGATGGTGGAGTTCGCGTTCGGCGCCAACAACATCTTCGACGTCTATCCCGATCTGATCCCGACCGGCCTCGCCGGCGTCAATCCGAACGGCAGCAACGCCTTCTTCCCGGCGACGAGCTACGTGACGCCCTTCTCGTCCTTCTCGCCCTTCGGGTTCAACGGCCGCTTCGTTTACGGCCGCATGTCCGTGCAATTCTGATCGCTTCGAACCGAACGGGAAAGGGGGCCCTCGTGGCCCCCTTTTTCGTGGGCGGTGATGCACCCTTGCCCCCCACAGGCGAAACAACCTGCGACACCGCCACTTCAAAGGCGTAAGGACAGGAAATCGCTGGTAGAAGCCCTAGGCTCCGGCGGCTGAGAGACCGATCGCGCTCCCGCCTGTTACAGGAGCGCGAACATGGCCCGATTGCTCATTCCCCCTCTCGCCCGGTCCCACCGCTACACCCTCGTCCCCCCATGGGAGCGCCTCCGCGCCGACGACGAACGCCGCCTCAAGGCCTCGGACGAGCTGTTGCGCTCCCAGCTTCCCCCCGCAATCTGAGGGCGGAGGGCCGAAACCAGGTCTATATCGCATGTTATGGCCGGAGCCTCACCCGTCTGCGAGGGGCTTGCGCATGCGATACTTTTTCAACGAATCGTGCCGCGCGGACCTTCGTGACGATACAGGGCTTGAGCTGGCGAACCATAATGAAGCGCGCATCATGGCGGTGAAATATGCCAGCGAGATGCTGCGCGATCATCCGACGCTGATCTGGTCGGGTGAGGACTTCCGGGTCGAGGTTGAGGATGAAGCCGGCCTGCTGCAGTTCACGATCGTGATCGTCGGCGTCGACGCCCCCGCGGCGCAGGGCGCTGCTTAGGTTCACCAAGCGGAGTTGCCCGAACGGGCCTCACCGCGGCGTTGGAAGCTTCACCCTCAATCCTCGCGGCGGAGCAGATCGACCTTGAGGCTCCGGTCACGGGTGCGGTGCCGCTTCTTGCGCTGGATGCGGCGGTACACCAGCAGGGCCAGGCCAAGCGCCATCAGGGCGAGCAGGACAAACGCGATCTCGTGACGCATGGCAGGAATACTCTTTGGCTGAGGCGCCGAAAGCCGTCCGGCTACTTTGACCGGACGGCTCCCGCATACGTCGCTGAATCATAAGGGAGAGCCAGCCGGAACGCTCTAGGCGCCTGCGCCTCGTGCCGTCCAGCCGGTTGCGCCGGCGGGGCGGCAGAACGGGGTGCCGCTAACCTCCCGGTAACCATCTCGGCTAACGGCCCCTCAACCTCACCCGCCTAATCCGATCCTGTTCAGCGACACCGGGACGCCGGATGAGGACAGTGATATGCGGGCTTCCAAGCACCTGAAAAGGCTATTTTCGAACGACCGCGGCAACGCGCTCGCGATCGGCGCGGCGAGCCTGCCGCTGCTCATCGCCGGCGCGGCTCTGGCGGTGGACACCATCCAGATCAGCCTGATGCGCCGCCAGCTCCAGCGCGCGGCGGATTCGGGCGCCATCGCCGGCGCCTATGCGCTCGCCCAGGAAGTCGACACCACCGAAGCCGTCCACACCGATCTCGACCGCAACTATTTCCCGACCCTGCACGAGCGGGAGACCATTACGGTCGGCCCGCGGCTGGGCCAGCAGAATGCGGTGCGGCTGCAGCTCCATTCCCGGCCCACGCTCCCCTTCCTCGCTTTCTTCACCAAGGACGCCACCGACATCCGCGCCGATGCCACCGCGGCGGTGATTTCCGGCGGCCGCTTCTGCATGCTCTCGCTCTACGACGGCGAAGAGACGGGCATCGACGTCGGCGGCAATGCCGAGGTCAATCTCGGCTGCGGCATGGCGAGCAACTCGCGCGGGTCCGAAGCGGTCACCGCCGGCGGCTCCTCCAAGATCACCGCCAGTCCGATCATGGCGGTGGGCGGCCTCGACGGCACCGGCAACAACTTCGCCCAGCCGACGGTGCTGCAGCCCCACTCGACCCCGCAGCCGGACCCTTATCTCAACCTCCCCGATCCGGTCGCGCCGACGCAGGCCTGCACCGCCCTCAGCGTCAAGCCGGGCGAAACCGTCACTATCCCGATCGACGGCCGCTGCTTCAGCTCGATGAACATCAAGGGCACGGTGACCTTCACCGGGTCGGGGCAGATCCCGATCTACGGCGGCGATGTGATCTTCGGATCGCAGGCCAATATCACCGCGACGGGCGGCGCGACCTTCGTCATGACCGGCCCCAACGGCCAGGCTGGCGACGTCAAGATGAACGGGCAGGCGACGCTGAACCTCAAGGCGCCGGAATCCGGCGATCTCGCCAACGTCCTCTTCTACCGCGACCGGCGCGCCTCGGCCATCGAGATCAAGATCAACGGCGGCGCCAACATGCAGACCCGCGGCGCCTTCTATTTCCCGACGTCGGACGTCACCTTCACCGGCCATGCCGGCATGAAGGCGGAATGCTTCCAGCTGATCGGCCAGATCCTGAAGTTCCGCGGCACCGCGGCGATCAACAACTTCTGCTCCAAGCCGAACATCAAGAGCACCTTCGAACTCCAGTTCGTGCGGCTGATCGGATGAGCGTGCGCGCAGCCCTCCTCTCCCGCCTGCCGCAGCGTATCGCCCGTCTCGGCGCGGACCAAAGCGGCGTCAGCACGATTGAGCTCGCCATCT
>DASWNA010000065.1:0-4387 GCA_036399475.1 Allosphingosinicella sp.
GGGAAAATGGTGGGCGTGGCAAGGATTGAACTTGCGACCCCTGCGATGTCAACACAGTGCTCTACCACTGAGCTACACGCCCACTAGCGCCCGTTCGAACCGCGTCCGGCGGGTGCTTCGGGAGGCCATGTAGCGAGGGGATTCCCTTCGCGCAAGCCGCCTTTCACCCTACAAACGGCCGTGCTGGTCCTCGCTCTGGAACAGCCGGTCGACCTCGGCGACGAGGTCGCGCAGGTGAAATGGCTTGGACAGCACCTTGGCCCCGGGAGAAGCCTTGCCGGCCTTGAGGGCGACCGCGGCGAAGCCGGTGATGAACATCACCCGCATGTCGGGCGCGATCAAAGCGGCTTTCTGAGCGAGTTCGATGCCGTCCATCTCGGGCATGACGATGTCGGTCAGGAGCAGGTCGAAATGTTCGGACTGGAGCAAAGGCAGCGCCGCGGTGCCGCGGTCCACCGGCACGACCGAATAGCCGGAGCGGGTGAGCGCGCGGGCCAGGTAGACCCGCATCGACTCGTCGT
This sequence comes from Allosphingosinicella sp., assembly GCA_036399475.1. Taxonomy (GTDB): domain Bacteria; phylum Pseudomonadota; class Alphaproteobacteria; order Sphingomonadales; family Sphingomonadaceae; genus Allosphingosinicella. The sequence goes on from DASWNA010000065.1 coordinate 522, forward strand.
CTTCGGCTAGGAGGATTCTGAACATCTCGGCTCCGGAAAACGCGCCCCGCCTGCCGCGGAAAGGCCTGGCCCACCTTATGCCCGATCGGGCGGGCCTTTTCCAGCGCGCGAAGTGTTCTGGGGCCTGCAAAAGAAGGCGAATGCGATTGCGTGCCAAATGCGGACTATCTACTTCCCAAAGGTGAAACGATGACCGCGGCCAGCCCCGAACCCCCTTTCCGCCGCCTCGGCCCGGACGCCCCCGCGTCCCCGGTGATCCTGTCCGTGCCCCATGCCGGCCGGGTCTATTCGCCCGCTTTGCTCCGCTCGGCGCGGCTGCCCCAGGCGCGGCTGGAGACGCTGGAGGACCGGTTGGTCGACCGGCTGGTCTGGCGGGCGGTGGCGGACGGCGCGGTGGCGGTGATCGCCGACGTGCCCCGCGCCGAGATCGACCTCAACCGCGACGAGCGGGAGCTCGATCCGGCGATGGTCGCCCCCCGCCCCCACCCCAACGATGTCGACGACACCCCGCGCACCCGTGGCGGGCTCGGCCTGGTGCCGGCGCGGATCGCGGGCGTCGGATCGATCTGGCGCCAGCGCATCCCCGCCGCCGAAGTGGCGCGGCGGGTGGGACAGGTGCACCGGCCCTATCATGCCGCGCTGGAGGCGGAGCTTGCAGCGGCGCGGGCGCGGTTCGGGATCGCGGTGCTGCTCGATTGCCATTCGATGCCGCCGCGCAGCGAAAGCGGCGGCGAGGCGCCGATCGTGCTCGGCGACCGCTTCGGCACCAGCATCTCCGCAGATCTGATCGACGCGGCCGAGCGGACGGTGCGCGAGGCCGGCTTCCGGGTGGCGCGCAACGCGCCTTATGCCGGCGGCCACATCACCGCACGGCACGGCCGTCCGGGCGAAGGCGTCCACGCGCTGCAGCTGGAGATCGACCGCTCGCTCTACCTCGCGCCCGATCTGCGCAGTCCGGGCCCGCATTTCGACCGGGTGGCGCTGCTGATCGCGTGTATCACCCGGGCTCTGGGCGAGAGGGCGCTGGAGCCGCCCCACGCGATCGCCGCCGAGTAAGCCGACAAAAAAAGAGCCACCTCACGAGGTTCGTGAGGTGGCCAAGGTTCAGGGAGGATGCGCCACGAGGGCACAACGTGCCGCCGCAAAGGGGGGTGCGACAGGCACGCAATCCAAATGTAGGAACCGGCCCAAAGGTTTCAATATTTCGCGGCCGCCCGGCGGCTACCGTAAAGCTACTCAGCGGCTGCGGTAGAGCCACGGCGCCATGCGGCCGATCAGGTGGCGGTGCCCCTCGAAGTGGTGCTTGGCCGCGCCGAGCACGTGGAGAATGATCAGGCCGATGGTGAGCTTGGCGAAGATCTCGTGCAGTTCTTCGAACAGCTCGTGCGCATCCTCGCTGCGCGACACGGGCAGCGGCGCGATGTCGAACAGGCCGAAGAAGCTGGTCGCGCGGTTGCTGGACGATGACAGCATCCAGCCGGTGAGCGGGATGGCGATCAGCGCCGCATAGAAAAGCCAGTGGACGGCGCTCGCCAGGCCCACTTCCCAGCGCTTCAGCACGGGATCGGGCGCCGGCGGGCGATGGCTGAGGCGCCAGAGGATGCGGACCACGGTCAGCGCCAGGACGGTCATGCCCGTAGCCTTGTGGAACCACATCAGCCAGGCGACGGCGCCGCGGCCGAAGGCTTCATGGTAGAAGCCGAGGAAGAGGTTCGCGACGACCAGCAGGGCGATCGCCCAGTGGAGCGCTATCGCAACCCGCGAATAGCGCTCCAGATCGGTCGCAACCCCTCCCGCGGCGCTGGCCATTATGCGTTGCCGAGGGTCGGCCCGCCGATGCCGGGCAGCTGCGGGCCCTTGCCCTGCTGGACCTGCTTGCCGAAGATGTCGCGGACCAGCGCCATCGAGAAGAGGTGCGCCATGACCAGCGGCAGCATGCCGTTCTGGTTCATCTTGCGCAGGGAATCGCCGCGCAGCTCGCGCAGTTTCTCTTCGTTGACCATCTGGAAGCCGCGATAGACGAAGGGCTGTTCGATGCCGCTCGGCTGGATCGACACTTCGCCTTCCATCAGCAGTTCGTCTTCGATTAGATCCTTGACGAAGGCGGCGGTGCGCTGGGCAGACAGCTCGAACTCCTCGCAGAATTTGAGGATCGAATTGGTGGTTTCGCTCGGCTTGCCATCGTCGAACAGCGGGTTGCCGTCCGGGAAATCGCCGACCAGCTCGCTGGTCGGATCGAAGCAGAGCGAAAGCTCCTGCGCCTGCGGGCTGAGGCGGGCGAGCATGAAGGGGTAACGGCGGATGTAGGCCGGGACGTACATGTCGCCCAGCAGCTTGCCTTCGACGTCGACGAACACGTTCACGCCCTCGTTCAGGCCCATCAGCGCGAGCGGCACCGGATTTTCGCCGCTGGAAAAGACGATCGGGCAGAAACGCTGCACCGCGACGAACTCGTCAACCGTGATCGGCACGGCGTGGGTGGTGGCGAGGAACGGCGCGCGTTCGGCCGGCCGCGTCTTGAAGGCGGAGTGGACGTTGCTCGAAAGCGGCTCCAGGCCACCGTAGAAAATCGGCAAAGTATTGGCCGGCGGCTGAGTCGCCATTTTCACGTCTCCATATCGCGTTTGGAAGCGGCCTCACTGAGGGCCGCCTTATGTCGCGGGAACGTCTATGGCGGCGCGTGCCGTTCTGCAAGCGCCATTGGCGTCGTGATGCGCGGCACTTAAGGAGCATCTTGGCGGATGGGGACAATTAAGCGCAGGTTCAACCGGGGAGCACGATTGCTGACATGTCTATGAAGCCGTCTCCGAAATGAATTGGTCTCCCGCGAAATGGGCGGCCGCTTTGCTGCTGCCGCTCCTGCTGGGCGGCGCGGCCGACGCCGCGTCGGAGGCGAAGGCTGAACGATATGCGCAGCTGATCATCCGCGAGCAGGTGATCGTGCGGGTTCCGGTGCGCACCCAGCAGACGCCGCGCCCGGTCCGCTGGAAGGAAAGCAAGGGTCCTAAATGCGTCCAGGCAGGCTCTGTCGCGGGCGCCACGATGCTTGGCCAGAACAGCGTCGATCTGATCCTGCGCGATCGCAAGCGGATCCGTGCCAAGCTCGAAAACTGCCCGGCGCTCGATTATTATTACGGTTTCTACGTCACGCCCGGAAAGGACGGGATGATCTGCGCCGACCGCGACGTGATCCGTTCGCGAATGGGCGGGCGGTGCCGGATCGACCGCTTCAGAAGCCTTGAAGCCGAGGTTTCCGGCTGAGCTTTGCTTGACAAATCATTGCCGCTTCGCACAAGCGCAAACACTAAGCGCCCGCTATGGGCGCCAACCTTATCCGGAACAGATATGAGCTTTGCCGATCTCGGCCTCTCCGACGAATTGCTCCGCGCGGTAATCGAATCCGGTTACACCGAGCCGACCCCGATCCAGCGCCAGGCGATCCCGTCGGTGCTCATGGGCCGCGACCTGATCGGCATTGCCCAGACGGGCACCGGCAAGACGGCGAGCTTCGTGCTGCCGATGATCGATGTGCTGGCCGAGGGCCGCAGCCGCGCGCGCATGCCGCGCTCGCTGATCCTCGAACCGACCCGTGAGCTTGCCGCCCAGGTGGCGGAGAATTTCGAGAAATACGGCAAGAACCACAAGCTTTCGATGGCGCTGCTGATCGGTGGCGTATCGATGGGCGATCAGCAGAAGGCGCTCGAAAAGGGCGTCGACGTGCTCATCGCCACGCCCGGCCGCCTGATGGACCTGTTCGGCCGCGGCAAGATCATGCTCAACGATTGCAACCTCCTCGTCATCGACGAGGCGGACCGCATGCTCGACATGGGCTTCATTCCGGACATCGAGGAAATCTGTTCGAAGCT
>DASWNA010000066.1:0-89341 GCA_036399475.1 Allosphingosinicella sp.
CGGCTGGCCGACCGACGGCTCCGCGCCTCCGGGGCTCACCGTCACCGGCACGTTTCGCAGCGAATCTCTCGAAGGCACCTACGGCGACGACATCCTGTACGGCCTCGACGGCCGGGACACCCTCACCGGCGGCCGCGGCGCGGATGTCCTGTACGGCGATTCGGGCGACGACACCTTGTCGGGCGGAATCGACGACGATGTCCTCCACGGCGGCGACGGTGCCGACACGATCCGCGGCGAAGCGGGAAACGACGAGGTCCATGGCGGCGAGGGCAACGACATCATCTTCGCCACCCAGGGCTACGACACCGTCTACGGTGACGGCGGCGACGACGTGATCGAATTCTACGCGCTTCCGGTGCTCGTCGACGGTGGCGAGGGGAATGACTGGATCCGGCTGCAAAGCGCTGAAGGGGTCAACAATGCGGGGGTGACGATCAACGGCGGCGCGGGCAACGACACCCTTTATGTCGAAAGCATCGCAACCGCCACGCTCACCATCGACATGGGCGACGGCAACGACAGCGTCTTTCTCCCGTTCAACCGCGCCGCCACCCTCCTGCTCGGCAGCGGCAATGACATCCTGGCCGTTGCTCCTGCTTACGCTGCGGAAGGGATGGGCGTGATCGACGTTCACGATTTCGCCACAGGCGACGCCGGCGATCACTTCGTTACGGTCGACCTCGTAGACGGTGCCTCGAACTACCAATATGGCCGAAATCCCTTCGCCAGCGGCCACGCCCGGCTCATCGCGAATGGCGCGGGGGACACGCTTCTTCAGATCGATCTCGACGGCACCGGAACGCAGCACGATTGGTCCACCGCGGTGATCTTCCGATACACCAGCCCGGACGCGTTCACCGCCTACAATTTGGGCTTCGGCACCGCCGGTGCCGACACCATGCGCCTCGACGTCGGCATCGGCCTCTCCGCGTTTGGCGACAACGGCAACGACATCCTGTTCCTCGGCGCCCACTTCGGCGCAGGCGATTATCTCGACGGGGGCGAGGGGCTCGACACCGTCGTTCTCCAGGGCGATTACAGCGCGGGCTTCTTGCTCGAGGAATCAAGCCTGCTCCGCGTCGAATATCTCGCTCTGATGTCGGGCAGCGATACCAGCTTCGGTGGCACCGGCACTTCGATCTTCGATTACGTGCTCGCCGCCCACGACGAGAATCTCGAAGCGGGCCAGACGCTCACCGTCCATGCCAGGGGGCTGCTCGCAGGCGAAAGCCTGATCTTCGACGGCTCGGCGGAAATCGACGCGCGCTTCATTCTGCTGGGCGGCGCGGGCGACGATGCTTTGATCGGCGGCCAGCTCGCGGATACGCTGGACGGCGGCACCGGCGATGACACGCTCGCCGGCGGGCTCGGCAACGACATCTACCTTGTCGATTCCGCAGGCGATGAGGTGCTGGAGGATCTCGGCGAAGGCACGGACGAGGTTCGCACCGCGCTGGGCAGCCGCCTCGATCCCGCCTTGATGTACACGCTGCCCGAGCATGTCGAAAACCTCACCGGCACCTCCGCTTCGGGGCAGGGGGTCCACGGCAACTGGCTGAACAACGTTGTCGTGATGGGGACCGGCAGCGATCTCGTCGTCCTCGAATCGGGCGGCAACGACCTCGTGTCGGGCGGCGGCGGCGACGATTTCCTTTATTGGGGCGCCACCTTCAACAATGCGGACCGGGCGGACGGCGGATCGGGTTTCGACACGCTCGGCCTGCTCGGCACCTACACGCTGGCCTTCCAGGCGGACGATCTGTTCTCCGTCGAAAAGCTCGCCGTTTATTCGTCCGGCAACGCCGCCGCGCCGAACAGCTACAGCCTCACGATGCACGACAACAATGTCGCCTCGGGGCAGCGGATGATGGTTGTCGCCCGTTCGCTGCTCGCCAACGAGGCGTTCACCTTCAACGGTTCGGCGGAAACCAACGGCAGCTTCAACGTCCGCGGCGGCCGCGGCGCCGATGCCATCACCGGCGGCGCCAAGGCGGATCTGATCTGGGGCTATCTCGGCGCCGACTCGCTGACCGGCGGCGGCGGCAACGATGTCTTCGAATATCAGGCGGCCGCTGAATCCACCGCCGCCGCGCGCGACTCGATCCTCGACTTCACGGCCGGCGACAAGATCAACCTGATGGGCATCGATGCCGACGGCAATGCGGCCAACGGCAACAGCTTCTTCCAGTTCATCGGCGGCGCCGCCTTTACCAAGGTCGCCGGCCAGCTCCGGGTCACCGCGGCCGAGGGCGGCGGCTATCTGGTGGAAGGCGACACCAACGGCGACGGCAGCGCCGAATTGGTCATTCATGTCCAGACAACGGGAGGCCATGTGCTCGGCTCCGGGGACATCTGGTTCTAACGGGAGACAAATCCCTCCGCGCGTGTTGATGCAGGCGAAACCGGCGCCCCGTGCACCGGCGCATTGACACAAGCGGAGGGGCCGCCCACTTCGCCCTCTCCGGTTTCAAGGAGCGAGACTCGAATGGCCCACGTCGAAATCTACACCAAATTCGGTTGCCCATATTGCGCCCGGGCCAAGCAGCTTCTTGAGCAAAAGGGCGTCGAATACGAAGAGTTCGAGATCAACTCGGTGGCGGGCAAGCGCGACGAAATGCTGGGCCGCGCCAACGGCCGCACGACCGTGCCGCAGATTTTCATCGACGGCCACCACGTCGGCGGCTCCGACGACCTCGCCGAGCTTGAGCGCAACGGCCAGCTCGAAGGCATGCTCGCCGCCTAGACCGGAATCGCCGTCGTATATTTGACCTGCCGCAGCGCGAAGTTCGATGCGGCATTGGCGACGCTCGGGTGGGCAAGCACGCCGCGCATCACGAACCGGTCGTAATCCGCGACATCTTTCACCGCGATGCGCAGCAGGTAATCCCACTCGCCCGACATGGCGTAGCATTCGACGATCTCTTCGCGCGCGCCGATAAAGGCCTCGAAATCGGCGCGCGCTTCCACGCTTTGCCGGGTCATCCGCACCTGGCAGAGCACGTTCACCGCACGCCCGAGCTTCTCGGCGCTCGCCAGCCGCACCGCCTTGCCGAGCACGCCGTCCGCTTCCAGCGCCCGCACTCGCCGCCACACGGAAGCCGCCGAAGCGCCCACCCGTTCGGCAAGCGCGGCATGGCTTAGGCCCGCGTCGCGCTGCAGCTCCCGAACGATTCGCCGGTCAACGGCGTCAAGATGGCCATCTTCTTTCATGATCAGCTGAATAGCTGAACGCATGTTTCACAACCAGCCCGTTTTGCGCAAAATCAGATAGGCATTTTGTGTCAGGGCGCGCTAGGCGTAAGTGACGCGTTGAGCCTCCAGATGCGGAGGCGGTGAAGGAGGCGGAATGGCGGACGGTTTCGGCAACGGGGGAACGAAGCTGTTCGAACGGCTGGAGGAGCAGAAGTCCGACAGCCTCCTCAACCTCATCGCGCTCTGCAACGCCGACGAGCGCGAGGAGAAGATCGACGCCGGCGTCGGCGTCTACCGCGACGCCGGCGGCGGCACCCCCATCCTGCGCGCCGTGAAAAAGGCCGAGCGCATCCTGCTCGAGACGCAGGAAACCAAATCCTATCTCGGCTCGGCCGGCGACACCCGCTTCGTGGAGCTGATCAAGCCGATCGTCTTCGGGGAAGCCGGCGCGGCCGACGACCGCATCGTCGGCGTCCAGACCCCCGGCGGCTGCGGCGCGCTCCGGCTCGGCGCCGAGCTGGTCGTCGCGGCCAACAAGCAGGCGCGCATCTTCGTCGGCCAGCCGACCTGGCCCAATCACGGCCCGCTGATCGAATGCGCCGGCGTGGAGATGGTCTCCCACCCTTATTACGACCGCGAAAGCCGGGAAATCTGCTTCGAGAGGATGATGGACGCCCTTGAAGGGGGCGACGCCGGCGACCTCATCCTTCTCCACGGCTGCTGCCACAACCCGACCGGCGCCGATCTGGCCCCGGACCAGTGGCAGGCGATTGCCGAACTCGTCTCCAGCCGCGGCCTCATTCCCTATGTCGATCTCGCCTACCAGGGCCTCGGCAACGGCCTTGACGCCGACGCCGCCGGCACCCGCCTGGTCGTGGAAGCCGCCGATCAGGCGATCGTCGCCCAAAGCTGCGACAAGAATTTCGGAGTCTATCGCGAACGCACCGGAAGCCTGTTCGTGAAGGGCACCAGCCGCCGCAACGCTGAAATCATCATGGGCAACCTCCTTCAGCTCTCCCGCACCATGTGGTCGATGCCGCCCGATCACGGCGCCGCCGTCGCCCGCACGATCCTCGACGACGCCGAACTCCGCGCCGACTGGCGCTCGGAACTCGACGAAATGTGCGCCCGCATCCGCGCGCTTCGCGCCCGCCTCGCCGGCTATGACGAGCGCCTTGCCTATATCGACCGGCAGAACGGCATGTTCTCCATGCTGCCCTTGAGCGAAAAACAGGTGCTCGAACTTCGCGAGGAGAAAGGCATCTACATGGCCAACAGCGCCCGCATCAACGTGGTCGGTTTGTCGGACGACAATGTGGAACGCTTCGCGGCCGCCGTGGTGGAGAAAATGGATGGCTGAGGAGCAGCTCGCCGAGGCGGTAACCCGCGGCAATGCGCCCGATCCGGAGTTCGACTGGCGCCGCGTTGCTTATCTCACCCTCGTCAGCCGCGCGATGGACAGGCTGGAGGAAGAACGCCTCGTCCCCGAGCGCAAGGTCCTTTACCAATTCTCGGCGCGCGGCCACGACATGGCCCAGGTCCTGCTCGGCACCCGCCTTACCAATCCCAAGGACGCGGCCTGCGGTTACTACCGCTCGCGTCCGCTGCTGCTCGCGCTCGGCGTTCCGCTCGAAGACGCGCTCGGCTCCGGCATGGGCAGGGCAGGGGGCTATTCCGACGGGCGCGATATCGGCGTCGTCTTCAACTACCCCAATCCCACCGGCCCGTCCGCCCTCCCCATGTCGGGCGGTGTCGGCGCGCAATATACGCCCACGGCCGGCTGGGCGCAGGCGATCGAATATCACCGAACCGTGCTCGGCAACCGCCGCTACGAAGGCGCAATGGGCGTGGTGCTCGGCGGGGACGCTTCCTGCGCCACCGGCGGCTTCTGGTCCTCGCTGACCATCGCCACCACCCAGCAATTGCCGATGCTGTTCTACATCGAGGACAACCAGTTCGGCATCTCCGTGCCCGCGCATTACCAGACGCCCGGCGCGGACATTTCCGCCAACCTCGCCAGCTTCACGGGCCTCACCATCTTCAAGGGCGACGGCACCGATCCCGCCGAAGCCGCCCGCCTGGTCAGGCAAGCCACCGATCACGTCCGCGCCCGCAAGGGGCCCGCGCTCCTCCACCTCCTCGTCCCCCGTCTCCAGGGCCACAGCTTCCAGGATACCCAGACCTACAAGGGCGAGGAGGCAGTGCGCGAGGAATGGCTCCGCGATCCTCTCCCCAAGCTCAAGGCCTTTCTCACCGGCGCGGTGCTCGGCGAAGACGAATGGCACCGGATCGAAACGGAGGCCAACGACGCCGTCGAGGCCGCCCGCCACGAGGCCGAAAGCCGCGGCATCGCCGATCCCGCCACGGTCCTCGCCAACGTCTATTACGAAGGCGAAATGCAGCAGGTCGGCGGCCAATGGACTCAGGGCTACCGCGCTCCGAAAAGCCACGAGGAGCCCAAGCCGGAGGGCCAGCGGATCAACATGGTCACCGCCATCCGCCGCACCCTCGATCACGAGCTCGAGATCAACAAGCGCGTCGTGGTCTTCGGCGAGGATGTCGGCCCCAAGGGCGGAGTTCACGCCGTCACCCTCGGCCTTCAGGACAAGTTCGGGCTGGAGCGCGTCTTCGACACCAGCCTGAACGAGGAAGGCATCATCGGCCGCGCCGTCGGCATGGCGCTCGCCGGGCTGATGCCGGTGCCCGAGATTCAGTTCCGCAAATATGCCGAGCCCGCCACCGAGCAGATCAACGATTGCGGCACGATGCGCTGGCGCACCAACAACCGCTTCGCCGCGCCGATGGTGCTCCGCATCCCCGGCGGCTTCTTCAAGTGCGGCGATCCCTGGCACAGCCAGACCAACGAAGTGCAGTTCGTCCACAATCCCGGCTGGCTGGTGGCGGTCCCGTCCAACGCGGAGGACGCTGTCGGCCTGCTCCGCTCCGGCCTTCGCGGCAACGATCCGGTGATCTTCTTCGAACACCGCGCCATGCTCGACGACGCCTGGGCGCGCCGGCCCTATCCCGGCGATGGCTACGTCCTTCCTTTCGGCCGCGGGAAGAAAACCCGCACCGGCGACGACATTACGATCGTCACCTGGGGCGCGATGGTGCCGCGCTGCGAGGAAGCGGCCAAAGACGTGTCGGCCGACGTCATAGACCTGCGCACCCTCATGCCCTGGGACAAGGAGATGGTGCTCGAAAGCGTCCGCCGCACCCGCCGCTGCCTGATCGTCCACGAAGACCTGCGCACCGGCGGCTTCGGCGCGGAGATCGCCGCGGTCGTCGCCGACGAAGCGTTCCTGGACCTCGACGCCCCCGTCGCCCGCGTCACCATGCCCGACATCCCAAGCCCGCATAATCCGGTGCTTCTCAACTGGGCGGTGCCAAGCCCCGACGTGATCCGCGCCAAGATCGAAGAACTGGTGGGTTTCTGAGCATGAACGTCACGCCCAGGCCTCCCCACCCCGTCACCCCAGCGCAGGCTGGGGTCCATAGGGACTCCGCGCGCTGCACCGCAGCAGCATGGATGCCAGCCTTCGCTGGCATGACGGTGGGAGCATGATCGACGTCATCGTCCCCCTTGAACAGGAAGGCACCAAGGCCGTCGTCCGCGCCTGGCTCAAGCAGGTCGGCGACCGGGTGGAGCTCAACGACCCGCTGGTTGAACTCGAGACGGACAAAGTAGCGGTCGAGGTGCCGGCCCCGGCCTCCGGGATATTGCGCGAAATCCTCCTCGACACCGGCGCGGATGCCGAACCCGGGGCGATTTTGGGGAGGCTCGCGGCAGTCGCAGACGAGATCAAACAGGAACCTTCAGAACCCGTTCGTCCCGAGCGTAGTCGAGGGGCGCCTGCACAGACCACCGAGCCCCGCCCCTCGACTTCGCTCGGGACGAACGAGGTGGGGAAGGGGCACATGAACCCCGAACTCCGCCTCTCCCCGGCCGTCAAACGCGCCTGCCTCCAGCACAACATCGATCCCACCACCGTCCCCGGCACCGGCCGCGACGGCCGCGTCACCCGCGCCGATATCGACCGCGCCGTCGAAGAAGCCCGCCGCGCCCCTCAACCGCCTCGCCCCGCGCCGGCATCCGACTCCGCCCTCCGCTCCCACTCGGTGCCGCACGACCGCATGCGGCTCAAGATCGCCGAAAACATGCTGAACTCGGTCACCGCAGCCCCCCACGTCACCGCCATGTTCGAGGCGGACTTCAGCGCCATCATCGCCCACCGCGAGCGCCACAAGGGGGCCTGGGCAAAGAAGGGCGTCAAGCTCACCTACTCGGCCTACATCGTCGCCGCCGCCGCCGAAGCCATGAAAAGCGCGCCCGCGATCAACAGCCGCTGGCACGCCGACCGGCTCGAAATCTTCGACGACATCAACATCGGGGTCGGCACCGCCTTGGGCGAAAAGGGCCTGATCGTCCCCGTCCTGCGCAATGTCGAAACCCTCAACCTGAAGGGCATCGCCGCCGGCCTTGAGGACCTCATCGCCCGCGCCCGCGCCGAAAAGCTCAGCGGCCGCGACGTCTCGGGCGGCACCTTCACCATCTCCAACCACGGCGTTTCGGGATCGCTCTTCGCCACCCCGATCATCATCGCCCAGCCCCAGTCGGCGATCCTCGGCGTCGGCAAGCTCGAAAAGCGCGTGGTGGTCCGCGAAGTCGCCGGCCAGGACGCGATCCTGATCCGCCCGATGGCCTACGTCTCACTGACCATCGACCACCGCGTCGTCGACGGCCACCAGACCAACCTCTGGCTGACCCGCTTCGTCGAAGTCCTGGAAACCTGGCCAAGCGAATAGCTCGAGCCGCACAACCGCAACTCCCCTCCCTCCGCACAGCCGTCCCCAAACATGCGCTCGCGTTCGAAAGGGAGGGGCAGGGGGTGGGTTCCGCACTCACCTGCTGCCGCGCCGTCGCGGGAAAGCAAAACCCACCCCCACCCCTCCCTCGCCAGCGCCTGCGCCCGCATTCCCCCGCTCGCGCGAAGGGAGGGGAGCAGAAGAGGCGCAATTCCATCGCGCCCCGCACAACCGCAACTCCCCTCCCTCCGCACCGCCCTTCTCGAACATCCGCCCGCGTCTGAAAGGGAGGGGCGGGGGTGGGTTTAACGCCTCTACCCGCCACCAATCCGCTCTCCGGCCCCACCAGCCGTTGATCCCGCCCCGCTTGGCGGGCAATACCCGCCTCATGGCCCAAACCGCACCTACCGAAGGCACCGCCCCCGCCGCGGCCCCGCTCCTGCCCGGAGACCCGGTGCCCTGGTTCCGGGTCCCGGCGCTGAGTGGCTCGCCGAGCTATGTGTTCGACACCGCGGCCGGGCGTCCGCTCCTGCTCCTCTTCTTCGGCCTCGCAAGCCAGCGGCAGAGCGCCGACGCGCTTGCTTTGGTCGGGGCCCGCCGCGCCTTGTTCGACGACGAACATGCCTGCTTCTTCGGCATCACCGTCGATCCCTCCGACGCCGCGGAAGGGCGGATCGCCCAGCAACTGCCCGGCATCCGTTTCTTCCTGGATTACGACCGCGCGGTAAGCCGCCAATACGGCGCCGATCTCGACGGTGGTCGTTACCGCCCGCACTGGGTCTTGATCGACCGCACCCTGCGCGTGGCCGGCACTTTCCCGATCGACGACGGCGCCGCCGCGCTTGCCGCGCTGGAGGCCGCGGCCCTTGCGCCGCCCGTACCCGCCATGGCGCCTGTGCTGATCGTGCCCAATATCTTTGAGCCGGAAATCTGCCGCCACCTCATCGGCCTGTACCGCAAGAATGGCGGCGAGGAATCGGGCTTCATGCGCGAAGTGGGAGGCAAGACGGTGATGCTCACCGATCCCAACCACAAGAAGCGCCGCGATTACCTGATCGAGGACGCCAAGCTTCAGGGGCAGCTCGCGCTTCGGGTCCGCCGCCGCTTGAACCCGATGATCGCCCGCGCCTTTCAGTTCGAAGCGACCCGCATGGAGCGCTACATCGTCGCCTGCTACGATGCGGAGACCGGCGGCCACTTCCGTGCCCACCGCGACAACACCACCAAGGGCACCGCCCACCGCCGCTTCGCGGTCAGCATCAACCTCAATGCCGAGGACTATGACGGTGGCGATCTGCGTTTTCCGGAATATGGCCCCGCAACCTACCGACCCCCGACCGGCGGCGCGGTGGTCTTCTCCTGCTCGCTCTTGCACGAAGCGACGCCGGTAACCCGCGGCACCCGATACGCCTTCCTGCCCTTCCTCTACGACGAGGCGGCGGCGGAACTGCGCCAGGCCAACAACGCCTTCCTTGCGGACGGCCTGGGCTCGTACAAGAAGACCTAGCGGCGAGTCGCCGGGGCGGGCGGCGTCAGCTTGATCTCGAACAGCTTGGGCCAATTTTTGCCGGTGACGAACAACCGGTCCCTGGCCGCGTCATAGGCAATGCCGTTCAGCACCGCGTCGGGATCGCCGCCGGAGAATGGCAAAGCGAGCCTTTCGAGGTCGATCCAGCCTTTGACCACACCCGTCGCGGGATCGATCCGGGCGATGCGGCCGGTCATCCACACGTTGGCGAAGATCTCGCCCTTCACCCATTCAAGCTCGTTGAGCTGCTGCACCGGCTGCCCGCCCGCGGTCACGGTGATGCTGCGCCGCGTCTTGAACGTGGCGGGGTCGAGGAAGTGAAGCTCCGCGCTGCCGTCGCTCATGATCAGGTCGCGGCCATTCTGGGTCAGACCCCAGCCTTCGCCGAGATAGCGAAGCGTCCCGGTCTGGCGAAAGGTGGCGCGGTCCCAGCGATAGGCTTCGCCATGCTGCCAGGTGAGGCTGATGATTTCCTTCCCCCACGGCGCGCTTCCCTCGCCGAAGCGGCCGGCGGGGATCGGCACCGATCGAAGCACCTTGCCGTCCTCCAGCCGGACCTGCCTAATGGTCGAGCGGCTCTCCATGCCGGTGCTTTCCCACAGGCTGCCGTCCAGCCAGAACAGCCCCTGGGTGAAGGCCGCCGGATCGTGCGGATATTCCTTTACCACCTTGTAGCTCCACAGGGCCGGTTCCGCTGTGGCGGCGGCGGGCGGCGCGGCTTCTGCACAGCCGCTCAGCGCAAGAACGGGAAGCAGGAAGCGGAAGCTGTACGCCGTCATCGTCTAGGGCCTGTTCATGGTCAGAAGGTCGTAGGTGGCGACCACCTCGTCCTTCTGGTTGTAGACGTAAACCGCCCAACGCACCTCACCTTTTTCCTCGTCGCGCACGCTTTTCGATTTCACGGTCAGCTCCACCCGCATCGAATCGCCTGGGTAAAGCGGGGTCTGGAAGCGCAAATTCTCAAGGCCGGTATTTGCCAGCACCGGCCCCGGCGCCGGCTCAACGAACAAGCCGGCCGCAAAGGAGAGAATGAGGTAGCCGTGCGCCACCCGGCCTTCGAAGATCGGGCTCTGCCTGGCCGCTTCCTCGTCCATATGGGCGTAGAAGGTGTCGCCGGTGAAATGGGCGAAATGCTCGATATCCTCGAGCGTCACCGTTCGGCTCGCCGTCTTGAGCGTGTAACCCACGTCCAGCTCGGCGATGCGCTTGCGGAACGGATGCACGTCGCCTTCGAGCTTCTCCGCGCCCGGCAGCCACTGCTTGACGATGTGGCTGAGCAAGGCCGGCGATCCCTGAAGGGCGGTGCGCTGCATATAATGCGCAACCCCGCGCACCCCGCCCATCTCCTCGCCGCCGCCCGCCCGGCCAGGGCCGCCATGGACGAGGACGGGGAGGGGGGAGCCGTGCCCCGTGGATTCCCCGGCGCTGGTCCGGTCCACCATCAGCATCCGCCCATGATAAGCGCCCGCGCCCATCACGAACTCCTCCGCGACATCGCGGTCATAGGTGAACAGCGACAGCGCCAGGCTCCCCATGCCGCGGTTCGCCAGCTTCACTGCGTCGCCAAGGTCGCGATACGGCATGATCGTCGACACCGGGCCGAACGCCTCAATGTCGTGCACCGAGTTCGATCCCCAGGGATCGTCGGAGCGCAGCAGGATCGGCGTCATGAACGCCCCGTTCCCCGCCACCGGCGACACGTCCGGATCGCCGCTGACGATCCGGGCCGACTTGGCAAGCTCCGCCACCGCCGCCCGAACGCCGATGAGCTGGTTCTGGCTGGCCAGCGCGCCCATGGTGACGCCCTCCTCGCGCGGGTTGCCGATCCGCACCTTGCCGAGCCGCGCCCGAAGCACGTCCTCCACCGCATCGATATGCTCGGCCGGCGCCATCGCGCGGCGGATCGCGGTGCACTTCTGCCCCGCCTTCACCGTCATCTCGCGCGCGATTTCCTTGACGAACAGGTCGAACTCGGGCGTGCCCGGCCCCGCATCCGGCCCAAGCACCGAGGCGTTAAGGCTGTCCCGCTCGGCAATGAAGCGCACGCTTTCCCGCGCCATCACCGGATGGGTTTGAAGCTTCATTGCGGTTTGTGCCGATCCGGTGAAACTCACCACATCCTGCAATGTCAGATGGTCGAACAGATCGCCCACCCCGCCCATGATTAGCTGCAGCGATCCGGGCGGCAGGATGTCCGCCTCGATCATGATCCGGAACGCCGCTTCGGCGAGATAGCCCGTCGCGGAGGCCGGCTTGACGATCGCCGGCACGCCCGCAAGCAAGGTCGGGCCCAGCTTCTCCAGCATCCCCCACACCGGGAAGTTGAAGGCGTTGATGTGCACCGCCACGCCCTGCAGCGGCGTGAAGACGTGCTGGCCGACGAAGGTCCCGCCCTTCGACAGCGGCTCCATCGCCCCGTCGATCAGAACCCGGCTGTTGGGCAGCTCCCGCCGGCCCTTGGACGAGAAGGAAAACAGCGTCCCCGCGCCGCCCTCGATGTCGATCCACCCGTCGTTTCGGGTCGCGCCGGTCTCGTAATTGAGCTCGTATAATTCCTCCTTGCGCGCCATGATCGCCATGCCCAGCGCTTTGAGCATATGCGCCCGCTCGTGGAAGGTCAGCCTGCGCAGCGCCGGCCCGCCGACGTTCCGCGCATGGCGCAGCATGGCCCCGAAATCGAGCCCAGCGGAGCCGGTCTCGAAGATCGTTTCCCCGCTGATTGCGCTGTGCACCTCGGCAAGGCCCCAGGGCGCCTCGTACCAGCGATCCTGCGCGTAATTGAGGAGGGTTTGCGTTTTCATCTCGTCACCTTGTTCGTCAAATATCAGCCACAAACCCGCTCATCCTGAGGAGCCGCTGAGGAGGCGAAGCCGTCTCGAAGCGGCGTCTCGAAGGACGCACAGCCTGCTCGCGAACCGTCCTTCGAGACGGGCCTTCGACAAGCTCAGTCCCTCCTCAGGATGAGCGGGGAAGGGAGCTCCAAAGTCATTTCCCCGTAAACCGCGGCGCCCGCTTTTCCATGAACGCCGCCACGCCCTCACGATAGTCGTCGCTATACCCCAGCTCCCGCATCGCATCGCGCTGCAGCACCAACTCCTCGCCAAGGCTGCGCTCCCAGCTCCCGCGGATCATCTCCTTGATCTTGGCGAGCCCCCGCGTCGGCGCGCTCGCGAACTTGGCCGCAAGCGCGTCCACCTCCGCGTCCAGAGCCTCGTCCTCCACCGCCTTCCAGATCAGTCCCCACTCGGCCGCCTTCTCCGCCGGCAGCGGCTCGGCCGTCAGCGCCAGCCCCAGCGCCCGCGCCTGCCCGATCAGCCGCGGCAGCACCCAGGTGCCGCCGCTGTCCGGGATCAGCCCAATCGAGGCGAACGACTGGATAAACTTGGCCGATTTCGCCGCCACAACCATGTCGCAGGCCAAGGCGATGTTCGCCCCGGCGCCGGCCGCAACGCCGTTGACCCGCGCGATCACCGGAAAGGGCAGGGAGGTCAAAGTCCGGATCAGCGGATTATACCGTTTCTCCACCGACTCGCCGAGATCGACGCTCTCCCCCGGCGCCACCGCCCGGTCGTTCAGATCCTGCCCCGCGCAAAAGCCGCGCCCAGCCCCGGTCAGCACCAGCACCCGCGCACCCTCCAGATGCCCAAGTGCATGCGCGACTTCCTCGTGCATCTCGACGGTGAAGCTGTTCAGCCGCTCGGGGCGATTGAGGGTGAGGCGGGCGATGCCGCCTTCGTTGGAGAAGAGGATGGTTTGGTAGGCTGTCATGGAGCACGCTCTATCGCTTCGAGACCCGCATCGCAAAGCCCCCTCTCCCCGGCGGGGAGAGGGCTGGGGTGAGGGGGCTCTGCGTATGGGGACAATCCCGAACTCAGGACCCCCTCACCCAACCCTCTCCCCGCGGGGGAGAGGGCTTTCTACGCCAGCCCCCTTCAATTACAGCGCCACCAAACCTGCGGAGTCCTCCCCATGACCGAAGCCTTCATCTGCGACGCGATCCGCACCCCCATCGGACGCTACGGCGGCGCGCTCGCCCATGTCCGCGCCGACGATCTCGCCGCCATCCCGATCCGCGCCCTCATGGAGCGCAACCCCAACGTGAACTGGGACGACATCGACGACGTCATCCTCGGCTGCGCGAACCAGGCGGGAGAGGACAACCGCAACCTCGCGCGCATGGCAGGCCTGCTCGCCGGGCTCCCCCACAAATCGGGGGGCGTGACCCTCAACCGCCTGTGCGGCTCCGGCATGGACGCGGTCACCATGGCCGCCCGCATCATCCGCGGCTCGGACGCCGATCTCGTCATCGCCGGCGGCTCCGAAAGCATGAGCCGCGCGCCGTTCGTAATGGCCAAGGCGACGGGCGCCTTCGACCGCAACGCCGAGATCTACGACACCACCATCGGCTGGCGCTTCGTCAATCCGAAGATGAAGGGCGCATACGGCGACGACACCATGCCCTCGACCGCGGAAAACGTCGCCGACGCCTGGAAGGTCAGCCGCGAGGACCAGGACGCCTTTGCCGTACGTAGCCAGGACAAGGCCGCCGCCGCCCAGGAAAACGGCCGCTTCGCCGCCGAGATCGTCCCGGTCTCGATCCCCCAGCGCAAGGGCGATCCGCTGATCGTCGACCGCGACGAGCACCCCCGCAAGACCAGCGTCGAAGCGCTCGGCAAGCTGAAACCCATTGTCCGCCCCGACGGCACGGTCACCGCAGGCAACGCCTCCGGAGTCAACGACGGCGCCGCCGCGATGATCGTTGCCTCCCAAGACGCCGCGCGGCGCAACGGCCTCACCCCTCGCGCCCGCATCCTCGGCGGCGCCGTCGCCGGGGTCGAGCCGCGCATCATGGGCATCGGCCCGGCACCGGCCTCGCTCAAGCTCCTCAAGCGCCTCGGCCTCACGGTCGCGGACATGGACGTCATCGAAATCAACGAAGCCTTCGCCGCGCAGGCGCTTCCCGTCCTGCGCGAACTCGGGCTCCCCGACGACGCCCCCCACGTAAACCCTAACGGCGGCGCCATCGCCTTGGGCCACCCCCTCGGCATGTCCGGCGCCCGCCTGGCGATGACCGCCACCGAACAACTCCACCGCACCGGCGGCCGCTACGCCTTGTGCGCCATGTGCATCGGCGTAGGGCAGGGCATCGCGCTCGTCATCGAGCGGGTGTGAGGAACACTCCCCTCCCTGCAAGGGAGGGGCAGGGGGTGGGTAGCGACTGAGGGGGCTCGATGCCCCCGAAGAAGCTTCCTTCTCCCGCGATGGAGCCCCTCAGCGGCATCGAGCCGCTTCGGCGCTTACCCACCCCAGCCCCTCCCTGAACAGGGAGGGGAGTTCCATTTTCCTACAGGCCCCCGCATGCACTATGCCTGCCGCATGGAGACGCGCACCGGCCTCACGAAACCTCTTCCAAAAATGACAAAGGTGACACCCCACCACCACCCCAGCCCAACCCTCAACTTCCTCAACTTATTTCACCGCAGCCTTCCCGAATCGCCCCTGCGACCCCACCTCGATTCGTGCGTTGATTGCTGCAGGCGGGCGCCCCTGCTAGGGCCGCGTCACGGAGAAAAGCGATGTACACGACCGAGCTTTCCAAGACCAACACCCTGGCCTCTACCGAGGACCCCGAGAAGCTCGCCGCCTTCGAGGCGCGCGTGGCGGCGGACGAGTTCATCGAGCCCAAGGACTGGATGCCCGAGGCTTATCGCCGCACCCTCACCCGCCAGATCTCGCAGCACGCCCACAGCGAGATCGTCGGCATGCTCCCCGAAGGCAATTGGATCGGCCGCGCGCCTTCGCTGCGCCGCAAGGCGATCCTGCTCGCCAAGGTCCAGGACGAGGCGGGCCACGGCCTCTACCTCTACAGCGCCGCCGAGACCCTTGGCACGTCGCGCGAGCAGATGATCGAGGCGCTTCACTCGGGCAAGGCCAAATACTCGACGATCTTCAACGACCCGACGCTGACCTGGGCCGACATGGGCGCGATCGGCTGGCTGGTCGACGGCGCCGCGATCATGAACCAGGTGCCGCTGCAGCGCACCAGCTACGGCCCCTACGCCCGCGCCATGGTCCGCGTCTGCAAGGAGGAAAGCTTCCACCAACGCCAGGGCTACGAAATTGCGATGGCGATGATGGCCGGCTCGCCCGCCCAGCAGCGCATGATGCAGGACGCCTTCAACCGCTGGTGGTGGCCCAGCCTGATGATGTTCGGCCCGCCCGACGAGAATTCGCCCAACACCGCCCAGTCGATGCGCTGGCGGATCAAGCGCGAAACCAATGACGAGCTTCGCCAGAAGTTCGTCGACATCACCGTCCCCCAGGCCGAAGCGATCGGCCTCACCGTTCCGGACCCGGACTTGAAGTGGAACGAGGAACGCGGCGCCTACGATTACGGCGCGATCGACTGGGAGGAATTCTACGCCGTCGTCCGCGGCGAAGGCCCGGTCGCGAAGGAGCGCCTGACCGCCCGCCGCGCCGCCTGGGAAGACAATGCCTGGGTCTGCGAAGCCGCCGACGCCTTCGCGGCGAAGCGGGTGCAGAAGGAGGCGGCGTGATGAAATCCTCCCCGGCACGGGGAGGGGGACCACGCGAAGCGTGGTGGAGGGGGCCCCGAGCCCTCCACAGCCCCCCCTCCACCAGCCTGCGGCTGGTCCCCCTCCCCGCACGCGGGGAGGATCAGCCATGAACGACTGGCCACTCTGGGAAGTGTTCGTGCGCTCGAAAGGCGGCATGTCGCACCGCCACGTCGGCTCGGTCCACGCGCCGGACCCCCAGATCGCGCTCCGCCACGCCCGCGACACCTACACGCGGCGGATGGAGGGCGTCAGCCTCTGGGTCATCCCCTCCGCCGCGATCGTCGCCTCCGATCCGTCCGACGACGCCCAGATGTTCGACCCCGCCGCCGACAAGGTCTACCGCCACCCGACCTTCTACAACATCCCGGATGGGATCACTCACATATGAGGGGTGGGTTGCCTAATTCCTCCCCGGAACGGGGAGGGGGACCGCGCGTAGCGTGGTGGATGGGGCTCTCCACCAGGCACAGCGTGGGTCTCAAGACCCCCTCCACCATGCTTCGCATGGTCCCCCTCCCCGTTCCGGGGAGGATGTAAGCGATGCCCTCCCTCCCCCCCATTCGCCCCGAAGATGAAGCCGCCGCCGCTCGTGACACCCGCCCTACCGGCGCGTTCGACGCCGTCGCCGACTTCGAGCCCGGCATCCTCTTCAACATCCTCCTCCGCCTCGGCGACGACAGCCTGATCCTCGGCCAGCGCCTGTCCGAATGGACCGGCCACGCGCCGTCCGTGGAAGTCGATCTCAGCCTTGCGAACATGGCGCTCGACCTCGTCGGCCAGGCCACCTTCTTCCTCGACGCCGCCGGCAAAACGGAAGGGGGGGGGCGCGACGGCGACAAGCTCGCCTTCCACCGCGACGTGCTCGATTTCACCAATTGCATGCTGGTCGAGCAGCCCAATGGCGACTTCGCGCAAACCATGGCGCGGCAGTTCCTCTTCTCGACCTGGCAGAAGCTGCTGTTCGAGCGGCTGGTGAGTTCGTCCGATCCGACCATCTCCGCAGTGGCGGAAAAAGCAGTGAAGGAAGTCACCTACCACCAGGAACTCAGCGCCGAATGGGTGATCCGCCTCGGCGACGGCACCGAAGAAAGCCGCCGCCGCATGGAACGCGGGCTCGACTGGATGTGGCGCTTCGTGCCTGAGCTGTTCGAAATGGACGAAGTCGCCGACGCCGCCCTGAGATGCGGCCTGTTCACCGATCTCACCACCCTTCGCCCGGAATATGACCGCATCGTCCACGCCGTGCTCGCCGAAGCCACGCTCGCGGTGCCCGCCGACCAGCGCCCGATCCTCGGCGGCCGCCGCGGCCACCATTCCGAGCATCTCGGCCACCTCCTGTGCACCATGCAATTCCTCCCCCGCACCTACCCGGACGCGGTGTGGTGAGCGGAGTTGCAAGCTTGGCAGCGGTGGAAGATATCCGTTCGTCCCGAGCGAAGTCGAGGGACCCGGCCGAGCGTAGCCGAGGCCCTGCTTCTCGCTCCGTTCGAATGGGTGTCTCGACCTCGCTCGACACGAACGGGGTTTGGGATGTCCTGGCGGAGGTCCTTGACCCGGAAGTCCCCGTCGTCTCCGTAATCGAACTCGGCATAGTCCGCTCCGTCACCGACGAAGCGGTGATTATCACCCCCACCTACACGGGCTGCCCCGCCACGCGGGCGATCGAACGCGACATCCGCGCCGCCCTCGACGCCGCCGGCTATCGCCACGTCCGAATCGAAACAATCCTCTCCCCTGCATGGACCACCGACTGGATCACCGCCGAAGGACGGGCCAAGCTCCACGCCTACGGCATCGCCCCGCCAGTTCCACGCGGCGCCGCCGTCGCCTGCCCGCAATGCGGCTCGACGGACACGGCCGAAATCAGTCGCTTTGGGTCCACCGCCTGCAAGGCGCTGTGGCGCTGCAGCGCCTGCCTCGAGCCGTTCGACCTCTTCAAATGCCACTGAGAACCCGATGAGCGCCGGCTTCCACCGCCTCCGCATTGCCGAACTGGTCCAGGAAACCGCCGACGCGCGCTCGATCCGCTTCGACCTGCCCGCCGAGCTCGCCGACACCTTCCGCTTCCGCGCCGGCCAGCACCTCACCCTCCGCGCCGAGATCGGCGGAGAGGACGTCCGCCGCAATTACTCGCTGTGCGTCGCCCCCAGCGAAGGCCAGCTCAAGGTCACCGTAAAGCGCATCGCCGGCGGCCGCTTCTCGACCTGGGCCGCCGAGGCTTTGAACGAAGGCGACACGCTCGAAGTCATGCCGCCCCACGGCAGCTTCACCCACGAATTCCGTAGCAACGCTGCCAACCATTATGTCGGCTTTGCCGGCGGCTCGGGGATTACGCCGGTCCTGTCGTTGCTCAAAACCGCGTTGATCGAGGAGCCGCAAAGCCGCTTCACCCTCTTCTACGGCAACCGCGACAGCAGTTCCGTGATCTTCCTGGAAGAGCTTTCCGGCCTCAAGAACCGCTTCATGGGCCGCCTCCAGGTCCACCATTTCCTTGCCGAGGAGATGGAGGATATCGACCTGTTCAACGGCATGCTGGACCGCGCCAAATGCGGCGAGATCCTCGGCACCCTGATCGATCCTGCCGAAGTCGCCGCTTTCTTCATCTGCGGCCCCGGCCCGATGATGGACGCGGCCGAAGAGGCGTTGTGCGACAGCTCGGTGCCACGCGAGAAGATCCACATCGAGCGCTTCACCGCCGATCGTCCGGCGGAAGCGCTCGCCGCCCAGCTCCAGCAGATGTCGCAGGGCGCTCAGGGCCTGACCATGTTGGTCACCTTGGACGGCCGCAAGCGCCGGGTGCCGTTCAGCGCGGCGGCGGGCAACATCCTCGACAGCGCCCGCGAGGCGGGCCTGCCGGCGCCGTTCGCCTGCAAGGCCGGCGTCTGCGCCACCTGCCGGGCGCGGGTCGTGTCAGGGGAAGTGGAGATGGCCGCCCGCTACGGCCTCACCGACGAGGAGATCGCGGCGGGCTACGTCCTCACCTGCCAGTCGGTGCCCAAGGGCGCGGACGTCGAGCTCAACTACGATGCGTGAAGGGGAGGGAGGCGGCCGTTGCAGCCGCCTCAATCCGAACGATCAGCGGCTGCCTTGCTGCCCCGCGGCGCCGTAGCGCGCCATGTCGTTGCTCTCCACGTTGCCGTGAAAGCTGATCACGCTGCGCACCGTATTCTGCATCACCTGCATCCGCTGGCCGAGCGGCGCCCCGGTGCGGCGGATCATCACCGCCACCGCGTAGCTATGCCCGTCGGGGGCGGTCACCACTCCGATGTCGTTATAGCCGGCCTGCACGCCGCCCAGCACCTGCCCGGTGCCGGTCTTGTGCGCCAGGTTCCAGCCGCCCGAGAGCCCACCCTTCAGCCGCTGCGGCCCGGTCTTGGTGTTGCTCATGATCCCGAGCAGCTTCTGCGTCGATCCCGGCGACAGCAATTCGCCGCGCTTCAGCTTGGCGAGCGCATCGACGATGCCGAGCGGAGTCGCGCCGTCCATCGGATCCTTGATGTAATTCTCGAACGCCGCCCGCCGCACCGTCGCCGGCACGGCGTTGCGCGCCGCGTAGAAGCCGCCGCCATATGCGTAGCTCTGCTTCCACTCCATGCCGGCAATCCGGCTTTGCAGCAACCGCTCGCCCGGCCCGAAGCGGATGCCGCTGATGCCCTTGTTCTGAAGGAAACTGCGCACCGCTTCCGGCCCGCCCGCACGCCACAGCACCGCGTCGTTGCAGGTGTTGTCGCTCTGCTGGAGCGCCCGCGTCATCAGCGATTCGATGGTGGTGGTGTAGCCGTTGGCGCCGATCTGCGCTGCGATCGGCTGGTGGAACAAGGTGATGTCTTCCCTGGTCAGCGTCACCGGGCGCGCCAGGCTGAGATCCCCGCGGTCCGCCTTGTCGAGCGCGGTCAGGGCCACCCAGAATTTGCTGACGCTCTGCTGCGGAAAGAAGGTGTTGCCGTCATAAGCGGCGCTCCAGCCGGTGCCAACGTCCTTGACGGCAATACCGATGTCGCCGTTGAACGCTTCGCCGAGCGCGCGGATCTGCGCCTCCAGGATGCGGTGGGCGGCGGTCTCGGATGTCCCCGCCTGGCGGAGGGAAGGCGTGTAGCTGCCCATCTGCGCCGTACGCACGGGTGCTTGGGCCGCGGCCTTCTGGACCTTCGCGCCGGGAACAGCCTGCTCCGGCCTGCGCTCCGCAGCCTGCGCCTGGGTAAAGGCGGCCGCGAGCAGCGCCATACCCGGCACCGCACCGATCAGGTGCCTGCGGAAATTCTTCTTCTCTTCGCTGGGACGGCGATGAACGTTTGCCACTGGCCCCTCCTAAGTGCTTTTGCCCGAATGGAATCATCATAACAACGGAGGGTGAGCGCCAGCTTAATATTCGGGCAAATCGATGAAATGTGCACCGGCTGCGACGGACTCCCGCCTCAACCGGAACATCGGCTTAGAAGCTTACTCGCGCGGTTACGCGCAAATCGCGCCCCGCAAGCGGCGCGACGTCCTTCAGGAAGCTCGCATGCCGCCGCGCATCGACATCGAAGATGTTGTTGGCGGCCAAGGTGATGCTGGTGTTGCGCAACGAACGCACCGGCTGGAACGACACCGAGGCATTGACCATCGTGAAACCCGGCGTTGGGGTCTCGAACACGGCGAGCCGCTTCTGCGCCGTCACCCGTTCCACCTCCAACCGCGCCTGCAACCGCTCCGATTGCGCCTCCAGGCCGCCCATCAGCCGCAGCGGCGGAATACGCGGCACCGGGCCCTCGCCTTTAATCGTCGCCCGGATGTAATCGGCCACGCCGTCTAGGTTGATCGCATAATCGCCAAGCTGCGCCAGCCGCGCCGATGCCTCGAACTCCACGCCGAAATAGCGCGCATCGGCCTGGCTGATCTGGAACACCGGCAGGTCGTCCACAACCGCCCCGGTCGCACGCTCGAAAATGTAGTTGCTGAACCAGCTGTGAAACACCGATCCCGACAGGCTGAAGCCGTCCGTTTCGGCGCTGAACGTGCCTTCCAGCCCCCAGCTCTTCTCTTTCACCAGGTCCGCATCGCCGACCTCGAACGCCTGCGTTCCGGCGTGCGGGCCATTGGCGAACAGCTCCTCCGCCGACGGCGCGCGCTGGCTGTGCGAGGCATTGATGCCGAACTTCACGCCCTTGGCCACGGTGTAGCTCGCGCCTGCCGAGCCCGACAGGGAGCTGAAGCGACGGCGCAGAGCCGGATTGCCGATATCCACGTCCGCATCGGCGCTCGCCGTCTGGCGCTCGAAGCGGGCGCCGACCTCGGCGCGCAGCGGCCCATGGACGTAGTTCTGGACGGTGAACAGGCCGATCTGGCTCGTTTTGCTCGGCGGAAGGAATTTCTCCTCGCCGATCACATTCAGGTCGCGCTGAAAATACTGGATGCCCGATCCGCCGCCCCAGCCGCCGCGGGTCGATTGGACCAGCTCGAGCCGCCCTTCCGCGCCTTCGGTCAGGAAGGTGGTGCCGACCTCGCCGGTCTCCTCCAGCTCGTTGTGGCGGTAATCCGAATAGCCCGCCCGAAAGCGCGCGCTGTCGATGAAGCCGCTGCCCAGGTCGATCTCGGCGCGCGCATCCACACGGGTCTGCTTGACGTCGATCCGCGGCGCCTCAGCTTCCGCGCCCGGCTCCACCGAGAAGCGCACCGGCACGCCGTAGAGGCTGTCGTAGCGGTTCACCGACAGGCCGAAGTTATTGCCGTCAAAGATGTAGGCCGCACCGATTGCGACATCGGTCGTCTCGGCCGCCGTGTTGGGAAGCGTGCCGCGAAGCTGCGCCAAAGCGCGCACGTCCGGGTCCGCGCTTGCCGCGGCTTGCCCCCGCAGCGCAGGGGACAGAACGAAGCCGCCGATCTCCAGGTCATTCGTCTTGGTGTAATTGCCGTCGAAGTGGACGACCAACTTCTTGCCAAGTGGAAGGTCGAGCGTAGCGTTGCCGGATCGTTCGTCGGAGGCCGACCCGTAGGTCAAGATGCCCTCCACGTGCGCCGCTTCGTCGGGAATCCGGCGCGGGATGCGCGCGTCGATCACGTTCACCACCCCGCCGATCGCCGAAGAGCCGAACAGCAGTGCCGCCGGCCCGCGCAGCACTTCGATCCGCTCGGCGGTGAGCGGGTTGATCGCCACCGCATGGTCGGCGCTGGTGTTGGAGGCATCGAGGCTGCCGATGCCGTCGGTCAGCACACGCACGCGCTCCCCCTGGAAGCCGCGCAGAACCGGGCGCGAGGCGTTGGGGCCGAAAGAGGTGGCGGACACGCCCGGCTGCCGGGCAAGCGTCTCGCCGATGGTGCTGCGAAGCTCGCGGTTCAGTTCCTCGCCGCTGATCACGGACGTGCCCGAAAGTACATCCTCGCGGCGCCGGGCGAAGCCGGTGATGACGATGTCCTGGGTGTGATCGGCGTGGGGATCGGTCACGTCGGCCGCTGCATCCGCCGGAGCTTCTGGAGTTTCGGTCTCGGTTGCAGGCTCATTCGTCGTCTGGGCGGCGGCCGCGCCGGTGAAGGAAGAAGCGGCGGCGCTCGCCAAAGCGATATGTCTAAGCAATGAAATGTCCTCGCGGGAACGATGCCCGTTACCAGTGTGTAACAATGTATCAATTGATCGCCGTCCACTGCCACCGCCAAGCTTGCCGGCAGATGAACAGGCTTAAAGAAACGGTGCCAGCGCCTGCCATTGCTCCAGCTTGGCGGCGAACGGCAGAGTGAAAGCCGGGCTGCTGGAGGGAAGGGCGACCAGCGCCAAACCTTCCCGCCCGGCAAGCTGCGGAATTCCCATCGTCGCCGACTTGCCGCCGTTGAACCCGACCGCGCGCAGCTCCGGGAGCGTGTCGGCGAGCCGCCCTAGCGCGTTGGCTTCAACGTCCCGAATGGCGCCGTCCAGGCTACCGCGCCGCCGCGCCGCGCCCACCGTGTCCCACAAGGCAACGCCCGCCCCGCGCAGTGCCTCCAGCCGTTCCTCGTAGGGGAGGGGGACAAGGTCTCGCCGGATAACTTCGCCGATCAATCGCCAGAACTGGTTCTGCGGATGGGCATAATAACGCGCCTGCGCCAGCGATTGCTCGCCCGGCAGGCTGCCGAGCACCAGCACCCGGGCCCGCGCGTCGGCCACGGGGGGAAAGGATCGCTTGAGCTCGTCCATGCGCCGCCTTTCTCGCGCTTTGGGGCCAGCAACTTTCGTTTCACGCGGGCGTTGCCCATCCCGCCGCCTTCGTGTCAGGGGCGCATATCCTGTGTCTGGGGTGGAGAAATCAAGTTGGCTGTTTCGATGCGGGCCGCGGTGCTGGAAGGCCCGGGCCGGATGAGTGTGCAGGACGTCGCCCGGCCGGAGCCGGGCCCGGGACAGGTGCGGGTAAGGCTGGAAGGATGCGGCGTCTGCGCGTCCAACCTGACGCCGTGGGAAGGCCCCGAATGGCAGCAATTCCCCACCGAACCGGGTTCGCTCGGCCATGAAGGCTGGGGCCTGATCGATGCGGTTGGCGAGGGTGTCGTCGGCCTCTCGGTGGGCGACCGCGTGGCGGCGCTCAGCTACAAGAGCTACGCCGAATATGACATCGCCGAAGCCGACGCGGTCGTTCGCCTCCCCGACAGCCTGAACGGCAAGCCCTTCCCGGGCGAGCCGCTCGGCTGCGCCATGAACATCTTCCGCCGCAGCGACATCGAGGCGGGGCAGACCGTCGCAATCGTCGGTATCGGCTTCCTCGGCGCGCTCCTCACCCGGCTGGCCACCGATGCGGGCGCGCGAGTCATCGCCATCTCGCGCCGGCCTTTCTCGCTCGACATCGCCAGGCAGTTCGGTGCCGCCGAGGTCATCCCGATGGACGACCACAATGGCATCATCGAGCGGGTCAAGGAACTCACCGAGGGTAAATTCTGCGACCGGGTGATCGAAGCGGTCGGCAAGCAGTGGCCGCTCGACCTTGCCTCTGAACTGGTCAAGGAGCGCGGCAAGCTGATCGTCGCCGGCTACCACCAGGACGGCCCCCGCCAAGTCAATATGTGGCTCTGGAACTGGCGCGGCATCGACGTCATCAACGCCCATGAGCGCGATCCCGCCGCTTATGCGCAGGGCATCCGAGATGCGGTGGAAGCCGTCGCCTCCGGCCGACTCGACCCGTCGCCGCTCTACACCCACACCTTCGCGCTCGACCAACTGGACCAAGCGCTCGACGCCACCCGCGACCGGCCCGACGGCTTCCTTAAAGCATTGGTGACCCCTTGATGGCCCGGCCGCGCGTGGGCTTTCTCGGCGTCGGCTGGATCGGCCGCCACCGGATGGAGGCGATGCTCGCCACCGGCGCCATCGAAGCCGCCGCGATTGCCGATCCGTCCGACGAGATGGCGGCGGAGGCGCTGAAGCTCGCCCCCGGCGCCAAGCGCGTCGGTGGCTTGGAAGGCCTGATCGCCGAAGGACTCGACGGCATCGTAATCGCCACGCCAAGCGCGCTTCACGCCGAGCAGTCGATCCGCGCACTTGAGGCAGGCGCCGCCGTGTTCTGCCAGAAGCCGCTCGGCCGCACCGCCGCTGAGGCTTCGGCGGTGGTCGAAGCCGCGCGCAGGGCCGACCGGCTGCTCGCGGTCGACCTTTCCTACCGCTTCACCGAAGGCATGCGCCGAATCCGTGAGCTCATCGCTGATGGTGAACTCGGCAAGGTTTTCGCCTGCGACCTCGTCTTCCACAACGCCTGGGGCCCGGACAAACCTTGGTTCTACGATCCGGCCCTGTCCGGTGGCGGCTGCGTCATGGATCTTGGAGTCCACCTCGTCGATCTCGCGCTTTGGGCTCTGGACTTCCCGGAGGTGAAAGGCGCTTCGTCCCAGCTCCTCCACAAAGGCGAACCGCTGCGCGAGGGCGTGGTCGAGGACTACGCCGTTGCTCAGCTCGATCTCGCCACCGGCACCTCGGTGCGCCTCGCCTGCTCCTGGAACCTGCCGGCCGGCCAGGAAGCGGTGATCTCCGCCTCCTTCTACGGCACCGGCGGCGGCGCCGCGCTCAAGAATGTCGGCGGCTCGTTCTACGATTTCACGGCCCAGCGCTATCGCGGCACCGCCACCGAGACCTTGGTCTCACCGCCCGACGAATGGGGCGGGCGCGCCGGTGCGGACTGGGCGGTCCGGCTCGGTGCGGGCGAACGCTTCGATCCGCAAGCCGAGCGGCTAGTCACCGTCGCGCACGCACTTGACCGCATCTACGGCCGCTAATCTCTTCTCCTCAGCGTGGGACGGGTCTAACGCGCGCGCCATGACGACTCGGATCGATTTCGCCGTCGAAGCGGTGGCCGAAGGCGAAGGCACGCACTTCACCGTGAGCCAAGCCAGCACCGGCGTAGTGCGCCGCTACCACGTCGGGGGCGGCGAGCAGGACGATTACACCAGCTTCTTCCGCGAACTCGCCGCCGACTTCGGCATGCGCGTGCCGCACCGTTATGCCGGCCCGTCATCCGCCGACGGTCCGGAGCCGAGCTGGCAGCCGCTGCTCACCGACAATGCCTCCGAGAAAATCTTGTCCGGCTATGGCGACCCGGCGGTGCTCAAGACCGACGAAGGCTATTTCCTCGTCGCCACCTCCAACGACGCACCCGACGCCTTTCCGATCCTGCACTCGAACGACCTCACCGCCTGGCAGCCGGTTGGCTTCGTCTTTCCCGAAGGCGAGACGCCAGCCTGGACCGCCACCGGCCGCCACGTCGCCGACTTCTGGGCGCCGGAGATGGCGCGTGTCGGGGATGAATATTGGCTCTGCTACACCGCCCGCGAAAAGAGCAATGCGCTTGCCATCGGCATCGCCAAGGCGCCGCACCCGGCCGGCCCCTGGACCGATCTCGGCCATCCGCTGATCACCGGCGGCATTCTTCTTTACCCGCCTGAGCCGGGGCAGGGCCTGCCCAACCCCCCGATGAGCGGCGGGGTGATCGACTCCCACATCTTCGTCGATGCGGACGGCGCGCCTTTTCTGTTTTGGAAGCAAGACACGAACGGCGTTTGGCCGCGCCCGCTGGCCGGGCTGATGCGCCAGCGCCCCGAGCTGATCGAGCGGATCTTCAACGACGAGACCGACCGCCGCACTGCCGCCTTCGCCGCTGCGGTCCAGCCTTGGGCGAACGGGCGCCGGCCGATGGAGCGCTTCTTTCTGATGCAGCCGCTGATCGACGCCGCGCTCGGTTCCTGGCCGGAGGTGAAAAGCGTGCTCCAGGAGTGTGGCGACGCCGACGCGATCCTGGAGGCGATGCGCACCCCGATCCGCGGCCAGCGCCTCGCTGCCGATGGGAAGTCGCTGCTCGGGGAGCCGACGGTGGTCCTCGCCAACGATCTCGACTGGGAAGGCCACCTCATCGAAGGTCCGTGGGTGACTCGCCAGCATGGCCGCTACTGGCTGTTCTATGCAGGCAACGATTTCTGCACGCCCGCTTACGGCATCGGCGTCGCCGTCGCGGACCACCCGCTCGGCCCCTACACGAAGCGGGACGAGCCGCTGCTCAAGACCACGCGGAGCTGGTGGGCGCCAGGCCACGCTTCGGTAGCGCCGGGGCTCGACGGCAATCCCCAGCTCTTCTTCCACGCCTACCACCCCGGCACCGGGGGCTATAACGCCTTCCGCGCCTTGCTCACCACGCGCCTGCGGTTCAGCGACCGTGAAGTTACCTTGCCCTAGGCCCGCGGCTTCAACCCGTTTGGTTCGCCGTGCGTCCATGTTAGAAGGGCGGGCCGCAACCGCTTGAAGGAGAGGCGTGAAATGCCCCAGCGCTCCATGCACAATCGCCTCGCCGCCGCTTTCCTCCTCCTGTCTGTCTCCGCCCCGGCAATCGCCGCCGAACCGCTCATGGTGCCGGTCTTCCAGACCAACTTTCCCGACCCGCACATCGTCAGGAACGGGGGCGAGTTCATCGCCTTTGCAACCAACGCCGGCGTCAACCTGCCGATGGCCGTGTCGCGCGACCTGGTGACCTGGTCGCATGTCATGGATCCGGCCGATCCCAAAAAGCGCCTCGACGGCATGCCGGTACTCGCCCCCTGGGTGAAGCCGGGCTTCACCTGGGCGCCTGAAGTGATGCAGGTTGGCGGCCGCTGGCTGCTCTATTACACGGCCAACCACCGCAAAAAGGACGTGCAGTGCATCGGCCTTGCGGTCGCCGATAACCCCAAGGGGCCGTATCGCGACTCCTCCGCCGAACCGCTCGTCTGCCAGTTCGATCTCGGCGGTACGATCGACGCAAACCCGTTCCGCGATTCGGACGGCAAGATGTATCTTTATTACAAAAGCGACGGCAACCGGGTGGGCAAGGGCACCGCCATCTGGGGCCAGCGCCTGTCCGACGACGGCATGAAGGCGAGCGGCGCGCCGGTGGCGCTGATCCGCGACGATCAAGCATGGGAAATGAAGCTGGTCGAGGCACCGGCGATGGTGCGCGCGCCGACCGGGCTCCAGCTTTTTTATTCGGCGGCTTATTATGGCTGGGACGACAAGCAGCGGCTTTCCCCTTACGCCACCGGCTACGCCGCCTGTTCCGGTCCGCTCGGCCCCTGCACCGACGCACCCGAAAACCCGATCCTGTACAGCTTCATGAACAAGAACGCCGGCTGCCTCAGCGGACCCGGCCACCCCAGCATCTTCCAGGTGGGCGCACACAAGGTCATCGCGTTCCACGCCTGGGCGGCGCGCGGAAACTGCCGCAAGGCAAAGGACGAGCGCTACCTTTATGTCGCCCCTTTGACCTGGACGAACGGCAAGCCGCGGATCGCGCGCAGCCTTCGCCCCTCCGACCAAGCGAAATAAACCGGCTCCCGCAGAAACGGTGCTAATTCAGCGACTACTTCAAGTGCGAAGGGCCGAAGCGGTTTCCCGCTCCGGCCCTCCGCTCAACCGTGCTGCAACGCTTAAAAGCGGAAGCGCGCGCCGAGCGATGCGGTCTGCTCGTCGTAGCGCAGGAAGCGGACATATCGCGCCCGCGACGCGCCGTCCCGCGCCGAACTGAAATTCACCCGGAAGGGATCGCCGATGAGGTTGGTCGCGTCGGCGAACAAAGTCAGGTTGTCGCTGAACCGGAAGTTCAAGGACAAATCCAGGCGGCCCGGGGGCGTTGCGTATTCCCGGTAGAAGCCGCCTTGCTCGTTGCCGCGGATG
This sequence comes from Allosphingosinicella sp., assembly GCA_036399475.1. Taxonomy (GTDB): domain Bacteria; phylum Pseudomonadota; class Alphaproteobacteria; order Sphingomonadales; family Sphingomonadaceae; genus Allosphingosinicella. The sequence goes on from DASWNA010000066.1 coordinate 28,235, forward strand.
TCGCGGCGGTCGAGATACCGGCTGCGCTTGTTGTAGGTGAGGCGCGCCGAAAAGGGCCCGCCTTCGTACAGGCCGACGATGTTGTAGGTGTGCTTGGAAACGCCGCCGGTATCGGGTTCGCCCGAAGACGTGATCCGGTCCATCAGGAACCCGCCATTCGCCGGGTTGAAGATTTCCACCTTGCCGTCGATGAGCGTGTAGTTCGCCTGAATGCCGAAGTTGCTGAGGAAGTTGGGCAACCCTTCGAAGTCGAAGAAGGTGGTGAGCTGCGCCTCGATGCCCTGAATCCGGCCGCGGCGGGTGTTGACCGGGATCGTCACCTCGATGGGCCCCAGGACGGGATCGGTGAAGCGCTCGGTCTGATCCTGGATGAAGCCGCTGATATCACGCCGGAAAGCGCCCAACGAGGCGAAGCCGGTGCGTGAGAAGTAATATTCCAGGGACGCGTCGTAATTGTTCGATTCAATCGGGCGCAGGTTCGGGTTGCCGCCGCTGCCGCGGCGCAAGCCGCCTTCCAGCGGATCGGGCGAGCCAAGGCCGAGCGACGGATTGAGTTGCGCGAAGTTCGGTCGGGTACGGGTCTGGGTGACGGACGCGCGCAACTGCACCTTGGGGTTTATGTGGATGCGGATGCTCGCGCTCGGCAGATAGTCGGTATATTTCGGCCCCAGCGCGCCGCCGATGCTGGTCGTGATGTTGTCGAACGTTGTCTCGGTCTGCACGACGCGCATTCCGATCACGCCGTCCACGGCCTCACCGATCTGGTAATTCAGCTGGCCATAAGCCCCGAACGTTTCCTCGCTCGCCCTATAGGCCACGCCGCGCTGAACCGGGTCCAACGTGTAATTGGTCGCCCCCCGGCTGATCACGAACTGGCGCAGCTCGGTGCGGTTCTCGCGGATGCTCCGGTAGGTCGGGGTCAGGAACGTCAGGAAGCCGGACTGGACGTCCGTGCCGCGGAAGCCCGGGCGGGCGACCTTGAGGTCGACCGGCAGTGCGCTGAGCGGGATGTTCTGGCCGCGGAACCCGGCGAAGCGGTTACCGAACTCGCGATTGGCATCGCGCGTGGTGTAGCGCGCGCCGACCTGAAGGCTGCGGATGAAGAAGCCCTCGCCGAGCTCATATTCCGCATCGACCCTTGCCTGATAGTCGTCGCCTTCTGAAAGCTGGTTCTCTTCGTAGAGGCCGTCGAAGAGCTGCCCGGCGGGGCTGGTCGCATCAACCCCGCGGATGGTGAACTGCGGCGTGGTCAGGTCGAAATCCACCGAAGTACCAGCCTGGCCGGTGAAGATGCGGTCCACCGACTCGGTGGAACCGGTGAAGCGGCTGTGGGTGCGGGCGAGATCCGCCGAAATCGTCAGCGGGCCGGCTTCATATTTGCCGCCCACCGCGAACTGGAAGGTGTCCGTTTTGTTGAACGTGCCGCCCTGGAACGAGAAGATCGGATCGCCGAGGCCGGTGACGGTACCGCTCAGCAGCTCGTTGGTACCGCCGCGGAAAACCAGGTTGGTATAAGATCCTCCGCCATACAGCGGAACGGCCGCGAGGCGGTCGGAAATCTTGTTGCGGAAGCCCTGATACAAGCCGTCCGCGTAGAATTCGAGATTGTCGCTCGGGCGCCATTGCAGGGCCACCGTTACGGATGGCCGGGTGCGGTCACCCTCGCGGTAGAACAAGCGCTGTATGTCCGGGAAGCGAACGCGCTGGCCGTTGATCACCGGGTCGGCGACGAAGTCGGTGTTCGACGGCTCTGAATCGAGAAACTTGAGACGCGTGTAGGAGGCGTTGACGAGAAGACCGACCTCGCCGATCCCGGTGTCCCAGCGATTGCTGAACAACAGGTTCGCGTTCGGCGTGATCTCCCCCGCCTGGCGGGTGTACAGCCCCCAGATCGAACCGGCGAGTTCCATGCCGTTGAAGTCGAACGGGCGGCGCGAGCGGACATTGACGAGACCGGCAAGGCCCGCTTCGGTCAAGATCGGCGTGGTCGTCTTGAACACTTCCAAGGCGGCGATATTCGCCGAGGGGAAATCCTGCAGCGCCACCACACGGGTTTCCGCGGTGAAGATCTCGCGGCCATTGTAGGTGGTCGCAAAATCCGGAAGGCCGCGGATCAGCACGGCAGAAGCTTCGCCGCCGGTGCGGATCACCTGGACGCCGGGGATCCGTGCGGCGGTGTCGGACACCGCAAGGTCCGGAAGCTTGCCGATGTCCTCGGCAACGATGGTGTCGACGATCTGGTCCGAATTGCGCTTGATGTTCTGCGCCGATTGCAGCGCGCGGCGAACGCCCGTGACGACGATCTCCTCGCCCGTCTCCGAGCCCGAGACGGCTGGGTCGACCTGCGCATCAGCTTCGGTATCTGCGGGTGTTTCCTGCGCCTCCATGGAGGGATCTGGCTGCTCGGCCGCCTGGCCTTGCGCGGCCGCGGGTGCGGCCCCCAGCCCGAACATCGCAAGGCAAGTCGACGAAAGAATGATGGATTTCAGGCGCATGTTTGAGCCTCCCCCTGTTTGAACCGTCCGGCAGCGGCCCTTTCCCGAGGCCGTCTATGTGACCGGGTATGGCAAGGCCCGACTCGAGTGACAAGCGATTACTCCGGAGATAGGCGAGCATTTCATTGACCTAGGTTGCGCGTGCGCAACGCTTATTAGTCGGTCTGCGCAAGCAGCTCGTTGACCCGCCGCTCGGCGTCGGCAAGCGCGCGCTTGGTCGGCTTCTGGCCGTTGAACGCGGCCGCGATCTCCTCGCCGACCAGCCCCTCGATCGCATTCTGGCGCTGCACCCCGCCGGGCAGCGGCCGACCGGTGGTGGCAACCTTCGCGATGTTGGCGCGGTGCGGCAGCGCGCGGAAGGCGGGGCTGTCGACCACCGCCTGGAAGGCGGGCAGGTGGCCGGTGCGCGCCCAGTCGTAATTGTGCGCGGCGATGAAGCGAAAGAAGCGGCCGATGGCGCGGCGCTGCTCGGGCGTGCGCTCGCGCTTGGGCACCACCCAGGCATGGCCGCTGACGTAGCTGATGTCCGCGCCCCACAGCCGCGGATAAGGATAAACGGTGTAGCTCTGGTAGAGGGGCCGCCCCGGCGTATTCGCTTCTTTTTCGAACTGGCCGATCATCCAGGTGCCGGTCGGGTAGATGCCGCCTTCGCCCGACATGAAGCTTGCGATGGCGGCTGGGGTATCCTGGTTGCGGGTGCTCACTCCGGAGGCGGTGATGCCGCGGAAGAAGTCGACGATCTGTTCCGCCTGCGGCGTCTGCAGGCGGATGTGGTGCGCGTCCGGAAACATCACCGCGTTCTGGGCAAGCAGGTAGGTATAAAGGTTGCGCGCCGCATAAGCGTTGTCGCCGACCAGGCTCTGGATCAGGTAGGGCTTGCCGGTGCGCTGGGTAAACTGCCGCGCCTGCGCGATCATCTCCTCGGGCGAGGTTGGCAGAACAGGCTTGCCGGAGCGCATCAGCCCGGCCTGGGCGAACAGCCTCGTGTTGATGTGGAACAGCCCGCCATGGGTGTCGAACGGCAGCCCGTACAGCTTGCCGCCGATGGTCACCGCGCTTCGGCTCGCTTCGGTAAGCGCGGACGGTTCCAGGCCTGCTTCGGCAAGGTAGGGCTCCACCGGCTCGAGCAGTCCTTCGGCGGCGTAATCGGAAATCACCCCGGTGTGCATGGTGACGAGGTCGGGCGGGTCCCCGGCCGCCATTTGCGCGGAAAGCTGCGGGTAACCGGGCCAGGCGACGACGTTGCTGCTGACCTTCACGTCCGGGTTCCCGGCGTTGAACTTGTTGATCATCGCGGTAATGATCCCGCACTCGCCCTCCACCTTCGACACATCGGTCGCGCTGCCATATTCGGCGCCGCATTCGCCGAAGAAACGCTGCAGGTAGATTTCCGCCCGGTCGTCCTTTGCTGCGCCTTTGCTGCAGCTTGGGAGCAGGAGCAGGAGCACTGCTAAGATGAGCAAACTCCAAACTCGTTCGTCCCGAGCGTAGTCGAGGCGCGCGTCTGCTGACTGTGTGCCAGCGCCCCTCGACTTCGCTCGGGACGAACGAGGTTTGTGGAAGCCTAGAACTGACAAAGGACCGTTCACTTCACCGCCGTCCCGGCCATGGCGCGCACGATCTGCTTCTGGAACAGGATGTAGACGATGAAGATCGGAATGGAGGCGAACACCGCCTGCGCCATCAGGAAGCCGAGCCCGCTGGTCTGCGCATAGTTCATCTGCGCCGCCGCCAGCCCCACGGTGAGCGTATACATGTCGCTGCGCGTCGCCGAGATCAGCGGCCACCAATAGGAGTTCCAGGTGCCCAGAAAGGTGAACACGCCAAGCGTCGCCTGGGCGGGGAGGGTGAGGGGCAGGATCACCTTCCAGAACAAGGTGAAGCGGGACGCGCCGTCCAGCATCGCCGCCTCGTCCAGCTCCTTGGGGATGGCACGCATATATTGCGTCATGAAGAACACGCCGAACGGCCCCGCCAACCCCGGCAGGATCAGCCCCGGATAGCTGTTGTGCAGATGAAGCGCGGCAAAGAGCTGGTGTTGCGGAAGGATCACCGCCTGCTCGGGGATGGCGAGGCCAAGAATCACGAAGATGAAGAGCGTGCGACGGAACGGGAATTCCAGCCGCGCGAAACCGTAGCCCGCAAGGCTGCACACAGCGAGCACGCCGATTGTGGTTCCGATCGACACGATTACCGAGTTGATCAGCCAGCGGAACACCTGATTTCCCTGTAAAATCGAGCGGTAGTTCTCGAGCGTGTAGGGCGGCGACAAGGCCGCGCCGCTGTTGCCGATCAGCGCTTCGTTTTCCTTGAGCGACAGCAGCAGCGTCCACACCAACGGCGCAAGCATCACGAACGCCGCAAGCAGGATCGCAACCCAAACCAGCGGCGATCGGCCGGTGCGGCTCGGCTCAGCGGCCATCCTTGCCCTCCGAGTCCCGCATGGTGGTGACATATTGGGTGAGCGTCAGAAGCACGATCAGCAGGAAAAGAACCTCCGCCGCCGCCGCCGCATAGCCGAGTTCCCAGCGCGCAAAGGCGCTTTCGAAAATGAAAAGCACCATGGTCCGCGTCGCGCCGCCCGGCCCGCCGCCGGTGAGCAATTGCGCCTGGCCGAAGATCTGGAGCTGCGCCGCGGTTTGCAGCATGATCACCAGCACCACGGTGCGCTTCAGCGCCGGCAGCGTCACCCGCCGCAAGGTCGTCCAGCGGCTTGCCCGGTCCAGGGCCGCGGCTTCGTAGACGTCGCCGGGGATCTGCTGCAGCCCGGCAAGGAACAGCATCATCGGCAGCCCGATCGACCACCAGATGGTGGTGATGGCGAGCGCCCAAAGCGACCAGGTGGGGTGGCTGAGGAACGGGATCGGCTCGGCACCGAGTGCCTGCGCCGTCTCGCCGAGCAGGCCAGCATCCGGCGCAAGCACGAAGCGCCAGATCAGGGTGACGATGGTGACCGACAGCACCGAGGAGGAGAAGAACACACCCCGGAAGAACGCCGCGCCGCGGCTGGCGCGGTTGAGTGCCAGCGCCAGGCCAATCGCGGCAATCGTCAGGATCGGGACGATCATCAGCGCCAGCGCGAAGGTTGCGAGGATCGAGTGAAGGAACGTCTGGTCCGCGAACAGCCGTGCATAATTGTCGAAGCCGATGAAGCGTCCGCCGCCGAACAGGTCGACGCGCTGGAAGCTCAGCATCATGCCGCGCAGCAAAGGGTAGATGAGAATGACGAGATAGGCGGCGAGAAACGGCAGAACGAAGAGCATTCCGCTCCAGCCCTTCCGCTCCGTGCCTGCGGTCATGCGGATGCGGCCTCGGCGTGGTGGCCGTTGCCCTCAGCGTCGAACAGGTGCGCCGCCGCCCCGTCGATGCGCAGGTTCACCGTGTCGCCGACCTGCACCGCGCTTGCGCCCGGCCCTTCGCCGGTAACCGCCTGGCCGTCCCGGAGGTGGGCGTAGAGCAGGGTGCGGTCCCCAAGCCGCTCGACGAGATCGACCTTGGCCGATGTGCCGCCTTCCGGCGTAACCTTGACGCTCTCCGGCCGAAGCCCAAGATCGAGCGCTCCGCCGGAGGGTAACCCCGCCCGCGGCACCCGCGTCTCCACAACTGTCCCGTCACCAAGCCGCACCGACGCATAGGCTCCGGCACAGTCCACCAAAGTCGCCGGCAGCAGCGTCATCGCCGGCGAACCCACGAACCGCGCCACGAAAGTGTTCGCCGGCCGGCTGTAAATCTCCATCGGCGGGCCGACCTGCTGGATCTTGCGGTCGTTCATCACCACGATCCGGTCGGCAAGCGTCATCGCCTCCGCCTGGTCGTGCGTCACCATGATGAAGGCGGCATCCACCCGGTTGCGCAGCTGCGCCAGCTCGATCCGAGTCCGCATGCGCAACGCCGCGTCGAGGTTGGAAAGCGGCTCGTCGAGCAGGAACAGCTTGGGTTCCTTGACGATCGCCCGGCCGATCGCGACGCGCTGGCGCTGGCCGCCGGACATCTGGCCCGGCTTCTTGTCGAGATGCTCCTCGATCTCAAGCACCCGCGCCGCCTCGGCGACCCGCCGCTCGATCTCGTCTTTCGCCACCCGCGCATTCTTGAGGCCGAACGCCATGTTCTCGCGCACGGTCATGTGCGGGTAGAGCGCATAATGCTGGAACACCATCGCCACGCCGCGGTCGCCCGGGGCAAGCGTGTCGATGCGCTGTCCGTCCAGCCGCACCTCGCCCTGGTCCAGCGTCTCAAGGCCGGCAATGATGCGCAGCAAAGTCGATTTGCCGGAGCCGGAGGGACCGAGAAAGGCGATGAACTCGCGCCCCTCCATGGTCAGCGAAACCCCGTCCAGAACCGGCGTCGCGCCAAAGGCCTTGCGGATGTCCGTCAGTTCCAGGCTGGGCAATGGCATCCCCTTTTTCGGACGTCACCTTACAACAAGATCGGGCGTCCGCAACTGCTTGCGTCGGCGCTCAGGCGAGCCGCTCCGGCACCTCGGCCGCTTCGCCGATCAACGTCTTGCGGTCGGCCTGGGCTTCCCAGGGAAACACGAACCACCTCTTGTCCTCGTCCCGGTCGATCGTCCGCGACCAGTAATCGACCTCGGCGCGCGAGCGCTGGTTGTTGAGCAGCACCGCCACCCGCACCCGTTCGCCGCCGCCACTGCCTTCGCCTTGCGCCTCCAGCGCGCTGCGCAGGGACGCGATGGTGCCACCGCTGTCGTTGATGTCGTCGATGATCAGGATTCGCTGGCCGGCGTTCATCTTGGCGGCGAGCTTGACCAGCAATTCGTCGGCGAACCCCGCTTCGCCCGAGGATACGTCCACCGACAGCATGGCGATGTCCAGCCGGTGCGAAAGGTAGGCCGCCGGCACCAGCCCGCCGCGCCCGATGCCGACCAGGAAGTCGGCGCGCCACGGATCGGCCGACACCTTTTCCGCCACCGCATCGACGTCGGCAAGGAAGTCCCGGTACGGGATATAGGCCAGGACCGGCTCTGCTTGTTCGTCCCGCATCTGCACTCCCGCACCTGGTCAGGGCGGCGTGGTAGCCGCCACCTGCGGGCCGCACAACGTGCTTGCGGGTGCGGGGGCGACGAAAAACGATTGGCAAGGCGAAGGCGAGGTGGGCATGGGGGAACCGGCCCCGCCTAATCCGATTGAGATTTCATGACCTTTGCCCGCCGCGTCGGCGTTCTCACCTTTCACCGCTGCATCAATTACGGCTCCTACTGGCAGGCGCGCTGCCTGGTGGAAGGGTTGCGCGCGCGCGGCCACGATGCCGAGCTGCTCGATCACCAAAGCGCCGCGGTGGAGAGTGCGGAATGGCGCTGCGCCTTTCAGCCTGCTTTGCCCGAGCGCACCCCCCGCGCCGATTTTCCGCTCTACAAGGCCAAGGGGCGCAAGTTCCTCCAGGCCTTCGAGGAGTTGCCGCGCTCGCCTCGCTTCCCGCTGGACGAGGCGGAGGCGGCGGAGGGCTATGACGCCATCGTTGTCGGCAGCGACGAAGTCTGGAACTTCCGCCATCCCTGGTATGGCGGCAAGCCGATCTTCTTCGGCTCGGGCCTCGAGACACCGCGCCTCGTCTCCTACGCGGCAAGCTTCGGCAACCACGACGCCGCCGAGTGCATGCACGCCGATTACGCCGCCGCACTCGCCCGCTTCTCCAGCATCTCGGTGCGGGACGAGAACAGCCGCAAGCTCGTCCACGACGCGCTCGGCTGCGATCCGGCGCTGGTGCTCGATCCCTGCCTTCTATTTCCCGAGCCGATTGTGCGGGACGCGAGCACGGGCGGTGAAGCCTACGCATTGGTCTACGGCCACGGCCTCCCGCGCTGGCTGGGGGAAGCCGCGCAGCGCTGGAGCCGCCGCACCGGCATCAAGCTGGTCAGCATCGGCTACCGCAACGACTTCGCGGACGAGCAACGCATCGCGGATGGCCCCGAGGAGTTCGCCGACGCTGTCGCCGGAGCCTCCGCGGTGATCACCAATTTCTTCCACGGCTGCGTCTTCGCCCTCGCCAATGGCAAGCCCTTCGTCAGCGCGCCAAGCGCCTACCGCTTCAACAAGGTGCGAGACCTCGCCGCCGCCCTCGGCGCGGGGCACCGGCTGGTCGGGGAGGGGACAAGCGACGAGGCGTTCGACGCGCTCCTCGCCCAACCGGTCGAACAACAGGTCAACGACGCCATTTCCGCCCTGCGCATCCGCTCGGACAGGTACCTCGATGCAGCCCTCGCCTGAGACCCGCGCCGTTAGCCCGCGCGACATCGTGCGGTCGGGGCTCTGCATCGGCTGCGGGAGTTGCGCCTCCGCCGAACCGCAGGCCGAAATGCAATGGGACGCCTACGGTCAGCTAAAGCCCGCCGGTCCCGCCGACTGGTACAACACGCCTAGCGAGGCTTTCTCGCGAACCTGCCCCTTCTCGCCGGCCGCTGCGGACGAGGACGCGATTGCCGACCGCCGCTACCCCGAAGCACCCCACGCCGATCGCGCCATCGGCCGTTTCGAGGACGCTTATGTCGGCCACGCCGCCGAACCGGGCTTTCGCGAGCGCGGCAGTTCGGGTGGGATGGTGAGCTGGGTCGCCGCCGAACTGCTGCGCACCGGCCAGATCGATGCCGTCGCCCATGTCTCGCCCGCCGATCCGCAGGGGGAGGGGCGCTTCTTCCGCTACCGCATCTCCCGCTCCGTCGAGGAAATCGGCGGCGGCGCCAAATCCCGTTATTACCCGATCGAACTGTCCGACGTGCTTCGCGTAATCCGCGCTACCCCGGGCCGCTACGCCGTGATCGGCATCCCTTGCTTCATCAAGGCGATCAACCTGCTGCGCGAAAACGATCCCGTGATCCGCGAACGCGTCACCCACACCCTCGGTCTGTTTTGCGGCCACATGAAAAGCGCGCGCTTCGTGGAAAGCTTCGCCTGGCAGCTCGGCACCGAACTAGAGCAGGTCCGCGCCGTCGATTACCGCATCAAGGACGCAAGCCGCCCCGCCAACTGGTACCGCGCCCACCTCAGCCTGCAAAACGGAGAGGCGGCGGCGCAGGATTGGTGGCACCTGGTGGACGGCGACTGGGGCGCCGGCTTCTTTCAGAACAGCGCCTGCAACTTTTGCGACGACGTGGTGGCGGAAACCGCCGACATCGCTTTCGGCGACGCCTGGGTGGAACCTTATTCGTCGGACGGACGCGGCACCAACGTGGTCATCGTCCGCTCGCCCGAACTCAATGGCATGGTGCAGGGCGCCGTCGCCGACGGTCGCCTCGCCCTCGACACGGTGAACGCCGCCTTCGTTGAGCAGACCCAGGCCGCCGGCTTTCGCCACCGCCGCGAGGGTCTCGCGTACCGCCTCACCTGGCCGAAGCGCGGCATCCGCCCCCGCAAGCGCGTCGCCCCGAACGCAACCGGCCTCCCGATGCGCCGCCGCTTCGTCTACCGCGCTCGCGCGGCGATCAGCGCCCAAAGCCATCGCGTCTTCGCCGCCGCCCGGATCTTCGGCCTCCCGCGCATCTACATCCTGTGGGGCGGTCTTGCGCTGAAGGTGTACCAAGGGCTCACCTATTCGCGCGGGCGTCTCGGCGCCCTGTTCGACCGCATCGAAAACCGGTTCGGCCGCGACTGACATCTCAAGGATATTCAGTTCCCGCCGCTTCGAACGAGCCGCGCTTGCTAAACCGTCTCGCCAAATCGCTTTTCCAAGTTTAACAGCTATTTGGGGCTATCCTGCTCGACCGTTGAAAGATTCGCCGCCCGGCGCGATTGCCGGGTGAGTGCATAGGGGGTCGAGAGGCGTAAAAGCGGGGCTGGGGTGGACGATTCAACTGAATTCAGGGCCGATCCGGCTCTAGCGTGCTTTGTTCTACTGGCGCGGTTCCTTGGAATGCCGGCGGACGCGCGTCAGATTGCGCACGAGCGAGGAAAGGGCGAGCAGCCCTACACGCTCGAGGACCTGTCCCGAATTGCCAAGCAGCTTGGGCTGGTCGGCCGGATTCGGCGCTGCGGCGCGGACGACCTTCACAAGATGCCGTTGCCCGCCCTGGCGGAGCTTCACGGCGGCGACTCGGCCGTTATTCTGAAGCTTGAAGACGATTCGGCCGAGCCGCGAGCGCTTGTCCAGTTCGGCGATCGGGAACGGCCGGAGGTCTGGACCGCGCAGGAACTGCGCGACCGCTTCGCCGGACGGCTGCTGCTGATGACGTCGCGCGAGAAGATGGCTGGATCGGCGCGGCCGTTCGACATCAGCTGGTTCATTCCGGCGCTGGTCAAGTATCGCCGCCCGCTCCGGGACGTGCTGATCGCCTCGTTCTTCATGCAGCTGATGGGGCTGGTCTCGCCCATTTTCTTCCAGTTGGTCATCGACAAGGTGCTGGTCCACCAGTCTCTCACCACGCTCGACGTGCTGGCCTTTGGGCTCGGGGTGGTGCTCGTCTGGGAGACATTGCTGTCGGCCTTGCGCAACTGGTTGTTCGCGCACAGCACCAACCGCGTCGATGCGGAGCTCAGCGCCCGGATGTTCCGGCACATGCTCAACCTTCCGCTCTCGTACTTCGAGGCTCGCCGAGTCGGCGACAGCATCGCAAGGGTGCGCGAGCTGGAGAGCATCCGCGACTTCCTGACGTCGAACGCGATCACGGTGGTGATCGACCTGTTCTTCACGGTCGTGTTTTTCGCGGTGATGTACATCTACAGCCCGATGCTGACGCTGATCGTTCTCCTGTCGATCCCGATCTATGCGGCCATTTCCATCTTCATCACGCCCCCGCTTCGCGCCCGCCTCGACGAGAAGTTCCGGCGGGGGGCCGAAAACCAGGCCTTTCTGGTGGAAACGGTCACCGGCGTCGGAACGCTCAAGGCGATGGCCGTCGAGCCGCAGATGCGCCAGAAGTGGGAGAAGCAGTTCGCCGCCTACACACAGACCGGCTTCGCGGTCACCAAGCTTGCGAACTGGGGCAATCACCTCATTCAGATCGTCTCCAAGCTGACCACGGTGGCGATCCTGTATTTCGGGGCAAAGGCGGTGATTGCGGGCGATCTCAGCGTTGGGTCGCTGGTTGCTTTCAACATGCTGGCGGGCAGGGTGGCGGCGCCGATCCTTCGCTTGTCCCAGCTTTGGCAGGATTTCCAGCAGGTGCGCATCTCGGTGGATCGCCTCGGCGACATCCTCAACTCCCCCGCCGAGCCCGAGCACAACCCAAACCGCGCCAGCCTGCCGGCGATCAAGGGCAATATCGAGTTCGACAAGGTGCGCTTCCGTTACCGCGCCGACGCACCGGAGGCCCTGCGCGGAGTCAGCCTGAACGTGGCGGCGGGCGAGATGCTGGGCATCGTCGGCCCGTCGGGATCGGGCAAGTCGACGCTGACCAAGCTGGTTCAGCGGCTCTACGTCCCGGAGCAGGGCAGGGTGCTGATCGACGGAGTGGACCTCGCCCTCGTCGATCCCGCGTGGCTGCGGCGGCAGATCGGCGTGGTGCTTCAGGAGAACATCCTGTTCAACCGTTCGGTGCGGGAGAACATCTCGCTTGCCGACCCGACGCGGCCGATGGAGGCGGTGCTCGCCGCTGCCGAGCTCGCGGGCGCGCATGAGTTCATTCTCGAGCTTTCGCACGGCTACGACACGATCATTGATGAGCGCGGCGCCAACCTGTCCGGCGGGCAGCGTCAGCGCATCGCGATCGCCCGGGCGCTGATCGGCGATCCGCGCATCCTGATCCTGGACGAGGCCACCTCGGCGCTCGATGCGGAGAGCGAGGAGATCATCCAGAACAACTTGCGCATGATCGCGCAGGGCCGAACCGTGATCATCATCGCCCACCGGCTTTCCGCGGTCCGGCAATGCCACCGGATCATCACGGTGGAGGCGGGCGCCATCACCGAGCAGGGCACGCATGAGGTGCTGCTGGCGAGCGGTGGCCGTTATGCCGATCTTTACCGCCGTCAGATGGGAGTGGCCGCATGAGCGCCATCGCCGAGCGCTTTCCAACCGTGTCGCGGCACCTTGCGGTGCTTCGCGAAGCCTGGGGCAACCAGAACGAGGCCGACCGTAACCACAAGGCGATCGAGGAGCATGAGTTCCTTCCCGCCGCGCTGGAGATCATGGAGAAGCCGCCCAGCCCGGGCCTTCGCTTGCTGATGCTGGCTTTGTGCAGCCTGTTCACGGTCGCGCTGCTGTGGTCGTTTTTCGGCCGGATCGACGTGGTTGCGGTCGCGACCGGCAAGACCATGCCGATGGCCAACGTTAAGGTCATCCAGGCGATGGAGATCAGCGGGGTGCGGGCGATCCACGTCCGCAATGGCCAGCGGGTCCGCAAGGGTCAGCTGCTGATCGAGCTCGACAATACGATGGCGGGTGCCGACGAGGCGCAGGCGACGCGCGGGCTGCTTTCGGCGCAGATTTCGCGGGCGCGCAACGATGCCTTGCTTGCCCACCTGCGCGGCCGGCCTGCCCGCTTCGCTGCTCCGCCGGGCACGCCGGGCGAAGTGGCGGCGACCCAGAACATGGTGATCGCCAGCGCGGTCGCGGAATATGAGGCGGAGCGCGCCAGCCTGTCTCAAAGCCGGGCGGAACGCAGTGCCGAGCTTGCCGGCTCGCTGGCGGAGATCTCGAAGCTCCGCCAGACCTTGCCGCTGATCGACCAGCAGCTCGAAGCGCGGCGGCAGCTCGGCGCGCGCGGCCATTATCCCATGCTCAAGGTGCTCGAATACGAGCAGCTTCGCGTGGAGCACCTGCAGAACATCCAGGTGCAGGAGAGCGTCGCTGCAAAGGCGCGGGCGTCGATCGGCAACATCGATGCGCAGACGGCGCGGCTGCGGCAGACGTTCGCCAAGGCGGCAAGCACCGAGATGGCGACGGCGGAGGACGAATCCAGCGTTCGCGGCGAGGAGCTTCGCAAATCGGAGCGGCGGCGCTCGCTTCAGCATCTGGTGTCACCGGTCGACGGCGTGGTCCAGCAGCTTGCCGTTCACACGGTGGGCGGCGTGGTGCAGCCGGCCGAACCGCTGATGGTGATCGTACCCTCGGGCAGCGACATCGCCGTGGACGCGCAAATTTTGAACAAGGACATCGGCTTCGTCCGCGAGGGGCAGGAAGTACGGGTCAAGCTCGAGGCGTTTCCGTTCACCGATTACGGGCTGATCGAGGGCGTGGTCGAGACGATCAGCCGCGATGCCATCCAGGACGAGAAGTTGGGGCTCATCTATGCGGCGCGGATCCGCCTGGCCCGCAACTACATCGTGCTCGGCAAGCGCCACCAGCCGATCGGCCCCGGCATGGCCGTTCAGGCGGAGGTGAAGACGGGCGAGCGCCGCATCATCCAGTATCTGCTGTCGCCGATATCGCAGACCCTGGCCGAAGCCGGGCGAGAGCGCTGAGAAGGCCAGCCGGAGTTCGCACTCCGGCCGTTCCCCGCGCAAGCCGGATCAGGCATCTGGTGCGCCCATCTTTTCGGCGCCCATCTTCTTCAGGGTTTCCGCATCAACCAAACGGGTGATGATCGGGTGGAGGCGGAGCGAACCTTCCTTCACCACCTGGCGGAAATTGGCGATCACGCTGGCGGTGCTCCGAGCATTCGGAGCGATTACATCGAACAGCCAGTTGATTGACCCCGAATTCCAGTCCTCCGCCTGGAGGCGCACGGGGAAAACTCCGGCCTGGACCTGCTCGCGAATCCGGGCGTCGACGTCTTCCGAAACGCTTGCCCAGATGGCCAGGCCCGCAATGTCCGACAGCTCCGGATCGCCCTGGGCCGAATGCGCGACGGCGACCCGGTCGCGGATCAGCGGCTCGAGCACGAGATGCTGGAGGTCCCCCAGCGTCTGGCCCCGGTAGCGCGGCAGCATCATCATCGCCATGACGACCTTGCCGAAGCTTTCGCGCACCTGGAGCCGAAGCTGGGCGACTTTCTTGAGGATTTCCGGATCGAGCTGGGGCGCCTGCGCGTCCGCCACAGCCGGGGTGCCGGCGCCTTCGTCCTGCCATGCGACGGTGGCCCCGGCCGCGGAAGTTGCTTCGCTTGTTTGCGCACCGTTTGATTTGTTCGCCACTTTATTGATCCCCTTTAATGAAGCGAACGATGACCGCGCTTGTGTACCAAGTCAATCCGGACACCGGAGCAAATCCTTGAACGCCAACGGCATAGGAGCCGCACTCTCAATCAACCCGCCAGGCAGGTCGATCTGACGAAATCCGCGTGGAGGGGAAGCATCGCCGCTTCCCTGCGCGACTGCCTGCTTGCCGCATCGATCAGCAGCGCAAGCTCCTCACCGGTCGGCTGGTCCGCCAGCGGGTGATGGGCGCGCGGCCGCAGCCCCTGGCCGTACATCACCTGCAGCCAGCTGATCTCGTTGAACAATTCGCTATTGTGACGGACAATGCGGGCGTGGGATTCGAACAGTTCGATCTTGTGCGCAAGGCTGTCCGGGATCGCCATGTCGCGGCAGCGCCGCCAGAATTCCCCGTCCCGGCTGTTCAGGCGGTAGTGGAGAATGATGAAGTCGCGCACCGCCTCCCATTCGAAATCGGTCTGGGCGTTGAACTCGGCTATATCAGCCCCATCGAAGACGTGGGTTGGGAACAGGGTGAGCAGGCGGGCGATACCGCTCTGGACGAGATGGATGCTGGTCGATTCCAGCGGTTCGAGGAACCCCGCGGCCAGGCCCAAAGCCACGCAATTCTTCTTCCACATCTGCCGCCGTTTGCCCGCCCGGAAGCGCAGCTTGAGCGGCTCCGCCAGCGCTTCGCCGTCAAGATTGCCGAGCAGGATCTCCGCCGCCTTGTGGTCCGACATGTGGTCGCTGCAATAAACGTGGCCGTTTCCCGTCCGGTGCTGAAGCCCGATCCGCCACTGCCACCCCGCCTCCCGCGCCGTCGACCGGGTGTAGGGCAGCAGCGGCTCAACCCGCGCGCAGGGCACGGCAAGCGCCCTGTCGCAGGGAAGATACGCCGACCAGTCCTCGAAGCCGCTGCCCAGCGCCTCCCCGATCAGCAGGCCGCGAAAGCCGCTGCAATCGATGAATAAGTCTCCGCCGACCCGCTCGCCGCTCTCCATCACCAGCGCTTCGATAAAGCCGGACTCGCCGTTGACTGCCACCGATCCGATCTTGCCCTCGGTGCGGCGAACCCCATTGGCCTCCGCGATCCGGCGCAGGAAGCGCGCGTAGAGGCCAGCATCGAAATGATAAGCGTAGCTGAGGCCGGTCGGCTGGCCGTTGACGTGCGACGGCAGGCGGCCGAAGCGGTTTTCCTGCGCGGCGATGTTGTTGGCGGCGAACTCCCAAAGGTCGAGAGCGCCGCCTTCCGACCGGTAACGCAGCCAATATTGGTAGAACGGCAGAATACCGAGGCCGCGGCCCAGCGAGCCGAAGCCGTGGAAGTAGCGTTCGCCAGGCTTCCGCCAATCCACGAAGTCGATGCCCAGCTTGAATGTGCCTTGCGTCCGCCGAAGGAAATCTGCTTCATCGATGCCGAGATTGTCGTTGAACAGGCGGATCTGGGGAATGGTCGCCTCGCCGACGCCTACGGTGCCGATCGCTTCGGATTCGACGAGGTGGATGTCCGCGCCGTTGCGGAAGAAGCGGGCAAGGGCGGCGGCGGCCATCCAGCCCGCGGTGCCGCCGCCGGCGACGACGATCCGGTAAGGACCGGGGGCGCGCTCGGCCTGTGTCGGGCTCAATGTTCCCTCCGCAAACAAGGGGTGGTGCCATGTCCGAAGCAATGACCGGGGCGGCGCCCGATCGCGAAGCCGCTCCGAACCCTGCGGCCCAAATCAGGGTCGTTCCGGTCGGCCGGTCCCGCGAGCCGGTAATCGTCGTCGAGGATGCGCTGATCGATCCAGATTCGGCGATCGAGCAGGCCGCGCAGCTTGATTTCGGAGCCGCGGACGAGGGTAGGGGCGGCTATCCCGGGGTTCGGGCAAAGGCGCCGCGGGCTCTCGCCGAGCGCCTCGCCGAAGGGGCGATACCGCTGATCGAACGGGTGTTCGGCCTCGCGCCCGCCGCCTTTTCCGGCTTCGACGCAAGCTTCTCGCTGGTCACCGCCGCCCGCCAAGCGCTTCACCCGCTGCAGCGCATCCCCCACATCGACACGCGCGATCCGCGCCGGCTCGCCATCCTCTGCTACCTCGGACGGGGCACCACGGGAGGCACCGCATTTTTTCGGCAGGATTCGACGGGGCTCGAGCAGGTCGGCCCCGGCACGTTCGACGCGTATCAGGCCGCCCGCCGGGCCGATCTCGCCCGCTTGCCGGCCAATGGCGGCTATCCCGGCGCCGACCTGCCCGGCTACACCGAAACGGCGCATTTCGAGGCGCGCTTCAACCGGCTGCTCATCTATCGAAGCTGCTCGCTGCACAGTGGAATCATCCCCCTCGATTGTTCGCTAAGCGCCGACCCGCGCACCGGCCGGCTCACCGCCAACCTCTTCCTCGACTTCGCCGCCGGCTGACCGCCGGCCGGAGCGTCCCACGATCCGCTTATATTCTTCGCCCCCGCGATGGCGTCATTCGAATCGTGAAAAACCGGTAAGTGCTATCGCGCAAGGATCGAAGTCAATCCGCGGGAACGGCCGAGAAACGGCAACCGGCGCCGCCGGAAGGGCCGGCAAGGGCGCGTGGCCGCGCTTTTGCCGTTGGCCGGTGCGTCCTGGACCGTGGGGGTGAACGTATGCCGGGGGGGGGGGCTGTCAGCCAGAAGCCGGGAACATCGATTGGAGCGGGAACTCCATCAACATCTTCTCGACGGTCTTGGGATCATCCATATTCCGGAACGTGCCGAACATCGGCAACGGGTTGCGCAGCGTCACCGATATTTTGGCGAGCCCCTCCGAAGGGGTGGGCCAAAGCTCGATCGAACGGCTCGGCTCGGGCCCCCCGTGGCCATGAAAGCGCATCTATGTACTCCGGCGGCATATTACACGCAGGGAATCCGGAGAAAGACGTAACTTCCTCTGCTTTTGTTCAGGGAACAAGGTAATAAACCGTAACCCTTTCCTCGCCATCTTTTCTATGGATGCCTGAGTTCGTGGCTACGGAGCAAATAGGCGCGGACTTGATGCGCAGGGCAGCCACGCCCGGGTCGCCCGGCTTTGCGCCGCCAACGATGCTCCGGCGGCAGCGGGCGGCTTGAGGCCGCCGATTGATTAATTTTCTGTTTGATTGTCCGCTTTTGAATAAAAGCTAAGAGAAAATCGACTTTGCAAGAAATCGTCGGCAGTTCACGGCAGAGACTATTGACCTTGAACAGGAATCCGGGGAAGTTGAGAACAGGGGGGATACCCGACTCGATCCATCCGGCGGGTGCCGGAAGGGCAGGCAAAGGCGCGTGGGAGCGCTTTTGCCGTTGGGCCGGTGCGTCTCAGGCAATCGGGGCGTGGGCATATGTCGGCCGGGGTAAGCAATCTTCATAGCGGCGGGCTGCCATCCCTTCGGCTCGGCGGATTTGGCATCGTGGACACGCCCGGCGTGTCCTGCGGCAATGACCATGACAATCGGCGTCACGACGCGACGATCGGCGAGGCCTCCGCTAATCCGGCAATCAATTCCGCCATCGGCCGGGCCGGATGAGGCGGCTTGGGCTCTTCTCCCTGCTGGCAGCAATCCCCGCTCTAGCTGCGTGCAACAGCTCGGCCGAGGTCCGCTACCGGGTCACTCTGGAGGTGGACGACCGCGGCACTCCGGTATCCGCGTCCAGTGTTTGGAAACTCGTTCTCGTCAAGGGCATACGCGGCACCTATGAGGCCAATTTCCAGGGCGAGGCCGTCGCCCTGCCGTTGGCCGGACGCGGTACGCTCTATGCGCTCCTAGCCGGCCGAACTTCGGCGGGCAAACCGAGCTCCTACGCCGACATGGCGATGCTTCCTGAGCGGCTCTTTGGAGGCCCGGCGCAAGCCGCAACCGGCCGGCTCCCCGACCACCCGGACCGTATCGACGACATTCGCGACATCTCCCGTCGGGTCGGCGAGACCGCGATCCTCGACCCAGCCCAGGCGCATCAAGCTTGGAACGATTTTCCGTTCCTCGTCCGCTTCACCGACCCCAGCGATCCCAAAAGCGTCATTGCGGTCAATCCAGCGGATCTCGTGACGCATTTCGGCGAAGGCGTGACCCTCCGCGGGGTCACGGTTACGATTACCGACGACGAGGTGACCGCCGGCAAGCTCGGCGCGCTTCCTTCGTTCGGCACAGAGACAGGCTTCGTCCAATGGTATGCCGCCCTAACGGTGGAGGACCCGCGTCGGATTGGCCCTGAACACTTCAGGCAAGGAATGTGACGATGAACCGCGACGTCTTCTATGCGATCCTCGCCATGGACGCCTACAACAGGGGCTACGGGCAACATCTCAAAGGCCTGCAGGTCTCCGGGACGCTCGGCAGCGCGACGATTGTCGCGGATTCATCCATCCTTCGCGACGCGCAAGGCAACAGACTTGATACCGCCGTCGGCTTCTATTCGATCGCGTATCAGTGGGAGGGCCAGACGGTCCTCAGCTATCGCGGTACTAATCCAGACTCCCTCGCAAATTTCATTGCCGACGCCAAAAACGGCTTCGGATTGGGCGCGGGCTCGCCATATGGCGCTCAGGCTGATCTTGCACTGAGATTTTACCAGGCGCTCGCCGGTGTTGATGAGGGTGCCGATCCGTTCGCGGCAAATATCTCGACCACTGGGCACTCCCTCGGGGGCGGCCTCGGCGGGTTCGTGGCGGCGCTCTACGGGAAAAGCGCCACGATCTTCGACAACATGACCTTCGACGCTGGCACCATTCGTGCTTACGAAACCACCGACCCCGACCTGCGCCAGCTTATCTACCGCGGTCAGCAAAATCCGGCTGCGCCCAATTGGGACAATATTGCCGCATTCGTGACCACCGGCGAGATTCTGACCTTCCTTCTGGCCCTACGTGCCTTCCAGAATGCAGGCACCAGCTATGTCGGCAGCGAAGGAGGCACTCGCAACCCGGTGGCACTTCATTCCCAGGCGCTTCTCGTCAATCTGCTCTGGGCTCGGGATTACGGCCGCACCGAATGGAAGAATGTTGCCGACCCACTTTGGGACAGCTATTTGTCCGCCCACGTCGCTGCCTCCATCCCAGGTGCGACGGCCTGGATTGGCCCCGCGGGAGACGCCGCGTCGGTTCTTCAGGAGGGGATTGCCTATTCGGCGCTCGATTCAACGTCGAGCAATCAAGCGAAGCCGTTCGGCGATACTGCGATCTGGTCGATGTTCGACGATGCCAGCGACCTGGGCCAGGTAATCAAGGGTGAGGAACCGGCCTTTTTCAGCCGGTTCGTGACCGAGCATCCCGGCACTCCGTTGCCGGGAACAGACATCGTTCCGTTCGATCCCGACATGGACGTGAAGAAGACGCTCACCAACATGGCCGTCCAATATGCCGGCGCGTTGGCTATTTACGACATCGAGCAGGCCGCCGGCGGCAAGATCTCCACCTCGCTGGGCGCAGTCGATGCGCGCAAGGGCGTGCTCGCGCTTTCCGAGGACAAGAGCATCCTCGCGCTCGACGTGTCGTCGATCCTGTGGGGAGAGGTTCTCAAGTCCAACCCCCTCGCCACAACCAAGCTGGAGGGCGACCGGCTGGAGCCGATCGACCACGAGAAATTCCGGGAGGTCTTCTTCGCCCAGACCAATGAGACCAGCCGCACGCTCTTTCAGCGGGTGTTGGGCAAGGTCACCGGCAAGTCCGTTTCCACCATCGACGAAGAGGCGCTGCTCGCCTTCGCGAAGATCGGCTGGGGTGCGACGACATCGGCGATCTTCGACCGCTATCATATGGCCACAGCGGATGGGCTGGCGAAGGTCCTGCTTGCGGACAGGCTTTACGATACAACCACCGGAATCGGCGACGACACGCATGTGGACGTCTACGTCGCAACCGACGCGAATGAGAATGTCACGGGCACCAAGGGCCACGACCTGCTCATTCTCGGCGATGGCAACGATTTCGTCTACGCGCGCGGCGGCCGCGATTTCATCGTCGGCGGCAAGGGCGACGATTATATCGTCGATTATATTTCGTCGGACGACGGCGTCGTCGTGTCAAAGGACGTTTATGTCGGCGACGACCTTGAAAAGGGATATCTGACCAAGTTCAAGGATTGGCTGTTCGGCCGAAACGATCAGACAGACACCGTTCGCTACAGCATCTTCGATCCAACAACCGGGCAACTGCCCGAAAAAGGCATCCGCATCCTTGCCCTCAAGCCGGCGAAGATCGGCGAGCGGGACGGCTTCGAGCTTACCGCGACCGACCTCAACACCGGCCGGATGAGCATCGACACATTGCTCAATATCGACCTGGTGAACCTGACCCAGCGGGCGGACTCCGTCAGCATCGACGACGACGGCAGCAAGGCGGCCGTCACCATCGATTTCGGCAGCCCAGTGGACGGCCACAAGTCCAGCAGCGACTTCGACTCAATATCGTTCATCGACCGCACAAAGGGCGTCCGGTCGATCAACGGCTCGGTCAGCGACTATAACGGCCTGGCACTGGAGCTGGTCGCGCTAACCGGTCCTGTCGCCAGGAAAATCGTGGAAGAAGCCTTTCGGCCGGATCCCGCGCTGCATTTCCGCGGCGCCGAGAATGTCACGCTGACCAAGCAGGACGATTTGTTCTTCGGCGGTAACCTGAAGGGGTTTGCCGGCGGTCTGCTGACGTCGCTCGGAGCCGATGCAGGGTTTTTCGCCAACGCCAATCATGCCGGTTTCGGCGACATCAAGGCGGACGACGGCGACGACATTCTCATATTCTACGGCGCGGTGTCGAACGAACCCGATAAAAAGGGCAATACCGGCAGTGTGCCTTTTTCGGGCGGCGGCGGGAGCTTCGGCGGCGGCGGCGCCTCCGGCAGCTGGGGCGAAGTGGGCTCGGATCTGGGCTCTCCTCCGGCCGATTACGTCAAGCTTTCCCTGGACGGCGGCGCCGGCAACGACTGGATCGTGGAGCTGGGGGGCAGAAAGGCGGTCACGGCGGGCGGCCTCGGGCGCGACTGGATCTTCAACACTTCGGCGAGCGGCGAGCTCTACGGCGATTATAATGGCGGCCTCAGCCCCGCGGGCGCGCCCGCACTGGATAACAGCGGGAACTCCGACAATTTCTGGTACTGGGCCGACACCACGATCATGGATGCCCAGCACTTCGACGTGCTGAAATATTTCGGCCTGGCGATGACCGGCGGCGACGCCAACGGCGGCATTGCCGGCCACGCGATCATGAATGGGCTGTTCGGCGCCGCGATCGGCATGGCCAACATCAGCCGCTACCTGACCGGCGCGGCCGACGACTGGACCGGCGAAGTCTATATCGACCACCTCCAGCCATGGATAATCTACACGTTCCAGCATGACGATGACGGCAATCTCGACATGTACATCACAAACGCTTTCGAGCAGATCTTCCGCGGCCTGATGGCGGCGATCGGGGTCGAAGCCGGAACAAGCCCGGAGAGCATCCACAAAGGCTGGATGAAGGTCGAGAATGTCGACGTAATCGGCTCCCGCCTGGGCAGTTTGCAGAAAGACCTGACCGAAGACCTGTTCCTCGGCGAGGGACAGGGCGATCTCAGCATGATCTTCCGGGCGGTTAATCCGCTCCAGGCTCTGCTCCCGATCATCAACCTGGTGCCGGGGGCAATCGGGCAGGCGCTGTATTACGAGGTGGTTGCCGATGCGATCGTCTCCACGCGGCAGGCCGCGCTTCGCTTCGCCAAGGCGATGGCGTGGTCCCTCGGCGTCGACCCGCTGGTGATCGACCTCGACGGGGACGGGATCGAGACGGTCTCGAGGGAATATAGCAAAGCCTATTTCGACATCGACGGCGACATGTTCCGCGAGCGGACCGGCTGGCTGAAGGGGGACGACGGTTTCCTTGTGCTCGATGCCAACGGCAACGGCCGCGTCGACGGCATAGCCGAAATGTTCGGCGACCGGGCGCAGGGCGGGTTTGCCGAGCTCGCGGCGCTCGACTCGGACGGCGACGGCAAGATCACAGCCGGCGACCTCGTCTGGGGCACGCTGCAGATCTGGCAGGACCGCGACCGCGACGGTGAAACCGACGCCGGCGAGCTCAAAAGCCTCGCGGCGCTTGGCATCGTTTCGCTGAGCCTGTCTTCAACCCCCCTCAATGTCATGACCCCGCAGAACGCGACCCTGCTGTCGCGCTCGGACGTCACCTTCGCCGACGGACATACGACCAAGATGTTCGAGGCGATCTTCGGCGCCAACGAGGTGGATACGAAATTCGCCGGCGAGGCGGGCTTTGCGCCCTGGCAGTCCAATGCCAGCCTCAACGCCAAGGGCTTCGGAACGATCACCGACCTGGCGGTGGCGGCTGCCAACGATCCCCAGTTCGCGGAGCTGGCGCAGGCCCGCGCCGCGGCGATGACGGTGCCCAAGATCAAGGCGCTCGTGTCGCAGGCCGGCGACGTGCTCGGCCAATGGGGAATGACGCTCGAGACCAGCCGCGAGCTGGTTGCGGTCCGGCTGGGCGGCACGGGCGCGATGCTCGACCGGGCGATCTACGTCGAGGACGGAACCGGCGGCTATTGGACCCTGCGGTCGGGCGCCGCGATATTGGATGGAGCCGGCGTTGCGATCGCGCGGCCGACCCTGGAACAGGTGCTTGCGCAGGGCGGCGGTTGGCGGCTCGAACAGGCCTGGTCGCCCGCGTCCCGCAGCGATGCGCTGACCAAGCGCGACGAGGCGCCTTACCTGACGCGGGTCGAGAACGGCCGCGCGATCATCCTCGACCACGGCGTCAAGCTGGCAAACGGCCGCTGGGCGCTCGCGTCGGCGCCGGGCACCACCTATGCGAGCGCCGACGAACTCCTCGCCTTGCCGCATGCCGCAGGCACCGAGTGGCGCCGCGAGGATATCCAGTTTAACCCGCTCGCCGATCTTCCGGTGGACGCCATCGGGGTTCGCTTCACCGACGGCAGGGTGGTCGATTACACGGTGCAGGTCACCGACCGCGACGGGACGTTCTACGTGTGGGCCCGCAACCTCGATCGCGCGCTCGAGCTGGAATGGAAGACGGGCGACTATCGGGAGTTCAACCTCCGCAACTACGAGGTCGACTTCGACCATCTCGACGAGGTCGGCTCCACTGACGATTCGGCATACCGCGTCGAACTGCTGACGCCGGCCCAGTTCCACTTCGCGACCAGCCTTGGCGGAATCGACTTCCGCCCGCAGATGCTGACCGCGGTCGCGAACGACCAGACCGGCCACCTCGCCTACAGCGTCAACGAGAGCGGCAGCGCGAGCCTGTCGACCGACAGCTACGACTCGGCCATCAAGACGATGATCTCGATGCTTCAGCCGGTGATGGAGCAATATGTAGTCGTGTCGCGGCGTTTCGCCGTGCGGATGGCGCTGCAAGGCGGGCTTGCGCAATTTGCCCGCGGCATCGCCTACGACGCGGCGCGCGACGTCTTCGTCGCAACCGGCGATCGCCAGATGGCGCCTATGTTCGAGGCGATCTTCGCCGGAGCGCCGGCGTCGAACGCCGGCGACGCGGTTCTCGACTACCTCACCGACTGGAACGAGCTGCTCTGGCAGATCTACCCCGATTTCGCGCAAAAGGACGAGGGCGGGGTGCTCAAGGGCAAGGTCGGAATCGACCAGGCCTACATCATGCAGATGCTGGTCCAGGCCTATGAGAATGTCGGCGTCGATCTCGACATCCGCGATGCGGCCCATGCCTTGTCGGTGGACGAGACCCGCATCCGCACCCACCTGAGTTCGGATACCAAGGTTACCGGCACGGACGGCACCGACTTTTTCTACATGACCGGCGGCAACCAGACCGTCACCGGCGGCAAGTCCGCCGATTATTATTTCGTCGGCAAGAATTCCGGCGACGATTACATTTACGACAGGGATCTGGGGGGCGACGACGAGCTTCGCTTCACCGACGTGAAGTCCGGCGACGTCAAGGCGATCCGCGACGGCCAGGATCTCATCCTGCAGATCCGGGGCGGGACCAACTTCATTCGCCTGACCGACCAGTTCCTCGGCGAGCTCAACGAATATGTGACCAGCGGCAAGCAGTACCAAACCGGGGTCGAATCGATCGTCTTCTCCGACGGCGTCGTCTGGGACCGGTTCCGGATGGCCCTGGAAGTGGTCGATTATCAGCGCGCGGAAGGGCTGTTCAACGACCCCCTCACCGGCTCCGGATCGGCGGACGTGCTGATGGGCGGCAAGGGAAACGATTACCTCAGCGGCAATGTCGGCGGCGACATCTACGTCTTCCGCCGGGGCGACGGCCAGGACGTGATCAACGATCTCGGCGGCTTCTCCTTCGGCCCGGTAAAGGCGGGCCTCGATCTTCTCCAGTTCCGCGGCGACATCTCCGCCGAGGACATTTACCTGATCCGGGACGGGGCGAGCGAAAATCTCAAGCTCTACATTCGCGACCCCGACGGCAAGATAAACCGGGACGCCAACGGCCAGATCACCAACGACGGAATCGAGATCGTCGGCCAGTTCGGCGGCGTCCGGCTCAACCTCGGGGCGTTCAGCGAAGCGATGGGGAGCAGCGACGGGCTCGATTATGTCGCGCCGAACCTCATCGAGCGGTTCATCTTCGGCGACGGCACCTCGCTCGAATTCACCGAAATCGTCGAAAAGGTGCTCGCCAACGCCAAGACCGCCGGCGACGATGCCATTTACGGCCTGCTCAACAACAACATTCTCGATGGCGGCGCCGGCGACGATTACCTCACCGGCGGCCAGGGCACCGACACCTACAAGTTCGGCCGCAACTACGGCCAGGACGTGGTCGAGGATGCCGATTACTCGTCCTCCCTGTTCGGCCCGAAGGACGACTTCCTCCAGTTCACCGACGACCTGCGCTGGACCGATTTCGACTTCCTGCGCCAGGGCAAGAGCGACACCCTGACCCTTCAGGTAAAGGGAACAACCGACCAGCTGATCCTGACGGAATACCTCAAGGAGCTGTTCCTGGTCGGCTACGTCAACCTGGTCGAGACGATCACCTTCGCCGACGGCACCAAGTGGTCGTACCTGAAGCTCCTCCAGCATTATGTCGATATCGCGAAGACGAACGCCAACGACACGATCTACGGCTTCGAGGGTATCGCCGACTCGATCGACGGCGGCCTCGGCAACGACCGGCTGGAGGGCCTGAGCGGCAACGACCGCTACGTCTTCGGCCGCGGCTACGGCACCGACACCATCCTCGATGACAGCGGCGAGGAGCGCATCCAGTTCAAGGGGATCGCCTCTACCGAAGTAACCTTCTCACGCACCGCGCTCGACCTCATCATGACGGTGACGGCAACCGGCGAGCGGATCGTGCTCGAGAATCAGTACGTCCGCGACGACCAGCAGCATTTCGCGGTCGAGTATTTCGAATTCGCCGACCGGACCCTGGTCTTCACCGACTTCAATCCCGAGGACATGGATCTCGTCGGGACCAACGCGAACGAGGAGATTACCGGCTCGAACTTCGCCGAGACGCTCGATGGGCGCGGCGGCAACGATACGCTGATCGGCGGCGACGGCGGCGACACCTACAAGTTCGACGTCGGCTACGGCCAGGACGTCATCGTCGATCGCCGGATCCGCGCCCACTGGAGCGACCGCGCGGGCTTCCGCGTGCCGGTCAACGACGTTGTCGTGTTCGGCGACGACATCACCCTCGCCAATATAGTCTTCACCAAGAGCGGCGACGACCTCGTCATCTCGGTCCGCGACCGCACCGACACGCTGCGCATCCGCAACCATTTCCGCAGCATCGACGATCAGATCGAGCGCTTCGAGTTCCGCAACGGCGGCAATTTCCTCGGCGCTTCGGACATCGAGGAAATCCTTCAGATCGAAGGCGGCAATTACGGCGACAACGTGATCACCGGCTCGCTTACCCAGCCGAACACGCTGGACGGCCGCCAGGGCGACGATATTCTGATCGGCGGCAATGCCGGCGACAGCTACGCCTTCACCGCCGGCTACGATTTCGACAGGATCGTAGAACGTCCGGACCAGGCCGGCGTCATCGATCGCATCGTCTTCGGTGCCTCCGTCACCCAGGACGTGTTGCGGTTCCTGCGCAACGGCAACGACCTCGTCATCGATCTCGGCAACGGCACGGATGTCGTTACAATTGTCGGCGGACTGACGAACACCCGCGTCGAGGAATTTCACTTCGCCAACGGTGCGGTGCTGACGCTGGAGCAGGTGCTCGACCGCTTGCTGACTGGCACGGCGGACGACGATCAGCTAACCGGCTTCGACACTCGCGCCGACACGATCGCGGGCGGCGCCGGGTCCGATGCGCTTGCCGGCGGCGCCGGCAACGACACGTACAAATTCGGCTTCGGCGACGGCAACGACAGCATCGCCGACACCGCGGGGATCGACAAGATCGTCTTCGGTACCGCCGTCACCCAGGAGATGGTGACGTTCCGCAACGTCGACGGCGATCTCCTGATCACGCTTGCCACCGGAACCGACCGGATCGTCGTGCTTGGCGGCTACAGCGCCGCTCCCGTCGAGGAGTTCGTGTTCGCCGACGGCACGACGCTGAGCCTGGTCGATGTCCGCAAGCTGATCCGGGCCACCGAATCCACCGCCGGCGACGACATCGTCGACCTGCGCGATTTCGGCACCTTCCCCGAGCTGACGCCCGGCAAGGGCAATGACCGCGTCATCATGGCCAATGACGGCCGCGCGATCATTCACGCCGGCGACGGGGTCGACCGCATCGAGATGCCGTCGGGCGTCACCCGGGCGACGATTGTCCTCGCCGACATGGGCGCGGCCAACGTTCTTGTTCGGCTTTCCTCGACCGACAGCAACGACCTGATCGTCACCGCCCCCGGCGCCGGTAACGAGATCACCATTGTGGGTGCTCTCGGCGGATCGGTGATTCCGGCGATCGAGTTCGGCGACGGCACGGTCTGGGATGCCGCCGCACTGATCCAGCGCTCGGTTGCCGACCAGTCGAGCAGCGGCGACGATTTCATCCGCGGCAGCTCGGGCGCGGACACGGTTACCGGCGGCCGCGGCGACGACCGCATCGTCGGCAGCGGCGGCAACGACACCTACCTCTTCTCGATCGGCGACGGCCGCGACGTCATCGACGACAGCAGCGGCACCGATACGCTCAAGATCAGCGGCTACCGGGCGGACGAATTGCGCGTGTCGCGCTCCGCTCCCGGCCGCAACGAGCTGGTGCTCACACTGGGCGACGGCAGCGACGAGATATTGCTGCGCTACGACACGGGCCTGAACGGCGTCGACACCGTCGAATTCGGCGATGGCACGTCGTTCACCCGCGACCAGCTTTTCGCACGCATCAACGGCGAAGGCAGCGACGGCGACGACCGGCTGGTCGGCACAAGCGCCGCCGAGCCGTTCACCGGCGGCCGCGGCAACGACGTGCTGATCGGCGGCGGCGGCAACGACGTCTACCGCTTCAACCGCGGCGACGGCCAGGATCGGATCGAAGCCAACGGCAGTGCCGACGGCCTCGGCACGCTGGAATTCGGCGCCGGCATCGCCGTGGAGGATATCGCCGCCCGGCGCGACTGGGCGGGCAACATCGTCCTCCGGATCGCCGGCGGCAACGACAGCGTGACGCTCGTCGATCTGCCGGGCGACGTCGATCCGGTGGTCGCAGGCCTTCGCTTCGCCGACGGTCGCACCTTGTCCTTTGCGGCGCTGGCGTCGTCCATCCCCAGCACCGATGGCGACGATCACATCGCCGTCTCGGCAGGCCCGGCGGGCGGCGTGGAGCTTTACGGCGGCCTCGGCAACGACTGGATCGAGGCCGGCCGCGGCGCCGATCTCATCACCGGCGGCAAGGGCAACGACCGGCTCGAGGGACAGAGCGGCGCCGACATCTATTATTTCGAGCGGGGCGACGGCCAGGACGTGATCGTCGATTTCGACGAGACGGGCGCAACCAGGATCGATCGGATCCGCTTCGGCACCGGCATTCTGCCGGCCGACATCCGCTTCCTCTCCGTCGGCCCAACCGACCTCGTCATCGGCCTCGCGGCAAGCGAGGACCGGCTCACCATCCGCAACATGTTCGCCGCGGGCACATCGACGACCGACCACGGGGTCGAGGAATTCGCCTTCGCCGATGGCACCGTCTGGTCGCTGAGCGAGATCTACGTCCAGGCGGGCATCGGCACGGCGGGCGACGATGCGATCGATTTCGGAACGGGACTCGAGGTCTCGGCACCGATCAGCGGCGGCAAGGGCGACGACACGCTTGCGGGCGGCTTCGGCGACAATGGCTACAGCTTCAGCCGCGGCGACGGCCGCGACGTCATCCGCGAAACCAACGACTCGCGGTCGTCCGATACGCTCACCTTCGGTGCCAACATCGTTGCCGCCGACGTCGTAGTGGTTCGCTCCGGCAACGATCTCGTCCTGCGTCTAAAGGGCGGCGACGACAGCGTGACTCTGGTCAACCAAGGCGCCGGCAACTGGACTCCCATCGAGCAGGTCGTCTTCAACGACGGCACCCGCTGGACCGCGGCCACCCTCCTTGCCAGCGCCGTCACCGCGGACGCGGCCGAGCGGCTGCTCAACCCGACATCCACCGCCGATCCGTTCACCGCGGCGATCTTCAGCAGCGGCAGCGGCGGCACGGGCGGCGAAACCGGCGGCGGCGATGGCGGGATCCCGTCGGGCGGCGGCCCGCAGACCGTTACGGGAACCGCGGAGCGCGACACGTTCCGGATGTTCGTGCCGATCCTTCCCGACGACGGAGTGGTCACGGTTCTCGCTTTCCAGCCGGGCAATGCCGGCGACATCCTCGACATCCGCCTTGCCGAAGGGCTGACCGGCTCCGTGGTCACGCGCCAGGAAGGGGCCGACACCTTCGTCTATTTCGCTCAGATCGGCACCTCGAGCCTCGACAACGCGCGCCTGCTGTTCCGGCTCGCAGGCGTTACCGCCTCGGCGCTGACCCTCGGCAACTTCAACGGCGCGCCGTTCGAATCCGCGGCCAACCTGACCCTCAACGGCGACAATGCGGCCAACACTCTCAAGGGAAGCTGGGGCAACGACACGATCACCGCCAACGGCGGCGCGGACACGCTTATCGGCGGGCCCGGCAACGACTTTCTGCGCGGCGGTGAGGGCAGCGACCTCTACAAATTCTCGCGTGGCTTCGGCCAGGACATCGTTTCCGATGACGGCTGGAGGACCAGCGACTCCCCGAACGACGTTATCGAATTCGATTCAACCATCACCATGGCGGACGTAATCGTCGAGCAGAGCTCAGACGGCGCCGGCCTGATCCTCAGGGTCATCGGCACGGAAGACCGGATCACTATCCCAAGCACTCTCAACGACGCGGATTTCCGCGTCGAAACGGTCCGCTTCGTGGCCGCCAACGGCGCCGTCACCAGCTGGAGCCACGCTCAGCTCTTCACCATGGCCGTTGCTCCGACTGCCGCGGACCAAGTCCTGTACGACACGTATAACAGCGACGTGATGGACGGCGGCGCGGGTAACGATTCCCTTTATGCTTATGGCGGTGACGAAATCCTGACCGGCGGCACCGGCAACGACTTCCTGCACGGCGGCGAGGGCAGCGACCTCTACAAATTCTCGCGCGGCTTCGGCCAGGACATCGTCTCCGACGACGGCTGGAGGACCAGCGACTCCCCGAACGACGTGATCGAGTTCGATTCCACTGTCACCATGGCCGACGTAACCGTCGAGCAGAGTTCGGACGGCGCCGGCCTGATTCTTAAAGTGATCGGTACTGACGACCGGATCACCATTCCGAGCACTCTCAACGACGCAGATTACCGGATCGAAACGGTTCGCTTCGTGGCCGCCGACGGCACCGTCACGAGCTGGAGCAATGCCCAGCTCTTCGCCATGGCCATCGCTCCGACTGCCGCCGACCAGGTTCTGTACGACACATATAACAGCGACGTGATGGACGGCGGCGCGGGCAACGATTCCCTTTATGCCTATGGCGGCGACGAAATCCTGACCGGCGGCACCGGAAACGACTTCCTGCACGGCGGTGAAGGCAGCGATCTCTACAAATTCTCCCGCGGGTTCGGCCAGGATATCGTCTCCGACGACGGCTGGAGAACCAGCGACTCCCCGAACGACGTCATCGAGTTCGATTCCACCATCACCATGGCCGACATCACCGTCGAGCAGAGCTCGAACGGCGCCGGCCTGATCCTCAGGGTCATCGGCACGGAAGACCGGATCACCATTCCGAGCACTCTCAACGACGCAGACTACCGGATCGAAACGGTTCGCTTCGTGGCCGCCGACGGTACCGTCACCAGTTGGAGCAATGCCCAACTCTTTGCCATGGCCGTCGCTCCGACTGCCGCCGACCAAATCTTGTACGACACGTATAACAGCGACGTGATGGACGGCGGCGCGGGCGACGATTCCCTCTACGCCTATGGCGGCGACGAAATCCTGACCGGCGGCACCGGCAACGACTTTCTGCACGGCGGCGAGGGCAGTGACCTCTACAAATTCTCGCGTGGCTTCGGCCAGGACATCGTCTCCGACGACGGTTGGAGGACCAGCGACTCCCCGAACGACGTGATCGAGTTCGATTCCACCATCACCATGGCCGACGTGATCGTGGAGCAGAGCTCGAACGGCGCCGGACTTGTTCTGAAAGTGATCGGCACTGAAGACCGAATCACCATTCCAAGCACTCTCAATGACGCAGATTACCGGATCGAAACGGTTCGCTTCGTGGCCGCCGACGGCACCGTCACGAGCTGGAGCAATGCCCAGCTCTTCGCCATGGCCATCGCTCCGACGGCCGCGGACCAGACTCTGTACGACACGTACAACAGCGACGTGATGGACGGCGGCGCGGGCAACGATTCCCTTTATGCCTATGGCGGCGACGAAATCCTGATCGGCGGCACCGGAAACGACTTCCTGCACGGCGGTGAAGGCAGCGACCTCTACAAATTCTCGCGCGGCTTCGGCCAGGACATCGTCTCCGACGACGGCTGGAGGACCAGCGACTCCCCGAACGACGTCATCGAGTTCGATTCCACCATCACCATGGCCGACGTGATTGTCGAGCAGACGGCGGACGGCTCCGGCCTCATTCTCAAGGTGATCGGCACGGAAGACCGGATCACCATCCCGAGCACGCTGACCAGCGACAGTTATCGGATCGAGGCGGTCCGCTTCGTGGCAGCCGACGGCGCCGTCACCAGTTGGACCCATGCCAATTTGGTCGCGCGCGTGGCCGCGCCGACATCGGCTGGCATTGTCTCCGCCGGCACCGCGGCCGGCGACGCTCTCTCGGGCAGCGTCAATTCCGATCGCCTGTACGGCAATGGCGGCGACGACACGCTCGTCGGCGATGCCGATGTCGCTTACCCGAACCTGCTGATCAACGGCGGCTTCGAGACGTCCGGAACGATCACCGACTCCGCCTCATGGGGCTACGCCAACAGCAACCTCCCGGGCTGGACGAAGACCAATGCCTCGACCTTCGAGCAGGTGTTCTCCGGTCATCAGGGGGTGCCATCGACCGAGGGCCGCTACTGGCTGGACCTCGACGGCACCGGCACCGATGGCAACATGGTCATCTCGCAGCAGGTCTCCGGGCTGACGGCGGGCGAGGCACTGATCCTCACCTTCGATCATGCCAACCGGGTGAGCGCCGCGAGCGGATCCTTCCAGGTGCTCTGGAACGGCACCCTGATCGCTACCTACTCCACCACCGGCATCGTTATGGTGGGCGAGAAGCTGACGGTCACCGCAGTCGCGGGCGCGAACACGCTGACCTTCCGAGGCACCGGCACGGTCGACGGCGGCGGTGCGTCGCTCGACAACGTCCAGCTCTACCGGCCGGCGCCCGTCGCGGCGACCGGAACAGGCGCGGACATGCTCGACGGTGGTGCCGGAAACGACATCGTTTATGGCGGCGGCAGCAACGATTCCCTTGCCGGCGGCACCGAAAACGACACGCTCTTCGGCGGAACCGGCGACGACAGCCTGTCCGGCGACGCCGGCAATGACATCCTCGTCGGGGGAACCGGCACCGACGCCCTTGCGGGCGGCGTCGGCGACGACGTTTATCGCTTCAACGCGGGCGACGGCCAGGACACGATTACCGACACGGCCGGCATCGACCGAATCGAATTCGGCGAGGGAATCGAGCGGGCCAATGTGCGCGTGCGCCAGCAGGGCACGGCCAATCTCGTCATCGAGGTCATCGGCGGCAACGACCGGCTGACCCTGGCTGGCGCCTTGAACAGCGCCGCCAATGCAATCGAGGAGGTCCGCTTCTTCAACGGCCAGTCCTGGACCCATGCCGAGCTGCTCGCCATCGCCATGGCAGGAACCGACGGTAACGACCTGCGCTACGGCACCGCGGCGGCTGACGTGATCCGCGGCGGGCTCGGCGACGACACGATCAGCGGGCTCGGCGGCGCCAACCAACTGTTCGGCGACTCCGGCAACGACTCGCTGACCGGCGATGTTGCCGACGACATCCTTACCGGCGGCACCGGCACCGACTCGCTCGCCGGCGCGGCGGGCAACGACATCTACCGCTTCAATTCCGGCGATGGCGCGGACACGATCACCGATAGTGCGGGCGTCGACAGGATCGAACTAGGCCAGGGCATCGACCCGCTGGGCGTCCAGGTCCGGCAGTCTGGCACCAGCCTGGTGCTGACGATCGGCAACGGCGACCGGATCACCATCGCCGGCGCGCTCACCACTGCAGCAAACGCGATCGAGGAAGTGCGCTTCTTCAACAACACGAGCTGGAGCTACGCGGACCTGCTGTCGAAGTCGCTCGCCACGGGCACCGGCGACGACGTCGTCACCGGCACCGCGGCGGCGGACACGCTTTCCGGCGGTCTCGGCCGCGACAGCCTCACCGGCGGCGCCGGCAGCGACAGCCTGACCGGCGGCGCGGGCGACGATACGCTGACCGGCGGGACCGAAAACGACAGCCTGTTCGGCGAAGCGGGCCAGGACAGCCTCGCCGGCGACGCGGGCAACGATCTGCTCGTCGGTGGCACCGGCGACGACATCCTCGTCGGAGCCGCGGGCGACGACGTCTACCGCTTCAATCTGGGCGACGGGCAGGACACGATCACCGACACGGCCGGGATCGACCGGATCGAGTTCGGCAAGGACATCAGCGCCAACATGGTCCGCGTCCGGCAGGGGGGCTCGACCGGGCTCGTTCTGACGATTGCCGGCACGTCCGACCAGATAACGCTCGTCAACGCACTCAGCACACCAGGCAATGCCGTCGAGGAACTGCGCTTCGTCGCGGCGGACGGCACGATCACGACCACCTGGACCTATGCACAGCTCCTCGCCAAGTCGATGGAATCGACCGGCGGCAATGACACGCTCTACGGCACCTCGGCGGCCGATTCGATGTCGGGTGGCGCGGGCGACGACGCGATCAACGCGCTCGGCGGCAACGACACGCTTTCGGGCGATGCGGGCAACGACGTCCTGACCGGCGACGCGGGCGACGACATCCTGATCGGCGGCACCGGCAACGACAGCATGGCGGGCGCGGCCGGCAACGACGTCTACCGCTTCAACATCGGCGACGGCCAGGACACGATCACCGACACCGCCGGCATCGACCGGGTCGAGCTCGGCGCCGGCATCACAGCCGACAACGTGCAGGTCGTTCTGCAGGGAACGACGGGCCTCGTCCTTCAGCTCGCAACCGGCGAACGGCTGATCCTCGCCAATGTGCTGAGCGGCGCCGCCAATGCGATCGAGTCCGTGGTCTTCACCGGCGACGGCACGATCTGGAACGCGGCGGAGCTTGCGCGGCGGGCAACCAGCGGCACGCCTGGCGCCGACACCTATAACGGCAGCCCCAATGCCGACGAACTCAGCGGCCAGGCCGGCAACGACACCCTGATCGGCAACGCCGGCAACGACATCCTGTCGGGCGGCGCCGACAAGGACCGGCTGGAGGGCGGCGCGGGCAACGACCAGCTTGCCGGCGGCGCCGGAGCCGACATGATGATCGGCGGCGCGGGCGCCGACACCTATGTGTTCAACGCCGGCGACGGTCTCGACGAGATCGACGACAATGGCGACGCCACGGCAGATACCCTGCAGATCAACGGCTATTCGCTCGGCCAGATCCGCTTCAGCCGTACGGGCAGCGACGGCAACGATCTCACCATCCGCTTCGGCGGAAGCGCGGACCGGATCATCCTCCGCTCGGCTCTGGCCGGAACGGCGGCGGATTCGATCGAACAATTCGTGATCCCCGCCAGCGGCGTCACCTTGTCGCTCGCCGACGTCGTGACCCGGCTGACCACCGACCTCGCCTCGACCGGCGAGATCCTCTACGGAACTGCGGACGACGACACCCTGACCGGCGGCACCGGCGACGATTTCATCAGTGGCGGCTCGGGCGCGGACATCATGGTCGGCGGCGACGGCAACGATACCTTCGGGGATATCGTCGCCGACGGCTCGGTGGACACGATGACCGGCGGCGCGGGACGCGACACCTATCGCTACCTGCCGACCTACAACCTTTCCAGCAACTTCGCCGCCGACGTGATCACCGATTTCCAGGCCGGCGATGGCGGCGACGTCATCCGGCTGTCGTCCAGCAACCCCAATCCGTTCGAGGCCGGTCGCCTGCGCATAGGACAGGAGGGGGCCGACACGGTTATCCTGCTGCGCAACGACGCCGGTTTCGACCGCCCGATCGTGCGCTTGGTGGGAGTGGCGGCCACCAGCCTCACCGCGGCCAATTTCGACGGCGTGGCGTTCGGCGTCGATAACGCCATCCGGATCAGCGACGGCGAGAGCGCCGGCACACTTGCCGGCGGCCCGCTCGACGACCGGATCCTGGGCAACGGCGGCAACGACGTCATTGCCGGCTTCGGCGGCAACGACCAGCTCGCCGGCGGCGCCGACAACGACGTCGTCGAAGGCGGCTTCGGCAACGACTGGATCGCGGGCGCGGAAGGCAACGACACGCTGGTCGGCGGGCAGGGGAACGACATCCTCTCCGGCGGCAGCGGCGACGACGTGGTCCATGGCGGCGACAAGGTTGCTTCGGCCAACGGCAACGACCTGTTCGAGGGCGGCAAGGGCGACGACGCGCTCCATGGCGGAGCCGGCGACGACGTCTACCGCTTCGCGGCTGGCGACGGCCGCGACACCGTTTCCGACGCAGGCGGCCAGGACCGTATCGAATTGGCGGAGGGGATCGCTCCCACGGCGGTCACCGTCGCCCAGATCGACGGCAAGCATGTCGAGCTTCGCATCGGCAGCGGCGGCGCGGACCGCATCCGTTTCGAGAACGTCCTCACCAGTGCCGGCACCCGGATCGAGGAATTGCGCTTCGCCAACGGCACCGTATGGACGTGGGACGAGATCGTCTCCCGCTCGATGGCGGGCAGCGGCGGCGACGATCGGCTCCAGGCGGTCAACCTTGCCGGCCTGTCGGCCAATCTGATCGCCAACGGCAGCTTCGAGACATTCGATACCAACGGCGGCACCCAGTCCTCCTGGGGCTGGACGGTTCCGGCCATTCCGGGCTGGACCGACGCCAACGGCGCGCGCTTCGAACTTGCGCTTTCGGGCACCGAAGGGGTTCCTTCGTCCGAGGGCAGCTACTGGCTCGACCTCGACGGCGAAAGCCGCAACATGGACATCTTCCAAACGGTGTCCGGCCTTGCTGCGGGCCAGGCCTTGCTGCTGCAATTCGATCACGCCAACCGGGTGTCGGCCGCGTCCGGAGCGTTTGAAGTGCTGTGGAACAGCCAGGTCGTTGCCTCGATCAGCGCAACCGGGCTCGTCACGGGCACCGAGGCGCTGCTGGTCACCGCCATCCAGGGCAACAACATCCTCGAATTCCGCGGCCTCGGCTCGACGGGGGATTCGCGCGGCGCGTCGCTCGACAACATCCGCCTGTTCTCGGTCTCCTCGCAGTCGGCAACGGTTACGCTGTCCGGCGGCACGGGCAACGACACGCTGACCGGCTCCTTCCGCGACGATCTCCTTGTCGGCGGACTCGGCAACGACCGCCTCGCCGGCGGCCTCGGCAACGATCGCTACCAGTTCAACCGCGGCGACGGGCAGGACGTCATCGACGACGCCGCCGGCATCAACCGGCTGGTCTTCGGCCCCAACATCACGCCCGATCAGGTGCGCCTGGCCCGCGGCGCGGGCACCGTTACCCTCGAGATCGTCGGAACGTCGGACCGCATCGATCTCGGCTCAAACGCTTCGCCCACCATGGGCGTTCGCGAAGTGGAATTCGGCAACGGCACGCTGTGGACGGTTGCGGACCTCATCGCGCTCGCGCTCGGCTCTACGGCCGGCCACGACGTAATCTACGGCGGCGGCAGCGCCAATACCATCTCGGGGGCCGGCGGCGACGACACGCTGTTCGGGCTCGACGGCCTCGACACGTTGGCGGGCAACGCAGGGGCGGACCGTCTCGAAGGCGGCTCCGGCTCCGACGTCTACAAGTTCGCGCGCGGCGACGGCCAGGACGTCATCCTCGACTCCGAAGGCACCGCCGATTGGATCCAGTTCGCCGAGGGCATCTCTGCCGGCGACGTCTCTGTTTCGCAGAGCCGCGACGGCAGCCGCCTGATCTTGAAGCTGCGCGACAGCGACGACCGGATCACCATCGAAAACGCGCTGGGCGCCGGCAGGATCGAAAGCGTCCGCTTCCACGACGGCACCCAGTGGACTCATGCCGAGCTGCTTGGGCGGCTGGCGAGCGGCCTCGACGATGTCATCACCGGCGACGCCGACGCCAACAACCTGCGCGGCGGGTTCGGCAACGACATCCTCGTCGGCGGCGACGGCGGCGATACCTATCGCTACGCCCGCGGGGACGGGCGCGACATCATCCGCGACGGCAGCACCTCGACCGGGGACCGGCTCGAGATCAGCGGCTACACGGCATCCGAGATCCGCTTCGTCAGCCGCGCCAGCGGCAGCAACGACGTCCTTGTCCGCTTCGGCGATGCGGGCGACGAAATCCTGATCGTCGACGCCCTTGCCGGCAATTCGGGTCTCGAGACGATCGTGGTTACCGACAGCGGCGTCAGCTTCACGGCTGAGGACGTGCGGACGATGCTGCTCGGCTCGGAAACGACCAGCCTCAACGACGTGGTCGTCGGAAGGCCGGGCAACGACGTCATCGATGGCGGACGCGGCAACGATCTGCTGGTCGGCGAGGCCGGGAACGACGTCTACACCTACCGCCGGGGCGACGGCGACGACCGCATCGACGCATTCGGATCGGGCCAGGACGAGCTCAGGCTGGTCGACTACAACGTGGCCGACCTTCGCTCGGCGGTCCGTGCCGGGCCGGACAGCGACGACCTTATCCTCACCCTCGCGGGCGAGGGCGACCGGATCGTGCTGCGCGACGCACTGGGCAGCGCCAACGGTTCCTCGACCAGCCTCAAGATCGTCTTCGCCGATGGAACGGCATGGGACCGCACCGCCATGCGGTCGCGCGCAGTCGACGACGGCGATACCGGCGGTGACGACAAGGTGTACGGCTTCGATGGCAGCGACGTGTTCGCCGCCGACCCAGGCCGCGACCTCATGTCCGGCTTCGCAGGCTCCGACACCTACCGCTTCGGACGCGGCGACGGTCACGACACGGTGCAGGACGATTCGACGTCGACCGCGTTCAGCGACACGGTTGAGTTCAGCGGCTTCGCATCGACCGACGTGTCCCTCGAGCGTCTCGGCCGGGGCAGCGACACCGTGGTGTTCCGCTTCGGTTCGTCCGCGGACGACAGCGTCACGGTGATCGACGCACTCGCGCTCGATCGCCAGGGCATCGAAAGCTACGTCTTCTCGGACGGCGTCGTCTGGACCAAGGACACCATCCGCCAGCTGCTCGGCAACCGGGCGCCGGTGGCCCGTGACGACGGCTATTATTCCGTCACAACCGGACAGCCGCTGGTCGTCGCGGCGGCCGATCTGCTGCGCAACGATTTCGACGCCGACGGCGACGCGCTCCGCATCGTCGCGGTCGATGGCGGCGATCATGGCGTGGCGGCGCTCGATGCCCAGGGCAACGTGCTGTTCACCGCGACGGGCGGCTATCACGGGCCGACCACCCTGCGCTACACACTTGCCGACGGCCGCAACGGCTTCGCCGAGGCAAGCATCGATATCCGGGTTCGGCCGATCGCCACCGCGCGCGAGGATCTCGGCTTCTCGGTTGCGGAGGACGGCTTCCTGACGATCCGCACCGAGCGGCTGCTCTCGAACGACCTCGACGGCGACCGCATGATCGTCAGCCAGGTGCTGGGGGCGGTGAACGGCGTTGTCGCCCTGTCGAGCGATGGCAACATCACCTTTACTCCGGGAGCGAATTTCAACGGTCGCGCCGAGTTCAGCTACGTCGCCAACACGCCCGAGGGCGGTCGCAGCGAGGCCAAGGTCTATATCGACGTCGCGCCGGTCAACGATGCCCCGGTCGCGGTGGCTGACGGCGGCTTTGTGACCCCGGAAGGGACGATGTTCCTCGTCGATCCGCGCACGCTGCTCGCCAACGACAGGGACATCGATGGGGACGCGCTGCAGATCCAGTCCTTGATCTCGAGCGCCGACGTCCAGGTGACGATGAATGCCGCTGGGATGATCGAAGTCCGCCCGCGCGCTTATTATTGGGGCGCCGCCCATTTCGACTATGTCGTTGTCGATACCAAGGGCGCGACTTCGACCGGACGGGCCAACATCAACGTGACCGCCGTCAACGATCCTCCGGAGGCGCACGCCGACCGGTTCGACCTGACCCAGGCCGGCGAGCCGATCTACGAAGACAATTCGATCGTGATCAGCGCCGAGCGGCTGCTCGCCAACGACATCGAGCATGACGGCGAGACGCTGCGGGTTGCCGGCGTCGGCGCCACCCATGGCGGCCGTGCCCGCTTGCTCGACAACGGCACCGTGCTGTTCGAGCCGACCGGCGATTTCAACGGCGACGCCTGGTTCGATTACCAGATCACCGACGATCATAACGGCTTTAGCTGGGCGCGGGCGACGATCGTCTACGCACCGGTCAACGACCGGCCGGTCGCCGGAAACGACCATTATGCCGA
Organism: Allosphingosinicella sp.; assembly: GCA_036399475.1. Classification (GTDB taxonomy): domain Bacteria; phylum Pseudomonadota; class Alphaproteobacteria; order Sphingomonadales; family Sphingomonadaceae; genus Allosphingosinicella. The sequence continues at coordinate 67,811 of DASWNA010000066.1, forward strand.
TGAGGACCTGTATTTCCTCAACGGCACCGAAGACACGGCGATCGAAATCCCGATCATCGAGCTTTTCAAGAACGACTACGACCCAGAAGGCTTCGCGATCACCTTCGAGCAGGGGCGCGATGCGGTTCACGGGGACATCACGATCTCCGGCGGCAAGATCGTCTTCACGCCCGACAAGGATTACTGGGGCGAGGCGACCTTCGCTTATTCGGTCACCGATCCCGATGGCGCGGTAAACGGCGCCGTGGTCACCTTGTGGTTCGAAAATGTCGGCGATGCGGCGCCGGTTGCCGGCGACGACACGATCTACGTTTTCGAGGACATTCCGACGATTATTCCGATCTCGGCGCTGCTTGGCAACGACACCGACATCGACCGCGATCCGCTCACCTTCCTGGGCTTCGCGCCGCTTCGCGATCTTCACGGCACGCTTGCTTACAATGCCGCGGGCGGCATCCTGTTCACGCCCTGGCCCGACGCGACGACCTCGTCCGGCTTCACCTACAGCATCACCGACCACCGGGACGGCTCGACGCAGGGCACGGCGACCATTGTCATCATTCCGTCCAACGACGATCCCACGGTCATGTTCGACGAGGGCTTCATCACCCCGCTCGATATCCCGCTGGTGATCCGGGTCGCCGACGTGCTGTTCAACGATTTCGACATCGAACAGGTCGACACAAACGGCGACGGCATCGGTGACGTCGATCTCGACCTGCCCAACCGTCCACGCCCGAGCTTTGTCGGCGTGGAGGCGGTGCTTGATCCGGCTCAGCTGGCGCTTGGCAAGCGGGTCAGCGTCGGCTCCTTCGAAGTGGTCGAATTCCGCGGGGAAAAGTTCATCGTCGTCCACTTCCCCGCCGGCTTCACCGGCCAGGTGACGATCGAATACAAGATCGCCGACGCGCAGGGCCTGACCGATGTCGGGTTCGCAGAGGCCACCGTATCCGATTTCTACGCCGGATTGCTCAAGGGCAGCACCAAGATCGATTATGTCGAAGGCGGCGCGCTGATCGACACGATCCGCACGTTCATCTCGGACGACCGCGTGCTGGCATATGGCGGCAACGACATCATCGACACCAATGCAGGCGCCGATGTGATCGACGGCGGCGACGGCGACGACTGGATCGACGCGGGCGACGACGGCGATCACATCACCGGCGGCGCGGGCTTCGACACGGTGGTCTTCACCGGCTCGAACATCGGCGTCCATGCCGACCTCGAAACGCGGGTCGGCCAGGGCGGCTTCGCGCAGGGCGACACGTATATCGGCGTTGAAGCACTGGTCGGCACCGGCTTTGCCGACGAGCTCGGCGGCGACGCGGCGGACAACCGGCTCGAAGGGCAGGGGGGCGCGGACGTGCTCGACGGCCGCGGCGGCCGCGACACGCTGCTCGGCGGCCTCGGCGACGACGTGTTGCGCGGCGGCGGCGGAGCTCTTGGAACCGTTGACGACGGCGACCTGCTCGACGGCGGCGCGGGCAGCGACACCGCGACCTATTTCAACATCGACGGCACCGGCACCGCCGGGGTCTCGATCTCGCTCCTCGCCGGAACCGCGTCCGGCGGCGAGGCCGAGGGCGATGTCCTGGTCTCGATCGAGAACCTCATCGGCACCGATTTCGCCGATACCCTGATCGGCGACGCCGGTGCGAACCGCCTCGAAGGCGGACGCGGCGACGACCAGCTCGACGGCGGCGCCGGCAACGACATTCTGATCGGCGGCAGGGGCGCCGATGTCCTGACCGGCGGCGACGGGATCGACACCGTCGCCTACTCGCTTTCGGTGGAGGGCGTGACGATCGATCTTGCCGACACCCTCGCCGGCAGCGGCGATGCGCAAGGCGACGTGCTGTCGGGAATCGAGATCGTCGAGGCTTCGTTCCACAACGACACTATTCGCGGCGACAGCTCCGCCAACCGCCTGCGCGGCGGCCGCGGCGCCGACGTGATCGATGGGCGCGGCGGCTTCGACATCGCCGATTACGCCACCGCCGATGAGGCCGTGACCGTGAATCTCGCCACTGGCCAGGGCCTGGCGGGCGAGGCGCTCGGCGACACGCTGATCGGCATCGAAATGCTGCTCGGCTCGAGCTTCGCCGACACCTTCATCGGCGGAAGCGGCAACGACACCTTCGATGGCGGTTTCGGCGACGACGATCTGAGCGGCGGCGGGGGCTCGGACAGCTACCTGTTCGGCTTCGACAGCTCCGAAGACACGATCACGGACGTGGGCGCGGCCGGCGACACCGATCGCCTGGTGCTTTCGGCCGCCTTGTCTCCCAAGGACGTTTCCCTGATCCGCAGCGGCGACAACCTGTTCATCGAGTTCGAGCGCGACGACGGCTTCCTGATCGACACGGTTACCGTCACCGATCACTTCCTCGGCTCGGAAACGGGCATCGAGGAGATCGTCTTCGCCAACGGCACCGTGTGGGACCGTGCCCGGATGGAGTCGCTCGTCCGGGTTGGGCGGTTCAACGCCCAGGACGACATCTACCGGTTCGGCGTGGAGGACGAGGTCGTCGTCATCGATCCGGCGACCTTGATCCTGAACGACGCGGCCGAAGGGGTTGAGCAGCTCACCTTCGTCTCGGTCCAGAACGCCCGCTCCGGCTCGGTCACCCTGCGCGCGGACGGCATGATCGAATTCCGCGGCGCGCCCAACCACTTTGGCGACGCCTTTTTCGACTATACCGTGCGCGACCAGTTCGGCCGTGAGTCCACTGCCGAGGTCGAGGTCAACCTGTCGCCGGTCAACGATGCGCCGGTCGGTGTGGATGACGATCTCGTCTACGCGGTCGAAGACCAGGTGCTGCGCATCCGCATCGATAATCTCCTCGCCAACGATTACGACGTCGACGGCGACAACGAGTTCGAGGAACTGAGGATCGTCAAGCTCGAGCCGCTGCGCAACGCAGCCGGCGAGGCGCTCGATCCCTACAAGGAGCCGGATTACACCGGCTGGGCGACTCACTTCACCTGGAAGATCGAAGGCGCCTATATCGAGCTGAAGCCGCGCCCCGATTATTTCGGGTTTGCCGGCTTCACCTACACGCTCGCCGATCGCGAGGGCGCGACCGCCACCGCCAGCGTCGAAATCTACGTCTCGCCGGTCAACGACGCGCCACGGATCGCCCGTCAGGAGCAAAGCGTTCGTCTGGAAACGACGACCACCATCACCGTCGCCGAGCTGATGGCGCGGGTCTACGACATCGAGGGCGACGGCTTCACCTTCCAGAGCCTGCATGGCGGCGCCGACGGGAACCCGACCGACAACGGCTCGGTCGTGTTCGACGCCGCGAACCAGACCATCGCTTTCACGCCGGACGCGCTGGGCGGGGCCACCATCCAGTTCAACGTCATCGACGCCCGCGGCGCCGCTGCGACCTTGAACTACAAGCTGAAGGTCCGTCCGCTCAACGATGCCCCGGTCGCGAACAACGACTTCGGCCTGCGCACGCTCGAGGACACCGTCCTCATCATCGATCCGGCGACGATCCTCGCCAACGACAGCGACGAGAATGGCGACGTCATCCTGCTGAGCGCGATCGAGCGCTTCGCCGACAACGGCAAGGTGCGGATCAACGAGGCCGGAATGATAGAATTCCGTCCCCGCGCGGATTATAACGGCGCCGCCGGCTTCGAATATACGATCAGCGACGGCCGCGGCGGCTTCGACACCGCCTACGTCTCGATCACGGTGATGCCGCGCAACGAGGCGCCGGTGCTGCGCAACGACCTCGTCACCGGCCTCGAGGACAAGCCGCTTTACGTGATCCCCGCGGAAGCGTTCGGCAACGACCTCGACCGCGACGGCGACGTGCTGTTCTTCAAGCGCTCCACCGTCCTCGGCGAGCTCACCCACAAATTCCTGTCGCCCGATTACCAAGTGATCGCCAAGCTCGGCAACAATCGCGAGCTGCCCGATTGGCTGAGCTTCGACGCCGCCACCATGCGCTTCTCCGGCACCATGCCGGCGGGCCGCACGGAGCCGGTGGACGTCGTGATCTTCCTGCGCGATCCCAGCAACGGCGCGACCCACCCGCACCGCTTCACCCTCAGCGCCCAGGATCTCGCCGCGGCCGCGCCACTGCGCGACAAGGTCATGGAAGGCTATCAGGTCCGCCAGGCCTTCGCCCTTGGCGTCGAGTTCGGCGCGGAGCGGATCGGCGACGGCGTTACCGCCGCCGCCTCGCTTGCCAACGGATCGGCTTTGCCCGAGTGGCTGAGCTTCGATCCGGCGACCCTGCGCTTCACCGGCACCCCGCCCGCCGGCGTCACCGAGCGCTTCGACGTGGCGATCACCTTCACCTACGCGCAAGGCGGCTCCACGCCGGTCAGCTTCGTCGAGCAGGTCGCCATCGATCCGGCCCAGCCGCAGGCCGTTGAGGCCGGCATCGGCTACGACAGCGACATCGCCTTGTTCGACATCAGCCGCGGCAGCTTCTCCGCCTCGCTGGCGGGTGGCCGGCCGTTGCCCGATTGGCTGACGTTCGACACCGCGACGATGAGCCTGAAGCTCACCGGCTTCGCAGCCGACGCCGACGCGCCAATTGCCCGGCTCCAGATCGTCTTCACGCCGGAAACGGACACCCTTCCCGACGGCACCTTTGCGTCGAGCAAGCAGGGCTTCACCCTCGAATTCGTCATCGACCCGCGCCTGCCGCTCGATCCCGCGATCAACGCCATCCTGAGCAACGATCCGTTCTTCGCGGCCCAGGGCCTGTTCGCGCTCGATCTCGGTGCCGCGGCCTCGATTGGGGCGCAGCGCGAGAGCCGCGCGCCGCTGCCATCCTGGCTGAGCTTCGACGCCGAAGCCCTGAGCTTCGCCGGAATGCCGCCGTCGAGCTATGTCGGCGCGGTTCCGGTCCGGCTCAACATCGCCGGCGACGGTTCGACGCTGCCAAGCATGTCGGTGATCACCGATGTGGTCGTCGACCGCACCTTCACGATCAAGGAAGAGGGGAGCAGCCTGTCCGGCTCCACCTTGGCCGAGCGGGTCAACCTGTTCGCACCCGAGGACTTCAACGGCTCGGTCGGCATCGAATATTTCGCCCGGGACGAAAAGGGCGCGGTCTCGGCCTTGCCGGCCTACATCGTGTTCAACGTCACGCCGCAGGCCGAGCGTCCCGACGCGATCCGCGATCGCATCGACACGGTTGAAAACGGGATGGTGACGATCGCCGTCGCGACCCTGCTCGACAACGACCGCGACGACGACGGCGATTCGATGCGGATTACCGCAATCGGCTCGCCCGCCAACGGCACCCTGACGGTCAACCTTGCAACCGTCACGCTCGCTCCGCCCGCCGGCCTGTCCGGCGGCGAAGGCGCGACCTGGTCCGCGGCGCTGGCCGATGGTTCGGTGCTTCCCTCCTGGATGACGATCGATGGGGCAACCGGGCGGATCACCGCAATAGTGCCGCTCGCCATGCTCGGAGCGCTCGACATCCGGGTCAGCACGACATCCGGCGGCGCCACCCAGTCGGCGCTGATCCACCAGGCGTTCGACGGCAATGCCGGCGCGACGATCAGCTACCAGGGCAATTCGGCCTTCTCCGGCCTCGACGGCTTCACCTACACCGTCACTGACGATCGCCAGGGACCCTCCACCGGAAACGTGGATGTCCATGTCGCGCCGCTGTTCGATCCGCCGACCGCCAACCAGGACAGCCTGATCGCGACGGAGGAGACCCCGCTCGTCATCAGCCCGGCGGCGCTGCTCGCCAACGACGTGGACGTGGACGGCGATCCGATCCGCTTCCTGGGCGTGTTGAACCCGCAGAACGGCACCGTCAGCTTCGACGGCACGAACATCCTGTTCACGCCCAACGCCAACTTCTCGGGCCAGGCCCGCTTCGAATACGAGATCACGGACGACAACAACGGCTCCAGCATCGGCACGGTATTGCTCGACGTGCGCTCCACCAACCGCGCGCCGATCGCCGCGGCGGATGTCATCGCAACGGTTGAAGACACGCCGTTCGAGTTCACGCCGGCCATGCTGCTCGCCAACGACAGCGACCTCGACGGCGACGCCTTCCGCTTCGTCTCGATCTCGCGCAGCCACGAAGACGGCCGGATCATCGAGCTTCCCGGCGGCCGCTTCCAGTTCGTGCCGGACGAGAACGTCACCGGCCCGGTCAGCTTCTCCTACGTCGTCACCGACGGCCGGCTGAGCAAGACCGGATCGGTCACCTTCGACGTCGCCGCAGTCAACGACGCTCCGATCGCCAACACCGATGGCGTCGGCACCGGCAACAATCCGGCCGGCATCTTCGTCGGCGACCAGGATAAGCCGCTGACCGTCGACGTTTCGCACCTCATCGCCAACGACCGCGATGTGGAGGGCGACAGCTTCAGCCTCGTCGAGATATTCGACGGCGACAATGGCGACGTGATCCAGTCCGGCAGCACCGCCGTGTTCACGCCCCGCGCCGGCTATTATGGCGACGCCGGCTTCAGCTACCGCGTCACCGACGTCCATGGCGCAACCAGCATCGGCTACGTCAACCTCACCATCATGCCCGAATTCGACCTGCCGATCGCAGCATCGGATACCGGCTTCGAGCTGCTCGAGGACGGTTATCTCGACATCGATCCGGCCGTGTTGATGGCGAACGATTACGTGCCCGAAGGCACCACGCCGATCTTCCTGGGCCTGAACGGCGCTGGCGTGACGGCGCTTTCCAACGGCCTGTACCGCTTCACCCCCACCGCCGACTTCTTCGGCAAGGTGACGCTTTCCTACGCGATCACCAACGAATCCGGCTTCGCGGTTCCGACCACGGTCACGATCAACGTGCTGCCGGTCAGCGACAATCCGGTGGCCGTGGCCGACACGCTCGACATGATCGAGGACCAGCCCCTCACCATCTTCACCACCCAGTTGCTCGCCAACGATTATGATGTGGACCGGCAGGCGATCGTCCTCACTCGGATTTTCGACACCCACGGCCTCACCGTCACCGCGAACGGCATCGGCCAGCTTGTTATCGCACCGGACGCCGATTTCAGCGGCGCGGCCTGGTTCGACTACGAAATCGAGGATAGCTCGGGCATCGCAACAACGGCCCGTGTCGCGGTGACGATCGCGGCGGTGAACGACGCACCCGTCATCGCCGCAATTCCCGTGCTGACCGGCCGCGAGGACCAGCCTTTCTCCGCCATCCTGCCGGCCGGCACCTTCAGCGATGCCGATGGTGACCTTCTGCTGATCGAGGCGCGTGCGCCCGGTGGCGGAGCCTTGCCCGAATGGCTGAGCTTCGACCGCGGCGCCCGCACCTTTACCGGAACGCCGCCGGCCGACTTCAACGGCACGATTGCGGTCGAGCTGCTCGCCGACGACCGCCAGGTGGTCACCAAGCGCCAGATCCTGATCTCGATCGCGCCGGCCAACGACGCGCCCGATCTCGCAGCGCCGCTCGCGGACCTGAACGGGGCCGAGGACCAGGCGTTCAGCTTCGCCCTCCAAACGTCGGCCTTCACCGACCGCGACGGCGACAGCCTGAGCTTCGCCGTCACCCTTGCCGACGGCAGCCCGCTGCCCGGCTGGGTCACCTTCAACGGTGCGATCCTCTCCGGCCAGCCGCCCGCGGACTTCCATGGCACCCTGTCGCTCAAGATCGTGGCAAGTGACGGTGATCTCAGCGCCTCCGATCTGTTCGACCTGCGCATCGCCCCGATCAACGACCGTCCGACCGTGGAGACTCCGCTGGCCGACGTGACGGTCAACGAAGACTCGGCGATCGATATCGCGATCCCCGTGACGAACTTCGCCGATGCCGATGGCGACACCCTGACCGTGACTGCAAGGCTCGCCAACGGTTCGGCGCTGCCGGGCTGGATGACGTTCGCCAACGGACGCATCACCGGCACCCCGCCGGCGAATTTCCACGGCGTCTTCGATATCGAGGTGCTTGCCTCGGACGGCACGCTCGCGGTTGCCGACGTCTTCCGCCTGACGGTCGATCCGGTCAACGACGCGCCCGCTTTGCTGATCCCGCTCGCCGACCGGGTCCACCTCGAAGACCAGGCGATCGATTTCGCTCTGCCGGCCGGGACCTTCAACGACCTCGACGGCGATGCCCTGATCCTCGCCGCCACGCTGGAAGACGGCTCCGCCCTTCCGTCCTGGCTGAGCTTCGATGCCTCGGCCGGGCGGTTCACCGGCACGCCGCCGGCGAACTACACCGGCCTGCTGTCCATTTCGGTTACTGCAAGCGACGGCTCGCTGAGCGCCGCCGATGTCTTCACGCTCCAGATCGCCGGGGTGAACGACGCCCCGACCGTTGCGACAGCGCTGGTTGACCGGATCGTTTCGGAAGACAGCCTGGTGGACGTGACGATCCCCGCCGGCACCTTCGCCGACGTCGACGGCGACACCCTGACCCTGAGCGCGCGGCTCGCCGACGGCACCGCATTGCCGTCCTGGCTGGCGTTTGACGGAACCCGGCTCACCGGAACGCCGCCCGCGAACTTCAACGGCAGCTTCGAGATCGAGATCGTCGCCAGCGACGGCCAGATGTCGGTCTCTGACCGCTTTCTGCTCACCGTCACGCCCGAAAACGATCCGCCGGTGCTTCTCCAGCCGATCGCGGACGCGGTTTCGGCCGAGGACCAGCCGGTCGATATCGTCCTGCCCGCCGGCCTGTTCGGCGACATCGACGGCGATGTCCTGACCCTCACCGCCGCCTTGGCGAACGGCGCGGCTTTGCCGGCGTGGCTTCGCTTCGACGGCGCCCGCTTCACCGGAACGCCTCCCGCGGACTTCAACGGGGCGCTCGACATAGTCGTCACCGCCAGCGACGGCGTACTCGGCGTCGGCGACACCTTCCGCCTGACCATCGACCCGGTAAACGACCGCCCGACCCTTCAGGCCCCGCTTGCCGACCTCGTCAGCCCCGAAGATGCCTCGATCGACGTGGCGATCCCGCTTGGCGCCTTCGCCGATGTCGATGGCGACCGCCTGGTGCTGAGCGCGACCCTCACCGGCGGCGCCGCGCTGCCCGCGTGGCTGCGCTTCGACGGCAGCCGCCTGACCGGCACTCCGCCCGCCGACTTCAACGGTATCCTCGGCATCGAGGTTACGGCAAGCGACGGCCTTCTCACGGTGACGGACGCCTTCCAGTTGACGATCGACCCGGTCAACGACCGGCCGGTTCTCCTCGCCGGGATCCCCGACGCCGCCTCCGACGAGGACCAGCCGATCGACATCCTGCTTCCCGCAGGCACGTTCGGCGACATCGACGGCGACGCGTTAACCGTCACCGCCCTGCTGGCCAGCGGCGCTGCGCTGCCGGCGTGGCTGAGCTTCGACGGCGCCCGCTTCACCGGCACCCCGCCTGCCGACTTCAACGGCGCGATCGACATCGCGGTCACCGCGTCCGACGGGTCGCTGACGGTCAGGGACGTGTTCCGCCTGACGGTCAACCCGGTCAACGACGCGCCGACGCTTGTGTCGCTCCTCGCCGACGTCAACCGCCTTGAGGACAGCCTGATCGACCTGATCCTGCCGCAGGGCAGCTTTGCCGATCTCGACGGCGATGCCCTCACCCTGACCGCCAACCGCTCCAACGGCGATCCGCTCCCGGCTTGGCTGAGCTTCGACGGCACCCGCTTCACCGGCACGCCGCCGGCGAACTTCAACGGCTCGATCGAGCTGGTGGTGACTGCCAGCGACGGGCTGGCCCGCGTCAGCGATACGTTCAAGCTGACGATCAATCCGGTCAACGACCGGCCGGTTCTGGCCACGGCGCTTGCCGATGTGACCGGCCGCGAAGACTTCGCGATCGACCTTGCCGTTCCGCAGGGAAGCTTCACCGACATCGACGGAGACCAGCTGACGCTGACCGCCACCCTGGCAGGCGGCGACGCCCTTCCGGCCTGGCTGAGCTTCAGCAATGGCCGCTTGACGGGCATTCCGCCGCTGAACTTCAACGGCTCGCTCGAGATCGAAGTCCTGGCGAACGATGGAGCCCTCGCCGTGTCGGACATTTTCCGCCTCACGGTCAGCCCCGAGAACGATCCGCCGGTGGTGTTCGCGCCGCTCCCCGACGCCGTCTATGCCGAGGATCACGCCTTCGACGTTGCGGTGCCGACAGACACCTTCCGCGACGCCGACGGCGATGCTCTGACGCTCAGCGCCTCGCTCGCGAACGGCGACGGGCTGCCGGCCTGGATGCGCTTCTCGGGAGGCCGTATCGCCGGCACCCCGCCGGCCAATTTCAACGGCAGCATCGACATCAAGGTGACCGCCAGCGACGGCGCCGCCACGATCTCGGACACGTTCCGCCTGACGTTCCTGGCCGTGAACGACGCACCGACGATTGGACGCCTACTTGCCGACGTGGTGCAGGCCGAAGACACGGCCATCGACTTCACCATCCCGGCCGGCACCTTCGGCGATGTCGATGGCGACGTGCTGACGCTTTCGGCGAAACTTGCCAACGGCTCCGCGCTGCCGGCCTGGCTCAGCTTCGCGGACGGCCGCTTCACGGGTACTCCGCCCGCCAACTTCAACGGCGCCCTGGAAGTCGAGGTCACCGCAAGCGACGGCCTGCTGACCGCAACCGAATCGTTTGCTCTCGTGTTGATGCCGGTCAACGACGCGCCCGTTTCCGGCGTGGACGTTGCGGATACCGTCAAGCCGGGCGGCTATCCCTTCGCGATCGCCGTGCCTGCCTCCGCCTTCACGGATGTCGATGGCGATGCCCTTACCGTGACGGCCAGGCTTGCCGGCGGCGCACCGCTGCCAAGCTGGCTCCAGTTCGATGGAACCAGCTTCACCGGCACCCCGCCGCGCAGCCTGAGCGCCGCGTACGCGATCGAGCTGGTCGCCAGCGACGGCCGGGCAACGGCCTCGCAGGTCTTCGCGCTGACGATCACACCCTCCAACGCCGCCCCGGTGGTTGGGGTGCCGATCGGGACCGTGAGCGTTGCCGAAGATGTCACGGTGAACTTCGCGGTTCCGGCGGCCGCTTTCACGGATCCGGACGGCGACACGCTCAGCCTGTCCGCGACGCTGGTCAACGGCGCTCCGCTGCCCGGCTGGCTGTCGTTCAACGGCGGGCGCTTCACCGGGACGCCGCCGCTCAACTTCAACGGCGCCTTCGCGCTTCGGGTCACCGCCGGCGACGGCGAGTTCCAGGTCGGGCAGGACTTCAGCCTGGTCATCTCGCCGGTGAACGACGCTCCCATCGCAGTGGCCGACGGCGTGTTCCTGGTGAAGGGCGGCGATGTCCTCACCATCCTGCCGTCCGCCCTGCTCGAAAACGACAGCGACGTCGAAGGCTCGGCTTTGTCCCTGGTGTCGGTCGCGAACGGGGCGCACGGCCAGGTCCGAATCTCGCCGACCGGCGAGGTCCTCTACACGCCGGACCTGTTGTTCACCGGCGAGGACAGCTTCACCTATAGCGTCAGCGACGGTGGCCTGGTGTCGACCGCAACGGTGCGGGTGCAGGTCAGCAACCCGTTCCTGGGCTGGCAGCAGGGAACGCCCGGCGCCGACAACCTCAAGGGCAACATGACCAGCCCGAACGACATCTTCGCGGCGGAAGGGGACGATCACGTCAAGGGCGGCAAGTTCGCCGACAAGCTGGCGGGCGGAGACGGCGACGACCACCTCCAGGGCATGCAGGGCGACGACCTGCTCTACGGCATGGCCGGCAATGACAAGCTCAATGGCGGCGACGGCTTCGACACCGCCGTTCTGGCGGGCGATCGCTCCAGCTACGTGCTCACCACGTTGAACGGCGAGCTTCGGATCACCGACATGGATGCCGTGGCCAACGGCAATGACGGCACCGACACCCTGATCGGCATCGAGCGGCTTTCCTTCCGCAGCGGCGAGACGCTGTCGATCGCGTCCCCCATCGTCATCGATCTCGACGGAGACGGCAACGAGCTGCTCGATGCCGGCGCGAGCAATGCCAGCTTCGACATGGATGGCGACGGCAGGCCCGACGACACGAGTTGGTTCGGCAGCGGCGACGCCATTCTCTTCCTCGACCGCGACGGCAACGGCACGGTGACCAATGCCAGGGAGTTCAGCTTCGTCGAGGACGCGGAGAATGCGCGCTCCGATCTTGAAGGGCTGCGCGCGTTCGACTCGAACAACGACGGCAAGCTGTCGGCCGCCGACGCCAGGTTCGGCGCGTTCCGGCTGTGGCAGGACCGCAATGGCGACGGGATCGCGGTGGCGGGCGAGATCACGACGCTGGCAACCTCGAAGCTCGCCAGCATTTCGCTGACCGGAACGCCGACCAAGTTGACGGCAGCCGCCGGAAGCGCGGTGTCGATCCACACCGGCCAGTTCACCCGCGACGACGGCACCGCCGGCATGTTCTCCGACGCGGCGCTGACCTACTTCTCCGGCGCTGCGAGTGCCAAGGCGCAGATCCAGCTCACCGGCCAGTCGTTCGGCAAGAAGAGCAAGAACTACCAGGTCACGGCGCAGGGCGGGGAGCTCTTCGTCACGCTTACCAAGGCCAAGGGCGATCTCGATCCGCGCTCGGGCAAGATCGGACCCGCCTCGCTGCTGACCTTCAAGGGCAACACGATCGGAATGCTCGCCCCGATCATCCTCGACCTCGACGGCGACGGCGTGGAGATGGTCGCCCGCGACAAGTCCAAGGCACGCTTCGACATGGACGGCGACGGCAGCCGCGACGATACCGGCTGGATTGGCAAGGGCGACGGCTTCCTGGTCATCGACCGCGACAATGACGGCCTGATCACGAGCGCCACCGAGCTCAGCTTCCTGTCCGAGAAGCCGGGCGCGCGCAGCGACCTCGACGCACTGGCGGCGCTGGATTCAAATCGGGACCGCAAGATCGACGCCACCGACCTTCGTTTCGGCGAACTCAAAGTGTGGGTCGACGCCAACCGCAACGGGATCACCGATGCCGGGGAGCTCAAGACCCTCGGGGACGTGAACATCGCGTCGATCGATCTTGCCGGAGCGGCAACCGAGCAAAGCGTCAAGCCCGGCCAGAACATCCTGCTCGCGACGGGCAGCTTCACCCTGACCAACGGAACGGTGCGTTCGCTGGGCGATGCCGCCTTGGCCTTCGAACCCGCCCGCGGCGCAACCTCCTTTGCCGCCTCGGCCGCGGCAGCCGCGGGGATCGACCTGCGCCTGCCTGCGGGTCCGGGCAACAGAATGCCGGCCGTGATGCAGGTTGGGGAGCTTTGGGCCGAGAGCCGGGACATGGAGGGGCTGCCCGATCGAACGACGGCGCTTCGCGCCGGGCTCGACAACCAACGCCTGTCATTCGGCGCGGCCGGCCTGTCCTTCGGCATCCCCGCCGGCGCGGACCCGTTCGACTATTTCGCCGATCTGCCGACGCAGGGAGCAGCGGCCCAGGCGCCGGTGGGCGGCGTAAGCGTCCAGCGGCAGGACATCCCGGCGGTGCAGGAGGCCGCGGAAGCGGCGGAGGCCCTCCACCTCGCACCTCCGGCTGACCTCTCGTTGATCGACGACCGCAGGGTTGCCCGCCTGGTTCAGACAATGGCGGCGTTCGGCGGCTCCGCGGGCGAAACCGAGTGGCGCAACCGCGGCAACGACACCCAAAGGTTCGACTATTTCGCCTGAGGCGGCGGTGCCGCGGAGATTGGTGACGCATGCGCGGGAATAGCGGTTTGCCGGTTTCCTCGCGGCAAGGACATGGATGATCGGCGAGATCGCCAGCAACCGGGCATTGCGGCTGCACGACCTTCCCCTTTGCCTGCACGTCCCCGTCGTCGTGAGGCGCAATCATTATCATGTGAGGTGAAAGCGCGGATCGGCGCTCCGAGCAAGTCGTCGAACCGGCGATCTACGGTTGACGCATCATGCCCGGAAGGCGATCTTCCAAAGCTAATCGGGATCCGAACCAGGAGGCTATGTGATGCGCACGATCTTTCTTGTCAGCGTTCTGGCCCTTGCCGCCTGCAACGCACCTGAGGGTGAGATCGCCAACAACACCGTCAGTGCAGCCGACACCAGGGAGGCCGCAGACACAGCAGCGAACTCCGCTGACGTCGTAAGCGAGGACGAGGCGGTCCAGCTTAATCCTGTTGCTGACTGCGTCCGTCGCGGCATCGCGTACTTCAAGGAAATCGGATCCTATCCCACGCTCAGCTCCGCTCCAAACCGAGGGCGCGATGCCGCCGATGTTGCTGTTGAACGCTGCAATAGGACCACAACGGCATTCCCGTGAGCTTCTCGCTCGTGTGCGCTCATCATCGCACTGCCGTGTCTGTGTCCTTCACGCATGTGGGTTCGCCTGCTGAAACCTGCTTGGGGTGAAATCGTCTGTGGATGTCGGCGTCTTCCGACCCCGGACTTTCCCCAACGTTTTCCAAGTTGCGCGGCTGCGTGATATCGCTGGTGACCCCTACGAGAATCGAACTCGTGTTTTCGCCGTGAGAGGGCGACGTCCTAACCGCTAGACGAAGGGGCCGCTTGCGCAGGCAGGTGGGCCGCATATGGGGGGAGGGGGCGTCCTGTCAAGCTGGCGCCGGGCGAGGCGAGCGGTTAGGCACCTCCCTTATGTGCAACGATTATCGTAGCCGCGTCGACCTGAACACGATCGGGCAGGAGTTCAACGACCTGCGCATTCCCTTGCGCTTCCCGGACGGCATGCCGAACCTGGAGCCGCGCGAGGATATCCGCATCACTGATCGCGCGCCGATCCTGCGCTGGGCGGATGACGGTTCGGCCGCCGAGCTGGTCCAGCGCCGCTGGAGTTGGCCCGGGGCAGGGGGCAAGCCAGTCTACAACTTTCGCTCGGACGGGCGGGAGTTCAATAGCGGGCGCTGCCTGATCGTCACCGACGGCTTTTACGAATTCACCACGCCGGCCGAGCCGCGCGCCCACAAGCGCAAGGACAAGTGGCTGTTCACGATGGCGGGGCACGACTGGTTCTGCATCGCTGGCCTGTGGCGCAACACGCCGGACGTGGGCGAGGCCTTCACCATGCTGACCACGCCGCCCGGCCCGGATGTCGCGCCCTACCACAACCGTCAGGTGGCCGTGCTCCCCCGCGAGGCATGGCGTGCGTGGCTCGACGGCAGCGCCCCGGCGCGCGAACTGCTCGGCCCGTGCGCGGCCGGGATGCTCCAGGTGGAGCGCGCCGGCTAGGCTGCCTGGGCGTCAGCGCCGCCCGCCAGCTCCCGCGCAACCAGCGCCGCGACTTCCAATGCCTGGGCCGGGTTGAGACGCGGGTCGCAATGGGTGTGGTAGCGATCGCCGAGGTCCGCCTCGCGCACCGGCTCGGCGCCGCCGGTGCACTCGGCGACATCGCTGCCGGTCAGCTCGACATGCACGCCGCCGGGGCGCACGCCTTCGGCCCGGCACAGCGCGAAAAAGGCGGCGAGCTCTTCCAGTATCCTCTCCAGCGGTCGGGTCTTGAAGCCGTTCGCCTTGACCGTGTTGCCGTGCATCGGATCGCACGACCAGAGCACCTTGTGCCCCTCGCGCGCGGCGGCGCGGATGAGCGGCGGCAGCCGTTCGGCGATGCGGCTCGCTCCCATTCGGCTGATCAGGGTGATCCGCCCCGCTTGGCGTGCCGGGTTCAGCCGGTCGAGCAGGGAGAGGAGAAGGTCCGGTTCCAGCCCCGGCCCGCATTTGATGCCGAGGGGGTTGGAAAGCCCGCGCAGGAACTCGACATGGGCCGAGCCCTCGAAGCGGGTCCGGTCTCCCACCCATAAAAAGGCGGCGGAGCTGCCGTACCAGCCCGCGCCGTCGCGGCGGACCAGCGCCTCCTCATAGGGCAGGAGCAGGGCTTCGTGGCAGGTGTAGAAAGGCTCTCCGGCGGAGAGTTCGCGAAGGTGGCTCAAGGTCGCCGCCGATTGGGCGTAGGCGCGGAACATGCGTGCCGGGTCCGGCTGCCGCGCCGCCGCGTCGAAGGCGATGCCGTTGACGATGTCGCCCCGGTACACCGGCAGGCTCCCGCCCGCTTTCTCCTCCAGGTCGCGCGAACGAGGCTTGGCGAACTGGCCGGCGATCCGCGCCGCCTTGACCACCCGAAGCCCGCTCGCCGCCGCCAGCCGCTCGGCCATGGCGACGAGCAAGGCGTGGAGCGCGCGGATGTTGCCGGGGGAGAATTCGGCGAAGCTTTCCGCGCAGTCGCCGCCCTGCAGCAAAAAGGCGCGCCCCGCCTGCGCCTCCGCGATGTCGACGGTCAGCCGGTGCGCTTCCGCCGCGTTCACCAAGGCCGGATAGGCGGCAAGCTCGCGCAGCGCGCCCTCGAGCGCCGCCCCGTCCGGCCAGGCCGGCTGCTGGCGCGCCTCGTGCCCTCGCCAACTCTGCGGTGTCCAGTGTGCAACCATGACTGCTTCTCTGGGCACTGCGCTTTGCCTGTGCAAGCCAGGCGATTGACGGGCGGGCGCGACACGTAGAGGAAGCGCCCGTGAACAAGCTCTTTCCGCATAGCGCGACCACCGGGGACGTCACCGTCCGAGTCGCCGTCAGCTTTCTTCCCGAACAGTCCGAGCCCGGCCGCGGCCGCTGGTTCTGGGCTTACCATATCCGAATCGAGAATGGCGGCCGCGTGCCGGTGCAGCTCGTCAGCCGCGAATGGACGATCTCCGATGGCCGCGGTGCCCGCCACGAAATCCAGGGCGAGGGCGTGGTCGGCGAGCAGCCGGTGATCGCGCCGGGCGAGTCGTTCGATTATGTCTCGGGCTGCCCGTTGAGCACGCCCACCGGCTGGATGGAGGGCCGCTACCGGATGGTCGCGGCCGACACCCGCGCCTTTGCCGCCGAGATTCCACGCTTCCCGCTGGTCGCGCCGACTGTGCCGAGCGGATCGGCGCTTTGAGAAACAAGCAGAATCGGGCACGGTCGACTTCATGACGAACATCTTTGGCAAGCTCATCCTCGCTTCGGCCCTCGCCGCCTTCGGCGCATCCGCCTTGCCGGCGCAAACCGGCAAGGCGGTGCGGCGGACGATGACCTGCCCGATCGGCGGCGGGTCGTTCGAATTCTCCAGCCCCGGATCGATCGTGTCCTGGGGCGAGCGGCCGGACGGCAAGCCTTATGGCAGTTTCCCGATGGCGCTGCCCGAATGTCCGGCCAACGGCCTGGTCCTGTACAAGGACTATGAGCCGGCGGAAGTAGCGAAGCTGGAACCGCTGATCGCCTCCGATGCCTACCAGGCGCTTCGCAAGGATGTGCCCTTTTACCGGGCCTATTGGCTGATGACTCAGATGGGCGTGCCGGCCGGAGCCCGCCTGATCGCACTGCAGCGCGCGACCTGGGCCGCCGAAGGCACGCCCGAGCAGCGCGCCCGCTACCTTGCCGAGTTCGCGGAGGAGACGGCCAAGCTTCCGCGCAAGCCCGAGGACGTCAACTGGATCGGCATGGAGGGGCGGGCGATCAACGCGCTTCGCGAGCTCGGCCGGTTCGACGAAGCCGCCGCGCGTCTTAAAGCGCTGCCGCTGTCGGCGCTCGTTGTGGCCGAGCCGAAGGCGAACGACCGCAGCGACGCCGCCAACCAGGCGCGCGCCCGGCGGAACTGGCACGGCTACCTCGAGTCCCTGAAGACGGTGGTCGCCCGCGCCGACTCATCGCTGGAGCCGTTCGAAATTCTCCCCCGGCGCGAGTGGGTCGGCCGCTGCATCGACGGCAAGGGGCTCAGCGAAGCGCAGCAGGCCTATTGCGACGCACAAGCGCCGGTTGTCGAAGAAGCGCGCGCCGCCGCCACCAAGCTCCAGCAGGAAATGAAGCTGCTTGGCGACAAATCGGGGCGCTAAGGCCAAGCTCTCCGGTATTTTGTGCGTTGACAGGGGAGGGCGTTCCCTGTTGCATCGCCTTGTTTGAAAAGGGGGAATACATGTCCGACAGCCAAAATCGCCACGAGGCCGTGCGCTCGCAGATGATGTACGATGCGAAACGCAAATCCACTGGAGTGGCTTACCTTCTCTGGTTCTTTCTCGGCATTTTCGGGGCGCACCGTTTTTACCTCGGGGAAACCGGCACTGCCGTGACCCAGTTGGTTTTGACGGTGATCGGCTGGGCGACGGCCATTTTTGTCGTCGGCCTTTTCCTTCTTGCCGGGGTGGGCATTTGGGTGCTGGTCGATGCGTTCCTGATCCCGGGCATGATCCGGAGCAAGAACGTTGAGCTCGCCGATTCGCTGACCCGCTAGGCGGGGGCGCAACGCCGCACGAAAGGGGCGGGGGCTTCGGCTCCCGCCCCCATTGCGTCAGGCGTCGATTTCCTCTTCGCTCACCTCGGCCGCGTGGCTTTGGATGAACTGGAAGCGGTGTTCGGGATTGCGGCCCATCAGCCGGTCGACCAGGTCCTTGACGCCGCGCTGCGCCTGATATTCCTCGGGCAGGGTGACCCGGATCAGCGAGCGCGAGTTCCGGTCCATGGTGGTTTCGCGAAGCTGGTTGGGGTTCATCTCGCCAAGGCCCTTGAAGCGTGAAATCTCGATCTTCTTGCCCTTGAACACCGTTTTCTCCAGCAGGCCGCGGTGGGCGTCGTCGCGGGCATAGGCGACGGTGCCGCCCGCGGTCAGCCGGTAAAGCGGCGGTTGGGCGAGGTAGAGCGCGCCCGCTTCGACGATCTTGGACATCTCGTTAAAAAAGAAGGTCATCAGCAGGGTCGCAATATGGGCGCCGTCGACGTCGGCGTCCGTCATGATGATAATCCTGTCGTACCGAAGCTGGGTGGGATCGCAGCGTTCGCGGGTGCCGCAGCCCAGCGCAAGCGTCAGGTCGGCGATCTCCTGGTTGCCGCGGATCTTGTCGGCGCTCGCGGAAGCGACGTTCAAGATCTTGCCGCGGATCGGCAGGATCGCCTGCGTCTTCCTGTCGCGCGCCTGCTTGGCCGAGCCGCCGGCGCTGTCGCCTTCGACGATGAACAACTCGGTGCCGGCCGGATCGTCGTTGGCGCAGTCGGTGAGCTTGCCGGGCAAGCGCAGCTTGCGGCCCGAGGTCGCGGTCTTGCGCTTCACTTCGCGCTCGGCGCGGCGCTTGAGCCGCTCGTCCATGCGGTCGAGCACGAAGCCGAGCAGCGCCTTGCCGCGCTCCATATTGTCGGCGAGATAATGGTCGAAATGGTCGCGCACCGCCGCTTCCACCAGCCGCGCCGCGTCCGGGCTGGTCAGCCGGTCCTTGGTCTGGCTCTGGAACTGGGGATCGCGGATGAAGACCGAGAGCAGGATCTCGGCGCCGCCGGTGACGTCCTCGGACTGGATGTCCTTGGCTTTCTTGAGGCCGACCAGTTCGCCGAAGCCCCTGATCCCGCGGGTCAGCGCCGCGCGGACGCCCTGCTCATGGGTGCCGCCGTCGGGCGTCGGGATGGTGTTGCAGTAGAAGGAGGAGCCGCCCTCGCTCCACAACGGCCAGGCCACCGCCCATTCGACCATGCCGTGGCTGTTGGGAAAGTCCTGCCGCCCGGAGAAGAAGTCGGTGGTCGCGCAGCCGCGGTCGCCGATCTGCTCTTTCAAGTGATCGGAGAGGCCGCCGGGGAATTGGAACACGGCCTCGGCCGGCGTCCCATCGTCGATCAGCGCGGGATCGCATTTCCAGCGGATCTCCACCCCGGCGAAAAGATAGGCCTTGGACCGCGCCAGGCGATACAGCCGCGCCGGCTTGAACTTCGCGTCTTCGCCGAAAATCTCGGGATCGGGCGTGAAGGCGACGGTGGTGCCGCGCCGGTTCTGGGTGGCACCGAGCGCCTCGAGCCCGCCGACCGGCTCGCCGCGCGAAAAGGTCTGGCGAAACAGCTCCTTGTTGCGCGCCACCGTCACCACCGTCTCGGTGGAGAGCGCGTTGACGACGCTGACGCCAACCCCGTGAAGCCCGCCCGAAGTCGCGTAGGCCTTGTTCGAAAACTTGCCGCCCGAGTGGAGCATGGTGAGGATCACCTCGAGCGCCGACTTGCCCGGATACTTGGGATGCGGGTCGGTCGGCATGCCGCGGCCATTATCGGTGATGGTCAGCCGGTTGCCGGCCTCCAGCGTCACCTCGATGCGGTTGGCGTGGCCGGCGACGGCCTCGTCCATGCTGTTGTCCAGCACTTCGGCGGCGAGATGGTGGAGCGCCCGCTCGTCCGTGCCGCCGATATACATGCCGGGCCGCCGCCGCACCGGCTCCAGCCCTTCGAGAACCTCGATCGAGCTTGCATCATAGTCTTCGGAGGTGGCGGTGGCGGACGCGAACAGATCGGACATGAGGGAAGGTGTAGCGAAGGGGAGGGGAGGTGGAAAGGGTTCGCCTACTGTTCCGCTTCCTAAGTCCCTGGTGCGCGTCTCAGCTCCAGGTGGCGAGCGGCGGCAGGCTCATCAGAATGGCGTCGACATTGCCGCCGGTCTTGAGGCCGAACAACGTCCCCCGGTCGTAGATCAGGTTGAACTCGGCATAGCGCCCCCGCCATTCGAGCTGCCGGGCGCGGTCCGCTTCGGTGAAGGGCGTGTTCATCCGCCGCCGCACCAGCCGCGGAAACACGTCCAGGAACGCCTCGCCGACATCGCGGGTGAAGGCGAAGCTTTCGTCGAACGGGCCTTCAAGGTGATCGTAGAAGATGCCCCCCACTCCGCGGTGGACGCCGCGGTGGGGAATGTAGAAATACTCGTCCGCCCATTTGCGGAACCGCTCGTAGAAGGTCTGGTCGTGGGCGGCGCAGGCGGCGCGCAGGCGGGCGTGGAAGTCGGCTGTGTCTTCCTCATAGGGCAGAGGGGGGTTCAAATCCGCGCCGCCGCCGAACCAGCGCTTGGTGGTGACCAGGAAGCGCATGTTCATGTGCACCGCCGGCACGTGCGGGTTAGCCATGTGGGCGACCAGGCTGATCCCCGTCGCGAAGAAGCGCGGATCCTCGCCGGCGCCGTGGATGGTCTTGGCGAAATCCGCGTTGAAGGTGCCGCCGACGGTGGAGACGTTGACCCCCACCTTCTCGAACACCGTGCCGTTCATCAGCCCGCGAACCCCGCCGCCGCCGGGTTCTCCGTCGGGGTCGGTGCGCTCCCAGGGCGTGTAGCCGAAGCGCGAGTCGGAGCCCGCCTCCCGCTCGATCGCCTCGAACTCGGCGCAGATCCGGTCCCGCAGGCTTTCGAACCAGGTTCGCGCGGCGCGCTGCTGTTCATCGAGTTCGATCATAGGCCGCGCGATGCCCAATGGGCGGCGGCGATGCAAGGGTGAGGATATTCCGCGGCCCTGCGCGTTAAGCGCGCCATGTCCAACATCCTTATCCTCTTTCCCCCCGACAAGAAGGTCGCCGCGCAGCAGATCACCGAGGCTCTGGCGGCGGCGGGCTTCTCCGGCCGGCTCACCCCCCTTGGCGATGGCGGCGGCGAAGCGGCGCTGGGCGCGGCGCGCGGCGGCGGACCCGCAATCCTGATTTGGTCGCGCGCGCTTGCCGCGTCGGCCGACCTCGAAGGCTGGCTTCGACCGCTTCGAAAATCGCCCGATCTCGTCGAAGTTTCCACGGACGGCATCGCGCCGCTGGAGGGCGACGAAAGCCGCGTCGTGCTGCTCTCCGGGTGGCGCGGCCAGCCTTTTCACCTCGGCTGGCAGCGGATCGTGTCCAAG
>DASWNA010000067.1:0-16902 GCA_036399475.1 Allosphingosinicella sp.
GGCTGAACGAGCTTGGAAGCGCGGAGGACCCGTCCATCGCCCTCTCCGGCCAGGTTGGCGGCCACGTCAAGATCGAGGCCGGCACACGGTGGCTGCTTGCCAACGTGCGCGGCCTCAAGATGCACGAAGGCGAAGCGGGCACCGTGCGCGCCGAGATCGACTTCCTGGGCGAAGGCGAAGAACATCCGCAAAGCGGCCGCCTCGTCAACTTTCGCCGCGGTATCACCGGCTATCCGCCGCCGGGCGCCAAGGTCTTCCCCGTTTCCGGCGACGACATGAAGCAGATGTTCGCGGCCGACGAGCGGCCGCATATTGAGATCGGCACCGTTTATCCGACCAAGGACGTGCGCGGCGCGCTTTACATCGACGCTCTGCTCGGCAAGCATTTCGCGCTGCTGGGCTCGACCGGCACCGGCAAGTCCACGTCGGCCGCCCTGATCATGCACCGCATCTGCGACATGGCGCCCGAAGGCCATATCGTAATGATCGATCCGCACGGCGAATATTCGGCCGCTTTCAAGGGCTATGGCGAGCTGTTCAACGTCGACAACCTCGCGATGCCCTATTGGCTGATGAACTTCGAAGAGCATTGCGAGGTGTTCATCACCTCCTCCGGCTCCGAGCGTCAGCGCGACATGGACATTCTTGCGAAGTGTCTTCTCCAGGCCCGCGCCAAGAACCGCGTCGCCGAGGGGCTCAACAAGCTCACCGTCGATTCGCCGATTCCTTACACCCTGTCGGACCTGACCAACGCCATCACCACCGACATGGGCCTGCTTAACAAGGCCACCGACACCGCGCCTTATATGCGGCTCAAGGGCAAGATCGACGAGCTCAAGTCCGATCCGCGCTACCAGTTCATGTTCTCGGGCATGCTGATCGCCGATTCGATGGCGACCTTCGTGTCCAAGATCTTCCGCCTGCCCGCCAAGGGCAAGCCGATCTCCATCGTGGACGTTTCCGGCGTTCCGTCCGATATCGTCTCGGTGGTGGTCGCGGTGCTGTCGCGGCTGGTGTTCGATTACGCCATCTGGTCGCGCAACGAAGTGCCCCGTCCGGTGCTGCTCGTCTGCGAGGAAGCGCACCGCTACATCCCGTCCGACAAGACCGGCAACGGCCAGGCCGTGCGCAAGATCCTGGAGCGGATCGCCAAGGAAGGCCGGAAATACGGCGTGTCGCTGGGCCTCATCACCCAGCGCCCGTCCGATCTGGCGGAGGGCGTGCTTTCCCAGTGCGGCACGATCATCGCCATGCGCCTCAACAACGAGCGCGATCAGGCCTTTGTGAAATCGGCGATGCCGGAAGGCGCGCGCGGCTTCCTCGACGTCATCCCCGCGCTTCGAAACCGCGAGTGCATCGTCTGCGGTGAGGGCGTCTCGATCCCGATTCGGGTCTCCTTCGACGATCTCGAACGCGACCGCCGCCCCGCCTCGTCCGACCCGCTTTTCTCCGAGCTGTGGCGGCAGAATGGCGACGAGGAAGCAACGGTCGCCCGAGTCGTCAAACGCTGGCGAAGCCAGGGACGCTAAAACCATCGCCCCGAAGTGGTACTTCGGGGCGGTTTCTTTTGGGGAGCCCGACAAGCCACCGCACTCAGCAACAAGCCAAACCGTCATTCCCGCGAAAGCGGGAATCCCGCTTCTTCTTGCCTGACAGCCGGGAAAGGCGGGGGACACCGCTTCTTCTTATCTCACCAAGAAGCGGGACCCCCGCTTTCGCGGGGGTGACGGTTGGTGGTTGGTCGAGGTATTCCGCCTGCACACGCCAGAGCAGAGAGCAGGTCGCGCTTAGGCCTTGGGCTTCTTCGCCCCAGCCGCGTCGGCCATGCGCGTCGCGCCGCCGACCGGCACCGAGAGCAGACCCCGGAGCTTCGCCCGGAATGCCGCCAGATCCCCGCCCGCAAGCTGCGAGCGCATCACGAACTTCACGGACGACGGGTCGATCGCAACGCCGTCCTTGTAGAGTTCGTAATGGAGGTGCGGGCCGGTGGAGAGGCCAGTCGAGCCGACATAGCCGATCACCTGGCCCTGCCGGACGACGCTGCCCGGTTGCGCGGCGATTCGGCTCATGTGCGAATAACTGGTCATCAGACCGCCGGCATGGGAGAGCCTGACTTGCTGGCCGTAACCGCCCGCCCAGCCGGCGCGAGCCACGCGGCCGTCGGTGGCGGCAAGGATCGGCGTGCCGTATCCGGCGCGGAAATCCATGCCGCGGTGCATGCGCGAATAGCCCAGGATTGGGTGGCGGCGCATGCCGAAATTGGACGACACCGCACCCGGCACCGGGCGCGCAAGCGTGCCGCTCTGCCGGCCGACGCCCGAGGCTTCGAACCACTGGGTGCGGCTGCCGTCGCTCCATTGCAGGAGCTGGAGGTCCTTGCCGCCGGATCGGTCGAGTCCGGCGTACAGGAGCTGGCCGCTCTGCGTTTCGCCGGTGGCGGCGCGGCGGTGCTCGACGATGATGTCGAAGCGGTCGTTGGCGTTAAGGCCGCCGATTTCCGTCTGGGCGGCAACGGCGCGGATAAAGCCTTCCACGGCCTTGGCCGGCACTCCGGCGGCGCGGGCGGAGCGGTACAGGCTCTCGCCCACCATCCCTTGAATGCGCAACGGCGTTTCGTCGACAAAGATCGGCGTCTTGGTCAACGTGAAGCCGCCGCCGTCGCGGGCGATTGCAAGCTTGAGATCGAAGCGGGCGCGAAAGGCGAGGCTTTCCAGCGGCCGGGCGACGTTGCGGTTCGGGCGGCGGCCGAGCGTCACGTCCATCGCCGTTCCGGGTTTGAGATCCCCAAGCGGCACCACCGCCGCGACCAGCGAGGCGACCGAGGCCGCTTCCGCCCCGGCCACTCCGGCCCGCTCCAGCGCGCGTGCGAAGCCGTCGCCCTGGCCAAGCGTGGCAACGAGATCCACCGTCGGACGCTCCGGCGTGTCGAGCAGCGGCTGCACCGAGTCGGTGGAGGCCATGCGCTTCCCGGTGTCAGCCCCCAAGGCGAGAGGCGCGATGGCAACCGCGCGGGCTTCTTCCCAATGCGCTTCGGACATCGGTGCCGCCGCGGCGCCGGGAATGGGGTGAAAGCCCGGGGCGGTCCACCAGGCGGCGTAGCAAAGCACGCCGCAGGTCGCGAGGCCGCGAAGCCATTGGCGCGAGCCGATGCGGGCGCCGAGATCGACCACCAGATCGAAGTCGCGTGGGCGCGCGGCCGGCGCCGTTCTGCTGCCGAAGCCGCGCGAAATCGCCGGACGTGCAAGCGCCCCATCCAGGCTCAAGGCAGCCGTGCCTCCGCCACCGGCGGCTCCACCGAAACTGTTGAATTGATACAAGCGGCTTAGCCCCCGCGCCTTGTGCCTTCATGCCCCCCGCGCGAGAAGCCGGATGTGAACCCGGCCCCGCTCTCGC
This sequence comes from Allosphingosinicella sp., assembly GCA_036399475.1. Taxonomy (GTDB): domain Bacteria; phylum Pseudomonadota; class Alphaproteobacteria; order Sphingomonadales; family Sphingomonadaceae; genus Allosphingosinicella. The sequence goes on from DASWNA010000067.1 coordinate 3,394, forward strand.
GTCAGGCAAGGGGACTGTGGCGAAACAGGGTTAAAGTATAGTGAAAAACGCACTTTGCACGGGCAGGGCGTTCGCCATTCGCGTTCGTTCAAGCCTGTGCGCGGGATCTTTCTCACGCTAAGGATGCCCGATGCACCGTTTTGCGCCTTTCCTGCTCCTCACCGTGTCCGCGGCGCCACTCGGCGGCTGTGCCGCCAGCCTTGCCGCAAGCGCGGTGACCGCTGCGGTTCGAGCGGCCGACAAGCCCGACGCTCCGCCGACCGAAGATCCCGGCCCCGCCGCTCGAATGGCATGTACTGCCCAGGCGCAGCAGCACGGCACGGTCCGAATCATCGATACGGAATATCGAAGCGCATCGCGATTGATCGTCTGGGGCACGGCGGGAGAAGGGCCGCAGCGCCAATCCTTCGAATGCCGCTACGAAGGCAAGGTCGTCGACTTCAAGCTGCGGGGCGTTTAGCCGAACTCGGCGCCGATCAAAACCCGCGCGCTGCCCAGAACCAGGGTCTCGCCGGCGTCCAACAACAAACACTCGCCGGGCCCGGCTTCCTCGCCCCCGGCCGCCGCGCGTCCGGCAAGCGGCATCACCCAGCGCCGCTTCTCCTCCAGAACGTGCCCGTCACCGCTGGCGACATGCACGAGTGAGAACAACGGCCCATCGACCAGCACTCGGTCCTCCGCCTTGTCCACGCGCTCCTGGACTGCCGGCAAATAAGGCTCGGGCCTCGCCACCGCGACCGCTTGGTGGAGGTGGAGTTCGCGCGGTCGCCCATAATCGTAGAGCCGGAAGGTAACTCCGCCATTTTGCTGGAACTCGAGCAGCGAAACACCCGCCCCGATCGCGTGCACGGTCCCCGCCGGCACATAGAAGAAGTCGCCGGCGCTCACCGACCGCCAGTCGACCATCGCCTCGATCGAGCCGTCGAGCGCCGCGGCCCTGAGCGCTTCTCCGGATAAATGCCCGGTCAGCCCGATGCCGACGGTGGCGCCCGGCTCCGCATCGAGGATCAGCCAGCATTCGTGCTTGCCGCCCTCCACCCCCATCGCCTCCGCCTGCGCCGCGTCCGGATGGACCTGGATCGACAGCTTCTCGCTGGTGAAGATGTACTTGGCGAGCAGCGGCAGTTCGTCCCCCCCGGTGAACCAGACCTCGCCCACCCGCCGATCGTCCGTGCCCGCGAAGTTCGCCGGAAGCCGATCCCGCCCCCAGGGCTTCTCGACCAGCACCGTTCCCAATTTTGCCGCCATGCGCGCCCTTTTCGAAATCCTGCCGGCTCGTTCGCCGCCCTGCCGGGTCAATGCAACGCTTAAACCGCCCCTTTGCACGCCAGCTGACGCAAATCATTGCGCTTCGCGGATAAAGGACCGATCTACATTCGATGAGCGACTTCGCCCGGGCGCCCCTTACCGCTATCCTCGGCCCGACCAACACCGGCAAGACCCACCTCGCCGTGGAGCGGATGGCCGCGCATTCGAGCGGCATGATCGGCTTCCCGCTGCGGCTGCTGGCGCGCGAGGTCTACGACCGGGTGGTGAAGATGAAGGGCGCCAACCAGGTCGCCCTCATCACCGGAGAGGAGAAAATCCTGCCCAAGGACGCCCGCTGGTTCCTGTGCACCGCCGAATCGATGCCGATGGAGCGCGACTTCGCGTTTGTCGCGGTGGACGAAGCGCAGCTCGGCGCCGATCCGGAGCGCGGCCATGTCTTCACGGACCGGATGCTCCACGCCCGCGGCCGCGAGGAAACCATGATCCTCGGCTCCGAAGCGCTGGCGCCGATGGTCCGCGCGCTGCTCCCCAAGGCGGAGATCATCGGTCGCCCGCGCTTCTCCACCTTGTCCTATGTCGGCCCGACCAAGCTCTCCCGCTTGCCCCCACGCTCGGCCATCGTCGCCTTTTCCGCCGACCAGGTTTACGCGGTCGCGGAAATGCTGCGCCGGATGCGGGGCGGCGCGGCGGTGGTGATGGGGGCGCTGAGCCCCCGTACCCGCAACGCCCAGGTAGCGATGTACCAGGCCGGCGAGGTCGATTACCTCGTCGCCACCGACGCGATCGGCATGGGCCTCAACATGGACGTCAGCCACGTCGCCTTTGCCGGCCTTTCCAAGTTCGACGGCCGGCGCAGGCGCCGCCTTACACCCGCCGAAATGGCCCAGATCGCCGGCCGCGCCGGCCGCCACCAGCGCGACGGCACGTTCGGCGCGCTGACCTTCGAGGGCGAGCATGCCGCCGAATTCCGGCCCGAAGAGATCGAAAGCATCGAGGAGCACCGCTTTGCGCCCCTCGACCACCTTTACTGGCGCGAGGGCGATCCGGACTTCCGAAGCCTGGACGCGCTGATCCGCTCCCTGGAGCGCCGCCCGACCCTGCTTGGCCTCCGCGCCGCACCAGAAGCGATCGATCTCCTCGTCCTCAAGCGCCTTGCCGAGGATCCCGAGATCGCCGCCCGCGCCAAGGGCTTTGACCGGGTGCGCCGCCTGTGGTCCGCCTGCGGCCTCCCCGACTTTCGCAAGACCGGGCCGGAGCACCACGCCCGCCTGGTTGCCCGCATCTACACCTACCTGAGCGAGGGCGACGGCCGGATCCCGCAAAACTGGTATGCCGGCCAGGTTGCCGCGCTAGACAACGTGCAGGGCGATATCGACGCGCTCGCCGACCGAATCGCGGGGGTCCGCACCTGGGCCTATATCGCCCACCGCATCGACTGGCTGACCGATCCTCCCGCGATGGCCGAGCGCACCCGCGAGGTTGAGCAGAAGCTTTCGGATGCGCTGCACGAGCGGCTCACCCAGCGCTTCGTCGACAAGCGCACCTCCGTGCTGCTCCGCGATCTCGGCAAAAAGGGCGCGGGCGAGTTCCCGGTGCTGGTCGACGACGAAGGCGAAGTCACCGTCGGCTCGTTTGCCATCGGGCGCATGGAAGGGTTCAGCTTCGAAGTCGATCCCACCGCCAAGCACGCCGACCGCAAGATGCTGCTCGCCACCGCCGAGCGGCGGCTCGGCGGCGAGTATGAGAAGCGCGCGGCGGCACTTTCCGTGGACACGGACGAGCATTTCACGCTTCGCTCGGACGCTGCCCAGCCGGTCGCGGTGCTGTGGCGCGGCCATGAAGTGGCGCGGCTCGGCACCGGCAAGAACCTTCTTTCCCCCCGCGTCCTGATCGACCGCCGCCTCGACCGCTTGTCCGAACGTGAGCGCCAGATCGTCGCCGCGCGGATCGACCTGTGGGTTCGTCATCAGGTGGAACGCTGGCTCGCGCCCCTGCGCGCGGCAGGCCTGGCGGCGCAGGATGCCTCCTGCCCGCCGGCGGTGCGCTCGATCCTCGCGCTTCTGGTGGACGAAGGCGGCATCGTCGCGCGGGAGGCGGTTGCGAAGCCGCTTGCCACCCTGGAGCGGGAGCAACGGCGGCTGATCACCGGGCTCAAGGTCAAGATCGGCGCGCTCGACCTGTTCATTCCCGACATGCTCAAGCCGGAGCCACGCCGCTGGCGCAGCGCCCTTCGCGCCGCCGCGTCGGGACAAGCCGTGCCCGAACTGCCCCCCGAATCGGTGGTCGTCCTGCCGACGCCGCCCGAGCCGGACCGGCCGCGCCTTCAGAAGCTCGGCTTTCGCTGCGTCGGCCCACAGATGCTGCGGGTCGATCTCGTCGAACGGCTCGCCCGTCACGCCCACGAGGCGCGCACCGGCAAAAAACAGCCGTTCGTCGATCATGCGCTCGCCACCTCGCTCGGCCTTCAACCGCAGGCCGTGGCGAAGCTGATGCGCGATCTCGGCTTCCGCTCGACGGAGAACGATGCAGGCTGGGCGTGGAAGGGTCAGATGCGGGGCCGCCGCGACGAGCGCCCCGCCGGACCCGCGAATGCCTTTGCGGCACTCGCCGGGCTGCGCCGTGGCTGAGACTCTGCGTCTCGACAAATTCCTGTGGTTCGCGCGGATCGTTAAGACCCGCGCACTTGCACAGACGATGGCGGAGGAAGGGCGACTGCGCATTTCCGGCCGGGTCGCCGACCGCGCGCATTGTCCGGTGCGGGTGGGAGACGTGATGAGCTTCGCCCAGCGCGGAACGGTGCGCGTACTCAAGGTGGAAGCCCTCCCCGTCCGCCGCGGCCCGCCGGCCGAAGCGCGGCTCCTCTACACGGAGGTGCCCGAAGGCCCGTTGACGAGCGAAGGGGGGGGGGACTAGGGAATCGTAGGTAGAGGGAGAAGCAAATGACTTACGTCGTCACCGAAGCGTGCATCCGCTGCAAATATATGGACTGCGTGGAAGTGTGCCCGGTGGATTGCTTCTACGAAGGCGAGAACATGCTCGTCATCAACCCGAGCGAATGCATCGATTGCGGCGTCTGCGAGCCGGAATGCCCGGCCGAGGCGATCCTGCCCGACACCGAAGCGGGCCTGGAAAAGTGGCTGGAGATCAACGCCACCTACTCCGCCGACTGGCCGAACCTTACCCGCAAGCGGCCGTCGCCCGACGATGCCGACGAGCATAAGGGCGAAGAGGGCAAGTTCGAGAAATATTTCTCGGCCAGCCCCGGCGAAGGCGACTGACCCGAACGGGCACCATTTTGCCCATCCGGCGCTCCGAGTCCCAGCCAAGGCGCCCAAAAGGGTAGCTTTTCCGCACGCTTTGCGCTATCGAGGTTTTCTGGCGGTCGCGAGCACGCGCGCCGCGAAGAGGTGATTCACACACGCAAGGCCGCGAGAGGCAATCGGAACCGTCCTGGGGAGGCGCGCTTCCGGTGACCGTGCGGCACTCTCATGGGAAGGTCGATTAAATGGCAGCGAAGGCGTTGAGCTTCGACGTTGGCGATTATGTTGTGTACCCAAAGCACGGCGTGGGGCGCGTCATTGAACTGCAAAGCACGGACATCGCGGGCATGCAGCTCGAACTGTATGTGCTGCGCTTCGAAAAAGAGAAAATGACGCTGCGCGTTCCGACCAACAAGGCGGAAAGCGTCGGCATGCGCAAGCTGTCGTCCGACAAGACGCTTCGCGACGCGCTTGAAACCCTGAAGGGCAAGCCCAAGGTGAAGCGCACCATGTGGTCGCGCCGCGCCCAGGAATATGAAGCCAAGATCAATTCGGGCGACCTGATCTCGATCGCCGAAGTGACTCGCGACCTGTTCCGCGCGGACGATCAGCCCGAGCAGAGCTATTCGGAGCGTCAGATCTTCGAAGCGGCCTCCAGCCGCCTGGCGCGCGAACTCGCCGCCATGGAGCAGATCGACGAGCCGGCCGCACTGGTGAAGATCCTCGAGATCCTCAACAAGGCCGCGGTGATCTACAACAAGGAGAAGGCGGCCGTCTAAGCCCCGCTTCCCCAAGTAAAATACGCGAAGGGCGGTTCCGAAAGGGGCCGCCCTTTTCGCATGTTGCGCCCGCCCCTGAGCGCGTGTATTATGGGGGCAATACACTTGAGGGAGGTAAAACGATGCGCAGTGCAATGATCCTGGGTTCGATGCTCCTGCTCGGAGCTTGCAACGTCTCCGCCGGCGCCAAGGAGCCGGAACTGAGCGGCAAGAAGATCGATCGTGCTTTCCAGGTTGCGGGTTTCGACCGGGTGTCGCTCGGCGGCCCGCACAATGTCGTCGTCACGGTCGGCGGCGCGCCGTCGGTTCGCGCCCAAGGCGATTCCGCGCTGATCGAGCAGCTCGAGATCAAGGTCGAGGACGGCGAGCTCAAGATCGGCAACAAGGACAGGAATCGCTTGAGCTGGAGCTCGAAGGGCCAGCCGCTGACCATCTACGTCACGACGGGGTCGCTTCGGGCGGCCTCCCTCGCCGGTTCGGGCAATCTCAAGGTGGACCGGGCCGAGGGCAAGAGCTTCGATGCGGCGATCGGCGGCTCCGGCAACATCGAACTCGCGTCGTTGAAGGTCGAGCAGGCGAGCTTCGCGATCGGCGGCTCGGGCAATATCAAGGCGGCGGGAACGGCTGGAAGCACGGAATCGTCGATTGGCGGTTCCGGCGATCTCGACCTTGCCGGGCTCGATGCGCGACGCGCCAGCGTGTCGATCGCGGGATCGGGCAACGTCACCGGCCGAGCCACCGAATCGGCGGACATCTCGATCGTCGGATCGGGCGATGTAACCCTGGCCGGCGGCGGCAAATGCGAAATCAGCAAGGTCGGTTCCGGCGAGGCACGCTGCACCGGCTGAGCGATCGCAACACCGCGTTAACCAATATCGGGCATGGTCCTCCACATGAGGATCATGCCCTTTTTTGTGATGCTGGCCGCCGCGGCGCCGGCAGCGGCCGCCGACCGGTTCTACTCCGTCACCGACTTCGACCGGGTGCAGGTGGACGGCCCCTATGACGTGACGCTTTCCACAGGCGGAACCACGCAGGCCAAGGCGACGGGCGATCAGGCCGCCATCGACCGTGTGCTGGTGGACGTGCAGGGGCGGACCTTGCGAATCCGCCCGAACCCATCCTTGTGGGGCAGTAGCCGCACCGCCTCGGCGGGGCCGGTGCGTTTCACCCTCTCGGCGCGGAGCCTGCGCAGCGCGACGGTGGTCGGCTCGGGCAGCCTTGCCATCGACCGGGTGCGCGGCCTGCGGGTCGAGCTCGGCGTTTCGGGAAGCGGAAGGCTCAGCGTCGGCAGCGTCGAGGCGGACACGCTCGGCCTCGCCCTCGTCGGCTCGGGCACGCTTCAAATGGGCGGCAAGGCAAAGATCGTCCGCGCCACCATCTCCGGCACCGGCGACCTCGACGGCGAAGCGCTCCAGACCGACGATCTCGAACTTTCCGCATCGACCTCGGGCAGCGTCACGCTCTCGGCGATCCGCAAGGCGCGAGTCACGGCGCTTGGCCGCGGCGCGGTGGAGGTGCTCGGCACGGCAGCGTGCACGGTCAGCGGCCCGGCCGCCGGCCAGGTGCGCTGCGGCAAATAGCGCTAGATCAGCAGCAACGCCGACAGCTTGCCGGCAAGCTCGGGCGGAAGTTCCAGAAGCCCGTCATCCTCGCCGTCGCCGAAATCCGGCGGCGCGTCGGCGGCATCGAGATAGCGCCAGCCCTGGTGGGCGCGCTTGGCAACCGCGCGCACCGGCACCAGTTCGGGCGAAAGGCTGATCACCGTGCGCCGGTCCGTCTCCCGCGCGGCCAGCGCAAGGATGGTCTGGCGGGCGGCGATGCGGTGCTTGACGATCCAGAACACCGATCCGCCGACCAGCTCCTCCGCCCGCTTGGGCATGAAGCGGGTGACGAGCGGCACGACGCCGTCCGCAAGCCGCAGCCTTTGGCGCTTTTCAAGCGTCGATATGCTCGCGCAGCCGACGGCGACCTTGCTGATGTGGAGGGAGGGCATGATCCGTGTTGTGGCCGATTAGCCGCGTTCGATCAACAGCTTAGCCGACCAGACCGGACGCGGAGGCGAGGCCCAGGAAGACCAGGAAGCCCATCGAATCGGTCACCATGGTGACGAACACAGACGAGGCCACGGCCGGATCGGCGCCGGCCTGATCGAGCGCCACCGGCACCATCACGCCGGCGAACCCGGCAATGACGATGTTGGTCAGCATCGCCGCCGCGATCACGCCGCCGAGCATCGGATTGGCGAAGAACAAGGCCACCGCCAGGCCGATCAGCACCGCAACCGTGATTCCGTTCAGGCATGCGACCCGGATCTCGCGGACGATGACGCGCCAGGTGTTCGACTGGGTAAGCTGGTTGGTGGCAAGCGCGCGCACCGTCACGGCAAGCGTCTGCGTCCCCGCATTGCCGCCGACGCCGGCGACGATCGGCATAAGGGCGGCAAGCGCCACCATCTTAGCGATCGTGCCCTGGAACAGGCCGATGATGGTTGCCGCGATCAGCGCGGTGCCGAGGTTGGCGATCAGCCAGCGGACGCGGGCCTTGTAGCTTTCGACAACGGACTCGTTGATGTCGCCTTCGCCCACGCCTGAGAGGAGGAGGGCATCTTCGCTCGCTTCTTCCTGAATGATGTGGACGATGTCGTCGACGGTGATCATTCCCACCAAGCGGCCGGACGAATCCACCACCGCCGCGGAGATGAGGGCGTATTTCTGGAAGCGAAGCGCCACTTCCTCCTGGTCCATATCGACCGGCACCAGGGTCTGCTCGCGCTTCATGACGTCGGCGACGGCGACGTGGCGGGGCGTGCGCAGGATCCAACTCAGCATGCAGGTGCCGACCGGGTGGTGGCGGCCGTCGACTACGAACACTTCCCAGAAATCCGTGGTCAGCGTGTCGCCGGCGCGCAGGTAATCGATGACGTGGCCTACCGTCCAATGCTCCGGCACCGCGATCAGATCGCGCTGCATCAGGCGGCCGGCGGATTCTTCGGGGAAGGCAAGCGCCTGCTCAATGGCGGCGCGGTCGTCGGGGTCGAGGGCGCGGAGCACGGCGCGCTGCTCGTCCTCCTCCATGTCCTCGATCATGGCGACGGCGTCATCCGTCTCCATCTCGCCGACCGCTTCGGCGACTTCGTGCGGCTCGAAATCCTCGATCACGTCGTCGCGGACGTGGTCGTTCATTTCGGCAAGCACGTCGCCGCCGAGGATTTCCTCAAGCGCTTCGGCAAGCGCGCGGCGGTCGTCGCGGTCGACCAGCTCGAACAGATCGGCGATGTCGGCCGGGTGAAGCGGCTCAACGAGGGCGCGGGCGGCGTCCACGTCGCCGGCCTGGACCCGGTCCATGACTTCGCGGACGAATTCGGGGCGAAGCAGGTCGTCCTCGTCCAGGCGCGTGTCGGCGGCCGGCGGAGCGGCGGTGAGTTCGATGTCGATGCTGCTCATCCTGCCCTCCCTCGCTTAGCCTGCCGAACGGGCCTGTTCCCTAGGCCGGGGGCGTGGCGCTGTCGATAAGGCAAGGCTGGCGGAGGCGGCGCGGCGGGCTTAAGGGGCGTCGCAATCAATCCCCCAGCAGAAAGGCGCCACCTCATGGCCGACGAGCTCAACACCCTGGTCCTCAGCCTCGACAGCGGCGGCGACGTCGCCATCACCCTTCGCCCCGACCTTGCCCCCGGCCATGTCGAGCGCATCAAGGAATTGGTCGGCGAAGGTTTCTACGACGGCGTTGTCTTCCACCGCGTCATCCCCGGCTTCATGGCGCAGGGCGGCGATCCGACCGGCACCGGCTCGGGCGGCTCCAAGAAGCCCGACCTGAAGGCCGAATTCTCCAAGGAACCGCATGTTCGCGGCGCCTGCTCGATGGCGCGTACCAACAACCCGAACAGCGCCAACAGCCAGTTCTTCATCTGCTTCGACGACGCCCGTTTCCTGGACGGCCAGTACACGGTCTGGGGTCAGGTGAGCGAAGGCATGGAGCATGTCGACGCCCTCCCCAAGGGCGAGCCGCCGCGCCAGCCCGGCAAGATCGTCAAGGCGACGCTTCGCTAAGGTGACGTTCGATAAGGTGGCGGCGCCGGCGACCCTGATCACCGGCGCTTCGGCGGGGCTTGGCGCGGAGTTCGCGCGCCAATGCGCCCGCCGGGGCGAGGCGCTGATCCTCGTGGCGCGGCGGCGGGAGCGGCTGGAGGCGCTGGCGGCGGAGGTTGGCGGTGCCAAGGTCATCGTCGCCGACCTCGAGGCGCCTGGCGCCGCCGCGAAGTTGATGGCCGAGTTGCAGGCCATGGGCTTTCACGTCGATACCTTGATCAACAATGCCGGCTTCGGCCTGGCTGGGCGCTTCGACCGGCTCCCGGCCGAGCGGCAGACGGCGATGATCGACCTCAACGTGCGGCTGCTGACCGAGCTTTGCCGCCTCGTCGTTCCCGGCATGGTGGAGCGGGGGCGTGGCGGAATCCTCAACGTCGCGTCCACCGCTGCTTTCCAGGCCGGGCCGCACATGGCCGTCTATTACGCCAGCAAGGCGTTCGTGCTGTCGCTTACCGAGGCGCTTCACCAGGAGCTGAAGCGCACCGGCGTAAAGGTGAGCGCGCTCTGCCCGGGGCCGACGCAGACCGAGTTCTTCCAGGTCGCAGGCGCTGCCGACAGCCGATTGGCGCGGATGGGCGGCGACGCGGTGAGCGTGGTGCGCGAGGGCCTGAAGGGGCTGGAGCGCAACCGCGCGATCACGATCCCCGGCTTCAAGAACCGGGTTGGCGCGCAGGCAAACCGGTTCCTGCCGCGCGCGGCGATGCGCAGGATCATCGCCGCCATCAAGGTTTAGGCGGCGAGCATTTCGTCGAACAGCCAATCGTGGAAGATCTTCACCGGTCGGCGCGACAGCGCGGAGCGGCGGCAGGCGAACCAGTAGCTGTAGGGGCTTTCCACCCGGTGATCGAACAAGCGCACCAGCCTGGGGTCCGACGAGGCGCTGAGGTGGGGTTCGAGCATGAAGGCGACGCCGAGGCCCTGGGCAGCGGCATCGAGGATGAGCTGGCCCGAATCGAAGCTGTCCACCGCCGCAGGCTGGAGATCGGGCATGCCGATGGCGCGCGCCCAGTGGGCGAAGGTTTCGGGCATATCACGGTGCAGATAGATGGTCGCGCCGGCGAGCTGGGCGGGATCGTGGATTGCGTTGGGACCGGCCTGCACGTCGCGCGAGCCGATGGCGATGATGCAATTGTTGGCGATCCGGCGCGCGTACAGCGAGGGATCGATGTCGGCGGTGATCGCGATGGCGGCGTCGAGGCCGTCGTCGAGCCGGGCGAGACGGTTGTGGCCGGTGTCGAGATCGATGTGAAAATCGGGATGCTTGGACCGGAGCGACGGCAAAGCCGGCATCAGCCGCTGGGAGGCGAACAAGGAGGGGACGGCGAGGCGCAGGCGCATGATTTCGCGATTGCCCGCCGCACGCTCCATCGCCACCGCAAGCGCGTCGATCGAGGGGCCGATATCGGTGAGCAGCCGGTCGCCATCCGCGTTGAGGTGGACGCCGTGGTGGCGGCGTTCGAACAAGGGGTGGCCGACGAAGCGCTCCAGCGCCTGGATCCGCCGGGTCAAAGCCGGGGAGGACAGCGCCAGCGCCTCAGCCGCGGCCTTCAGCGAGCCCAGGCGCGCGACCTGGACGAACGCCTCGATGGCGGTGAGGGGCGGCAGTCTGCGCATGGTTCACGCACCTCTTTTTGTGCACTGCACCTGCGGACGGTGGCGTAACGACCCACCATCTTCCTTAGCAGTCGAGTGCAGTTGATGCACCCGTAGCATATTTCTTCGCACTTGCACAAATTTCGGCGGAAGCAGAGAAAGCCCCTGCCTTTCAGGCATCCTCTCCTAAAAACTTCACAGGGTCGGTTCTTCGGAACCGGCCCTTTTTTTGCGCCTTTCGGACCCGGAACGCTGGTGCCGCCGTTTCCCAACCCTATCTGCCGTAACGAACGAGCGAGGAGCGAAGCCGAGATGGCGGACGAGGAAAAGCAACCGACCCGGCTTCAGGTGGCGACGATGCGGCCGGAGGATAGCGGCCGCGGCCTGGCGCGCCTGCCCCGGCGGCTGATGGCCGAATTGGGCCTGGCCGAAGGCGACGTGATCGAGGTGACCGGCAAGCGCGGCACCCCGGCCCGCGCGGTCGGCCCCTATTCCGAGGACGAGGGCCTGGACATCATCCGGCTGGACGGCCTGCAGCGCGCCAATGCCGAGATCGGATCGGGCGATTACGTAACCTTGCGCAAGGCCGAATCGAAGGCGGCGCAGCGGGTGGTGTTCGCGCCGGCGCAAAAGAATTTGCGGCTGCACGGATCGGCGCAGGCGCTGAAGCGCAGCTTCGGCATGAAGCCGCTGACCGCCGGCGACGTGGTTGCGACCACCGGCCAGCAGCAGGTGCAGCGCGGCGACATCCCTCCCGAGCTTCGCCAGATGCTCCACGCGCCGGCTTATGCGCTTCAGGAGATTCGGCTTACGGTTGTGTCGACGGCGCCCAAGGGCATCGTCCACATCGATACCAACACCGAAGTGGAGCTGCTCCCCGAATTCACCGACGCCAACGAAACCCGGCGCGCCGACGTCACCTACGACGATCTCGGCGGCATGGGCACGACCATCGACCAGCTTCGCGAGATGGTGGAGCTGCCGCTTCGCTACCCCGAGATTTTCGAGCGGCTGGGCGTCGATCCGCCCAAGGGCGTGTTGCTCTACGGCCCTCCCGGCACCGGCAAGACCCGGCTTGCCCGCGCGGTGGCGAATGAAAGCGACGCGAGCTTCTTCCACATCGCCGGTCCCGAGATCATGGGATCGGCCTATGGCGAGAGCGAGCGCAAGCTTCGCGAAGTGTTCGAGGAAGCGGCCGAATCGTCGCCCGCGATCATCTTCATCGACGAGATCGACTCGATCGCGCCCAAGCGCGGCCAGGTGCAGGGCGAAACGGAGAAGCGGCTTGTCGCCCAGCTCCTGACCCTGCTCGACGGCCTCGAGCCGCGGCAGAACCTTGTGGTCATCGCCGCCACCAACCGGCCGGAAGCGATCGATGAGGCGTTGCGCCGGCCGGGCCGCTTCGACCGCGAGATCGTGATCGGCGTGCCTGACGAGCGCGGCCGCCGCGAAATCCTGGCGATCCACACCCGCGGCATGCCGCTGGACGGCGGAGTCAACGTCGCCGAGCTTGCACGGCGCACCTACGGCTTTGTCGGCGCCGACCTTGCCGCCTTGACTCGCGAGGCGGCGATCGAGGCGGTGCGCGGCATCATGCCCAAGATTAACCTGGAGGAAGGCACGATCCCGCCGGAGGTTCTGGAGAACCTATCGGTGACCGGATCGGACTTCGAGGAAGCTTTGAAGCGCGTCCAGCCGTCGGCGATGCGCGAAGTGATGGTCGAGGCGCCGACCGTCGGCTGGAACGACATCGGCGGGCTCGATGCGCCGCGCGACCGGCTGCGCGAGGGCGTCGAGCTGCCGTTGAAACACCCCGAGGCGTTCAAGCGGCTCGGCATCCGCCCGGCGCGCGGCTTCCTGCTCTACGGCCCGCCCGGAACCGGCAAGACCCTGCTCGCCAAGGCCTGCGCGCGCGAGGCCGAGGCCAATTTCATCGCCACCAAATCGTCCGACCTGCTCAGCAAATGGTATGGCGAGAGCGAGCAGCAGATTGCCCGCTTGTTCGCCCGCGCGCGGCAGGTGGCGCCGACGGTGATCTTCATCGACGAATTGGACAGTCTTGTCCCAGCGCGCGGCGGCGGCATGGGCGAGCCGCAGGTGACCGAGCGGGTCGTGAACACCATCCTCGCCGAGATGGACGGTCTGGAGGAACTGCAGTCGGTGGTGGTGATCGGCGCGACCTGCCGGGCGCGGCTGAACAGGCGGGCGATCTGCTGCTCGCTTTCCCCATACCATTTGGAGAGGAGGTCCGACGACTTGGTGGCGATGAAATTCGCCTCCGCCTCGCGCGCCACCGCCTTGGCGAGCAAAGTCTTGCCGGTGCCGGGCGGGCCGTAGAGCAGGAACCCCTTGGCCGGACGGATGCCGAGCCGGCGGAACGCGTCGGGGTCCTTCAACGGCAGCTCGACGCCTTCCTTCAGCCGGTTCTGCGCGGCATCGAGGCCGCCGACATCCTCCCAGCGAACGCGCGGCGCCTCGACCATCACCTCGCGCATCGCGCTCGGCTGCACCCGCTTGAGC
>DASWNA010000068.1:0-26829 GCA_036399475.1 Allosphingosinicella sp.
AGCACCCGCGCAACGCCAAGGCGTCGATCGGCATCGTGCCGCAGGAGATCATCTTCGACCCTTTTTTCACGCCCAGGGAGACGCTGGAAATCCAGGCGGGGCTTTATGGGGTGCGGAAGGCCGACCGGCGGACGATGGAGCTGCTCCGCGCGGTTCACCTGGAGGACAAGGCCGAGGCGTATTCGCGCACGCTTTCGGGCGGCATGAAGCGCCGGTTGCTGGTCGCCAAGGCGATGGTCCATTCGCCGCCGATCCTGGTGCTCGACGAGCCGACCGCGGGCGTCGACATCGAGCTTCGCCAGCAGCTTTGGGAATATGTGCGCAGCCTCAACGCCCAGGGCGTGACGGTGGTGCTGACCACCCATTACCTGGAAGAAGCCGAGCAGCTTTGCGACCGAATCGCGATCATCAACCATGGGCGGGTGATCGCCAACGAGACCACGAAAACCCTGGTCGGCATGGCGCAGGAGAAAGCGGTGGAAGTGACGGTGGACCGCGACATTGCCCAGGTGCCGGACGCGTCCTGCTTCGACAAGATCGAGCTCAAGGGCGAGCGGACGCTGGCGATTACGTATCGCAAGGACCGGGTGAATGCCGGCGAAGTGCTCGCGGCACTGCAGCAGAGCGGCCTCGGCATCGTCGACGTCTCGACCCGCGAGGCGGATCTGGAAGACGTGTTCCTGAACCTGACGCGCGCGTCGAATGCGGGCGCCTGACCTGAACCTTCTCCCCTCCCTGAAAGGGAGGGGCCGGGGGTGGGTGCGAGCGCATTTGCGCGAGCCAAGGCGTCTGAACGGGCATCGAGCCCGTCCAGCCGCTACCCACCCCTCGATCCCCTCCCTTGCAGGGAGGGGTGGGTGATTCACGCGTATGATGTGATCGTTATCGGCTCCGGCGCGGCGGGGCTTTCCGCAGCGCTGACGCTGGCGCCGCATCTCAGGGTGGCGGTGCTTGCCAAGGGGGAGATTTCGGACGGGTCCACCGTCTGGGCGCAGGGGGGAATTGCCGCGGTGCTGGAGCCGGGCGACAATTTCGACAGCCATATCGAAGACACGATGATCGCCGGCGCCGGGCTCAACCGGCGCGAAGCGGTGGAGTTCGTGGTGGAAAGCGCGCCGGCGGCGATCGAGCGGCTTGCGGCGATGGGCGTGCCGTTCGATTCGGGCGGCGAGGAGCGCTGGCACCTGACCCGGGAGGGCGGCCACAGCCACCGGCGGATCGTGCACGTCGCCGACGCGACCGGCCGGGCGGTGCAGCAGGCGCTTGAGAAAGCGGCGGCCGAGCACCCGAACATCAGCCTGATCCCCAACATGGCGGCGATCGACCTGGTCACCGATCGGCACGTCGAGGGCGCAAACGGCGAGAAGCGCGTGTGGGGCGTCTATGCGCTCGACCGGGTCAAGGGCGGCGTGTCGCTGTTCACCGGCCGGGCGACGATTCTGGCGTCGGGCGGGGCGAGCCGGGCGTGGCTGTATTCGACCAACCCCAAGGGCTCGACCGGCGACGGCATCGCCATGGCATGGCGGGCCGGGTGCCGGGTGGCGAACATGGAAATGAGCCAGTTCCACCCGACCTGCCTTTACCATCCGGAGGTCAAGAACTTCCTGATCACCGAGGCGATGCGCGGCGAGGGCGGGCAGCTCAAGATCCCCGGCAGCGGCCATCGCTTCATGCCGGAATTCGATGCCCGAGCCGAGCTTGCCCCGCGCGACATCGTGGCGCGGGCGATCGACCACGAGCTCAAGCGGCTTGGGCTCGATTTCGTGCACCTCGATATCTCGCACCGCGATCCCGAGTTCATTCGCGCGCATTTTCCGACCATCGCCGCCCGGCTTGCCGAGCCGGACATCGGCATCGACATCACCACCCATCCGATCCCGGTGGTGCCGGCGGCGCATTACACCTGCGGCGGGGTGATGGTGGACCTGGACGGCAAGACCGATCTGCCGGGCCTGTATGCGGCGGGCGAGGTGACGATGTCGGGGCTGCACGGCGCCAACCGGCTGGCGTCCAATTCGGTGCTCGAGTGTCTGGTCTTCGGAGTGGCGGCGGCGCAGGACATCAATCGCGGCTGGGCAAGTCTGGGGTCCGTGCCCGCCATCCGCCCCTGGGACGAGAGCCGGGTCACCGACTCGGACGAGGAAGTGGTGGTCCACCACAATTGGCAGGAAATCCGGCGCTTCATGTGGGATTATGTCGGCATCGTGCGCACCACCAAGCGGCTCGAGCGGGCGCTCAACCGGGTAAACCTCCTCAAGGAGGAAACGCAGGAATATTACGGCCACTTCCGGGTGACCCCAGACCTGATCGAGCTTCGCAACCTGGTGGAAGTGGCGGGCCTGATCGTCCGCTCCGCGCTTGCCCGCAAGGAGAGCCGCGGGCTCCATTTCACGCAGGATTATCCGGACATGCTGGCGAAGGCAGTGGATATGGTGCTCACGCCATGAACGTGCTTCAGCTCCTGCCTCTGCTCGCGCTTCTTGGTGCGGCGCAGCCGGGCACCGAGGATGAAGCGGCCCTTGGCACCTATCGGTGCACGATCCGGTCCGGCCCAGGCAGCCCGGTGGACATCACCCAGGAGGTCGATGCCTCCGGCCGGCTTTTGCAAACGGAGGCAAGCTGGCTCGAGCCGACCGCCTACTCCCTCCATCCCCGGAGAAAGGGCGGGCCGGAGCCTTTGGAGAGAGGCTACATGACGATCAGCGTCGACAGCCGCCAGTCGCCGTCGAAAGCCGAGCCGGGCTGGTTCGATCTCGGCGGCGCCAAGGTGCAGATCACCGTGGTGACGCCGGGGAAGCTGCGCGGCGCGACGGCGATCGTCTTTCGCCGCCCGTCCCGCGTGGGCGAACGCTACGAGGATGGGCTGTCGCTGCTTGCCGACAGCTCGAAGCACGTGCCCTGGACGGTCGCGGCCGCGCCTTACCGGGTGCTCGGCGGCTTTGCCGAAGGGGAGCGGGAGCTGGGCTGGCAGCTTCTCCGCTGGGTCGGCGGCGACGTGCGCTGGAACCCGGAAGCGCAGGGCCGTTTCGACCTGCGCAAGGTGGAGGCCTTTGCCAACTCCGCCGAGGCGGCGCGGCCGGCGCTTGCCGCTTTGCGGGCGGAGTATCGCACCCGCTGCCAGTTCCAGCCGCCGCCCGAGATTTCGGCCGACGACCAGATCTGAGCGGTTCGTGGCCTGCCCGGCTCGACGGAAATCGGCGCGCTACTTGGTTAGAAAGCTCTTCAGGGCCGCGCGGAAGCGGGTGGGCTGATCGTACATGATCATGTGGCCGCTGTCGTCGATGCGCACCAATTGGGTGCCCTTGCGGGGGGCGTAAGCGGCGGCGTAGCTGCGCTCCACAGCGGCGCGGCGCTGCGCGTCGATGCCGGCATAGACCACGGTAAGCGGCGCGGCGATGCGGGGGAGCTCGGGGCCGAGATCGGTCAGCGCAAGCTCGTGCGTGGCGCGGGCGACGACATCCTCGTCGCTGCCGTTGCCGGCATCCTCGGCGTTGCCGAACATGCGGATCGCCGAGCCGATCAGGCGGCGGCCGTCTTCGCTCTGGCTGAGGCCGCGGAGCGCGTCGGCGAGGCCGCGGACGTTTGTCGCGGAGGAGCCGACCAGGCCGGCGGGCTGGGGCAGCATGTCGACCACCATCACCTTGCCGGCGCGGCCGGGGTGCCGCGCGGCGACCATCATTGCCACAGTGCCGCCCATCGAATGGCCGACGAGGGCGGCACCGCGCAGACGGTTCGCATCGATGTAGCGGGCGATCTCTGCAGCCAGCGGGGCCACGACTTCGCCGCGTGCATTGCCGCGCGCGGGAGCGCCGGCGAACCCGGCGACGTGGATGAGGTGATAGCGGTAGCCTGGGACGGCGTTGACCGTGCCGCGCCAGATTTCCTTGGAGGCGGTGAGGCCGGGGATCAGGATCACGTCGGGGCCCGAGCCGACCACTTCCACGGAGAAGCGCGTCGGGGCGAAGGGCTTGGGCGCTAGTACAGGCGCCTTTGCGGCAGGTGCGGTCTGTGCGGGGGCGAGCGAGGCGGCGCTGCCCGCGATTGCGAGCGCGGCAGCGGTAAGCAAGGTAAGTCTCATGGACGCTCTCCTGCTGGTTCGCGCTTGAACGCCACCTGACCCGTTTACGTCACCCCCGCGAAAGCGGGGGTCCCGCTTCTTCTTCAGGCTCGGAGAGTACAAGAAGCGGGATTCCCGCTTTCGCGGGAATGACGGGTTAGCTCAGGAACTCTCGCAACGCGGCGCGGAAGGCGGTGGGTTGGTCGTGCATGATGGTGTGGCCGCTTTTTGGGACCGCGATCAGGCGGGTCCCGGGGCGGCGGGCATAGGCGCGTGCGTAGAAGCGGTCGATGCGGGGGCGGGAGAGGCTGAGCGGCTCTGGGCAGGCATAGACCACGGTCATCGGGGCGCGGATGTTGGGGAGTTCGGGGGTTAGATCGGTGGAGATGAGTTCTTCGAGCGACCGGCCGACGACGCCGGCGTCGCTGCGGGTTTCCAGCCAGTCGGCGCTTCCGAAGCGGCCGATCAGGCCTTTGAGGTCGCGGCGCAGGCGATCGGCGCCCTGCACTTCGCTGCCAAGCAGCTTGGCGAGCGGACGCACCGTTGCCGCGGAGGCGCCGGACAGGTGGGCGGGCGCCGGGATCATGTCGACCACCATCATCTTGCCCACTGCGTCCGGGTGGCGCGCGGCGAGCATCATCGCGATCGAGCCGCCCATCGAATGGCCGACGACTGCCGGTTTGATGAGGCGGTTGGCGGCGATGTAGCGGGCGATCTCCTCGGCGACCGGCGCGGCGACCTTGCCGTTTGCGTTGCCGCCCGCGGCGGTGCCGGCGAAGCCGAGGATCTGGACCATGTGGTAACGGTAGCCGGGCATCGCCGCGACCGTGGAGTTCCAGATGCCGCGCGACGCGGAGAGGCCGTGGATCAGGATCACATCGGGCCCGCTGCCGTGGACTGCGACATTGATGCGGGTGGGGCGGAAGGGCGCGGCGGCGAGAACCGGCGCCGGCAGGGCTGCCGCGACGGCGAGGGACAAACATGACGCGAGAAAGGCTCTGCGACTCATGGGGAGGAGGGTAGGGCGGCGTGGTTAACGACTCCCACCTCGTAGAAACCACACGTCGTCATGCCGGACTTGATCCGGCATCCGCCTTCTTATTGCGGCTGCGTGAAGAAGAAGATGGACCCCCGAATCAAGTCCGGGGTGACGGTGGGTGGAGCGGGCTGCGCGCCTCAAAGATTGTTTGTCCCGCGCCGGGCATGGGCTAGACCCCCGCAATGGCCTCCAAGCATCTCTATCTCGTCGACGGCTCGAGCTACATCTTCCGCGCCTACCATCGGCTGCCGCCGCTCACCAACCGCCACGGCCTCAACGTCGGCGCGGTCTATGGCTACACGACCATGCTGTGGAAGCTGGCCGAGAGCCTGCACAAGGAAGAGGGGCCGACCCACCTGGCGGTGATCTTCGACGCCGGCTCCAAGACCTTCCGCAACGACATGTACGACGGCTACAAGGCCCAGCGCCCGCCGCCGCCGCCCGATCTCGTCCCCCAGTTCCCGCTGATCCGCGATGCCACCCGGGCTTTCTCGCTGCCGTGCATCGAGGAGGACGGGCTGGAGGCGGACGACATCATCGCCTGCTACGCCAAGGCCGCGCTTGCGCAGGATTGGAAAGTGACGATCGTTTCCTCCGACAAGGACCTGATGCAGCTCGTCGAGGACGGCAAGCTCGACCTATACGACACAATGAACGACCGCCGGATCGGCCGCGACTATGTGGTGGAGAAGTTCGGCGTCGGGCCGGAGAAGCTGGGCGACGTGCTGGCGCTGATGGGCGACAGCGTCGACAACGTGCCGGGCGTGCCGGGCATTGGTCCGAAGACGGCGGCGCAGCTCATTCAGGATTATGGCGACCTCGAGAGCGTGCTTGCCGCGGCAGGCGAGATCAAGAAGCCCAAGCTCAAGCAGAACCTCATCGAACATGCCGACGCCGCGCGGCTGTCGCGCGAGTTGGTGCGGCTGGTCTGCGATTCGCCGCTGCCCGAGCCGCTCGACGCGCTGGAGATGAAGGGCATTCCTGACGGGCCGCTACGCGAATTCCTGGAGGACCAGGGCTTCCGCTCGCTGGTCTCGCGGCTCAACGGCACCAGCCAGGTCAAGGCGCCGTCGACCAACCCGGCGGTGACCCCGGTGCAGGCGGAGGTGCGGCCGGAGCCGGCGATCGATCGCTCCGCTTACCGCACAGTCACCGATCTGGCGGAGCTGGACGCCTGGATCGCCGAGGCGACGGCGAACGGCCTCGTCGCGGTGGACACCGAGACATCGGGATACGATTGCGTCACCGCCGATCTGATCGGGATCAGCCTCGCCACTGAGTGCGGCGAGGCGTGTTATGTGCCGCTGGAGCATGGCGGGCACGATCTGCTGTCGGAGCGGCCGGCGCAGATCTCGACCGAGGTGGCGCTGGCGAAATTGAAGCCGCTGCTCGAGGACCCGGCGGTCCTCAAGGTCGGCCACAACTTCAAGTTCGACTGGATCGTGTTCGACCGGCGCGGGATCAAGGTCGCGCCGATCGACGACAGCCTGGTGATGAGCTTCAACCTCGATGCCGGCGGGCTCGCCAGCCATTCCATGGACGATCTCGCCAGGAAGCACCTCGATCACACCTGCATCGCCTTCAAGGACGTGTGCGGATCGGGCCAGAAGCAGATCAAGTTCAACCAGGTGCCGCTCGACCGAGCGACCGAATATGCCGCCGAGGACGCGGACGTGACGCTGCGCCTGTGGAAGCGCTTCAAGGCAAGGATGCCGCATGAGCGGGTGACTCGGATCTACGAAATGGTCGACCGGCCCTTGGTGCCGGTCGTCGCGCGGATGGAGCGCGAGGGCGTCAAGGTCGACCGGGAGGAGCTGACCCGGCTATCGGCGGAATTCTCCACCCAAATCGCCCTGCTGGAAGAGCAGATCTGCGTGGAGGCGGGGTGCAAGTTCACCATCGGCAGCCCGCAGCAGCTTGGCGACGTGCTGTTCACGCAGATGGGCCTGAAGGGTGGACGCAAGGGGAAGTCGGGCACCTGGTCGACGGACGTGAACGAGCTCGAGCGCTTGTCGCGTGAGGGCGTGCCGATCGCCGCGATGATCCTGGAATGGCGGCAACTTTCCAAGCTGAAGAGCACCTACACGGACGCGCTTCAGCAGCAGATCAACAAGACGACGGGGCGGGTTCACACCAGCTATTCGCTGTCGGGTGCTCAGACCGGGCGATTGTCGTCCACCGACCCGAATTTGCAGAATATCCCTATCCGCACCGAGATCGGCCGGCGAATCCGCGATGCGTTCGTTGCCGAGGAAGGGCATGTTATCCTTGCCGCCGATTACAGCCAGATCGAGTTGCGCTTGGCGGCGCATATGGCGGACGTGCCGCAGCTTCGCGACGCCTTTGCGCGCGGCGACGACATCCACTCGATGACCGCGCAGGAGCTGTTCGGCGAGGTGACCCGCGACACCCGCGCCTCGGCCAAGACGATCAACTTCGCGATCCTTTACGGCATCTCGCGCTGGGGGCTGGCGGGGCGTCTGTCGATCACCGCGGACGAAGCGCAGGCGATGATCGACCGTTATTTCGACCGCTTCCCGGGCATCCGCGATTACATCCATTCGACGCTGAGCGACGTGCGCGAGACCGGCTTCACCACCACATTGTTCGGCCGCAAGACCCACTTTCCCGGCATCAAGAGCAAGGTGCAGCACGAGCGCCAGGGCGCCGAGCGGGCGGCAGTCAACGCGCCTATCCAGGGCACCAGCGCCGACATCATCAAGCGCGCCATGGTCCGCATGTGCCCGGCGCTTGAGCGGGCCGGCCTCGGCCGGGTGCGGATGCTGATGCAGGTGCACGACGAACTGGTGTTCGAAGTGCCGGACGGCGATGTGGACGCGGCCGGCAAGGTGATCCGCGAAGTGATGGAAGGCGCGGCCGCGCCGGCGGTGACGCTCACCGTGCCCCTGGGCGTCGAGATCGGCACCGGCCGCAATTGGGGCGCCGCGCATTGAGCGGGGCGCCGCCGGCGACCGGTGAGGAGGATATCGCCGCCCTTGCCAAGGGCGGGCGGACGAACTTCTTCGGCTTCCTGATCCGGCTTGCGGCGCGGCTGCCGTTTTTGTTCATCGCCGGGCGGCTTTATGGCCCTGAGGCATTGGGGGCGTTCGCTTATGCCGTGATCGTGATCGAGTTCGCGGCGCAGCTCGCCACGCTCGGGCTCAAGCGCGGGCTTGCCCAGCAGCTTTCCACCACCGACCAGCCGCACCCGTGCATCGTCATGGACGCGATACTCGCCGCCGCAATCGCCTCAACCGTCGCAACCGCGATATTGATGTGCGTGCCGCAGGCGATGTTCCCGAGCGGCGACATCCACGGCGCCGACTGGCTGCTGCCGGTGGTGATCTTCGGTATTGCCGGGGCGGACGTGGCGCTCGCGGCCCTGGCCTATCGCCGCGACATCGGCGCCACCGTGCGCACCCGCGCGATCGTGGAGCCCTGGACGATCAGCATCGCCGCCGGTTTGTGCGTATTGTTCTTCCCGGCCGCCGAGGACGGCAGCCGTTCGCGCGACGGGCTGATCATCGCGTACGTGGTGTCCATCGTGGCGGGCCTGGCCACCGCTTTGTGGTCGCTGTGGCGCAGCTACCGCTTTCCGGTGGGCTGGAAGCCGCACCCCACGCAGCTCCTGCTGGTCGCCAAGCAGAACATCCCGCTTGCCGCCGCCGATGCGATCGAATGGGGTTCGCGGCGGCTCGACATCGCCATTCTGGGGCTGTTCGTCGCGCCGTATTACGTCGGCGTTTATTACGTCGCGCAGCAGGTCGCGTCCTTGCCGCAGAAGCTCAAGACCAGCTTCGATCCGATCCTGGCGCCGGTGATTACCCAGAAATTGGCGGAAGGCGACCGCAAGGCGGTGGCCAAGCAGGTTCGCCAGGTCGGCTTCTGGATCATCGCCGCACAGGCCGGCATCGCGCTGGCGCTCGGCATTCCGGGCGAAGCGGTGATGGGCATCGTCGGCCACCAGTTCGTCGGCGGCACCGGCGCGCTTGCCTTTCTGCTAGTCGCGGAAGTGGTGGCCGCGACGGCGGCGGTGTCGGAGGCGGCGCTTGTTTATGTTGCCAGGCACCGCAACCTGATGCTGTCGCTGCTGATGATTGCGGTGCAGGCGGGCATTACCGTGTCCATCCTGCTCGCCATGCGAAAGCTGGGCTGGCCGGAAGGCTGGCAGGCAGCCGGGGCGGCGCTCAGCCTTGCTTTGGCCCTCGGCATGTCGTCGATCCTCAAGTCGCGCCTGCTCGGCCGGCTGCTCGACGCGCCGGTGCAGGGCTGGCGCTGGCCGCTGATCTGGGCGGGCGCCGCAGGGGCTGCGGTCGGCATCGGCTTCACGTGGCTGCCGCCGAGTCTCACATGGGTGGAACTCGCGGTGGGCATTCCGTGCATCCTGCTTTCTTTCGGCTTCGTCGTCTGGAAGCGGGGCTTCACCCATGACGATCGGGTGCTGTTCCGGATGAAAAAGGGGGAGAAAGCGGCCCTGCCGGTGCCGGGGGGAGTCACGCCGGGGGTGGTGGAGCCGCCGGTTTCCTGACGACTTGGGGTGGACTGCCCAACCCCCCGCTCATCCTGAGGAGGGACTGAGCAGGGTTCCCATCAAAGTACTATTTTAATGGGGTCCCGTGTCGAAGGCCCGTCTCGAAGGACCGTTCGCGAATATGCCGTGCGTCCTTCGAGACGCCGCTTCGACTTCGCTCAGCGGCTCCTCAGGATGAGCGGGTGGGGAGGGAGCGGGACGCGCTTACTTGTCAGTGGCGGAAGTGGCGCATGCCGGTGAAGAGCATGGCGAGACCGGCTTCGTCGGCTGCCGCAATGACGTCCGCGTCCCGAATCGAGCCACCGGGCTGGATCACGGCGGTGGCGCCCGCTTCCACGGCGGCGAGGAGGCCGTCCGCGAAGGGGAAGAAGGCGTCCGACGCCACAGCCGAGCCGATCGTCTTGGGCTCCGGCCAGCCGGCTTTCTCAGCGGCATCGCGCGCTTTCCAGGCGGCGATGCGGGCAGATTCCAGCCGGTTCATCTGGCCGGCGCCGACGCCGGCGGTTGCGCCGTCCCTTGCGTAGACGATGGCGTTCGATTTGACGTGCCTGGCCACCGTCCAGGCGAACAGGCAGTCGGCGAGTTCCTGCTCGGTGGGCGCGCGCCTGGTGACCACCTTCAGGTCTTCCCGGGCGGCGTGGCCGTTGTCGCGGGTCTGGAGGAGGTAGCCGCCGGCGATGGTCTTGAGCTGGAAGCCGGTGCGGCGCGCGTCCGGCAGGTCGCCGGTGAGGAGCAGGCGCAGGTTCTTCTTGCGGGCGAAAATCTCTCGCGCTGCTTCGTCGGCGTCGGGGGCGATCACCACTTCGGTGAAGATGGCGGAGATCGCCTCCGCCGCCTCCGCGGTCAGCGGCTGGTTGACCGCCACGATCCCACCGAACGCCGAGACGGAGTCGCAGGCGAGCGCCGCCTGATAAGCATCGCGTAGCGATCCGCCGGTGGCGACGCCGCACGGGTTGGCGTGCTTGACGATGACGCAGGCGGGCGCGCCTCCGGCGAATTCGGCGACAAGCTCGAGCCCCGCGTCGGCGTCGTTCAAATTGTTGTAGCTCAGCTCCTTGCCCTGGACCTGGCGTGCCTGGGCGATCCCGCGGCTGTGCGGGCCCGCCGGAATGTAGAGCGCGGCTTTCTGGTGCGGGTTCTCGCCGTAGCGCAGGATTTCGCCGCGTTTCATAGTGAGCGGCAGGACTTCGGGGAACATTTGGCCCTGGTCGGCGAAGGCGAACCACTGCGCTATCGCGGAATCATAGGCGGCGGTGGCGGCGAAGGCCTTGGCGGCGAGATATTTGCGGAAGTCGAAGGAGGTGGCGGCCTCGTTCCCGCCCAGCGTCTCGATCAGCTTCGGGTAATCGGCCGGGTCGGTGACAATCGCTACATAAGCGTGGTTCTTCGCCGCCGAGCGGACCATCGAGGGGCCGCCGATGTCGATATTCTCGATCACTTCGTCGCGCCCGGCGCCGCGCGCCACGGTTTGCGCGAAGGGGTAGAGGTTCACCACGACCAGGTCGATCGCGCCGATGCCGTGTTCTTCCATCGCCGCGGCGTGGGCGGGGTCGTCGCGCACCGCGAGCAGGCCGCCATGGACCTTGGGGTGAAGCGTCTTGACCCGGCCGTCCATCATTTCGGGAAAACCGGTGATGTCGGAAATGTCCTTCACCGCCAGCCCGGCTCCGCGCAGCGCCTTTGCGGTTCCGCCGGTGGAGATCAGCTCTACGCCATGCGCCGTCAAGGCGGCGCCAAGCTCGGCGAGGCCGCTTTTGTCGGAAACGGACAGGAGGGCGCGGCGGATTGGGACTTGGTCTGGCACGTGGGGCTCCTGAAGCGGGTCAGCTCGGGCGGCGGAAGATCCAGGCGATGGTGTGCCCGTCGGGCGGCGTTTCACCGGTGACGACGAGCTGCACGCTGCTGTGCGGGCGCGCCTCGCCGTCGATCCAGATCGAATCCTCGATGGAAAGCTGGCCGCCGCGGCAGCGGAATTGCCAAACGGTGCTGCCGCGGATTCGGAGCAGGGCGCCTTGGCCGTCGGCGGTGGTCGCGGCCTCGACGGCCGGGGCGAGGTGGAAGCGCACCGCGAAGGGCAAAGCCTCGCCCGCCTTGCGCTTGCGGCCCTCCTGAAGGAGCACGTCCTGGCCGCGCAGCTCGCGGCCGTCGGAGGCAAGGGTGAGGGTGCGTTGATGGAACATGCCGCAGCGGCGGAGGTAGCCGTCGTGGCTTGCCTCGATTTGGGTGACGCCGCCGGTGTCGTCGCGGGCGAGCTCGACCTGGCCGACGCCCTTGCCGAGCGTGCCGTCCTCGTGGATCGCGGTAGAGTTGCGGTCGCCGAGGGTGAGGGTGGAGTGGGCGGCGGTGGTGCGCAGCGCGGCGGCCAGATCAGAGGGCAGCGCGCCGGTGGCGAGCCCCTCCCCGCCGCAATTGACGACGATGCGGTGCTGGCCTTCGCTGAGCTCGAAGGCGAGGGTGGAGGCGCAGCCGCCGGAGAAGGCGCGGCTCGGCGGCGGCGGCGCGGCGTCGAAAATGGCGACGGTCTGCTTGGCCTCCATCCGCTGGTAGCCCCAGCCGCGGGGTTGACGGAGCGGGCGGGCGCGCACCCCGGTGCCTTCCACCGCAGCGGCGATGCGCCGCTTGTCGACCATGTTGCCGCCCTGCCAGTTGGACAGGGCCTCGTCACCCATCGCTACGCCGAGCAAGGCGGCGACGGCGCTCTCGAGGGTTTCGGCGAGGAGATCGGGCATGTCGTGCTCGCCCGCGAAGTAGACGGCACGAAGCTGGCTGAGCAGTTCGACCAGGGCGAGCTGTTCCACCGGCGAGCGGCTGGTGAGACCGCCATCGTCGTGAACGCCGAGCGCAAGGGCGCGGAGCAAGCCGCCCTCCCCCTTGCTGAGCCGGGCCGGGCCACCCTGCACCACGAGGGCGGAGGCGATCACGCCCGCCCAGGCGGTCATCCGCGATATGCCGGGCGGCGCCCGATCGGCGGCCTTGTCGAGGTGGCGGGCGCCGCGCGACAGGGTGTTGAGCACCTGCGCGCGATAGTCGGTGTCGCGGCTGGACAGAATGTAGGGCGCGTAGGCCGACCAGAAGAGGATTCGCCGGCCCCACAGATCGGCGCGCCAGGCGCGGTCGCCGACGTGGGCGCCGTCGGCGGCGAGCCACTTCGCCATGACCTTTTCGGCGGGCTTGGTGGCGCGTTCGCGGGTGGCGGCGGCGGCGAGATCGCGCAGCCATTCGAAGCTTTGCAGGTAATCGGAGAAATCGCGCGGAAGCGCCGGATCGCTGAAGTCGAGGCTTTCGATCTCCAGCGTCTGGCCGCGATGGAGGAAGCGGCCGCGCAGGATCGCTTCGCCGGCCAGCTTGTCGCCGGCCACCGGGTCCTTGGGCACGGCGAGGAGCTTCAACGGATTGCGGCCGCGCAGGCGCAGGCTGTGCAGTGGGGTGCGCCAGGAGAGGCGGTGGAGGCGCCAGGAGAGCCGCTCGGCGAGCGACACGCCGCGGTCGTCGCCGGCGCGGATCAGCCGCTTGCCCGGCTCGATCCCGTCCTCACCCGAGTCGGGCGAACTCACCCGCGCAGGCCCCGGATGTTGCCGGCGTAAGCCGACGGGCCGCCGCGGAAGGTGGCGGTGCCGGCGACCAGCACGTCGGCGCCCGCGTCGATGGCGAGGCGGCAGGTCTCGGCGTCGATGCCGCCGTCCACTTCCAGGTCGATGGCCAAGCCGGCTTTGTCGATCTGCTTCCTGATCGCTTCGATCTTGCGGAGCTGGGAGGTGATGAAGCTCTGCCCGCCGAAGCCCGGATTGACGCTCATCACCAGGACGAGATCGACCTCCTCCAGCACGTAATCGAGCATCTTGGCGGGGGTAGCGGGGTTGAGCGCGACTCCGGCTTTCTTGCCGAGCGCGCGGATCGCCTGCAGCGTGCGGTGGAGGTGCGGACCGGCTTCCGGGTGGACGGTGATGATGTCGGCGCCGGCTTCGGCAAAGGCTTGCAGAAAGGCATCGACCGGCGAGATCATCAGGTGGACGTCGAACGGCTTGGCGGTGTGCGGGCGGAGCGCCTTTACCACCGCGGGGCCGACCGTGAGGTTGGGGACGAAGTGGCCATCCATGACATCGACGTGAATCCAGTCGGCGCCCGCCGCGTCGATTGCGCGCACTTCCTCGCCTAGCCGCGCGAAGTCGGCGGACAGGATGGACGGGGCAATGCGGACGGGCTGCTGCACGCCCAAGCACTAACCGGAAGCGGGGCCGCGCGGCAAGGAAGCGCGGCGACTTATCCCCGCTTAATCTGTGCGGCGGAAGCGGGCGATGAAGAAGCCGTCGGCGCCGCCCTCTTCGGCGAACAGGCCGGGGAGGACGCGGATGCGGTTGCCCTCGACGGGAATGGTATCGGGCAGTTCGCCTGCAGCGATGTGCGATGCCTCGAAGTCGGTTCGGCCGGCGAGAAAGGCTTCCACCACTTCCTCGCCTTCTTCCGGCTCGAGCGAGCAGACCGAGTAGACCAGGGTTCCGCCGGGCTTCAGCCAGCCGGCGGCGCGGGCGAGCATCGCCTTTTGCATCTCGGCGAGTTCGGCAATGGCGCGCGGGCGGACGCGGTGGAGCACGTCGGGGTGTCGGCGGAAGATGCCGGTGGCGGAGCAGGGCGCGTCGAGCAGGATCGCGTCGACCTTTTCAGGGGGCGACCATTTCATCAGATCGCCGACCACCACCTTGGCTTCGAGGTTGGTTCGAGCAAGGTTTTCGGAAAGTCGCGCAAGACGACTTTGCGAATTGTCGACGGCTGTGACCTGGAAACCGGCGGAGGCGAGCTGCATCGTCTTGCCGCCGGGCGCGGCGCAGAGATCGAGGGCCGTGCGGCCTTCCCCGGCACCGAGCAGGCGAGCGGGGATGGAGGCGGCGACGTCCTGCACCCACCAGCGGCCTTCGCCATAGCCGGTGAGGCCGGGAACGGCGGTGCGTTCCGGCAGGCGGATGTGGCCGGGGAGCAGGCTGATGCCCTCCTGGTCCGGCTCGGCGCCGGTCGCGTAGATCAGATCAAGCGGCGGCGGCGCGGCGAGCATTCTTGCCGCTTCGCCGACCACGTCATCGCCCCAGTTCCGGGTCCAGCGCAGTTCCACCGCTGGCGGCAGCATCGGTACGGTGCGGAGCGCAACCTTTTGCCGCATCAGGGTGCCGAACACGCCGTGGACCAGCTTGCGCGGGCCGCCATCGACCAGCGGCAGCACGGTGGAGATCGCCGCGTGCGGCGGCGTGTTGAGCGCAAGCGCCTGAACCAGTGCGATGCGCAAGGCGAAGCGCGCTTTGGCATCGTCGGGCAGGCGGTTCTTGGTGGCGCTGTCGATCAGCGCGTCGAGATCGCCGAGCCGGCGAAGCGTTTCGGCGGCCATTGCGTGGGCGAACGCGCGATCGTCGGCGCGGGTGAGGTGGCGTGCGGCGGTGTCGAGCGCGGCTTCAAGGGGCAGGCCCTTGCGAAGCACCGCGTCGAGCAGGCTCAAGGCGGCGCGGCGCGATTCCGTGCCGATCGGATCATCCATGTTCAGTGCCGTTTTTTGAGAGGGTTGAGCGCACTGGCGCGGGTCCGCGCGCTCTTCGGCACCGCAGTGCGGCGCGCAGCGTGTGCGTGCAACCCCATTTCGGCGGCGATCTGCTCAAGCGCGGCGATACGGTTGCCGGTATCTGGGTGAGTAGAGAACAAGCGGTCGCGGCCGCCGCTTGCGCCCGGCACGATGTAGAGCGCCGCCGCCGCGGGATTACGCTGCGCGACCGGATTGGGGATGCGCGGGGCGGCCTGGTGGAGCTTGGCGAGTGCGGAGGCGAGGGCACGCGGGTTGCCGCAGATTTCGGCGGCGGCGCGGTCGGCGCCATATTCGCGGGTGCGGCTGATCGCCATCTGGACCAGCATCGCGGCGAACGGCGCGAGAAAGAGCGAGGCGATCATCGCCAGCGGATTGGCGCGCGCGCCGTTGTTGAAGACAAACCCGAAGTTGGCGAGCATCGAGATCGCGCCGGCGATCGTCGCCGTCATCGTCATGATCAAAGTATCGTGGTTGCGGATATGGCCGAGCTCGTGCGCGATCACCGCTTCCACTTCGTCGCGGTCGAGAATGGCGAGCAATCCGGTGGTCGCGGCCACCGCCGCATTGGCCGGATTGCGTCCGGTGGCAAAGGCGTTCGGGTGGGGCGAATCGATGATGTAGACGCGCGGCATCGGCAGGCCGGCGCGCTGCGACAAATTGCGGACCAGGCCGACGAGCTTGGGGCAATCGGCGGCGGTCATTTCCTTGGCATTGTGCATGCGAAGGACGATCTTGTCGGCGTTCCAGAAGGTGAAGAGGTTCATCCCGCCCGCAAACAGCAGC
This sequence comes from Allosphingosinicella sp., assembly GCA_036399475.1. Lineage (GTDB taxonomy): Bacteria > Pseudomonadota > Alphaproteobacteria > Sphingomonadales > Sphingomonadaceae > Allosphingosinicella. The sequence continues at coordinate 15,974 of DASWNA010000068.1, forward strand.
GCAAAGCCGGCGCCGCGCGGGCCGCCGAGCGTGAAGCCGAGGCCCATGAACAAGGCGGTCATCGCCGCCAGCAGCAGAGAGGTCTTGAACCGGTTCATCTTGCGTAAGTGCCTGTCACTCCCGAAATGTGGGGTGAACCAAGCTGTTGTTCAATCTGGAGTGTCCCAAGATGGCCAAGCGCCCCGACCACGTGAAGCCGCCGGCTTACCTTTCGGAGAGCCCGCCGGTGCCCGCTCCCGAAACACCGCCAGCTACGAGCGAGGAATGGGGCGGCCCCAAGGGCGAGGAGCCGACCCGCTATGGCGATTGGGAGAATAAGGGCATCGCCTGGGACTTTTAGGCAGTTGGATCGGTTGCCTCCTTAGGCGACGCTCCCTGGGGCTTGATCCCTAAGAGCTTGTCGCGCTCGAGGCTGCGATAATAGCCGGGCCGCACGAATTTGCCCCAAACGCGGTCTCGGACTTCGCAATATTTGCCGATCCTCATGCACTTCATGAGAACGGCATCGTCGCCGATGCGATACCATCGTGCTCTTTCGCGGTCGAACAGGCCAAGTTCGGTCGCATTTCGAAGCCGATACGATCGTGCGCATCGCTTCAGGATATAGTTCGGGCCCACCGTTGACCTGTAGTCACACCCAGGCTGCCATTCGTACGGCTCTATCTCAACCCTGAGGTTTGGATACCGGCACGTGTCGAGGACGCCCTTATACGCTGCAGCCGCTGCGACGAGCACAAGAATGGCGATGAGGAGCGACTCATACCATGGGCGCTTCGAATTGGGATGAGAACTCGACATCGATCGGCCGTTTTTGGTGGGTTCCGTGTCGTAGGACACCGAGCTTAATAGATCGTGCCGAACCGAAGGAGGGCGCTGGGGGAAGGAGAACCCACCCCCGACCCCTCCCTTTCGTGCGCCGGCGCCTGCCTAAAGAGGTGGAGCGGAGGGAGGGGAGTTGGTCGGCGGGGCGGGGCGGCAGCGGCGGTGCAGCTGCTCCCCTCCCTTTGCGGGGTGATTGGGGTTTACCGTGACGGCTGAGAGGGAGGGGTTGGGGTGGGTGTGGCTGGATGATTGTGGCTGCGCGGCGCCGGGACTTCGCCGGGGGGAGGAGTGGGTTAAACGCCTTCGGCCCGTAGTGGCCTGGCCAGGAGGCGCTCGACGACTGCGTCCACGGAGGCTTCGCCGCGGAGGAGGGCGCAGACGGCGGTGACGATGGGCATGTCGACCCCTTCCGCCTGTGCGGCGCGGGCGAGGACGGGGGCGGTGTGGGCGCCTTCGGCAACCGTGCGGCGGTCGGCGAGGAGTTCGGCGGCGCTTCGGCCTTCGCCGAGGCCAACTCCGAGCGAGAAGTTGCGGCTGTTTGTCGACGAGCAGGTGAGCACCAGATCGCCCAGGCCGGACAGGCCGGCCAGCGTCTCGGCACGGGCGCCGCGCGAGAGGCCGAAGCGGGTCATCTCGGCGAAACCGCGGGAGATAAGCGCCGCGCGGGCGTTGAGGCCGAGGCGGCGGCCTTCCACCACCCCGCAGGCAATCGCCAGAACGTTCTTCACCGCGCCACCGATCTCCGCGCCGACCACGTCGTCGGAAAGGTAGGGGCGGAACCAGGGGCGGGCGAGACGGGCGCGCAGGCGTTCGCCGACTTCGGCGTCCTCCACCGAGAGCGTCACCGCTGCGGGCTTCCTTGCCGCGACTTCATGGGCAAAGGTGGGGCCGGAGAGGACGGCGACCGGGGCGTCGGGCTGCTCTTCGCGGGCGACATCGTGCATCAGCTTGGTGGTCGCTTCCTCCATGCCCTTGGCGCAGAGGATAAGCGGCACGCGCAGGCGCGGCAGGGCGGCGAGAACGCGGCGCATGTGCTGGGCGGGGGTGACGACGAGCAGGGCTTCGCAACCGGCGAGTTCGCTGAGTTCGGCGGTGGCGCGGATGCGCGGATCGAGCGGCACGCCGGGGAGGAACAGGCTGTTCTCGTGGGCGGCGTTGACGCTTTCCACTACTTCGGGCTCGCGGGCCCAGAGCAGGGTGTCGCCGCCTTCGGCCGCGACCTGGGCAAGCGCGGTGCCCCAGGCGCCGCCGCCGATCACGCCGATCATGCCTTCACCCCCGCGCCGCGCACCTTTTCGGCGTCCGGATCGAGCGGCCAGCGGGCGCGGGCCGGCGTGTCGAGGCCGTCGACCAGGCCGGCTTCGAAGCGCAGCGCGCCGGCCCAGCCGATCATCGCCGCATTGTCGGTGCACAGCCACAAGGGCGGCGCAACGAAGGGCAGGCCGTTGGCGGCGGCGAGGTCCGTAAGGGCAGAGCGCACCGCCTTGTTGGCCGCGACGCCGCCCGCGACGACCAGCGCGGTTGCCTGAGGCACTGCGCGCAAGGCGCGGGCGGTGCGGTCTACCAGACAGTCGACCACCGCCTGTTGGAAGGAAGCGGCGATGTTCTCGGCTTTGTAAAGGCCGGTCTCCTTCGCCCGGAGCACGGCGCTTTTCAGGCCGGCGAAAGAGAAATGCGGCTCGGCGGAGCCGAGCAGCGGCCGGGGAAGTTTCACGGCTTTGCTGTCACCGCTTTCCGCCGCGCGCTCCACCGCCGGGCCGCCGGGGAAGCCGAGGCCGAGCAGCTTGGCGGTCTTGTCGAAGGCTTCGCCGGCGGCGTCGTCGATGGTGGTCGCGAGGCGGCGGTAGCGGCCGAGCCCTTCCACGAACAGCAATTGGCAGTGCCCGCCGGAGACGAGGAGCAGGAGATAAGGGAAAGCGAGGTCCGGCTGGCTGAGCATCGGCGACAGCGCATGGCCTTCGAGGTGATTCACGGCGACCAGCGGCTTGCCCGAGGCGAGCGCCAGCCCCTTGGCAGTGACGAGGCCGACCATCACTCCGCCGACCAGGCCGGGGCCCGCGGTGGCGGCGATGGCGTCAACGTCCGACAGCCGGACCTTCGCCTCCTCCAGCGCCTCTTCAACCAGGCGCGGCAATATCTCGACATGGGCGCGCGCCGCGATCTCGGGTACCACCCCGCCGAACGGCCGGTGCGCGGCTTCCTGACCGGCGAGCCGGTGGGCAAGCACCTGCCGGCCGGAGGTGACCAATGAAGCCGCGGTTTCGTCGCAGCTCGATTCAATGCCGAGGATCAGGCTCATCACCGCTTCCCTGCCACCCATCGAGCCGCTAGCACAAGCGCCCCATGATCAGCATCCTCCGGATCGGCACCCGCGGCTCGCCGCTTGCTCTTGCCCAGGCGCGCATGGTCGCCACCGCGCTTCGCGACGCGCATGGCTGGCGGCCCGACCGGATCGAGATCGTTCCGATCACCACCACCGGCGACATCGTCCGCGACCGGCCGCTCTCCGAAATCGGCGGCAAGTGGCTGTGGACCAAGGAACTGGACTCGTGCCTGATGGACGGACGCACCGACATCTCGGTGCATTCCATGAAGGATGTGGAAACGATCCGGCCTCCGGAGCTGGAGATCGCCGCGACGCTGGAGCGGGCGCACGTTTGCGACCGGCTGATCGGGGCGGCAAGCATCGAGGCGCTGCCCGCCGGGGCGCGGGTCGGCACATCCTCGCCGCGGCGGTCGGCGCAGATCCTGGCGCGGCGGCCCGATCTGGTCATCGTGCCCATCCGCGGCAACGTGGAGACGCGGCTGAAGAAACTGGCGCTCGGCGAAGCGGATGCGACCTTGCTTGCCTCTGCGGGCCTCGACCGGCTGGGGCACCACGAGACCGGAGTCGTCTTGGACGACTTTCTTCCCGCGCCTGCGCAGGGCGCGGTCGGGATCGAGGTTCGAACGGGGGACGGCAAAACCCGGGCGATGATCGCACCGATCGATCACCGCGAGACCCACTTGTGCGTCTCGGCCGAGCGGCGGCTGCTGGAGGGACTTGGCGGCACCTGCCATTCGCCGATCGCGGCGCTGGCGCGGGTCGATGGCAACGAAATCCACCTGCGCGCCGAAATCCTGCTGCCGGACGGCAGCGAAGTGCACGATTGCGACGCCCGCTTCCCGATCGGCGACGACCAGGCGCCGCTGACCCTCGCCCGTGATCTGCTCAAGCGCGCGTCACCGGCCTTGCGGGCGCTATTCGCGGGGTGACCAGGCTCCTCATCCTCCGCCCCCAGCCGGGCGCGGATGAAACCGCCGCCCGCGCGCAGGCGCTGGGGCTGGAGCCGGTTGTGGCGCCGCTGTTCGCCGTCCGGCCGCTTGCCTGGGAGCTGCCCGTGGAGCGGTTCGCGGCGCTTCTGCTCACCAGCGCCAACGGTGCGCGGTTCGGAGTCATGGCGGAGATTGCCCACCTGCCCTGTTACGCAGTCGGCGAAGCGACGGCGGAGGCGGCGCGGGCGGCTGGTGCCGTTCACGTCATCGGAGGGCCGTCCGACGGGGCCGCTGCCGTGAATATGATGGCGCGGGCCGGTGTGAAACAGGCGCTTCACCTTTGCGGGCGGGAGCATATCGCGCTGGCGCATCCGCAGGTCCGCATCACCCGGAGGGTCGTCTACGCAGCCGAACCGGTGTCCGACCTGCCCGGCGAAGCGGCGGCTGCCCTGGACGGTGGCGCGCTGGTGCTGCTCCACTCGCCTCGCGCCGCTGCCCTGTTCGCGCGCCTTGTGCCGCAACGCTCGGCCGTTCGCATCGCGGCGATCAGCCAGGCGGCGGCCGATGCGGCGGGCTCCGGCTGGGCAGCGGTGCACCTTGCCGAGCGGCCGCGTGACGAGGCATTGCTGGAGCTTGCCGTTCGTCTGTGCAAGACTGCGCCGAGCTGAAGACAAAAAGCGGAACGTCCGAATGGAATATGTGCCTGGCGATACGGTGGCGGGGGCCAAGCCGAAGCGGCCCCTGTGGACGTTGCTCGTCATTCCCTTGATCGCCTTTTTGCTCGGGATCGCCGCAATGGGCTGGCTGCTGTCGCGTTGGGAGCGCGGTGCGGAGCTGCTCGGCATCGCCCCCACGCCTGCCGCCCAGGCCGCCGCCGCGCCGCCGCAGGTGCAGGTGGAAAGCGCCCCTGCGCCCGTTCTCGCGCCCGCACCCGCAGACGGCCGGATCCTGGTCGATCCGGAGATGACGCGGCGGGTAAACGTCCTCGAGCAGCGCCTGGCCGAGTTAGACGTCCAGTCCCGCGCCGCAGTCGGCAATGCCGATCGCGCCGAAGGCATGCTGGTCGCCTTTGCCGCCCGCCGGGCGCTCGATCGCGGCGTCGCGCTCGGTTATCTGGAAGGCCTGCTTCGCCAGCGTTTCGGCGGAACCCAGCCGCAGGCAGTGGGAATCGTGATCACCGCCGCGCGCGAGCCGGTAACTCTTCAGCAGCTCCAGGACGGGCTCAAGGAAGTGTCGCCGCAGCTTTCCGCGGGCGGCACCGAGCAGACCTGGTGGACCGCCTTTCGAAGCGAGTTTTCCGATCTGATCCGGATCCGCAAGGAGGGCACTCCGTCGACGATCCCGTCCGAGCGGCTCGCCCGCGCCACCCGCGCGCTCGACGCCGGGCTTGCCGAAGTGGCGCTTGCCGAAGTGCTTCGCCTGCCGGGCGCCAGCCAGGCGGGGGATTGGGTCGCCAAGGCGCGGCGCTACGTCTCGGCCCGCCGGGCGCTGGATGCAGTGGAAACCGCCGCTTTGCTGGAGACGCGCAGCGCCGCCGCCGCCGGTGCGCCGCCGGCGCGCCCGGTGGCGCAGGTGCCCCCCGGGCGCCCGCTCTAGAGTTCGAGCAGGGCGTAAGGGCGGCCAAGCTCCGGCTGGACGACGAACTGGGCGACGTTGAACACCGGCACGCCGCCCGGAGTGCGTCCCGAGTAGGTGCCGCGATGGGCGTGGCCGTGGATTGCCACCTTCACATTGTCGAACCGGTCGATCGCATTGGCCAGCCGCGAGGAGCCGAGGAACGGGAATATCTCCAGCGGCTCGCCTTCCACCGTTTCGCGGATCGGGGCATAATGAAGCACCGCCATCACCCGCTCGGTTCTGAGCGAACGTAGCGCGTTCTCGAGCTTGCGGGCTTCGTTGCGGCTTTCGTCGACGAACACCTTGACCGCATCCTCGCCGAACGCGCCAAGCTCGCCGCGCCCGAAGCCGCCGAGGAAACCCTTCACGCCCGCAAAGCCGACGCCGTGAAACACCGCCGCTTGCTCGTCCAGGATCGTGACGCCCGCGGCCTGGAGGATTTTGATCACCTCGTCGGTTTCGCCGGCCTCGACATCGTGGTTGCCGAGCACGGCGACGACCGGGACGGTGCAGTGGCGCAGATCCTCGGCAAGGATCTCCGCTTCGGCGACCTTGCCGAAATTGGTCAGGTCGCCGGCCAGCGCGACCACATGGGCGGCGTCCGACATCTCCTTGAACAGCTCGGCATAGCGGTTGTGGCAGGTTTCGGTGACGTGGAGGTCCCCGATCGCCGCCACGGTGATCGTGCCGCCGGATGCTGGATCAGTGGTGGGGCTCATGCTTTTCGTCCACTCCCTTGCCGACCACGTCCGCAAAGCCCCATTCGGTGACATCGACGACATAATCGGTGGGGCTGATCAGCCGACCGCGGCAGATCTTGATGCTGGCCGGCGGCATTTCGTCCTGCGCTTTCAGCCGTTCGAGCAGCTCGCTGTAAAGCCAGCGCGGGATCAGGTCCCGCTCGGTCGGGTAGACGAAGCGGAAGTTGAGGATGTTGATCAGGAGCACTTCCCAATAAAGCTCCATGTTCGACAGGAGCCACTTCCAGTCGATCTCGTCATGCTTGATCAGGATGGCGTGGACGATGTCGGCGCCATCGTAGCGGTAGCGGGTCTGCAGGAAGAGCTTGGACAGGATGAAGTGGGTCGGCGGGGTGACGCGCACCCGGGTCCCGTAGACCTCCGCCTCATAAACGTCGTTGAACCATTCGTCGGTGATCGGGATGGAGGCCGACGAGATGTTGAAGATCACGTCGAAGAAGTTGCCGTCCTTCCAGACCTTCCCGATCCAGCGCTCGTCCTCCATCTCGATCTCGAAGCCGCGGCTCTTGAAGAAGCCGAGGATCTTGGGCGCGTCGCTGGGCTTGCAGAAGACGTCGAGGTCCTTGGTCGGCCGGGTGATGCCGGTGAAGCAGGCCAGCGCGTAGGTTCCGGAGAGGAGAAAGGGGACGCCGGATTCGTCGAGAAGCTTCAAGCTCTCGACATAGAAATCCACGGCCTCGGGGGGCGGCTCGAAAACCGCGGCGGACATTGTGTCGATTGGATTGTTCATGCGGGCGGAGAACGGGACTGGCCGCGTTGCGTTCCCCGCCGCGCGCAGCCTATTGGGCGGGCGCGGGCGTCGGCTCCGCAGGCGGCGCGGCGGGAGCTGGCGCCGCGGGCTTCATATCGATCAGCGTGACGATGAATTCGAGCTCGGCATTGGGCGGGATCGAGCCGGGAACGCCGTCCGGCCCGTAAGCCAAAGCGGACGGAACCCAGAAGCGATAGCGGCCGCCCGTCTGCATCAATCGCAGCGCCTCGGCAAAGCCGGCCACCACGCCCGCAACGGGAAACGCGGTCGGCTGCGGGCTGGCATCGAACAGCGTTCCATCGGCGAGATGGCCTTCGTAGGTGACCAAAACGAGATCGGCCGTTGTCGGCTTCCCGCCGGTGCCGGGCCTCAAAGTCTCGAAGCGCAAGCCCGACGAGGTGGCCACCACGGCACGCGCGGAGACCGGCGGAACAAAGGAGCGTGGCGGTGCCGGCGCGGGAGCGGCCGCGGTGGGCTGGGCGGCGGCGAGAAGCAAGGCGAGAGGCAGCATATTTGAAGAATCCCGAACGAGTTCAGGCGGCTATAGCCGACTCGCAGCTCAAGGCACAGCCCACTCGCCTGAGTACACCCTGAGGCAAACAAGAAATATTCCGGTTCGCCTGAACGCGTTCGAGCGTCCGCTCTCACCCATTGCGGACATTGACCCGGTCAGACCGTCGTCAGACAAACCGGGTCAACGACCAGTGCGGTTTGCAACTGGCATGACGATGAAGGCCATCAGTTTTTGGCCCGAAGGGGCCGTCTGCTGACTCGCAATAAGCGCAACACCCCTTCGGAGGTCGCTCCAGCCCCTTACCGGCGAGCCGTCCGGGCCTTTCGTAACGGAGCTTCGGATCGCGCCAATGTGCCGCTTTGCCCATCGGTCTGCCATCGCAAATCCTTCGGCGGCGGTTACGGCAACGGGCGCTTGAACAAAGCATACCCTTGGGTCAGCGGAGAGCCCGATGATCAACTCGCCCTGCCGAAGCACCTGCTGCCCGACGAGAACTTCTTGCTTGAAGCCACCATTGATCAGATCGGATTTCAAACGCTCCGCGCTCGCTCCTGCGATAAGAGGCTCGCAATAGTCCCTGATCGCGGCCTCGGGCGAAATGGACGATGCAGCAGCGGCAGACGCAAGCAAGATACCCAACACGCGATATTCCTTCGGATTCGTAGCCTCGAGTTCCCGACCGTAGGGAACCCAATGTGGGCTTTCCACCCATTGCGGACATTCAACCGCTGCGGCACTCTAGGTCACATGACGGGCTTGGAAGAAGACCTGCAGATAGCCGTGCCTACCGTGGCGGCCGCCTTTGCTGGCGCCGTTCTCGCTGCGCTGATCTTACTCGGTTGGCCAAGCCCGGCTGTTCTCGATTGGATGCGGGTGAGGCAAATCAGCTGAGGCGCAGCTCCGTCCGACATGGCGATCCGAGTTGGCGCCTTCATCGTTCTTGGAACCATGCTGCTGTCGGTTGTCATTCTGGCGGTCCACCGGTTGATGCGTTCGGTTGGAGGATACCGGCAGTGGATCTTTCTCGCCGTCATTCTAACAGCGGTTTTCGCCCTTACCATGGCCGCCGAGGCTTACTCCCAAACATCACGCGCCTTGGGCAACCTCACTGCCTCCGATTCAACCGGCCTACTGATCGACAACGGGCGCCTGACTGCACATGGTTGGGAGACAATAGCCAGACGCGCGGCTGTGCCGGCTGCCTTGGCAGGGATCATGGCAGCTATGTTCGGTTTGGTGTGCGGGCTCACCCAACGAAGGACCGCTGTTTAAACGCCAGCTTTCCACCGAATGCATTCGTTAGCCGCCGCCTGGCCGCAGTCCGCCAAGCGCTTTCTCCAGCCGCGCGCTGCACGCGGCGAAGGCGTCGGCCACACCCTCCAGCTCGGCCAGGGCCCAATGATCGCCGAGCCGGAACAGCCCGGCGCTGCCGTCGCGCGCCGTTCCGGGTTTCGCGTGAACCAGATTGTTGCGGGTGCCGACAAGGAAGCGGAAGTCGGATGCCGCCGCTTGCAGCGCCAGCTTCCCCGCGGTTTCGGGACGCCGCTTGGCCAGATGGGCAAGCGTATCGGCGACGCGGCCGGCAGTCCGCTCCTCCAGATCCTCGACGCTGCCGGGCTCCATCGCCTCGCAGCACTGCACCGCGTTCCATTCAAGGCTTGCGAAGCAATAAACGGCAAGCCCCAAAGCCGACGCATAATCGACGTGCACTGTTATTCTGAGGCGTTCGTCCTTCACCTCCAGCGATCTACCAGCCTTGGGGTGCAGGCAACAGGTGCCCCGCGGCTGCGTGTCACCCTGCGGTGACACTGGCCCACAGAAACGTTTTCGGGGCGGAACGCGCCCACCCCTGCCCGGTTACACCAGCAGGAGAACTGGAATGGCGCAGAGTGGCTTCGCAATCTTCTTCGTGCTGGCACTGATCGCCGGCCTGGCCGCGATGGCGAGTAGCTGGCGGCAGAATCGAGTGGCCATCGTGTCCGCGCTGCGCCGTGCGGCCCCGGAACGTGTTGCCGATCCCGTGTTCACCTCGAGCGTCCGACCCACTTCCGAGCTGCCGCGCGTGGCCCGGTTTCTCCGGCTGGATTACGCTGTCGACCTTGCGCCGGTGACCCGGGAGGTCCGCGCCTGGACGTTCGAGCGGGCCGATCCCAGCGGCCCGCGCAGCCAGGCCGCCTGAGCTACTCGTCCCCTGGAGGAAAGTGGCGAAGGCGGACCCGGGCGAAGTGGCCTGCCGCCTCGGCCCATGCCGCGCATCTTCCGCGAAATCATCGATTTGTGTGTGGAAAATGGAGCGGGCGAAGGGATTCGAACCCTCGACCCCAACCTTGGCAAGGTTGTGCTCTACCCCTGAGCTACGCCCGCTCGAGCGCAAAGCCGGCGAACCGGCTGAGGTGAGGCGGGCTGCTAGCATCGTCTTTCCGGGCCTGCAACCCCCATCGTCGCGCCCTTGGCAGACCGGGGGGATATCCCACATAGGGCGCAATACGAACGCGGCTTGCGGAGGAACGATCAGTGGCGACTTTGGGCATGAGCGCGGCGGAAAAAGACGCGCTGGAGGCATTTCGCCGCGACGTGGTCGAGCCGTCGATGGAGAGCCTCGTCATTCTGGACTTCTGGGCGGAATGGTGCGGGCCGTGCAAACAGCTCGGCCCGGTGCTGGAAAAGGTGGCGGCCGATTACGCCGGCCGCGGGGTCAAGCTGGTCAAGATAGACGTCGAAGCTAACAAGATCGTCGCGGCGCAATTCCGGGTGCAGTCGATCCCGACGGTGTACGCGCTGTTCCAGGGCCAGCTCGTCGCCGATCTGACCAGCGCCCGCACCGAAGGCCAGCTCACCCGCATCCTCGACCAGATCCTCGCGCAGCTTCCGGTGTCGGGCGAAGCGCAGCAGCTTGAAGCGGAGATCGAGCCGCTGATCGCGATGGGCGAGGAAGTGCTTGGCGAAGGCGATGCCGAACGGGCCGCCAACATCTTCGCCCAGATCCTGGAGATGGCACCGGAAAACATGGACGTGGTCGGCGGCCTTGCGCGCGCCCTTGTGGCCGCGGGGCGTGCCGACGAGGCGCGCAGCCTTCTCGACGGGGTGCCGGAGAAGCATGCGTCCGATCCTGCCGTTGCGCGGGCCCGCTCGGCCC